>NZ_JAAWWD010000013.1 GCF_021404545.1 Aestuariivita sp.
TGTGTTTCTGGTGTGTGTGCCTGCGAATGTACGAGTGAGGAGGCTATCATGTTTCTTTTTTTTTCAAGCAGATAGCGGCATGCGCGGTTGCGAGATTCCACATGCGCTCGGAGATGTTGATCCCCCACCGCCTTTTCCTCGGGCGCACCATCAATCTGGTCATACGCTTTGAAATCGCCGAAATACTTCGTGATCGCAGCCGTCAGCGTCGTCTTGCCGTGGTCAACGTGACCAATCGTGCCGATGTTTACATGCGGCTTCGTGCGTTCAAACTTTTCCTTTGCCATGTCCTGTGGCGCCCTTTTGTCAAATGGGTCGCATGACCCGGTTGCGTCTGCGCGGGCGGAATATTGGGTTCGGACGAGAAAATCAAGCGCCTCCTGTGGGCGTTTGGCCAACCCCGGCGGCAGGCCCGAGCCTAGCTTTCTTCGAGGATTTCCGTCACCGAGGTCTCAGCGCCGCCCCTGGCCGTTCCAGCACCGTCCGTCGCGGCTGAACTGACCCCCGAAGCGGTCTCTCCAACGGCCTCCGCCGAAACCTCGGAGCCGGGTTTGGACGCGAACCAACCCTGTTCGCGATGCTGGCGTGAGAGCCACTTTTCCAGCTCACGGGCGGCGTTGAATGACAGGTTGGCCAGCTGCTCTTCCCCTGTGCTGGTCAGGCCGGACCCCACGATGAACCCCTCACCCAAGCTTTCGAAGACCAGGAGCTGATGCGGTTTCTCATTCAGCTTCTTGCCCTCGGCGTCATCCCAAACGGTGATGTTGAGCACCACCGCAGATTTCGGCGTGGCCACCAAGGGCACACCCGGTGGGGCCAGCGCGTATCCTTCAACGGAGATCCCGAAATGATAAAGCTGATCGCCCTCGTACCGCCCGAACCGGTCCTCAAAGGCGGCGGTCAGACCCTCGACCCATTCCTCTTGCGTTGCCTCGCGTGAAACAGGGACTTTCTGCATCTTGGAGGCGATCACGATGTTATGGCCCAGCCGGAACGCGCCCAGATCGGCGCGGGAGGTCTCGTCAATGGTCTGATTGCCCGCACATCCCGCAAGCAGGGCCAATATCGAAAAAACTGCCAGAAGTCGCGGCATCCAAATCCCCAAACCTAATGTCGGTCGGACCCTAATCCCAAACCGTTCGGGGTGCAAACCTTTGCCGGGCGGTAATCGACCCCATATAGCAGCCCATGGCCGATATCAGCGGAACCCGTCCGATGCCTGAGCAATCCACCACCGATGCGCACCCTGTTGCCGTCCCTCTGGTCACCCGTCCGATGGGGCTTTGGCAAAGCTTGCAGGCCACGCGCCGCAACGTCGTCTCGATCATTCCCCAAGTGGCGACACGCCAGCGGATCGTGTCGGGACGCACGGGCACGCGCTGGCATATGGTGACCGACCCCGACGCGATCCGCCGGGTCGTTCTGGAGCGGGTGGAGATTTATCCCAAATCGGTCGTAACCAAGGCCTTGCTCAAACCGGCAATCGGTGACTCGCTCTTTATCGCCGAGGGCGCCGACTGGCGCTGGCAGAGACGCACCGCCGCCCCGGCTTTTTCCCATCGCAACGTGATGAACCTGGCCCCGATCATGACAGGCGCCGCCGAGCGCGCGGCGCAGCGTATTGCGCGCGCGGGCCCGCAGCGGGCGGTCAACCTCTTTGACGAGATGGTGGCGGCGACCTTCGATGTGATTTCGGATGTTACCTTCTCGGACGGCAGCTCATTTGACCGCAACGCGATCCACACCGCGATTGAGGCCTATATCAATGAAGCGGGAAAAGTCTCTCTCTTCGACATTCTGGGCTTTCCCGGTTGGATCCCACGCCCCGGTCGGGTGCTGTCGGGGGCCGCGATGGCCGACATGAAACGGGCCGCCGATACCGCGATCAAGGCGCGCGCAGTGCGGGGTCCCGGCGATGTACCTGACCTTCTGGACCTCTTGCTGCAAGGCGAGGACCCCGAGACCAAGCGCCGGATGACCACGGCCGAACTGCGCGACAATCTCTTGGCTTTTTTCGTGGCCGGGCACGAGACGACTGCCTTGTCCCTGAGCTGGGCGCTCTATCTCTGTGCCTTCGATCAGGACGTGCAGGACCGCGCCCGGGCCGAAGCGCGCGCCGTTCTGCCGGGCGCGCGCGCCGCCACGGGCGCCGATCTGGCAGAGCTGCCCTTTGTCCGGCAGATCATAGACGAGGCGCTCAGGCTCTATCCTCCGGCCGCCCTCGTCTCTCGCACCGCGCTGGCCAAAGACAACCTTTGCAACACGATGATCGAGCCCGGCGACACCGTGATCCTGCCATTCTATGCGTTACATCGTCATCACCGATTGTGGGAGGCGCCTGACGCGTTTCGCCCTGACCGGTTCGCCAATCGCAAAGCCATTGGTCGCTATGCCTATATGCCGTTCGGCGATGGGCCGCGCATCTGCATCGGTGCCAGCTTCGCGTTGCAAGAGGCGGTGATCATTCTGGCCACGCTGCTGTCGCGATTCCGGTTCATGCCGGTGCCCGGACGCGATCCCAAGCCGGTGATGATCCTGACCCTGCGACCCGAAGGCGGTGTGTGGCTTATGGCCGAGCCTGTAACCTGAACCGCCGATGACCGGCTGTGCAAAAGCATAGCTGCAGCCACGGGGCGGCCGGCGCGCCAGCGCCTGCATGTCGTGCGGGCGCCAGCCCGCTCCTTTGGATCAGGCGAACTTGTAGTTTTTGGGAAACCCATGCGGCGGGCGTTTTCCGACGCCTGCGCGCTTGCCCAGCCATTCGGTCATGTCGGGCTCATGCCGGGTCTTGCCTCCACCCATGCCCCAGCGCAGACCTTCCTCCCAGGCGAAGGTCGTCACATCCGACAAGCCGCCATCAAGCTCCAGCGCACCCTGCTTGCCGCGCGCCATGTTGTATTTCTGAAGGCGCACACCTTTACCACGGCCCATTTCCGGAAGCTCCGCCAGCGGAAAGACCAGGAATTTGCCGTTTTGCGAGACCACCGCCACGTGATCGCCCGCCACGTGGCGGACCACAGCGGCCCTGTCCTGTCCCTTGACGTTGAGGACCTGTTTGCCGGTCCGGGTCTGGGCCACCACATCGGTTTGCGGGACAACAAACCCGTTCCCCTCGGTCGAGGCTACAAGCAGACTGGCGCCTGGTTCATGGATAAACAGATCGATAATCTCGGCCTCGTTGGGCAAATCGACCATCAGGCGCACCGGCTCGCCCATGCCGCGCCCGCCGGGCAGGTTCGCAGCGCTCAGTGTGTAAAACCGCCCGTTCGACCCGAACAGCAGCAGCCTGTCCGTCGTTTCCGCATGAAAGATGAACCGCGCAGCGTCGCCATCCTTGAATTTAAGCTCTCGTGTGAGGTCGATATGGCCGGTCATCGCGCGGATCCAGCCCATTTGCGAACAGACCACCGTGATCGGTTCCCGTTCGATCATTGCCTCCAGCGGCACCTCCTCGACCTCGCCCGCCTCTTCCAGCAGGGTGCGCCGCGCGCCGCCCGGATAGCCCTTGCCAAAGGTCTTGCGGATCTCGCGCAGCTGATCGGCGATCTTGGCCCATTGCAGCGCCTCACCCTCAAGCAGATCCTCAAGGGCCGCGCGCTCCTCCATCAGGGCCGCCTGTTCGCGCAGCAGTTCGAGCTCTTCGAGCCGTCTGAGAGAGCGCAAGCGCATGTTCAGGATCGCATCGACCTGCGTTTCGCTTAGCTCACCGTCACCCGGCGCGGGCGGGACGTAATCGGCCTCCGTCATTGCGCGAACATGGGTCTTGGACCAATCCTCGCGCATCAGCCCCGCCTTGGGATCGTCGTCATAGCGGATGATGTCGATCACCCGGTCGAGGTTGAGAAACGCAACGATGAACCCTTCAAGCACCTCAAGCCGGTGATCGATCTTCTCCATCCGGTGCATCGACCGGCGGATCAGCACCTCGCGCCGGAAATCCAGAAAAGCGCGCAGCACCTCTTTCATCGAGCAAACGCGTGGCGTGACCCCGTCGATCAGCACGTTCATATTCATCGAGAACCGCACCTCCAGGTCGGAGTTGCGATAAAGCAGGCCCATCAGCACTTCGGGGTCGACATTCTTGGAGCGTGGCTCCAGCACCATGCGGATGTCATCGGCGCTTTCATCGCGGATATCGGCCAGGATCGGGATCTTTTTGGTCTGGATCAGCTCGGCTATCTTTTCGATCAGCCGGGATTTCTGCACCTGATAGGGGATTTCGGTGACGACGATCTGCCACTGACCGCGGCCCAGATCCTCGACCTCGTACCGGCAGCGCAGCCGGAATGCACCGCGCCCGGTGCGATAGGCCTGCGCGATGGTCTCGCGGTTGTCCACGATGATGCCGCCGGTCGGGAAATCGGGCCCCGGGACGAAATTCAGCAACGTGTCATCGCGCGCATCGGGCGTTTTGATCAGGTGCAGGCAGGCATCGCACAGCTCGGCGATGTTGTGCGGCGGGATGTTGGTGGCCATGCCCACCGCGATGCCCGAGGCACCATTGGCCAGAAGATTGGGAAACTGCGCGGGCAGCACCACCGGCTCGGTCAGCGTGCCGTCGTAATTGTCCCGGTAATCCACGGCATTTTCGTTGAGACCCTCCAACAGGGCTTCGGCAACCAGCGTCATGCGCGCTTCGGTATAGCGCGCCGCTGCTGGATTATCGCCGTCGATATTGCCGAAATTGCCCTGCCCGTCGACCAGCGGATAGCGCACGTTGAAATCCTGCGCCAGCCGCGCCATCGCGTCATAGATCGCCGCATCGCCATGCGGGTGATAATTCCCCATAACATCGCCGGAGATCTTGGCCGATTTCCGAAATCCACCGCCACTGGCGAGCCTGAGTTCACGCATCGCGAACAATATGCGCCGATGCACCGGTTTGAGGCCGTCACGCGCATCCGGCAAGGCGCGGTGCATGATCGTCGACAGCGCATAGGTCAGGTACCGCTCCCCGATAGCACGGCGCAGCGGTTCAGATACCTCGGATGGGTTGATGTTGGGGTCATCCACCAAATCAGTCATAGATGATGTGATACGCGCCCACCCGCAGGTCGTAAAGGCACCCGGCACGCCGTTTGCCATATTTTGTCGGCCTGTGCGAGGATAAGATATTCATCGCTAAGACATGGTTTCGAATCGACTTTTGCTGATAAGACTGGGAACCAGTCCGACTTGTACGCGTTCATTAGCCGAAGGAAGACAACGCCCTGGGGGGGCTGTATTATGAATAAATATATTTTCGTGAGTTTCCTATTTATGGGCTGGGCCTTTTTTGAGCTGAGCGGGGGCACCGATTTCGTGCCCCGCAAGGCCGAATTGATCGCCGCCGCCGAAGCCGCACAGCAAGCCGAAGCGCAAGCCCGCTTGAACCGCATCGCGGCGCGAGCGGCACCGGTGGACCCTCCGGTAACCCAGCCAAGGATCGTCCAGGTGCGCCTGCGCGAAACCGCTCCGGTGGCCGCGCCGGTGCGGGATGTCGACACCCCCATCCTGGAACACGGCCCGGCAGACCCAAATCAGGATCAGCCGACGCTGATCTCACTGGAACAGAGCGCGTCACTTTTTGCGCGCCCGCTGACACAGTTCGATGACATTGCGGTATCTCAGACGCCCATCCTGTTGCAACGCAACATCGACATTCGCGAGGTGGCCGGATCACGGGTGAATATGCGCAACGGCCCGGGCACCGGATTCGGCGTTTTGACCAGCTTGCCCCGCGGGACAGAGGTCGAGGTGATCGGCAATGATGGCACCGGGTGGGTCAAACTGCGCACCCTGGAAGATCAAACCGTAGGCTGGATGGCCGAGCGATTGCTGACCGCGCCGACCGGCTGATTGCCAAGGCGCTGGATCCACGTCACAACGGGCGCCATGAGGTCACAACGGGACATGCTCATGGCGCAGAAATCCATTTTGATCACCGGATGCTCCTCCGGCATCGGTGCGGACGCGGCCCGCGGGCTGCAGGCGCGTGGCTGGCGCGTGTTCGCCTCCTGCCGTCGGGCAGAGGATTGCGCGCGGTTACGGGCCGAAGGATTTGAGAGCCCACGCATCGATTACACCGACACGGTCAGTATCACCTCGGGTCTGGCCGAGGTGCTGGAGGCCACAGGCGGCACGCTGGACGCGCTTTTCAACAACGGAGCGCACGGGTTTTTCGGAGCGGTCGAAGATCTGCCAACTCAGGGCTTGCGGGAGATTTTCGAGACCAATTTCTTTGGCTGGCACGAACTGACCCGGCAGGTCCTGCCGGTGATGCGTGCGCAAGGGCACGGGCGGGTGCTGCAATGTTCATCCGCTCTGGGATTTACCTATATCCAATGGCGCGGCGCCTATGCCGCGACCAAACGCGCGCTGGAGGCGATGAGCGATACGCTCAGGATTGAAATGCGCGGCACGGGTATTGATGTTGTGCTGATCGAGCCTGGGCCCATCACAACGATGTTTCGCGAAAAGGGCATCCCGTTCTTCGAGCGCTGGATCGACTGGGAATCCTCCCCCCGTCGCGCGCAGTATGAAAACGGGCTGATCAAACGGCTCTATGAGGGGAGCGGCAAGCCCGATTTGTCCGAGCTTCCAGCCTCGGCCGTGACAGCCAAGGTGATCCGCGCGCTGGAGGCGCCCCGTCCCAAACCGCGCTACAAGGTGACATGGGCTACATATCTGGCCGCTGGGCTGCACCGGGCGCTGCCAGATCGCGCGCTGGATGCCATCGCATCGCGCATCTGACGCGGCACGCGGGCGCGGGTCCGACAAAACCGGTTCGCTTTTCGCGCCTGGGCCGCTAGATGAGCGGGGACACGTAACATGGCCAGTCAGGGAGCGTGACCTTGGATCCGCTATTCATTCTTATCCTTCTTGCGATCACCGCCGTAGTCATTGTCCTGATGATCGGCATCGGCGGCTTTGCCAAGGGTGGTGCGTTCAACCTTAAATACGGAAACAAGATGATGCGCCTGCGCCTGCTCGCGCAGTTTGTGGCCGTGATTCTGATCATGGCCTACGTGTATTTCAGCAGACAATAACGAGAGGCGGCCCAAATGGTTGTTCTGAACAAGATCTACACCAAAACCGGAGACGCAGGGGAAACCGCGCTTGGCAACGGCGCCCGCGTAGCCAAGCACGCCATGCGGGTGACCGCCTATGGCACCACGGATGAGCTGAATTCCTTTGTCGGCATGGCACGGCTGGACGCGACCGCAGAGATGGACACGCAGCTTGAGCGCATTCAGAATGACCTTTTCGATCTGGGCGCGGATCTATGCCGTCCGGACATGGAAATGGATGCCGAAGCCGAATACCCGCCCCTGCGTGTCGTTGCCGCCCAGGTGGTCCGCCTGGAGAGGGAGATTGATGCGATGAACAACGATCTGGACGCGCTGCGCAGTTTCATCCTGCCGGGCGGCTCGCGTTTGGCCTCGTCCCTGCATGTCTGTCGCACTGTCGCACGGCGCGCCGAACGCCTTGCCGTGGAGCTTGCCACGATGGAAGCGGTAAACCCCGAAGCGGTCAAGTATCTGAACCGGCTGAGCGACTGGTTCTTTGTCGCGGCCCGAACGGCCAATGGCGGCGGCAAGGATGATGTTCTGTGGGTGCCAGGGGCCAACAGATGACCTAAGGCTGATTTGGGGTGCAGAAACTGACACAGTTTCTGGCCATTTTCTGAGTCAGAAAATGGTGGCTCTCTGTGTGATTGACGACAGCTTGCCTTACGTAAGCCTTCGCCACGTCAATTACGCGACGTCCACAGACCGAAAGATGACGATTTTGCCCTGTTTCCCAAGGCCACTGCCCGGTATCAACGGCGCGAACTGAACCAAAAGCCCGAGTCGATGCCAGACCGGGCCTATGTGAGGAGAAAGACGCATATGAAGGTATTGGTACCTGTCAAACGCGTGATTGACTATAACGTGAAGGTGCGCGTGAAAGCGGACGGTTCGGGTGTTGATCTTGCGAATGTGAAGATGTCGATGAACCCGTTCGACGAGATTGCCGTCGAAGCGGCCATCCGTCTCAAAGAGGCCGGTAAGGCCGATGAGATTGTCGCGGTGTCCGTTGGGGTCAAGCAGGCTCAGGAAACACTGCGCACGGCGCTGGCCATGGGCGCGGATCGCGCGATCCTGGTGGTTGCCGCCGATGACGTGCATACCGATATCGAACCGCTTGCGGTCGCCAAGATCCTCAAAGGCGTCATTGACGAAGAACAGCCCGGCCTGGTCATCGCGGGCAAGCAGGCCATCGACAACGACATGAACGCCACCGGCCAGATGCTCTCGGCGCTGCTGGGCTGGAGCCAGGCGACCTTTGCGTCCGAACTGGACGTGGACGGCGACAGCGCCGTTGTTACCCGCGAGGTCGACGGCGGTCTGCAAACGATCAAGGTCACGATGCCCTCGATCGTCACCGTCGATCTGCGCCTGAACGAGCCGCGCTATGCCTCGCTGCCCAACATCATGAAGGCCAAGAAAAAGCCGCTGGATGAGAAAACCGCCGCCGATTACGGCGTCGATGTCACACCACGGCTCGAAGTGGTCAAAACCGAAGAGCCCGCGGCGCGCGCCGCCGGGATCAAAGTGGGCTCGGTTGACGAGCTGGTCGAGAAACTCAAAGAAGCGGGGGCTGTATAATGGCTGTTCTTCTGCTGGCTGAAATCAACGATGGCGAGCTGTCGATGGACGCAACCGCCAAGGCCGTGACGGCGGCGACGCAACTGGGTGCCGTGACCGTTCTGGCCGTGGGCGCCACCTGCGCGGCCGCTGCGGCCGCGGCGGCGACCATCGAGGGCGTGTCCAAGGTGCTGTGCGCCGAGGATGCGCTTTATGGCAAGCGTTTGGCCGAACCGGCCGCGGCGCTGATCGCCTCGCTTGCGGGCGATTACGAACATATCGTGGCACCTGCGACGACGGATGCGAAAAACATCATGCCGCGCGTGGCGGCTTTGCTGGATGTGATGGTGATCTCGGACGCCTCCGGCGTTGTCGACGGCGCCACGTTCGAGCGCCCGATCTATGCCGGCAACGCGGTGCAAACGGTCAAATCGTCGGATGCCAAGAAGGTCGTGACCTTCCGGACGTCGACCTTTGATGCGGCAGGTACCGGCGGTGCGGCTGCGGTCGAAACCATCGCCGCAGGCGACAATCCCGGCCTCAGCGAATGGGTCGAGGACAAGGTCGCGGCCTCCGACCGCCCCGAGCTGACCTCGGCCGGTGTCGTTGTGTCGGGCGGTCGCGGTGTGGGCTCCGAAGACGACTTTGCCATGATCGAAAAACTGGCCGATAAGCTTGGCGCCGCTGTCGGCGCGTCGCGGGCCGCGGTCGATTCCGGCTATGCTCCGAACGACTGGCAAGTCGGCCAGACCGGAAAGGTGGTTGCCCCCGACCTTTACATCGCGGTCGGTATATCGGGCGCGATCCAGCACCTGGCGGGCATGAAGGACAGCAAGATCATCGTGGCCATCAACAAGGACGAAGAGGCCCCGATTTTCCAGGTCGCCGATTTCGGCCTGGTCGCGGATCTCTTCGACGCCGTGCCCGAGCTGACCGAAAAACTCGGCTAAAGCTCAAGGCATCGTCCAATGCACCTCCCCGCCGATCCTGTCGGCGGGGGTTTTTTTGGCGCCCAGCTCCGTCGATCCCAAACTGCCGGTATCACCGGCCCTGTTCCAGGTGCACCGATCACCTCGGCGGTGCCGTGCCATCTGTCAAAGGTGATCCTTCAACACAGGCTGTAGGGCAGAAGCGATTGCTTGATGGGCCGAGACCCCGAGCATTTCCGCAGCAATGGCCCCCTCCGTCGGACCGACCACCATACCTTCTTGGTTTTCACCGGCCCGCGCCACAGACACCTCGACAACAGCCTGCGCCGTATCGGCCACATCCTGAACCATGTCCGCACCGATAAAGAGCGGCTCGGCCCCCAATCCCACCGGAACTGCATCTTTCAACCACAGCAGAATGACCGGGCCATCGATTGTGCCGAGCAACAGCTTCATGCGCGCGACCCAGGCCTGCTGCATCTCCGACCGGATCAGACCGAACCGCTCGGGCGACACCATTTGAAGGGTCGACAGCATATGCCGCACAAAACTGAAATCGGTAAAATCAACCTCACGAAATATCGTCTTCAACGTCTCCGACGGGCCCAGAAACCGGTCGTTGCGCCTTGGATGAACCCGGTAGTACCGATTGGACATGTACTGCGCGCCCATCACCTGGACGACCGTCATCCGTGCGCCCTTGGCCAGCGCCATCACATCGCTGTCATACAGAAACGCATCCAGACCGGCGTTCTGGCACCCAAGGTTGATCACCGGCATGTCCAAGGCCCGCTCGACCAGATCGCTGAACGGGGTCGCAACAAACCTGCCATAGGTTTCGGTCCCGCCGATCATTGCCACATAGGCATCAGCCGGGTCTTTCTTTGGACCACGGAAGACCAGTTTGGACAGGCCGTAGCGACACGGATCATAGCCGAGCATATCTACCCGACTTGCTGCATAACTCATCGGAGCCACCCTGATTTTTCACCCGCACCAAGGAGTCGCACACAAGCCTTACGAATTCGCTAAGCTATGCATTTGAAAGAATGCGGGAACTCTTGCCTCCTCTTGCTGAGGGTCGGCCTTGCCCCTATGGTCGGCCAGGCGATCAGCAGGGGGATCAGATGGCGAAAGATATCCGCACAATCGGCGTCGTTGGGGCCGGACAGATGGGCAACGGCATCGCTCATGTGATGGCGCTGGCCGAGTTCGACGTGATGTTGACGGATGTCAGCGAGCAGGCCCTGAAAGACGCGGTGACCCAGATTGAAAACAACCTCGCCCGCCAGGTCGGGCGTGGCAAGGTCAGCCAAGAGGCCATGACCGCCGCGCTGGCACGCATCTCAACCACCCTGTCGCTGCCGGATCTGGGCCAGACTGATCTGGTCATCGAAGCCGCGACCGAACGCGAAAGCGTCAAACAGGCGATTTTTGAAGATCTGCTGCCGCATCTCAAACCCGACACGATCCTGACCTCCAACACCTCGTCGATTTCGATCACGCGGCTCGCCAGCCGCACGGATCGACCCGAGAAATTCATGGGGTTTCATTTCATGAACCCTGTGCCCGTGATGCAGCTTGTCGAGTTGATCCGCGGCATCGCCACCGATGAAGAGACGTTTCAGTCCTGCAAGACCGTCGTCGACAAGCTGGGCAAGACGGCCGCCAGCGCCGAGGATTTTCCCGCATTTATCGTAAACCGCATCCTGATGCCGATGATCAACGAAGCGGTCTATACGCTCTATGAAGGGGTCGGGTCGGTTAAATCCATTGATCAGTCGATGAAACTGGGTGCCAACCATCCGATGGGTCCGCTGGAGCTGGCCGATTTCATCGGGCTGGACACCTGCCTGGCCATCATGAACGTGCTGCATGACGGGCTTGCGGATACCAAGTACCGCCCCTGTCCGCTTCTTACCAAATATGTCGAGGCGGGCTGGCTGGGCCGCAAAACCGAACGCGGATTTTATGACTACCGGGGCGATCATCCGGTGCCTACCCGGTGACGGATACTGCGGTTTGTGGCAGATGGAACCGCTCGATACCCACCTCATGGCCCGGATGTCCGGAACTGGCCGCCGCGCGGCACGCGCGCACTAAAATCCTGTGCGGCGCAGCCGCTCAATTGGATCAGGACGGGCCGGTCTTACCCAGCGACAAGGTATGTTCGCGCAGCCAAGCCATGAACCCGCGTGGGTCCGTCTCCAGCGGCTGCATTTGTTCCTCTGTCAGAGGCTTGCCCACAATGGGCGCCTGCGGTTTGTTGCAGGACCGAACAATCTCATGGAGCAGCAGCCCCTGCCGGAACACCGGAGAAATCCGGTTGGCGATTTGATACGCGCGCGAATTCGAGCCCGGGAAAAAGATCGGCACCACGCGTGCGCCCGACCGGCGGATCATCTTGGCGGTAAAGACGTTCCATTCCCGCTCAACCGCCGGGCCGAACCAGCTGTCCGATGACATCACCACGCCCGACGGGAAAAGGGCCACCACGCCACCGTCACTCAAATGCGCCATCGTCTTGGCCCGCATCTCGACCATCTTCTTTTGCGCCTCGGGGTCGTGTGGAAACGGAACCGGGATCATGAAAGACGTCGCGGCCTCATCCAGACCGGTCAGAACCGACCGGGTCAGGATACGATAATCCAGCCGCACACGCCCGATCAGATCGGCAAAGATCATGCCGTCCACCATCCCATGTGGGTGATTGGCCACCACGATGACCGGTCCGTCCTTTGGAATGTTGTTCAGCTGTTCTTCGGGCGTCAGCAGGTCAATGCCCATCGTGTTGAGCGCGCCGCGCCAGAATCGCTGGCCCCGATAGCTCGCATTTTGTTTCTCGAACTGGTTGACCATCCTGAGGATGGTCAACTTGCCCGTCATCCACTCAATGGCCTTGATCGTGTTGGCCGTCAGCGCATCGTCAAAGGAATTGGCATAGGTCAGCGAACGCCGGTCATAGACCTCACCCGTTGACGGCTCGGCCTTGGCCCCGTCTCCGCGCGTCACGCGTCTGGTTCCGTTTTGTGCCGTGTCCACCAAGTCTTTCACCCCGTGCGTCCACCTCGTGGCACGCCCTCAGTAGCCTTCGCCAAACTTGTCCGCCACCAGAGCATCCAATGCCTCAGCGAGTGCTTCAGCATCGGGCCCAGAGGTTTCCACGTCAATACTTGACCCTTTCGACGCCGCCAACATCAAAAGTCCCATAATACTGTCACCCGACGCAGACAAGCCATCGCGCGAAACTTCTGCCGTTGCGTCAAACCCCTCGACCACTTCGACCAACTTGGCCGACGCGCGGGCGTGCAGCCCTTTTTCGTTAACGATTTCCAGTGTGCGGCGTACCATGTAACGCGGTCTTTCTTCTCTGTCCTGTCGGATTTTTCTTATCCAGCCCCGACATTCTGACTGTCGATATATTTCTTTCCGGCCTCCAGCGCGGCCCTCACGGCGTCGCTTACAGGCTTGTGGCGGGATTTGGCCAGTTTGATCAACATCGGCAGGTTGGCGCCGTAAATAATGCGGCGATTGTCGGGTCGACAGGCCCGCAGCGACAGGTTCGATGGAGATCCCCCAAAGAGATCCGTCACCACGACCACGCCATCCCCGGTATCCACG
Source organism: Aestuariivita sp. (assembly GCF_021404545.1). Classification (GTDB taxonomy): domain Bacteria; phylum Pseudomonadota; class Alphaproteobacteria; order Rhodobacterales; family Rhodobacteraceae; genus Aestuariivita. The sequence goes on from NZ_JAAWWD010000013.1 coordinate 13,160, forward strand.
GCATCGGCAGCGGCGCAAATCTCAATCTGTTTCTGTTCGCGATCATGAACGGCTTCGATGGCGATCGCGCGAATGCCCGGCTGGGCACCGACGACATGTTCCACCGCCGCCAGATACTCTCTGGCCAGCCCGCCATGTGCCACGATCACAATTCCGATCAAGCCGACCCCTTACCCATGCCGTCGCCGTTCCAACTCCCGATGCCTTATTGACACCTGTCGGCCGTCATTCGCAAGGGCCGCTGCAAGGGCCTCGGCCAGAACCACGGAACGATGTTGCCCTCCGGTGCAGCCAAAGGCCACCGAAAGGTGCGATTTTCCCTCCTCGATATAGGCTGGCAGCAACATGTCCATCAGCCCCACCACGCGATCGAAGAACGCATCATACCGTGCGTCGCTGGTCACGTGGTCGCGCACCAGAGGATCACGGCCATCCCTGTCGCGCAGCGGTGGGTGCCAATAGGGGTTGGTCAAGAACCGACAATCGAAGACCATGTCGATCCCGCGCGGCAATCCGCGTTTGTAGGAAAAGGATTGAACCGAAATCCCCAGGGCACGGCCCAGCCCGCTCACATAGTGTTGCTCGATCTCGGCGCGCAACTGGTGCACGTTCAGCTCGGAGGTATCGATCAGCGTATCGGCCCGCGCCTGAATTGGGAGCAATAGGTCCAGTTCCCTCTCCACGCCCTGTTCCGGACTTTCCCCCGGCGCAAGGGGATGCGGCCGCCGCGTCTCGGAGAAACGGCGGATCAGCACGTCGGATCGGCAATCCAGATAGAGGACTGACAAGATCTCACCCGCCTCGGCGGTCAGCCGGTCGATGGTCTCGATCAGCGCCGCCACCGAAAAATCCCGATTGCGAACATCCATACCCAACGCCATCGGACGATCCTGCGCGTCCGGCCCGTCCAGCAGGCGCGGCAAGAGCCGAAGCGGCAGGTTGTCAATCGCCTCAAACCCGAGATCCTCCAGCACCGAGATAGCCGTCGATCGCCCGGCACCGGACGGGCCGGTCACCAGGATCAGCCGGGGTGCAAAGGCGCGGGGAGGTGTCAGGGATGTGTCCATGGTCCCGATGTCAGATATTGCAGAATCGCTGCGGGAAAATGGGCACTATCGACCTTGTGAAGCAATGGGATACTCTGCCCCAAAATGGTCTGGTTGCGGGGTGGTGGCAATCTGTCCCGCTCGGTCCTGTCAAGATCGACACTCAGCATGACCGGGCTGGGTGGCCCGGCGGGCGCGCGCAAGATACCGACGCCGCGTGCCTCGATGAGGCCCGACAAGGTTTCCGGCGCGCTGGCGATCACGGCGCCTGCGGAGCGCGTCAGGCACGTGCGATCGTCGGAGATCAGGGCCGCACCGCGCGACATCAACTCAAGCGCCAGCGCCGACTTGCCGGTGCCCGACGCGCCGCGAATTAAAACAGCGCGCCCCACGACGGCGACGCAACTGGCGTGAAGGATCATATCAGGGGCGGTCGGCTCCTCCGGCCCCGGCATTGCAGGTCAGACCGGCAGACCCACGACAAAGCGCGCGCCCAAGGGTTCGGAGGTGATGTCAGCTTCGGTCGGGCGAATGTTCTCGGCCCAGATCACACCGCCATGCGCCTCGACGATTTGTTTGGAGATCGCAAGACCCAACCCCGAATTGTTGCCGAAATGCTCCTCGGGGCGTTGCGAATAGAACCGTTTGAAGATCTTGGTCAGGGCCTGATCCGGGATCCCCGGCCCGGTATCCTCCACCACCACCAAAACCCGGTTTTCACGTTTGCGGGCCCAGACACGAATGGCATCGCCATCTTCGCAGAACGACACCGCATTCGTGATCAGATTGACAAAGACTTGCGCCAGACGCGCCTCAAGCCCATTGATCTGGATCGGCTCCGACGGCATGTCGGTGATATAGTCAATGCCTTTGGCACGGGCATCCTCACCCAGATACTGATTGAGATTGTCCAGCATCTGCAAAAGGTTGAACTCTTCTTCCTCTTCCTTGACCAATTCGCTGTCCAGCCGTGACGCGTTTGAGATGTCGCTGACCAGACGGTCCAGACGGCGCACGTCATGCTCGATCACGTCCATCAGCTTTTCACGCTGATCATCGCGCTTGATCATCCTCAGCGTGCCGACGGCACTGCGCAAACTGGCTAGCGGGTTCTTGATTTCATGCGCGACATCGGCGGCGAACTGTTCGTTGCTTTCGATGCGGTTGTAAAGGGCCGAGACCATACCGCGCAGCGCACCCGAAAGCCGCCCGATCTCATCGGGGCGAGCGGTCAGGTCGGGGATCCGAATGCGGTTATGGCGCATCTTGCGCGCATCGCGGTCGCGGCCCAGCTCCGCTGCCTCCGCCAGATCCGAGAGCGGGTTTGCAATGGTCGAGGCCAAAACAAGGCTGAGGCCGATCGACACCAGCGTCGCGATGATAAACATCTGCAACATGCGCTCGCGCTCGGCCTTGACCATCGCTTCTACTTCACCCGCAGCGCTGACGATTGCGACAACGCCCACTGCGGCAGAGCCCAGAAGGATCGGACTGGTTGCGGCAAACACCGCGCCATCAGCCGTCTGCAACCCTGTGCGCAGTTGCAACCCATCCGACAGCGTCGGCGCGACAAGCACACTGAGTTGATCCACAAGCGCCGGAGGAGGAGGGGCCTCAACGATCAAAAAGGATGCAACACCGTTCCAAAGCGCTGTCAGACCGTCGGTGATGAAGGTCGGGCCCGGTTCGGTGCGGAAAAGGCTGTCGACCGGGCCGCCCAATCCCGCGCCAATGACGCCGCCGACCAAGGCACCGGTCGGGTCGAACACAAACGCCTGAACCCCGCGCTGCATCGTCAGGCTTTGCAGCGTGCCTTGTACGTCGATCCCGTCACCGGATGCCAGATTGACCGGCGCTCCGGAGGTCAGACCGATCTCAAACATATCCGAAATCAACGCCGCATCGCTGGCCAGAACCGCGGCGCGCTGATCGATAAAGGTGTCGCGCGCGGCGCTCAGATAGAGAATACCCGCCGCCAGGATATTCAGCGCAATAAGATTGAACGTGATGATCCGGCGGGTGAGCGGAGAGCTCTTGAGCGACAGATATCCGCGTTGGGCGCGGCTGTCCTGCATCTCACGCTCAACCGTGCTGTCCGGCGCGACCCAATCATCGCCCAACACGACATCGCCGTGTCGATCCATCCGTGGGGGGCCAGTGTCGCGCACCAGAAGCCTTCCTGATCTACCCGAGACGGGCGTTACTCTTCATTGTAGCGATAACCGATGCCATAGAGCGTCTCAATAGCCGAAAAGTCATCGTCCACGCTGCGCATCTTCTTGCGCAACCGCTTGATATGGCTGTCGATTGTTCGGTCGTCGACATAGACTTGATCGTCATAGGCGACATCCATCAACTGGTCCCGACTTTTGACGAACCCTGGGCGTTGCGCCAACGCCTGCAACAACAAGAACTCCGTCACCGTGAGCGAGACATCCTTGTCCTTCCACGACACCGAATGGCGCAGCGGGTCCATCCGCAGATGCCCGCGTTCCATTACCTTTGTTTCAGGTGTGTCACCGATGATTTCGCCATCAACGGCCTCCTGCCTGCGCAGGAGCGCGCGAATGCGTTCGACCAGCAACCGTTGGGAAAAAGGCTTTTTGACATAGTCATCCGCGCCCATACGCAGGCCCAGAACCTCGTCGATCTCATCATCCTTGGAGGTGAGGAAAATCACCGGCATCGTCGTTTTCTGACGCAGGCGTTGCAACAAATCCATCCCGTCCATGCGGGGCATCTTGATGTCCAGCACAGCCATATCAGGCAACTTCTTATTGAACGCGTCGAGCGCTGCCTGACCGTCATTATATGTTTCGACTTCGAACCCCTCGGCTTCGAGAGTCATCGAAACCGACGTCAGGATATTCCTGTCGTCGTCCACCAACGCAATTCTAGACATTCCATGTGCCCTTATACTGCTCTTTGACCTGCATTTTTTCTCCCTTCATCGCCTTTTTGGCGCACCGAATCAATGCTTAACTGCGAATCGCGGGCCATTCGGTGACGATTGCGCCACAATTTGGTTTCGATAAACTGAAATTTGGAGGTGGCTGCGTCGACCCCCAAGAGATGGTTGCGCTAAACCGGGATTTGGTGGCGCTAACTGCGGCGAACCCTTCTGTTCATGCGGCAAAGCACCATGCTAAGAGCAGCGCGCACCCTGTATCCGACCGCGCCACATTGCCGGTCCGATCGATATTGACGCGCTGGCGCGGGCTGTGGCCCACCGCACAGCCACAGGAGACAAAAGACATGGCATTTGGACGGGTAAACCCGGAATTCCAGCTTGAAGATCAAGGTATTAGCGGGCTGAACAATGTCTATTACAACCTGATGGAGCCTGCACTGGTCGAGACCGCGCTTAAGCGTGGCGAAGGCACTTTGGGCAAAGGAGGCGCATTTCTGGTGACCACCGGCAAATTCACAGGCCGGTCTCCCAAGGACAAACATGTCGTCAAGACCGACAGCGTCGCCGACAGCATCTGGTGGGACAACAACGCCGAGATGGCACCAGACGGGTTCGACGCGCTTTATGCCGATATGCTAGAGCATATGAAGGGCGGCGACTATTTCGTGCAGGATCTGGTGGGCGGGGCCGATCCCGCGCATTCGATCAACGTGCGCATGGTCACCGAACTGGCCTGGCATGGGCTCTTTATCCGTCATCTGCTGCGCCGTCCCGACCGGGCCGAGCTGGACGAGTTCACCGCCGATTTCACTGTGATCAACTGCCCAAGCTTTCAGGCCGATCCGGCCAAGCATGGCTGCCGCTCAGAGACGGTGATCGCAATGAATTTCGACCGCAAGCTGATCTTGATCGGCGGCACCGAATATGCCGGCGAGAACAAGAAATCGGTCTTTACGCTGTTGAATTACCTGCTGCCGGAAAAAGGCATCATGCCGATGCATTGCTCGGCCAATCACGCGCCTGGCAACCCAGTGGACACGGCGGTATTCTTTGGTCTGTCGGGCACGGGCAAGACCACCCTTTCCGCAGACCCAGAACGTGTGCTGATCGGCGACGACGAACATGGCTGGTCGGATCGCGGCACATTCAACTTCGAGGGCGGATGTTACGCCAAAACAGTCTCTCTCAGCCCGGAGGCCGAGCCCGAAATCTATGCCACGACCGAGAAATTCGGCACCATCATCGAAAACATGGTGTTCGACCCGGAAACCTTCGATCTGGATTTCGAGGATGACAGCCTGACCGCGAATATGCGCTGCGCCTATCCGCTGAACTATATCTCGAACGCGTCCGAGACAGCACTTGGCGGGCATCCCAAGAACATCATCATGCTGACCTGCGATGCGTTCGGCGTGCTGCCGCCCATCGCGCGGCTGACACCTGCGCAGGCGATGTACCACTTCCTGTCGGGCTTTACTGCCAAGGTTGCCGGGACCGAGCGCGGCGTGACCGAACCGCAGCCCACATTCTCGACCTGTTTTGGCGCGCCCTTCATGCCGCGCCGCCCAGAGGCGTATGGCAACCTGCTGCGTGAAAAGATCGCCCAGCATGGCGCAACCTGCTGGCTGGTCAATACAGGCTGGACTGGCGGTGCATATGGCGTGGGCAACCGGATGCCGATCAAGGCGACCCGCGCGTTGCTCACGGCAGCACTTGACGGGACACTGGCCGACGCGAGCTTCCGCAAGGACGCCAATTTCGGGTTCGAGGTGCCGGAAACAGTGCCGGGCGTGCCTGAAATGCTGCTCGATCCGCGCCGGACCTGGGACGACAAGGCAGCCTATGACGCCCAGGCCGCCAAACTGGTGCAGATGTTTGCCGACAATTTCGAACAATATGTTCCTTACATCGACGATGATGTGAAAGCCGCTGCCATTGGCTGAACCGCGACCGCTTCGCCCTGGGCCTTGTGCCCGGGGTTTTTCGCTGCGCGCTCAGCCCATAATGCCCCGCCGGACCAGATTGAGTCCCGCCACGATCAGCACCGCCAAGGTTGCCTTGCGAAAAAGGGCCGCATCCATCCGGTCCTGCACCTTGAAGCCGATCCACATGCCCAACAGGCCCGGCACAACCATCAGCGCGGAAAAGGGGGCCGTTTCGGCATTCAGAAGGCCCGACTTCAGATGCGCCGCCACCAGCGCGATGGAGCCTGTCCCATAAATCACGCCCTGCACGACCATCTGGCGCATCTTTGGTGTATCGATTGCCAGCAGATAGAGCACCGTGGTCGGCCCCCAGGTTCCCGCCAGACCGCCCAGCGCGCCCGAGATCAGGCCGATCCCCCATTCCGCCCGCACCCGGTTCTGCGGCGCAATGTGCAGCCGCAAACCAACGAGCTGTATCGCGGACAGGATGACCACCGGTACGCCCAGCACCAGATAGAAGGCCTGGCTGGGAATGAAGGCCACCATCTGCGCCGTCAGGATGATCGCCAAACACACAACCAAGAGGTATCGCCAGAACTCCCGTGCCGCGTCCAAAGCCTCGCTCAGCCCACCCCGAAAGGTCTGCAAGGCATTTGTGACCAAAACCGGGATGATCAGCGTCGCCAGCGCGAGCTTGGGGTCCATGATCGTCGACAGACCCGAAATCATCACCAGCGGCATCGCAAAGCCAACGGCCCCTTTGACCACGCCGGCCGCCAATGTGATCGCCAGCGCCAGGGCAAATGTCACCGGGGCAAGCCCTGCAAGGTCGAACATACTGTCATCCGTGTTATATATCTAAGCGGTATCGGCGCAGACCTTGGCGGAAAGGGGCGCAAACCGCCACCCGCCCGCGCTAGATCTGTGCTTGATTTCAGATCGGCCAAAACTAGGTCGGGTAATTATCGAAAAGATGCGCGCCATGTCGCGAATATTTTGTTGCGCTGCACGTGCAAAATGCCTATGCCGACTAGCGACCAAAAATGGAGAATACAATGGCCCATGATGGACAGGATATCGGTATGACCCAGGCGGTTGTGCTGCCCGAGCTTCTCACGCTCACCGGCGCGGCGATAGCCCCGGTAGAGCAGGTATTTGACACCGCCCGCGCCCGCATCCGCGACATGGTCACTGTCGATGGCCGGATCTCGGGCGCGCGGGTGGAGGCCGAACAGACCGCCACCCACGGTCTGGCTTGGCTGGCCACCTATCTCGAATCGCTCCGGCAGATGCAGAAATGGGCGCAGGCCCTGGCTGCCGAAGGCAAGTTCGGTGAAATCGAGCAATTGATCCACCAGATCGCCTTTGGCGAATACCTCTGGCAGATCTATGGCGGGATCCAGATGAACCAGGCCGAGATCCTGCGGCTTCAGGATATGGGGCTGAGCCAGGAGGACATGCGCGGCCTGATGTCACCCGAGGTGATGACCCTGACACAATCGGGCAATACCCAAGCCGCGCGGCTGCGTCTGGTGGACCTGATGCAGGAGCAAAAGGCCAACGTGATGTTCGGCGCCAGCGGTCTGGACGAAGAGCTGGAGATGATCCGCGACCAGTTCCGTCGCTATGCCGTGGAAAAGGTGGAACCCTTCGCCCATGAATGGCACCTCAAGGACGAGCTGATCCCGATGGAGGTGATCGAGGAACTGGCCGAGATGGGTGTCTTTGGCCTGACCATCCCCGAGGAATATGGCGGGTTCGGCCTGTCCAAAGCGTCGATGTGCGTGGTCTCCGAAGAGCTGTCGCGCGGCTATATCGGCGTGGGCTCTCTGGGTACCCGGTCCGAGATTGCCGCCGAGTTGATCATCGCGGGCGGCACCGAAGAGCAGAAACAGAAATGGCTGCCACAGATCGCCAGCGCCGAAACCCTGCCCACAGCCGTGTTCACGGAACCCAATACCGGGTCCGATCTGGGCAGTCTGCGCACCCGCGCGGTCAAGGATGAGAACGGCGATTACAAGGTCACCGGCAACAAGACCTGGATCACCCACGCCACGCGCACCCAGGTGATGACGCTGCTGGCGCGTACCGATCCCGAGACCTCGGACTACAAGGGCCTGTCGATGTTTCTGGCCGAAAAGACGCCTGGCACCGATGAGAACCCGTTCCCCACCGATGGCATGACCGGCGGCGAGATCGAGGTTCTGGGCTATCGCGGCATGAAAGAATACGAGCTGGGCTTCGACAATTTCCACGTCAAGGGCGAGAACCTCTTGGGCGGCGAGGAAGGCAAGGGCTTCAAACAGCTCATGGAAACCTTCGAGAGTGCGCGTATCCAGACCGCCGCCCGCGCCATTGGCGTGGCGCAATCGGCCCTCGATATCGCAATGCAATATGCCGAGGACCGCAAGCAATTCGGCAAATCGCTGATCAACTTCCCGCGCGTTGCGAACAAGCTGGCGCTGATGGCGGTTGAAATCATGATCGCCCGTCAGCTGACCTATTTCAGCGCGTTTGAAAAGGATGAGGGGCGCCGCTGCGATCTGGAGGCCGGGATGGCCAAGCTGCTGGGCGCACGCGTGGCCTGGGCATCGGCCGACAACGGACTGCAGATCCACGGCGGCAATGGCTTTGCGTTGGAATACAAGATCTCACGGGTACTGTGTGACGCGCGCATCCTAAACATCTTTGAAGGCGCGGCAGAAATTCAGGCTCAGGTGATTGCCCGCCGTCTGCTTGCCTGACACTGCCTGATTTTTTCAGTTCAACACGCCCGGTCCCGTGACCGGGCGTTTTCCTTTTGGCAGGGCCACAGCGCTCCCTCAAAAACCGCGATCGACTGTGTCCGTCTGCATCGTCGGTGGGTGGCTCTCCGCCAAGGCCGCGTTTAACACTCCGCAGGCCTTGCACCCAAAGCGCCCCTGCGGCCTCTGTAAGAGGCACCAGACGTGCCCTCTTATACCGGCGCAGCGTCTCCTCTTTAGGGTTTGCCGGGAGGCTAACAACGCCCCCAAGATGTCGCCAACGCCTTCGGCCCGTCTCTTTCACCCGTTTTGGCGGCGGGTACACGCCGGGTCATGACCCAGCAGGGGCCTAACCAGGCCAAACCCCTTGTCTAACGCATCGCCCGTTGTCATATCGCGAATGGACATTCGGCAGCGCCAAACTCCGTTCAGAGCGTCAGGCGGCTGCCGCATTCCCCGCATACCCAAGGAACCCCAAATGCCCAAGACCGTCCTCGTCACCGGCGCCACCGGTTACATCGCGAAACATCTGGTTCTGCAGTTGTTGGAGGCGGGGCACAGGGTTGTCGGCTCGGCCCGCAGCGCAGAGCGCGAGAGTGAATTGCGCGACGCCCTCACACCTCATCTGGCCGATTCCGCGCTGCTGGGCAATCTGCGCGTCGTCCCTTTGGATCTGACCAAAGACGACGGGTGGGCCGAGGCAATGGATGGGGTCGATGTCCTGATGCACACCGCTTCGCCCTTCCCTATCAGCCAGCCCAGAGATGAAGATGACCTGATCCGCCCCGCTGTCGATGGCGCGCTGCGGGCTGTGCAGGCGGCGCAGGCCACCGGCGTCACCCGCGTGATCATGACCTCTTCGTCTGCCGCTGTGATGAGCACGGATCTGCCTGCCGGGCGTAACACGTATGACGAACGCGACTGGACCGATCTCGCGCACCCCAGCGCGACGGCTTATGTGAAATCCAAGACCATGGCCGAGAGGGCCGTCTGGGACTGGCAGGCCGAAGCGGAAACCGAGATGCACATCACCATGATCAACCCGACATTTGTGCAAGGCGCGCCACTGGATGCGCGTTTCGGGACCTCCGTGCAACTGATCGAGCGTCTATTGCGCGGACAGGACCCGATGGTGCCGCGTGTCGGATTTCCCTGCGTGGATGTGCGCGACGTGGCCCTGATGCATCTGCGCGCGATGGAACGTCCCGAGAGCATCGGCAAACGCTATATCGGTGTCGACCGGTTCCTGTGGCTGCGCGACATGGCGCTGATTCTCAAGGCGCAACACCCCAACCGAAAGATCTCTACCCGGCAGGCGCCCAATCCGCTCGTCCGCTTCCTGTCGCTTTTTGATCCGTCGATCCGCACGATCCTGCCAAACCTTGGACGGCGCGACCATATTTCCGGCGCTGCGGCAGAGGCCGATCTGGGGCTCAATTTCCGCAACGTCGAGATCGCGATACGCGAAACAGGGGCCTTTCTGGTGGAACACGATCTGGTCTGACTGCCGGAGGCCTGACCCTTGCTCCTTCCGCTTATCCCATGGCGATATGATAGGCGTCAGACCGGCCCGAACCGCCGCCACGCCCGACGTCACCCCAAACGGGTCAGCGCATCGACATATCGCAGGCGGGCCTCGGGCACAGGCTTGTGACCCAGCGCGGGCGCCAGTTTGGCCCGCAGGAAATACCCGGTCGTCCGCAACGCCTCGACGATTTCCGCATCCGGTGCGGGCCCCTCACCGCGCAAGCACGGCGGCAACGGCAACAGCCGGTCGGCCCACTCCCCTGCCCCCTTGGCCGACACCGCACGCCCGGACTTGGGCGAGACATGACGCAGGCCCTCTTGGGCTCCGGTCACCGCGCAACGCGTCAGATCAAGGCCGAACCCCGTCTCCTCCAGCAAAACCAACTCCCAGCGCATATAGGCCAACGGCCAGATCTCGTCCTGACCCAAAAGATCGAGCAGCCGCTCGGTCTCTTGGTAAAGGCCGGGATGGGCCTCTCTTTCGGGCAGGGCAAACGCCAGGAGAGCCGTCACCGCATTAAGCCCGGCCAGGGCCAGTCGACTGCCCATGGCCATCGCCGCCCGGCTGCGCAGCAGTTCGACCTGATAGGTGCCGATGTGATCTTCAAGCCGCGCGCGCCAGCTTACATCGAGCTGCGCGCCGGGTTGCAAGATGGGTGCTATCCGACGCCCTGCGCCACCCCGCACCACACCGGCATGCCGCCCGTGCTCAGGGGTGAACACGTCGATGATCGCCGCACTCTCCCCATGTTTGCGGGAGGACAGCAAGATACCTTGGCCGCGCCATTCCATCCCCAGAGGATCCGCGCAGCAGCAGGCGGATACAAGGTGAAATCGGCGCGTTGTTCAGTGTTCTCGGGCAGTTCGGAAAGGGGGCTATGACAACCCCTCTTCAGTCAGCAGATGGCGCCCCGCCCGATCCTCCACTTCGATCACCCACAGATCGGGATCAAAGCCGCGCTGACGGGCGATGGCCGCATCGACCTGCGCCTCGGCCCCCTCGTCGAGGACCACCCAGGTCCGCGCGCCGCTCATCAGATCAAAGGAGCGCTGGAACGCAACCGCGCGCCCATCCAGCGTGTTGAGCTTGACCATAACCGCGCCACCGGTGTCATCACCATGGGCCACCACAAAGGCCGGGATATCAGCCAGGCGCAACCGTGCCAGATAGGCATCCACCCAGAACCGCGCGGTCAGCCGGGTCATATGGTCCCGTCTTTGAAATCAAGGCCCATCTCGGAGTATCGTTCAGCCTCATCCAGCCAGTTGGGCCGCACTTTGACTTGCAGGAACAGATGCACCTTGCGGCCAAGAAACTCTTCCAGTTCCTGCCGTGCGGCGGTGCTGACGGCCTTGATCGTCTCACCCTTCTTGCCCAGCACGATACCCTTGTGCCCGTCGCGGATCACATAGATCAGCTGGTCGATCCGGGCCGAGCCGTCTTTGCGCTCTTCCCAGTTTTCGGTCTCGACTGTCAGCTGATAGGGCAGCTCCTGATGCAGGCGCAATGTCAGCTTTTCGCGCGTCATTTCTGCGGCGATCATCCGCATCGGCAGATCGGCGATCTGATCCTCGGGGTAAATCCATGGCCCCTCGGGCAGTTCGCCCGCAAGCCAATCGCGCAGATCCTCAACCCCATGCCCCCGCTCGGCCGAGATCATAAAGGTGCGCGCAAAGGCGAACCGGTCATTGAGGTCTTTGGACAGGCCCAGCAGCACCTCGGTTTCGACCTTGTCGATCTTGTTGATCGCGAGCGCCACGGTCCGGCCCTGGGCCACATCGGCCAACCCCTCGAGGATCCGCTCCACCCCTTCGGTCACGCCGCGATGCGCCTCGATCAACAGGACCACCACATCGGCATCCGCAGCCCCGCCCCAGGCCGCGGCAACCATCGCGCGGTCCAGGCGGCGGCGCGGCTGGAACAGACCGGGTGTGTCGACAAAGACGATCTGGGTTTCCCCTGCCATGGCAACGCCACGAATACGTGCGCGCGTGGTCTGCACCTTGTGGGTGACAATGGATACTTTGGCGCCGACCATGCGGTTCATCAGCGTGGACTTGCCCGCATTGGGCTCGCCTATCAGGGCAACAAAGCCGGCACGTTTCGTCATCTGTCGATCTCTCTCGTTCTCAAGGGGACCGCCCCTACACCATTTGACACCGCCCGGCCAGAGCGACCGGTTTATTCCACCTGTGCCAGCAACGCCTGGGCTGCGGCCTGTTCGGCCTGACGCTTGGACCCGGCCGAGGCTTCGGCTCCGGCACCGGTGTCGAGCTGGGCCGCGATCGTGAAAACAGGCGCATGATCCGGACCGGTTCGCGACACCTCGATATAGCGCGGCGGTTGCATGCCGCGCGCCTGGGCCCATTCCTGCAAGGCGGTCTTGGCGTCGCGCGCATCGACCTCCACCTGCCCGATCCGCTTGCCCCACAAGCGCAGGATCATATCGCGCGCGCTTTCGAACCCGGCATCGCGATAAACGGCGGCGATCACCGCCTCCATTGCATCGCCCAGCAGAGCCTGTTTGCGACGCCCGCCCGACACCATCTCGGACCGCCCCAGACGCAGCACATCGCCCAGCGCGATCTCGCGGGCCACATCCGCACAGGTTTCCTTGCGCACCAGCGCGTTGAATCGCGGTGCCAACTGCCCCTCGGTGGCGTCCGTATCCTCACCCAACAACGCCTCGGCCATCACCAGACCCAAGACACGGTCGCCCAGAAACTCCAGCCGCTGATTATCCGCCCGCGTGGGCGATGCAACCGACGAGTGGGTGACCGCGCGCACCAACAAAGACGGCTCGGAAAACCGATGCCCGATGCGTTGCTGGAACGCTTTCAACTCCGCCGATAACCTCACTCGATCCTCTTAAAAAACCGATCCCCGCGCCAGGTCCAGAACGCAAAGAGCGACGAGCCGGCCGAGGAAAACAGAATACGATCCGCGCGCCCCACCAGGTTTTCATATGGCACAAACCCGACCCCGTTGGCCCGTGTCGAAAACCGGCTGTCGGAGGAGTTGTCACGATTGTCCCCGACAAAGAAGTAATGAGCCTCGGGCACCGTGAAGACTTGCGTATTGTCCGAACTCTGGTTGGCGATGTTCAGAATGGTATGGCGTCGCCCGCCGGGCAGGATTTCGATCTGGCGCGACTTCTCGCAGATCCCGCCGCGCCCCACGACACCGTTTTCACACCGTGGAGTGACGCGGCCCGGGCCTTGCAGCTCGACCACTTCTTCAAAGACTCCGGCATCCTCCAGCTCGACCGGTGTGCCGTCGATATAGAGCACGCCCTGTTGCATCTGGATCTGTTCGCCGGGCAGGCCCACGACCCGCTTGATAAAGTCGCGACCCGTCACGGGGTGCCGAAACACAACTACATCGCCGCGCTCAGGCTCTCCCCCCCAGATCCGCGTATTGTCATTCCGCAGGAACCCGCACAGGTCCTCGGCATCGATATCCAGTCCCACCGCGGGGATGCGGATATTGGGGCACGAGGCATAAGAGTAGCCATAGGCCATTTTGTTCACGAACAGAAAATCGCCCACCAGAAGGGTTTCCTTCATCGATCCGGACGGAATCCAGAACGGCTGAAAGAAAAGGGTCCGAAACACACCCGCGATCAGCAGCGCATAAACAACTGTCTTGATCGTCTCGACGATAAAGCCTGAGGATTTTTCTTTCGCGGCCATCAGGCTCTCCGGTGTGGGGTTATGGATGGGCGCTACATGCGGGCGGGGCCAGGGTAAGTCAAGGCGGGCGCCGCGTCGTCATCCGGGCGCGCCTCGATCACGACAAAGGCCTGCGCCCAAGGGTGGTCATCGGTCAGCGTGACATGGATAAGCGCCGTATGGCCTGCGGGCGTCATGTCGCGCAGCCGTTCGGCCGCCCAACCGGTCACATGCATGATCGGCTGGCCGGTCTCAAGGTTGCTGACGGCCATATCCTTCCACGCGATGCCCATGCGCAGCCCGGTGCCCAGCGCCTTGGAACATGCCTCCTTGGCGGCCCAGCGTTTGGCATAGGTGCCCGCCACATCGCGGCGGCGTTCGGCCTTGGCCTGTTCGATGGGGGTAAAGACGCGGTTGCGAAACCGGTCGCCGAACCGGTCCAGCGTGCGCTGGATCCGATCGATATTGGCCAGATCGGTGCCGACACCCAGAATCATGCCCTCTCCTTTCAGCCCGCGGCAAACATCGGAAAGCTGACGCCCAGCGCCCAGGCAAGGCATAAGCCCAACCCCAGCCCCGAGGCCAGAGCCCCCTGCCGCTGTGCTACCCAGCGGCCCACAAGGCCAAAGAGGGCGTAGAACAGCACGATCACCGGCGCAATCATGATCAGAAAAAAGAGCCCCTGGAAATCCAGCGTCACCGCCAGCGCAAGGGACGCCAGAAACGCAACGCGTGCCAGGATCCGGCGGGCCGGTGACGCACGCCCGCCATCGGTCACCAGCGCATCGGCCAGCATGAAGGGCACCGCCCCCAAAGCCAGGATCGCAATGATCGCCATCCGCTCAGGGATCGGCAGGAAATTCGCGGCATAGCGATCGAGTGCCAAACCAAAGAGGACCAGCCCCCAGATCAGAACCGCCAGCAGGCCGGTCGCAGACATCCGGCCAAAGGGCTGGCCAAAGGCCCGCAAGAGGGCCAACTGGATCAGACCGAAAAGGCCCAGATGCACCGCCAGATGATCGGCCACCAGAACCGGCAGCGCTTGCAGATCGACCAGAACCGCAACTGGCGCTGCAATCGCGGCGGGCACCACCAGAAGGGCCGCCACCTGCCAGCCTGCCAGCGCGGGGCGCTGTGCGTCGGGATGCGGCGGCAAAAGCCGCGACATCGGGCGCGCCAGAATGACCAGTGCCACCAGCAAAACCAATGTCCATGGCCCCGTCGCCGGGACCCGGGGCACCACGTCACGCCCATAGGCCGCGTTCAGCCAGGCCACCGCCTCGGCCCGGCCCGCGCGGCTGTGGAGCACGCCCACATGTTCGGCCAGCGGCGCCACGACCGCCTTGCGGGACACCGCGCCCGAAAGGGCAAGATCGCCCTCACCCGTTGACGGTTCGACCATCTGCACCGCCTCGCGGGCGAAGGCGCGCAGCCCCGGCTCCCACGCGCCGGTGATCATCAGCATGGAGGGCGGAAAACCCTCGTCCACCACCTGGGAAAAGGCCGAGATCACGACGAGCGGCCCGATGTCATGCTCATCCGTCTGCGCCGCACGGATCAGGATATCGGTTGCCATGGAATGACCCAGCAGCGCCACGGGGCCATCGCTCTGGGCCGCTGCCACGACCTCCAGCGTTTGCTCAACCAGCAAGCGCGTCGTGCCTTCAATCGCGTCGACATCGCCCGACATCGGCACCGGATGGCGCCCGTGCCCTTCGAAATCGAAGGCCAACACCCTATAGCCCGCACGTGCGAGGCTCAGCGCATATCCCTGCATCATCTGCCGCGATCCAGCAAAACCATGCGCGATCACAACGGCAGGCCCCTTGGCCTGCGTCTCAAACACCGTGACCGGCGTTGACCCGACCTGGGTCTGTGAGATCGCGACGCCGCTGCGCGCACCCTCCAGCACCACAAAGGCGGCACCGATTGCGGCCAGCGCTAAAGCAAGCGTCACCCACAGCCCGCGCATCTCAGCTCGGCGCCCGCATCAGGGCCGAGCGGATCAGGGCCAATCCGGCGGCGGCAAAGAGCGCCGCGACCACCCCATCGACCCAAAACCGAAACCTTCGGTAAAGGCGCATCACGGGGGGGTGGGAAAAGCCCACAATCCACGGCACATAGATCGCAAAGCCGATCGCCGCGCAAACGGCGGTGGCCAGGATCACCGCGCCCATGCTCGCCTCGGGGCCCAGTCCCAGAGACAGGCTCGCGAGCCAGGCAAAGACCGCCTTGGGATTCGACAGGTTCAAGAAAAGGCCCCTGCGCAGCCAGCGACCGGACCTGATGTTCGCGGCCTCCGCGCCCGGGCCCGACAGCGCGCTGCGGCCCGATTGCCAGGCCAGCCACAAAAGATAGGCCCCACCCAGCAGTTTCAGGACAATCAGAGCCTGCGCATGTGCCGCAAGAATGGCACCCAGTCCCAGCGCGGCCAATACGCCCCAAAACGCCAGTCCGATGCCAAGCCCCGCACCAAAGGCAAAGCCCGCGCGCCTGCCGTGTCCCATCGACACCGCCGCACAGCCCAGCGTCGCAGGCCCCGGTGCGACCGCCACCAAAAAGAACGCGCCCGCGACAGCGCTCAGGGAGGCCGGATCCATCATGCGCGTGCAGCGTCCATCAGGCGGCGCATCTCGGCGATGGCCGGTTGCAGCCCGCGAAAGATTGCCTCCCCGATCAGGAAATGGCCGATATTGAGCTCACGCGCCTCTGGGAAAGCCGCCACAGGCGCCACCGTATCATAGGTCAGCCCGTGACCCACATGCACCTCAAGCCCCAGCTCATGGGCAAAACTGGACATCTCGCGCATCGCCTCAAGCTCCCGGTCGCGCTCCTCGAACCGGCCTTCATGATGGGCGTCACAATAGGCCCCGGAATGCAGTTCGATCACCTGTGCGCCTATGCGATGCGCGGCCTCGATCTGGCGTTTGTCGGCAGCAATAAAGATTGACACGCGGCACCCGGCCTCGCGTAGGGGTGCTATGAAATGGGCCAGCCGGTTTTCCTCCCGCGCGACCTCCAGCCCGCCCTCGGTCGTGCGCTCCTCGCGCTTTTCGGGCACGATGCAAACCGCATGCGGTTTGTGACGCAGGGCGATATCCTGCATCTCCGGCGTGGCGGCCATCTCGAAATTCAGCGGCACGGTCAGGATATCCATCAACCCTTCGATATCGGCGTCCGAGATATGGCGGCGATCTTCGCGCAGATGGGCGGTGATGCCATCGGCACCAGCCTCCTCAGCCAGGCGGGCGGCACGCAGCGGATCCGGGGTTGCGCCGCCTCGCGCATTCCGCACGGTGGCCACATGGTCGATATTCACACCAAGGCGCAAGGGGGGCAAGCCGGACATCGGCGAATCTCCAATTTGTCAGAATTTGATCAAAACCTAGTGCAATTCAAAGCCCAACAGAATCGAAATCCGCCGCACCGTGACGCCCCGGTCAGCCCTGCAGAACACCCGCGCCCGCAAGCCAGTTAGTCGGCCTTGCGTTTGGCATCGGCCTTGGCTGCCGATTTGGCTGCGGCCTTTTCCTTGATCGCGGCAAGCTTGGCCTTGATGACACCCTTACGGCGATGCTGATACGCGCGGATCAGCGGTACGCTGAGATAATAGCAAACCGTCGCGGTGATGGCGCCAGGCAAGAGACCGCCCACCATATAGGGAAAGAACACCTCGTCATAAAAGACCGACAGCCCGTGCCAGTCGGCTTGCTCATGGGAGAAAAGCGCCAGGAAATTGTGCTTCAGGTCCCCTCCGGCATCGATGAACTTGCCCCCGAACGAGCGATGCGCGCCTTCTTCGAATTCGGTCCCCAACAACCAATGACCGGTTTGCAGGGACACCACCCCGATGGGGACATAGGTCAACGGATTGCCGAAAAACGTGGCCATCAAAGAGGCAAGTATATTGCCCTGCATGATGCGCGAGATGACCGCGGCCACGACGAAATGCATGGTGTAGAACGGCGTGAAGGTGACAAACACACCCGCCCAGATACCGCGCGCGATCCGCTCGGGGCTGTCGGGCAAGCGCCGGACGCGATGTTTGACATAGTGAAACGCACGGGCCCAGCCGCCGCGTGGATAGAGGAAATCCACGAGGATGCGCAGGATAGAGCGACGGTCCCGGCGTTTGAAAACCAAACTGAAAAACCCTTTTTCCTGCCTTGCGCCTGGGCGGTCAGCCCACCGCCGCGCGGGGGCGGGCCTCGTCCCGGTGCCGTTCCAATGCAGCCACGTCGCTATCTGCTTCCAATGTCAGCATCAGCGAATGCAGCTGTTCAACATCCCTTAGTTCGACATCAATCATAAGCCGGTAAAAATCTGGCTTTCGATCAACAAATTTCAGATTGGAGATATTGGCCTTCTTCTCACCAATCAATGTGCAAATACGCCCCAGGACGCCGGCATCGTTGCCAATGGTCAGATCCAGCGATGTTCCGTAGATCGGAGGATGGGTGCCCGCGTGCCAGTGCAGGTCGATCCAGCGATCGGGTTGATCCTCGTATTCGCCCAGCAGAGCGCAGTCGATCGCATGCACCACAACGCCCTTGCCGCGATAGGTAATGCCGACGATCCGCTCACCGGGCAATGGCTGGCAGCACGGGGCACGGTCGAACGATTGTCCGGGCTGGAGGCCCACGACCGCGCGGCGCGGCGAGATCTGATCACCCTTGTCGGGGGCCAGCTCGGGGTAGACCGCCTGCACCACGTCATGGGCCGTGATCTCGGCACTGCCAAGCCGCGCCAAAAGCTGGTCGCGCCCATCGAGGCGAAGGTGTTTGGCAGCCGTATCCAGCGCCTTGTCGGTCGCCTTGCGGCCCACATTCTCGAACGCCGCGCGCACCAGTTCGCGACCCAGCTTGATGAACCGTTCCCGATCGACCTCGCGCAGGGCGCGGCGGATGGCGGTCTTGGCCTTGCCTGTCGTCGCGATCTCAAGCCAGCTTGCCTGCGGCGTCTGGCCTTCGGCGGTGATCACCTCGACCGATTGGCCATTCTTGAGCCGTGTCCAGAGCGGTACACGCAGCCCGTCGACCTTGGCACCCACCACAGCGAACCCGATGCGGGTATGGATCGCAAAAGCGAAATCAATCGGCGTCGCCCCGCGCGGCAGCTTGACCACGTCGCCCTTTGGCGTGAAACAGAAGACTTGGTCGGAATACATCTCAAGCTTGACCGCTTCGAGAAATTCGTCGTGATCGTCCTCGCCCTCGAACTGCTCGTTCAGCGAGGCGATCCATTTGGCCGGATCCACCGCAAAGGGGTTTCCCGACCGCACCCCATCGCGATAGGACCAATGCGCCGCAACACCGGTTTCGGCCACGTCATGCATCTGAGCGGTGCGGATCTGCACCTCTACTCTCTTGCCGTCACGTCCCGACACGGTGGTGTGGATCGACCGGTATCCGTTCGATTTCGGCTGACTTATGTAATCCTTGAACCGCCCCGGCACTGCGCGCCAGCGGCGGTGGATGGCGCCCAATGTGCGATAGCAGTCCTCCTCGCTGCCAGTGATGATGCGGAAGCCATAGATATCCGACAGCCGGGAAAACCCCTGATCCTTTTCCTGCATCTTGCGCCAGATAGAATAGGGCTTCTTGGCGCGGCCAAACACCTCCGCTTCGATCCCCGCCTTGGTCAGCTCGGCGCGCATATCGCCGGTGATGCGGTGAATGACATCGCCGCTTTCTTTTTGCAGCACGATAAAGCGGCGGATGATCGATTGACGCCCCTCGGGATTAAGTACGCGAAAGCTGAGATCCTCCAGCTCTTCGCGCATCCACTGCATCCCCATCCGGCCCGCAAGCGGCGCGTAGATGTCCATTGTCTCACGCGCTTTCTGGGCCTGCTTTTCGGGGCGCATCGCCTTGATCGTGCGCATATTGTGCAGCCGGTCGGCAAGCTTGACCAGAATGACCCGCAAGTCCTTGGACATCGCCATAAAGAGCTTGCGGAAATTCTCGGCCTGCTTTGTCTCATTGCTGGAGAGTTGCAGGTTGGTCAGCTTGGTCACACCATCGACCAGCATCGCAACCTCATCGCCGAACCGTCGTGCCACTTCTGGAAAGGACGCCTTGGTATCCTCGATCGTGTCGTGCAACAGCGCAGTGATGATGGTTGCATCATCCAGCCGTTGCTCGGTCAGAAGGGCCGCCACGGCTACGGGATGCGTGAAATAGGGCTCCCCGGAATGGCGTGTCTGACCTTCATGCATCTCACGGCCGAACTCATAGGCCGCCGTGATCCGCTCAGCGTTTGTCTTGGGGTTGTAGGCGCGGACCAGCGCGATCAGGTCATCAGCTGTGATCATCCGCTCCGTGCCTTTGGGGTCAGCCCTGGCCCTGCGCCTCCATCAGCGCACGCAGGAGTTTCTCTTCTGACATATCGTCCTCAACGGGCTTATCGGCCTCTGCACCCATCAAAAGCGCCATCTGATCCTCTTCGGGCTCATCGACCTCGATCTGGGTCTGGTTCGATTCGATCAGACGCTCGCGCAGCTCATCTGCGCTCTGGGTCTCGTCGGCGATCTCGCGCAGCGCAACAACCGGGTTCTTGTCGTTGTCGCGATCCACGGTAATCGCGGCTCCGGCGGAAATCTCACGCGCGCGATGCGCCGAGAGCATCACCAACTCGAACCGGTTGGGAACCTTGTCAACGCAATCTTCAACCGTCACGCGGGCCATGAGAGAACTCCAATCACTATTCTGGTCCAGAAGGCGCTTATCTAATGCCAATTGTCAGGCTTGACAACCCGGGTTTTCCCGGCATGGGCACCTGCGCTTTGGGGCGCTCACGGAGCCGCGCCAAGGGTCAGATCGGGCGCACAGCCTGCCGGATATCCCGGGGTAGCGCAGCCAGCATGTCCGTCACCGTCACGCCCGAGACTGGA
Source organism: Aestuariivita sp. (assembly GCF_021404545.1). Classification (GTDB taxonomy): domain Bacteria; phylum Pseudomonadota; class Alphaproteobacteria; order Rhodobacterales; family Rhodobacteraceae; genus Aestuariivita. The sequence goes on from NZ_JAAWWD010000013.1 coordinate 33,877, forward strand.
TGATGCCAATCAGGGGCAATATCGGCAAGCGGGACCAACACAAAGGCCCGTTCCTCCAGCCGAGGATGCGGCAGCACGAGTTCGTCGGGCGCCCGCAGGCGCTGCTCTTGGGGGTGCAACGCACGCCAGTGCCGATAGGTGTCCAGGTCAGGAAGCACCCGATCCGCGATGGCAATCAGATCCAGATCCAGCGTCCGCATGCCCCACCGGGTCTGGCGTTGACGCCCCATACGCGCCTCAATCCGGTGCATCTTTTCCAGCACGGCGCAGGCGTCCAGATCACTGCACAACCGCACGGCTGCATTGATGTAATCCGGCCCGGCCCCGGCAGGAAAGCAGGGGGTCTCAAAAAACCGGCTCACCGCGCACACGTTTAGCCCCTCGGCCCGCAGTTCCGAAAGCGCTCTGACCAGGTTGGCGGCGGGACTTCCTTGGGGTTCCGGCAGGTTTGAGCCGAGCGCGACCAGCATATCCGAATTTGCTTGCGTCACACTCAACCTATGGTAGCCAGAATCGCGGTCTTGTGATACAAATATTACATCCTATTTTAAAGAGACATACGCGCCGATTTTTAACCACTCACTCACTCACGGATCATGCACGGCGCGTCCGATTATCGGAAGGATCGAATTAATGTTTTATAAGGACGAACGGCTCGCGCTGTTCATCGATGGATCGAATCTGTACGCTGCTGCCAAGGCTCTCGGGTTCGACATCGACTACAAACTGCTGCGTCAGGAGTTTATGCGCCGAGGCAAGTTGCTGCGAGCCTTTTACTACACCGCTTTGCTGGAAAACGACGAGTATTCGCCGATCCGACCGCTGGTTGACTGGTTGCATTACAACGGGTTCACCATGGTCACCAAACCGGCCAAGGAATACACCGACAGCATGGGGCGTCGCAAAGTAAAGGGCAACATGGACATCGAACTTGCTGTCGATGCGATGGAACTGGCCCCGCGGGTGGATCACATCGTGCTGTTTTCCGGAGATGGCGATTTTCGACCGCTGGTCGAAAGCCTGCAACGCCAGGGCGTCCGGGTCTCGGTGGTCTCAACGATCCGCAGCCAGCCACCGATGATCTCTGACGATCTGCGCCGCCAGGCCGATAATTTCATTGAACTGGATGAGCTCAAAGACGTAATCGGGCGTCCGCCGCGCGAGCAAAGCAGCGATCGCGATATGGCCGTCGCTCAGGGCTGATCTGCCGGACCGGGGCGATCGCGATGTTCGTCGGGTCGGGTGCCGATCAGCCGCTCGACGACATGCAACGCCTCGGGAATGTCCCGCACGACGCCGTCAATGCCGAACTGCTGTGCCAATGTTGGATCGGTGTTGACGATGTCCCCACTCAGCAGAATGGCGAGGTCTGGGCGATCCAGGCGTAACGCCACCAGCAAACGGACCAGGGCGGCGCGGCTGCCCCGCCCGGACGCCGACAGCCCGAGCAACGCCAAATCGGGTTCTTGCATGGCGCCGAGCAGGTCTTCGTGGCTCATGTCAACCAGATGCGTCACATCCCACCCCGCGCGGCGAAACCCGTCCACGGCCATCTCTACCCCCAGGGTATGCTGTTCACCCGGCACCGCGGCAAAGGCAAGACTGCGCCCCTTTGAGATAACGTATTCGGGCGCCTCTTCACGCAGAGCAGAGATGATCCCGTAGATGCGCGCCGTCGCGATGCCGACATCCTGAAACCGCACTTTGTCGCGATCCCATCTGGCACCCAGCTCTCGGGCAGCGACGGCAAGATATTCGTGATAGATCCGTTCGACCGACACGCCAGCGCGGCGCAAATCAGCGATCTGCCGGTTTGCCGAGTATGGGTGCGGCGCGCAGAGCGCGGTACACAGCGCCGCAATTTCGTCGGCAGGAGCGGCAAAGCTTTCGGCACCCCGTTCGCCCATCCGTCGAAAGACCTCTTCTGCCAGCCTTTCGATGGATTTGCGGGACAGCGCGGATTCAAGCACATAGAGCGTCCGCTGATCCTGGACCTTGAGGTTACTTTTCCCACGTTTCGCCATGTGGGCTCCCACGCATTACAGAACTTAGTATTCCCGCCACGCCGTAGTACCATGGTGCGATGTTCATGCATTTCAAGTGTGCGTTATGCTCTCACCCATGTTCCTGAACGTTTGCCACCGGTCAGGTGGCCCGGGCATTCGGGCCGGTCACGCAGCAGACCGACATCCAGGGTCACATTCCGTGGGCTTAGGTACTGGACCAATTGGCGATCACGGCTTACCTCTTTGGAGTATGGAGAGTGACATGACACAGCCGCCGCTGACATTGTATCTGGCCGCGCCGCGCGGGTTCTGCGCAGGTGTGGACCGGGCGATCAAGATCGTTGAATTGGCGCTGGAGCGGTGGGGCGCCCCCGTCTATGTGCGCCATGAGATCGTGCACAATAAATTCGTGGTCGATGCGCTGCGCGACAGGGGCGCTGTCTTTGTCGAAGATCTGGACGACTGCCCCGATGACCGCCCGGTGATCTTTTCGGCACATGGCGTGCCAAAATCTGTCCCCGCAGCGGCCGCCGCCCGCGAGATGCTTTTCGTGGACGCGACCTGCCCGCTGGTATCCAAGGTTCATATCGAGGCGCAACGGCACTACGAAAACGGCCTTCAGATGATCATGATCGGTCACGAAGGCCACCCCGAAACGGTGGGGACGATGGGGCAGTTGCCACCGGGCGAGGTGCTGCTTGTCGAAACGGTTGAGGATGTGGCCCATGTCACTGTGCGCGACCCCGCGCGTCTGGCTTTTGTCACGCAAACCACGCTCAGCGTGGATGACACCGCAGATATCGTGGCAGCCCTGCAGGCCCGTTTCCCCCGCATCGTCGGACCACATAAAGAAGACATCTGTTACGCCACCACGAACCGGCAGGAGGCAGTCAAGGCCATGGCGCCCAAAGCCGATGCGATGCTGGTCGTGGGCGCGCCCAACTCCTCGAACTCCAAACGTCTGGTCGAAGTCGGCGCCAAGGCGGGCTGCCAATATGCGCAACTGGTCCAGCGCGCCACAGATATCGACTGGCGTGCGCTCGAAGGGATCGCCAGCATCGGAATCACGGCCGGGGCATCGGCGCCCGAACAGTTGGTCAACGAAGTGATCGACGCCTTTCGCACACGCTATGACGTGACCGTCGAGCAGGTCGAAACCGCCATTGAAAACGTCGAATTCAAAGTTCCCCGCGTGCTGAGAGTACCTGCATGATCTCACTGCAATTTCTGGTAACAGCGGCGGTCGTGGTTCTGGCGCCGGGTACGGGCGTGATCTATACTCTGGCTCTTGGGCTGGGCCAGGGGCGCCGCGCGGCGATCTGGGCCGCTTTCGGCTGTACGCTGGGTATTGTGCCGCATCTGGCCGCTGCGACACTGGGTCTGGCGGCGATCCTGCACACATCGGCGGTGCTGTTTAACATCGTCAAATTCGCAGGGGTCGCCTATCTCCTCTATCTGGCGTGGCAGGCTCTGAAATCCGGCGGGGCGCTGGCCATCTCGGCCGAGCGGTCGGCAGAGGCCGGGCCGCGCATCGCCCGCCGCGGCGCGCTCATCAATGTGCTGAACCCCAAACTGTCGATCTTTTTCCTGGCACTGCTGCCACCCTTCCTGTCGGGCAACCCCGCCGCCGCAACGGCCGAGATGCTGGTGCTGGGGGCGGTGTTCATGGCGCTGACCTTTCTGGTCTTCGTCCTTTACGGAATGTTCGCGGCCAAGGCGCGGACACTGATCCTGGGATCGGAAACCGTCATGCGCTGGCTGAACCGCAGCTTTGCCGGCATTTTTGCCCTGCTTGCGGGCCGTCTCGCGTTCGAGCGCGCCTGATGCGCATCCCTGCCGCTCCGCTGATCCTGGGCCTGGCCGGGCTGATCCCTTTCGTCTGGGGGGTAGCCACCTATCTTCACGGGCCGCTGGCCAATTGGGGAGCCGCCACTCTGGGGCCGCGCTTTGTGGGGCCTTACGTTCAACTGTTCTATGGCTCGGTCATCCTCAGCTTTATGTCCGGGGTGCTGTGGGGGTTCGCCACCAAAGCGCGCAGCCGACAGGCAGCAACGGGGTACGCCCTGTCTGTTATCCCCGCACTCTGGGCGTTTTTCATGACCGGAGGCGGGCCGGTCAGTGCAGGCACCAATCTGATCTTTGGCTTTGCAGGTCTCTTGATCCTTGACTATGCGTTCTCGCTTTGGGGTCTGACCCCGCCGTGGTGGATGCGTCTGCGGATCTTGCTGACCTCGATTGTAGTGGCCTGTCTGGCTGTAGGAGTGTGGATATGAGCGATGCCGAGACCCTGGCCGTCTATAATCGTCAGGCGGACGATTATGTCGCAATGATGGACGAATATGCAGCCAACGATCCGCGTATCCACGACTTTATCGCAGCCTGCCCTCAGGGTGGCCGGGTGCTGGATCTTGGCTCTGGGCCGGGCGCGTATGCGGTGCAGATGGCCGCCGCCGGTTTGCACGTCGACGCGATCGACGCCGCGTCAGAGATGGTGGCGCGGATTGCGGAGATCCCTGGTATCAGCGCGCGCGTGGCAACCTTTGACGATATCGACGGCGCGGATATCTATGATGGTATCTGGGCCAGCTTCAGCCTCCTGCACGCACCGCGCGAGGCAATGCCCAGACATCTCGCCGCGCTGCGCCGCGCACTCAAACCCGGTGGCGTGTTCTTTATCGGCATGAAACTGGGCCAGGGTGGCAAGCGGGACGATATCGGGCGTCACTATGAGTATTACAGCCGAGAGGAACTGGAGACGCTGTTGCAAGATGCAGGCCTTGCACCCTATGCCCATTGGACGGGACAGTCCAAAGGGCTCGACCAGACCTATCACGGCTGGATCGTGATCCAGGCCAATGGCTGAGCTGTTCGCCTATACAGATGGCGCCTGTTCCGGCAATCCCGGCCCCGGGGGCTGGGGCGTGCTGATGCGCGCCGTAGACGGCGAAACCGTTGTCAAAGAGCGGGAACTCAAGGGCGGGGAGGCTGACACCACCAATAACCGGATGGAGCTGTTGGCGGCGATCCATGCCTTGGAAACGCTCGAGCGGCCCTCAGAGATTACGATTGTCACCGACAGCGCCTATGTCAAAAACGGTGTGACCGGGTGGATCTTCGGATGGAAGCGGAACGGTTGGAAAACCGCCGCCAAAAAGCCGGTGAAGAATGTCGAGCTGTGGCAAAGGCTGGACGCCGCGCAAGTGCGCCATGATGTGACCTGGGAATGGGTCAAAGGCCATGCAGGCCACCCTGAAAACGAACGCGCGGATGAGCTGGCGCGCGCGGGAATGGCGCCGTTCAAACCCAAAAAAGCCGCTGCGCCTGAGTAATCCGGGACAAACCTGGATAGACGGGCTGCACCCCGAGACCGGACCTGCAAACGCCTTCAGGCGAAGGATACGGCCATTACACAGGGCTGGATGATCGCGCGGGGGAGGATTTTGGGACTATGCAAGTAAGCTCTGCGCCCTCAACCCCACAAAGATCGGCGTCATAACAGTGGCTTCTGCACAGACATCTCCGCGAAATGTGGGGGCCCAATCGGCATTTGTCTTGAACGCAAGGCCCCGGTCCAGGCGGGTGCCATGTGCAGCACAGGACCCCAAGCCGACAAGACCGTTTCAGGATCCTGTTGGCTGCATTTCCACCTCGGTCGGCTCTGACCCGGTGCCCAGATCACGCCAGATCTCCATCCCGTCCCTGCGGGCATAGTCGGCGGCAGCGGCCAGGATTTTTTCAGGGTCGGCAAAAGACAGCGGCCCATAGTTGACCGGCTTGCCCAGCTTGAGCCGCGGTGCCGCCTCGCCCGTGGCGCCGTATTTCTCCATCTGTGCAGGCAGAAAGCTGCGAAGGGCGGTGGCAATCGCGGATTGGCGGAACATGGTGCCACGGTGCAGCAGCACGATGAAATTCCCTGAACCGGCGTAAGACAGCATCTTGTGGTCTGGGCCAAAGGCTTCGGCAATCATCGCGGCCACATCGGTCAGCGATTCTTTGAAACCCACCACATCTTTGTGGGTAAAGAGTTCACGGATATTGGCGACATGCACGCCCACAACCGTCTTCTTCATCAGCTGCATCGCCCCCAGCTTGAACGCATAGTTCTGCATATGGGCGTAATCCACACAGGTGCTTGAGGCATTCAGAGTAACCGGATCTTCGATCTTGAGGAACGCGTGCTCCATCATCGAGGTCGCAACCGCCTGCCTGACGGACCGCTCCCGGGCGAGGTTCTTGGCCATTCTCAGACGCCCCCGCAATTCCCGCCGGTTGAGAGGTTTGTTGAGATAGTCTGACGCGCCCGCGGCAAAGGCGCGATCCACGCTTTGTGGGTTTGTCACCGTGGTCACCATGAAAATCGGGATGCCACGGGTGGACGGCTCATCGCGCAGTAACCCGCACAGCCTGATCCCGTCGATCTCCGGCATCTCCACATCCAGCAAAAAGCAATCGTAAGGGACACGTGCCCTCTTGACCAAACGCAGCGCCTCTTGGCCCGATCCTACCTGATCCACGTCGTGGTATCCAAGTTCGCTCAGTTCTGACCGAACAAGCTCCAGGAAGATCGGATCGTCATCAACTGTTAGTATTCGCATGGTCCGCTCTGCCTTGCTGCTGATGCGCACTTCTTTTGGTTGAGTGCTGAAACCCACAGTTTTTATCTAAAGTTGAATTCAGGCCAAAGTTTGGCGGAAGCGAACCAGAACTGTGATCATATGCCTATAAATCAATCACTTAGTGGTTTTAAGGGCATCAGACCCTTGTGCGGTGCCGGGATGTGGCCCTGCATCGGGTTGCCGCATGGGCTGCACCGGGATGTCAATCAGGCCTCGTCCGTCTCACCCTCGGTCGCGTCTGCCCACATCCGGCGCAGTTCGTCGGGAAGCTGCATCGGATCGAACGGTTTGGTCAGAACGCCCAAGACACCTTCTTTCTTGAGCGAGTTGTTCAGCGCGGCTTCGGCCTTGGCCGTCATGAACACGGCCGGGGTCTTTTCATAATCCGGCATCTTGCGAATTTCGGCAAGCAGCTGGGGCCCGTCGGTCCCGGGCATCATGACGTCCAGCAACAGCAAATCCGGTTGAACTTGCGGCAATTCCTCAAGCGCGTCAGCCGCTAACGAGCATTGATGCACTTCGAGCCCGCCGACGATCTCCAAAGACATCCTCGCAAGCGCCAGGATATCTTCGTCGTCATCGACATGCAGTATTTTCTTGAGCTCAGGCATACAGGCATCCCCATCAACTGTTATTGCGCCAAAAATGAGGGCAGATGGAGCGGCCACAAATCAAAGCCATCGTAACGGCACCCTTAACGGCACGCGCTGCGATGTTTCGGATTTCACCCCACCTAGCCCTGATGCGTAGAGTAGAATCATATTTTATATAATCAATCACTGATGGTTCTCTGTCACAAAATCGGTGGATAAATATGGGTATTCAGAAATCGTTCAGGCGGCGTCGCGTTGTGCGGGCGGCACCTGCACTTGGGCTGGCGCAGCCTCTTTCGGCAAGATGACGAGAAACTTGCTCCCCTCGCCAAAGACACTCTCAACTGTAATTACTCCGCCATGGTGTTCAACCAGGCTCTTGCAGATCGCAAGTCCCAGACCGGCACCACCATATTTTCGCTTGGTGGATCCGTCGGCCTGACCGAACCGCTCGAAAATGGCCGATAACCTGTCCTGGGGAATGCCTGGCCCGGTGTCTTCGACGACGATCAGGACAGTCTCGCCCTGATCGACGGCCTCGACCCGCACATGACCTTTTTCGGTAAACTTGATGGCGTTCGCAATCAGATTAATGAAGATCTGGCGCATCCGCAGCTCATCTGCCTGAATGACACAGTCGGTCGGCATGCTGATCAGATTCAGGCCCTTCTCCTTGGCCGAGACCGACAGTTCTTCGGTCAGGTTCTTCAGCATCGCGCCCAGATCGACGTCGGTGTATTCCAGTTCGACCTGTCCAACGCTGATCGTCGCCCAATCCAGAATCGAGTTGATCAGCCCCATCAGATGGCGACCCGACCGATCCGTTCGTTCCGCCTGCTTGGCGATTTCAGCGGCAAACGCGTCGAGCTTTTCGCGCGCGGGCTGAGTGTCGCCAACCGCGTCGCTCAGGTCCTTGAACCGGGGCAGGATGGTCACGTTCTTCAAGAACGCCACATAGCCCAGCACGATCGAAAGAGGTGTGCGAAGCTCATGGCTGACGTTGTTCAGGAAATCGGTCTTGGCGACGGCCGCTTCTTCGGCCTTGTGCAAAGCCGACTTTAGCTCCGAAACATCAATACGCAGACCGACCGTGTACCCATCGGCAGTCTTGGACTCAGCGATCCTGAGCCATTTGCCATTCGGCAATTGCTGTTCAACCGCCCCCTTGGGATCGGCGTGATCGGCCAGCCTTTCCTGGATCCACTCCTCTTCGCGGCCAGCTGCCTCGACATACTGCCCCCGGGCCACGCCGCGCCGGATGATGCTTTCGAACGTCGCGCCCGGCACGAAAAGGTCGGCTGATTCCCGATAGTATGAGCGGTACTTTTCGTTACACAAAAGCAGCCGGTCATCGCTGTCATAGACCACAAACCCGTCTTCGATCGACTCAATCGCCGCAACCAACTGGCGCCGTGCATTGGCCCGCTCTTGGATCAAATGCCGGGCATAGTTGGCGCCGCCAAATCCGATCAGCACAAGCGTCGAGATCACGATAAGTATGCCCAGGCGGTAGGGGGATTGAACCGACCAGCTGTTGACTGGAACCAGACCGACCTGGACAACCCTTTCATCGTTGATCCGGATATTGGCGACCACAGGATCGCCGGACCAGATATCGGGATTACCCAGAAGCGTCTTGGTAACGGATTCCCTTGCCGAGATCTCGCGCAAGGCGGCCGAAAAGCTGGTCTGGGTAAGGTCGAAACCAACCTCAGCAAAAAAGGCATCAAGATCCAGAACCAAGGCATACACGTTCGGCGTCCGGCCCGCGCCCGCAGCCCGCACAATCAGGCCGGACCCGCCCTGAACCAGATCGACTGGGCCAGAAACGATCGGCATATCGGCTGCGATCATTTTCCGAATATCGGCTATCTGGCTCGGCCGTGTGCGCAGGTCTAATCCCAAAGCAGCCCGGTTCGGCCCCAGCGGATAGACCCGGGTGATGATGAAATCCTCTGCCAGCGCGATATTGATGATGCTGGGATTGTCCCGGCTCAGCACACCCGCGAGCGAGCTGAACTGTGCCCCCTGCGGCCCACGCTCATATCCCATGAAGATCGCCAGGTTTTGCGCCATCGACTGATAGGCTTGCAGACGCGCTTCGGCGCGCGATTGAATGCCATCGGCGGTCAGTTGATGGGATTTGCGTTGATCGGCAAGCCAATAGGAGGCCGTGACCCGCTCCAATACGAAAGCCGCGACCAGACCGATCACAACGATCACGCCACACACGAAGAAATAGGCGCGGCGCTGATGGCGTCTCACTTCATCGGCTGTTTGTCGCGTTGTCGTCATTTCATTGACCTTGTTAATCCGCTCAATCCCTCATGCCTTTATCATGCATTTCAAGGAGTTAGGTCAGCCTGTCACATATTCTAATCAAGTTCGCATTCCAGCTTATCCAATAAGTCGTTCACCATTGGCCGCACCTGCGTCCAAATCGCGGTGTTCCCGGCAAAGGCCATATCGATTTCGGTGGCCTGCGCGCCGATCTGGTCAAATCCCAAAGACGATGCAATCCCAGAGAGCTTGTGACACTCGCGCCGGACAATCTCGGCGGCCTCGGCGCACTCTGGATCGCTATCCAGTGCAATGGTTGCCCGTTCCATCGTGATGATGCGTTCTTCCAGAGTCCCGCGAAACCGGTTGCGAAGCTCGACAAGTGCGTTTTCTACTGATGCCCGTGGCGTGACCTGACACTGCATGTTGGCTCTCACTGAATTCGTGTTGTGGCGCCGATCTTGGATCTGCCATCTCTGGATACAGGGGCACGATACTCAATCGCGGTCCCCGACTGACGCGCTGCATCAATCGCCAGGGACAGGATTTCTTCCGCCGTGTGGAACGACACAAGGCTCCGCCCGATCGGGGTGCCCAGTTTCAGCCGTGGCGGGATTTCTCCCACTGCGACATACCACTCGCTGAGCGTCGACAATTTGAGCGACACCGCATCGACAACGGCGGATTGATCAAAACCGGAGAACCGGTTGACCAGAATGTTGAAATAGCAAAAGCCGGCATACGAGATCATCTTGGGTCCCGGCCCGACGGATTCAACAAGAATTTCCGCCACATCGAGAAGTGTGTCCCGAAAGGCCTGGGCGTCCTTTGTCGCAAAGATTTCGTGAATGTTTGGCACATGCACGCCGATCGCGACGCGGTTGAACATCTGCATCGAGCCAAGCTTGAGCACATAGTTCTGCATCGCGATGTAGTCTATGCCAGCCGCCACCCCATCCAGGAAAAGCGCATCCGACACCTTGAGGGCCGGTACATCCGAAGTCGAGGACGCGGCGTCCTTTTTGGCGTTACGTTCGCGCATCAGGCTTTGGGCCATTTGCAACCGGCCACGCAGCTCACGACGGCTTAACGGTTTATTCAGGTAATCCGTAGCCCCGGCGGCAAACGCCTTGTCGACATTCTCCAGCTCAGCGCGCGAGGTGACCATGATGATCGGCAACCCTTCGACCGCGGGCTCTTCACGCAGAAACGAGCACAGCTCGACGCCGCTCATACCCGGCATATCAATGTCCAGAAGGAAGCAATCATAGTGGACCAGCCCTTCGCGCACCCTCTGGAGGGCCTCGACACCGGACTGCACCTGATCTACGTCATGAAAACCGAGATCATTTAGTTCCGCCTTGATGACTTCAAGGAAGATCGGATCATCATCTATGCTGAGAATCTTCATGTTTTTGCGTTCTGCTCGTGTCCAGTTACAGCTCGTCTAAACTGAGCGCATGGGTGTTGAGATTTTTACTTAAAGTTGAATTGTGGCAGAAGCTGGGCAGAGTTGGGGAGAGTGGAAGGTTACGGCGAGAACCCGCTGAGTCCGCTCTGGACAGGTGTTCGCGCGCCGTCAGACCTTTGGCCAAAAACGCGCAGGCTGCACGTTGGGTAATCTGTCAGCCCCACAGATGCAATCGGATGCAGGCGCTTTGAAACCCACCCTCTATTGAGACCGTCCGCACTGCGCGGCCACGCCAGCCGCGCAACCGCGACCCGATGGGATACCGACCCTACCCCGCGTCGGCTTGCGCCGCCTCATAGGCCAACATCGCGCGCTTCATCGGAATCCCCCAATGGTACCCGCCCAGGCCACCCGATTTGCGCAAGGCCCGATGGCAGGGGATCAGCCAACTGACCGGGTTGCGCCCCACAGCGGTGCCCACGGCACGCACAGCCTTTGGCCGTCCGATGGACTGGGCAATCTCGGAATAGGTGGTCACATGGCCCGAGGGGATCGTCAGCAACGCCTCCCACACCTTGATCTGAAACGGCGCCCCGATCAGGTAGAGCGGCGCGGCCTCAAGGTGGTTTGATACCCCGAAGGCTGCCAGGACCCAGGGCCGCAGGCGCATGGGATCCTCGACAAACACCGCCTTTGGCCAGCGACCGATCAGATCCTGCATCGCGTGATCCTCGCCCATCTCGGCGGCAAACCCAAGACCGCAAAGCCCCTTATCGGTGCCCATTACCAGGGTTGGACCGAAGGGGCTTTCGAACCAGCCCCAATAGATTGTCAGACCATCGCCACCGCGCGCGTAATCGCCCGGGCTCATCGCTTCCCACCGGACAAAGAGGTCATGCAGGCGCCCGCCGCCCGACAATCCGGCCTCATGTGCGGCCTCCAGCGTGGTGAACCGGTCACGCAGAAGCGCCTTGGCATGGCCCAAAGTCAGGTATTGCTGATACCGTTTCGGGCTCACGCCGACCCAAGCCGAGAACAGGCGCTGAAAATGCGCGGGGCTCATCTTCATTTCGCGCGCCAGGTCATCCAGCGTCATCTGAGGTCCGCCGACGTCAATCAGCTCGATTGCGCGGCGCATGACGTTGTAGTGATACCCTTGGTCGGTGTTTTGGATGTTCATGTCTCAATTCTCCGGCTTGATCCCAAAGATAGGACCGTTGCCGGGTCGGTGCGACCCGAATCCTGCGACTCTTTGCGATCTCCCCGGTCTTGTCGAGTAAGCCGCTGACCGGTGACCTCGAACCCCAAGCGGCGTACGTTAGGGGGTTGCCCGGGCAGGTACATCGCGCCAAAAGAGACGGTGATGGCCAAGCAACTCGATTACCATACGATTCACCAGATCTTCACCCGCTTTCGCAATGCTGAGCCCGAACCCAAGGGTGAGCTTGAGCATGTCAATGTCTATACGTTGGTGGTGGCTGTGGCGCTGAGCGCGCAAGCGACCGATGCCGGTGTGAACAAGGCGACGCGCGCGCTTTTTCAGATCGCGGATACTCCGCAGAAAATGCTCGATCTGGGCGAGGCGCGGCTGATTGAGCATATCAAGACCATTGGCCTTTACCGCAACAAGGCCAAGAACGTGATAAAGCTCAGCCGGATCCTGGTTGAGGAGTACGGGGGTAAGGTGCCCTCCTCCCGCGCGGCACTGCAATCGCTGCCGGGGGTCGGACGCAAGACCGCCAATGTGGTTCTGAACATGTGGTGGCATTTCCCGGCGCAGGCCGTTGATACCCACATCTTTCGTCTGGGCAACCGATCCGGGATTGCACCGGGCAAGGATGTCGATGCGGTCGAACGCGCCATCGAAGACAACATTCCGGCGGAATTCCAGCTTCATGCCCATCACTGGATGATCCTGCATGGCCGCTATACCTGTGTCGCGCGCAAGCCCAAATGCCAAGCCTGCCTGATCCGCGACCTCTGTCAATTTGAGGACAAGACTGAATGACCAAAACCTATGATCTGGTTGGCATCGGCAACGCGGTTGTCGATGTGATCTCGCAATCCGACGATGCGTTCCTCGACAATATGGGGATCGAAAAGGGCATTATGCAACTGATCGAGCGCGACCGGGCCGAGCTGCTCTATGGTGCCATGCAGAACCGGGTTCAGACACCGGGCGGGTCAGTGGCCAACACCATCGCAGGTGCAGGCGCGCTGGGTCTGGACACGGCCTTTATCGGGCGGGTGAACGATGACGGGCTGGGCCGATTTTATGCCAGTGCAATGACCGAGCATGGCATTGATTTCGTCAACGATCCGGTTGCAGACGGTGTCGTGCCCACCTCCCGCTCGATGATCTTCGTCTCCCCCGACGGGGAGCGGTCGATGAATACCTATCTGGGGATTTCCACCAGCCTCTCATCAGACGATGTCCCTCGGGCAGTGTCAGGCAATGCCAAGCTGATGTTTCTCGAAGGCTATCTCTTTGATCACGATGCAGGCAAGACCGCGTTCCGCGAAGCCGCCCGCGCGACCCGGGCGGCGGGTGGCAAGGCGGGCATCGCAATCTCGGACCCGTTCTGCGTCGACCGGCACCGCGCCGATTTCCTGTCTCTGATCCAGCACGATCTGGATTTCGTGATCGGCAACGAGGCCGAGATACAATCGCTGTTTGAAACCGATCATCTGGACGATGCGCTGATGCTGACCGCCGGCATCTGCGGTCTGGTGGTCTGCACCCGCTCCGGCGACGGCGTCAGCGTGATGGAAGGCACCAACCGCACAGATGTCGCGGTCGACAAGATCACGCCCGTTGATGCCACGGGTGCGGGCGATCAGTTTGCCGCAGGGTTCCTTTATGGTATGTCTACCGGCCGCGACATGGAAACCTGCGCGCGCCTCGGCAATGCCTGCGCACGCGAAGTGATCAGCCATATCGGCCCACGGCCCGAGGCGGATATGCAGGCGCTGATCAAAGCCGAGGGGTTGGTGTGACGCCGCCGCTTGCTCCGGGTCTGTTTGACGTTCCGCCAGGGATGGTAGCGACCGTCGTCACCCATCTTGAGATGACGCAGCGCCCTCCGCTCAGGGACGTGGCGGCGGATGTGCCCAATGTGGTTCTCGTCCCCGAGATCGGTGTGGCCGATTACAGGGATATCTATGCCCGGGTTGGGGCGCATAACTGGCTATGGTTCTCACGGATGCAGATGTCGGACACGGATCTTGCGGCGATCCTGGACGACAGTGACATGCGTGTGGCAACCATGCTGGTCGAGGGCAGACCCGAAGCCCTCCTGGAGCTCGATTTTCGCCAGCAAGGCGCGTGCGAGCTGGCCTTTTTCGGGGTCAGCTCGCGGCTGCTGGGGAAAGGCGCGGGGCGCGCGTTGATGAACGAGGCGATCCGGTTGGCCTGGGACCGTCCTATCCGGCGGTTTCACGTGCATACCTGCACGCTGGATCATCCCGGCGCCTTGTCGTTCTATCGCCGGTCAGGGTTCACACCGATCCGCCAGCAGATCGAGATAGCACCCGATCCGCGGCTGGCAGGGGTGCTGCCGACCGAGGCCGGTCCCCATATTCCGATCTTTGACCCGTAGGGCGGGACTTGTCCCGCCCCGACCGGCCGGCGGGACAAGTCCCGCCCTACAACAACGCTCGGCCAAGGACGCGTTACTCCTGCGGCACCTCACAGCGCCCCTGTCGCATGCAGCGCGCAAGGTCCTGCTCGATCTCATCCGTCGCCGGAAAGACGAAGCCGCCGCAGGGGTTGGTGGCCACCACCTTCTCTCCCTCGCGCAATTCCACAAAGACAACGTAGGATGCGCCCGAAACGATCCCGGCACACCACGGGCCGTAGCACGAGACCTCAAGCGTGACCTCCCCCTGATATGGGCGGAGGAACCCGTTCCGGCCCAGCTGCTCCCCCCCAAGAAACCCCTCGATCCGGGTCATCGGAGGCGTATCGTCGTGGTTGTGCAAATCAGCACGTGGCAACGCATGCTCATTGAAAACAAGCTCTCCCCGGACGATGAGATAGAGCTTGTCCGATCCCGCCGCCGCGCCCCAGGCATGCATGTGCGTCCAAGGCACGCAAGTTAACGCCAACGCTGGCCCGGCCAGCAGCGCCAAAAGTCCGCTTAGGCAGGCCCGATATGCGGCGCGAACTCTTCCAGGACGCGACTGTAGACCGCGCGCTTGAAGGGGACGATCTTGTCGACCAGTTGATCGGGGGGCTGCCAGCGCCATGCGGAAAACTCCGGGTGTTCTGTTTCTATATTCACCTGCGCGTCTTCGCCCAGGAACCGCAGCAGAAACCACTTCTGTTCCTGCCCGCGATACCGTCCCTTCCAGATCTGGGGCACCAGATCATGCGGCAGATCATAGGGCAGCCATTCATCCGTCTCGGCCACCATTTCCACCAGATCAGCACTCACACCGGTTTCTTCCCAAAGTTCACGCAGAGCGGCGCCCCGGGCGTCTTCGCCTTTGTCGACCCCCCCCTGCGGCATCTGCCACGCCTCGGTATATCTGTCGCGGCGCTGACCAACAAACACCTGGCCCGCCGCATTCATCAGCATCACACCCACGCAAGGGCGGTAGGGCAGCTTGGCGATTTCCTCGGGGGTCATCTCAGGGCCTTTCGTTCGGGTGACCCTTTCTCCCTGATCGTTCGGCAGAGGTCCAGACGTGTCAGATCGCAGGCATCTGCTGCGTCGCGCAATGAATGCCGCCCCCATTCAGACCCAACGCATCAATCTCCAGCGTCACAACCTCGCGCCCGGGATAGAAACGCGCCAGCGCCTCGGCCGCTGCCGCATCGGCTTTGGCATCGCCGAATTCTGCGGCGATCACCGCCCCGTTGCAGAGATAGTAATTGGCATAGGCCGAAACGAAATCCACCGAGCGGACGCGCGGGCGTTCGGGCAGGTGGACCACCTCGATCTTCAGATCCGTCTCTTGCAGCCGGGCATAGGTTTCCAGCGCAGCAGCATCGAACGGGTTCCAGGGGTCGGCGGTCTTGGCCAGATTGATCAGGACACGACCCGGTTCGATGAACCGCACCAAGGCGTCGATATGATAGTCGGTGATATCCTCATCGCGCAGCCCCGGCGCCCAGATCATCCGCTGCGCGCCATAGGCATCAAGCAGCGCGGCCTCCACCGCGTCGCGGTCCATAACGGGGTTGCGGTTGTCGTTGACCCAACTGCTTTCATGCGCGATCAGCATGCCGTGCCCGTCCCATTCGATCCCGCCGCCTTCGCCCTTAAGGGGCGTAGGCAGCAACGGCAGGCCCAGATGCGCGGCCACGCGTTCGGCGATCAGACCATCGTGGAGATGCACCTGCCGGTTGCCCCAGCCGTTAAAGCGAATGTGGCGCACCGCGCGCCCGCCCGCGCCATCGAGCACAAAGATAGGCCCCGAATCGCGGCACCACAGATCCTCGGTTGGGATATCCCAAAGCTCCACCGAGCCGGAGACCGCCTTGCGGATATCGCCGTGGTGGGTGGCATCGGCAAGGATCGTCACCGGCTCAAAAGCCGCGATCGCGTTGGCCACCCTGGCGACCGCCGCCTGCAATTCCTGCAAGAAAGCCCGATCACGGTGCACCGCCCGGCTGACCGGCCATTGCATGAAGGTGCGTTCATGGGGCGCATCCTCGCCTGGTACGTAAAATCCATCCTGTGCAGCCAACGCTCCGGCTTTCATACTCATGCCCATGGCTGCCATCCCCTTCATCGCTGTCCGTCGATCCATCCCGGCCTCCGCCCCTGGCCGAGCCTAGCGGGATCCGGCGCCCGGGGCAAAGCCCGCTTGACGCGGCGTTGCACGTGACAAGTCCCCCAACAGGCGCAATCTGGACGGCATATATAAGGGGAGGCTTTTCATGACCGACTATCCGCATCTGCTGGCACCGCTGGATCTGGGCTTTACCACGCTGAAAAACCGCGTGCTGATGGGGTCGATGCATACCGGGCTGGAAGAGACACGCGACTGGAACCGTGTGGCGGAATTTTACGCCGAACGGGCACGGGGCGAGGTGGCGCTGATGGTCACCGGCGGGATCGGGCCGAACCTGGAAGGGTCGGTCTTGCCGGGGGCCGCGATGATGACCACGGCGGAGGATGTCAAGAACCACGCGATCGTGACGGGGCGCGTTCATGATGCGGGCGGCAAGATCGCGATGCAGATCCTGCATGCGGGCCGCTATGCGTATGGTCCCAAATGCGTGGCGCCCTCCCCGATCAAATCCCCGATCTCGCCCTTTGTGCCGACCGAACTGGATGAGGACGGCATCGAAAAGCAGATCGGCGATATCGTGAATGCCGCGCGGCTGGCCCAAGAGGCCGGGTATGACGGGGTCGAGATCATGGGCTCGGAAGGGTATTTCCTCAACCAGTTCATCGTCACCCACACCAACACGCGCACCGACCGCTGGGGCGGCTCGTATGAAAACCGTATTCGCCTGCCCATCGAGGTGGTGCGCCGGGTGCGCCAGGCAGTGGGGACCGATTTCATCATCATCTATCGGTTGTCGATGATCGATCTGATACCGAACGGTTCAACCTTCGACGAGGTTGTGCAGTTGGCGAAGGAAATCGAAAAGGCAGGCGCCACCATTATCAACACCGGCATCGGCTGGCACGAGGCCCGTGTGCCGACCATTGCCACATCGGTGCCGCGCCGGGCCTTTGCCTGGGTGACGCAGAAACTGATGGGACAGGTGTCGATCCCGCTGATCACGTCCAATCGGATCAACACGCCCGAGGTCGCCGAGAACGTGCTGGCCGAGGGCTGTGCCGACATGGTGTCGATGGCGCGCCCGATGCTGGCGGACGCGCATTTCGTGCGCAAGGCGATGGAAGGGGCTGGCGCGCAGATCGCCCCGTGTATCGCCTGCAACCAAGCTTGCCTGGACCACACGTTTTCGGGCAAGCTCACATCCTGCCTGGTCAATCCACGCGCCTGCCATGAGACCGAGCTGGTGATCGAACCGGCCGCGACCCAGAAGACCGTGGCCATCGTCGGCGCGGGACCCGCGGGCCTTTCGACCGCGATGACCTGCGCAGAGCGTGGACACAAAGTAACGGTATTCGACAAAGCCGCTGAGATCGGCGGGCAGCTCAACATGGCCAAGCAGATCCCCGGCAAGGAGGAATTCTGGGGCTTTGTCGATTGGTACCGCACGATGATGGACACGCTTGAGATCGATGTGCGGCTGAATACCGAGGTTGGACCGGATGATCTTGAGAGTTTTGACGAGGTGATCATTGCCACAGGCGTCAGCCCGCGCGATCCCGGCATTCCCGGGCAGGACAGCACGCATGTTCTGACCTATATCGACGTGCTGCGCGATCAGGCAGAGGTGGGTGAGCGAGTGGCCGTCATCGGCGCGGGTGGTATCGGTTTTGATGTCTCGGAATATTTGGTGCATGACGGTGAAAGCCCGACCGAGAACCTGCCCGATTGGATGACCGAATGGGGTGTCGCGGATCCTGCCGATCATCGCGGAGGTCTGGTGCCTGAAGGCCCCAAACCCGAAGCGCCAACGCGTGCCGTGACGCTGTTGCAGCGCAAAGCCGAGAAACATGGCAAACGTCTGGGCAAGACCACCGGCTGGATCCACCGGGCCTCGCTCAAGATGAAGGACGTCACCTTCGTTGGGGGTGTGAATTATGAACGGATCGACGAAGCCGGTCTGCATGTGAGCTCTGGCGAGGGTCGCGAAAACCCGACCCTGATCGAGGCGGATACGATCGTGATGTGTGCCGGTCAAACCCCGCTGCGCGATCTGGCAGATGCGCTGGAAGCCAAGGGGATCGTGCCGCACGTGATCGGCGGCGCCGATGTTGCGGCCGAACTTGATGCCAAGCGCGCAATTGAACAGGGCACACGATTGGCCGCCACCCTCTGAGCAGGCATTTTCTGACGCAGAAAATGCGCAGATTTTGCCCCAAAATCTGGGCTCCCGGGTGAACCGGGGCGCCTAGAAACTGCGTCAGTTTCTCCCCAGAATGTGCGTCACATTCTGGAACCGTTTTGCATCACTCGGTCACTGTGATCGTAATGCGCTCACTCGCAACGACCGGGTCATGCGGAACATGGAAATGATCGCCTAACAGCAATTGAAGCGAGTGCGACCCGGCCGGAAGATCCAGTACTGTCTCGGTCTGACCGCCGCCAAAATGGATATGGTGATCATCCGCTGGGATACCGATCTGCGATATCTCCGTATCGTTCGGCCACTCACCGAAAGGAGGCCGGTTGAGCAAGATATGATGGTGACCGGTCCCGTCCTGGTCTACACCCGCTGGCGCGACGCCCTTGCCCCTCAGCCCAAACACCACCGTCACCGGGGCGCTCACTGTTGCGCCGTCTTCAAGGTTCACGAAGTAAAGCTCAATCTCATCGGCCTGCGCGGCTGCAGCGGCCATAACCGCCATAGCGGCTCCAAAAAGCATATGTTTCATTGCGGATCCTCCCAGATACAATCGGTCAGATAGCCCCATAGCGGCCCCGGTCAAATTCGCAGGATTTCCGGGCCGGACAATCTGGAAACAGGTCGTTTCGGTGTTTCCGGTGGCAGAACGATGGCGGCAAATTCCCGATATTATCCAATCTGCGCCCCGTTCTCGCCCTTATTGGCTCGCATACCTGACCCTCAACGAAAACACCCAACGAGGCCAGAGCATGGACCGACTGACCGAAATGGAAGCCTTTGCCACTGTTGTGGATCAGGGCGGCTTTACCGATGCGGCCAAAAAGATGGGCATCTCCAAATCGGCGGTGTCCAAGCACGTGTCAAGCTTGGAGGCGCGCCTTGGGGCCCGTCTGCTCAATCGCACCACCCGCCGCGTGTCCCCCACCGAGATCGGACTGGCCTATTATGACCGCGCGCGCCGTGTTCTCAATGACGCGGGCGAGGCCGATGCGCTGGTCACCTCGATGCAAAGCGCGCCTTCGGGCCTCTTGCGCATCTCGGTCGCCACCGATTTTGGGGTGAACCACCTCTCACCGGTCCTATCGTCCTTTCTGGAGGAATTCCCCGACATCACCGTCAACATGGTGCTGAACAACCGCTATGTTGAGCTAATTTCCGAAGGGTTCGATATGGCCGTGCGGATCGGAGAACTAGAGGACAGCACCCTGCGCGCCCGCAAGCTGACCGAGACCACCAAACGCATGATCGCGGCTCCGGCCTATTTCGAGCGGTACGGTCGCCCGCAGAAGATCGACGATCTGAATGAGCACAAGCTCTTGCACTATTCAAACCAAGGGGCTGGCAATGTCTGGAAAATCACCGCACCTTCAGGCGAAAAACGTCAGGTCAGAACCGCCGGTTGGCTCAGCGTCAATGACGGGCAATCCTTGCTGAATGCGGCCATCTCCGGTCTGGGCATCGCCTATCTACCCAGTTTTCTCTATGCTGACGCTATGGCCCAGGGACAAGTTGTGGATGCGATCCCCGATTTGCCTATTGAGATGCAAGGCATCTATGCGGTTTATCCGCCTGGCCGGTTCACCCAGCCCAAAGTGCGTGCGTTTATCGATTTCCTGGTCCATGCTTTTGCCGACAAAGGCCCCTCGGACTGGTAACCCGTTCTTCATGTTGCTTCCCTTGGCAACCAACTGGGCCTCGCTCGTACAGCGGGGTCTTTTCTTGTCAGGGGTAACATGAATTCCCCGCACGCCCGCCGCAGATATGTGCATGGATTCTGGGACGCTTGGCTGATCCCAGCCACGGGTCGGTAGGGGTCTTCTCTATTCCTAAAGCATCCCGCTCAAAGCCTGACTCGTTAGGGATTCGCTTGAAGCTTGATCTGTGATTCATCCTTTTTGGGAGGATGGATTATGTCAGCACCTTTGCCGGATGCGCTGCAAGCGCGGTTTCAGAGATTGATTGAAGAAGGGTTAAGCGGGCGTGCGGCGGCATTGCGGTTGAAGCTTTCACCCGCGACCGGCGCGCGGTGGTCGATGTCGATCCGTCGGACGGGCCAAGCGCGAGCGGCACCTCAGGGCCGCCCCAGAGGCAAAGGTAGGCTTGATCCGCATCGCGGCTTCTTTGCCGAGAGCATCGCACATGACGGCGACATCACGATGCAGGAACTGGCGTCTGCCTTGCATGATGCGACAGGCGTTTGCGCGCACCCGAACGCGATCGGCAAATTCCTTCGCAAGCTCGACTATACGCAAAAAAAGTCGCTGGTTGCCGCCGAACGCCGCCGAGCCAAGGTAAGGCGGCAGCGCGAAAGCGGGTTCAGGCATCGCCTTCCGGCCATGTCAGCCCAGCCCGAACGCGTTGTCTTTATTCCCTCCTGATGGGGTGGACGCCCCCTCACGGCATCGCTGTGCCAAGGTCGCGGTGTTGAAACTTGCTACGAGGAGGAAGCGTCCATGGAAAATGTTAGCATTGTAGGTCTGGATATCGCCAAAAATTCGTTCCACGCGCATGGCGCGTCTGGGGACGGATCGAAGATATTCGGCAAGGCACTGCCTCGGGGGCGGGTTCTGGAGTTGTTCGGTCAGATTGAGCCCTGCACGGTCGCTTTGGAAGCTTGCGCGGGTGCGCATCACTGGAGCCGAGAGATTTCAAGGCTCGGCCACGATGTCAGGTTGATCGCACCGCAATAGGTCAAGCCCTATGTGAAACGCCAAAAGAATGATGCGAATGATGCCGAAGCCATTGCCGAGGCTGCCTCCCGGCCGACCATGCGGTTCGTGCCGACCAAGACCGCCGAGCAGCAAGGCCAGGCAATGGTGCTGAAGACGCGCAATCTTTTGACGGGACAACGGACCCAGACAATCAATGCATTACGAGGGCATTTGGCGGAGCACGGGATTTCGGCCCCCAAGGGCCCTCCACATCTGCCCCGGTTGGAAAG
>NZ_JAAWWD010000066.1 GCF_021404545.1 Aestuariivita sp.
GAGGCTCTGGGTCACAAGGTCAAAGTGATCGCACCGCAGTATGTTAAACCATTCCTCAAGCATCAGAAGAAGGACCGCAACGATGCAGAGGCCATTTGTACCGCTCTGATGCAGCCAAACATGAAGTTCGTCCCGCCCAAGAACGAAGAGCAGCAAGACATCCAGGCACTGCATCGCGCCTGACGTCGTCTGATGAACCACCGCACGGCCTTGGCCTGCCAAATGCGCGGCCTCTTGCTCGACAGGGGCGTCACCATCCCTCTGACTTTAGGTCGGGCGCGACAGCGCATTCCAGAGATACTGGAGGATCAATCAAACGGCCTGACTGACATGACCCGTGAGATTATCGCCGATCTGTTCGAGTTCATGTT
This sequence comes from Aestuariivita sp., assembly GCF_021404545.1. Classification (GTDB taxonomy): domain Bacteria; phylum Pseudomonadota; class Alphaproteobacteria; order Rhodobacterales; family Rhodobacteraceae; genus Aestuariivita. The sequence goes on from NZ_JAAWWD010000066.1 coordinate 372, forward strand.
GCAGCTCGATGAGCGGATCAAAGCCTTCGACCGGCGTATTGATCAGGTTTTCCGCGCAAATCCCGACTGTCAGAGGATCGCCCGGATTTGCGGCGTCGGCTCCAAAACGGCAACTGCTGTTGTCGCCGCTGTCGGTGACGGTAAAGAGTTCAAGAACGGGCGGCACATGGCGGCCTGGATGGGACTTGTCCCACGCCAGCATTCAAGTGGTGACAAACGCCTTCTGATGGGCATCAGCAAACGCTGGGACAAACATCTGCGAACGTTGCTGATCCATGGCGCCCGCTCTGTTGTCCGCGTGTCGCAAGGCCGAACCGACGCCTTCAGCAGATGGGTCAACTCAATCCGCGAACGGCGCGGCATGAACCGGGCCATTGTCGCGGTCGCCAACAAGAACGCGCGCATCATCTGGACCATGCTGCGCAGAAACGAAGAGTTCCGCGCTCACGCTTGAGCAAAGAAGAGGATTGCAAGACGACCAAGCAAATGAACCGACCGGCAAACTCCGGTGTGTGAGGCACCTGGCATTTATAATGGCTTTCTGAGGCCGACCATTTGTTGAGGCTCACCACGCGGAATTCCCATTTGGGCGCGCCATCCTATCGGTGACGCCGTATAGATGTTTGCAACCAGGCAAATGCCGTCAGATCAGGGCCGAAGAAACCTTGCAACGGGAGAGACATCCATAGATGTAAAAAGTCGCATCGCTGATCCCGTACTTCCGGCACGCCTCCTGCGCCCTGCCGCCCGCCTCGTACTCTTTGATCATGCCGATGATCTGTTCATCCGAAAATCTGCGTTTCATAGTCCATCCTTTGCTTGGACGGATCACTAACACTTCAATGGCCTGAATTCAGGGGGCAACGTCAAGCGTCTGCTGCGTCACGCCGATCTGACGCACCGCCTCAGCGATCGCCGCGCCTTGTCCTTGCAGAACCTCAACCTGCCGAAGCTTCGATACAATCTCTTCGGGCTTCTCACGTTTTCCAGCCATCGCCGATCCTCCAACTCAAGGGATAATCTATCCCAGTTGGCGGACCACTTTCAGGCGGCTAGTCCAGGTAAAGCGAGGCGCCTGAGATTTCACCTATGGCTGTCATCGGGGACAACATCGCTCCCAGATGGCGCGTCGCGGAAGATCTCCATTATTCGATCTTCAAGAAGCGCTCGATGTCTTCAATCAGAGCGTCAGTGTCCTCGACACCGACACCCAAACGCACGAGATCGCTCCCGCAATAGCGCCGATCGACCGTTCGCTCGGTGTCGAGCACAGCAGGTGAAATCACGCTATGGGTTCCGCCCCACGATGCGCCCAAAGTGAAGTGTTGCAGTCTTAGCACCATGGCCTCGAAATCTCGTCCACCTGGACCTGCCAAAACGCACGTCAAGACGCTACCCGGGCCGTCGAACTGTGTCGTGAACCGTTCATTTTCAGGCGACGATGCGTGAGCTGGGTACAGGAGTTCTGCGACATTGGGATGGGTGGAAAGAAAACATGCAAGCTTTGTTGCACTTGCTCCGCTTTCTCGGATGCGGAGTTTCGCAGTCTCAAGCCCACGAAGGGCCAAAAAGCAATCGTCCGGGGAGACCCCAAGTCCCAATGATCGAACGCTTTCGTGGATGCTTCGCGCAAGGTCTTCGGAGCCTACAGAAATCGATCCCATGAGCAGATCGGAGTGCCCAGACAGATGCTTTGAGACTGCCTCCACCACGATATCGAAGCCGTGGCTCAAAGGTCGGCACAGATAGGGAGATGCCCAGGAATTGTCCGCGCCCAACCATGCTCCAAGCCGATCCGCGAGATTGCGCAATTCGACAAAATCGACGACCTCGTGAGTTGTCGAGCCGGGAGACTCGCACCAGACAAGTCGGGCCTGATCCAAGCCTCGCAACTGCGTTTCCGGTTCGCGAGGGTCGTAGTAGACTGTTTCGATGCCGAGACGAGCAAGCGTGTCGCGCGCAAAGCGACGGACAGGGGGATAAACATTGTCCGGTATAACAACCACATCTCCGGACCGACAGAGCGCCAGAAACGTGGTTGTTATTGCCGAGAGGCCAGATGGCACAAGAAAGGTATCCAATGCACCGTGAAGCTCGGTAATCTTGCCTTGAAGCACCCGGGTCGTGGGCGTGCCTGCGAGCCCGTAGGAATAGCCGGACCGCGGCAGGTTCCCCCGATCGCGATACGAGGCGTAATCCGAAAACGGTACTGTCGTTGCGCGAAACGTAGGTACCGAAAGGCTACGAAACCCTTTTGGGAAAAGCGCTGAATCAACCATCGCCGTGCCTCGGCTTGCGGGCAGTGTCTGAGCGCCTGTGACGGATAAACAGAGGTGCGAGAACCAAAACCGCTACGGTTAGCCCCGCCAGGTTGCTCTGCATCCCCGGAAGGATCAATGCGACGGCGGCTGCCGCGAGAATCAGTCGAACGACTGTATGGATAGTTGTGCAGAACCAGCCGATGGCAGCGATGCTGAGGCAGAGCATACCGAGCAGTGCTGAGACGCTCGCCTCCACGATTTCCAAACCCGATCCAAGCCCGAGAAGGGCCGGGGAATAGCAAAAGATGAAGGGGAGAAGAAACACGCCAGAGGCGACTTTCAAGGCCGACAGGCTGGTTTTCCAGGGATCGGCATTGGCGACCGCAGCCGCCGCAAAGGACGCGATCGCCAGAGGTGGCGTGATATTCGACATGACCGCGCCGAAGAAAATGAACATGTGTGCCGCCAGCGGCTCAAAGCCCAACTCGATCAGGCCGGGCGCAAGGATCGAGGCCAGCACGATGTAAACGGCGGAGGTGGGCATCCCCATCCCAAGGATGATCGATGCGATCATCGTGAGAATCAGGAACAACACCCGGCTGTCTCCTGCCATGAGGGAGATAATGCTGGTGAACCGTACTCCCAGACCGGTCAACGAGATCACGCCCGCGATAACGCCGCCTATGGCACAGGCCGCAATAACCGGGGCCACCATCCGAGGCGCTTCGATCATGGCGGACCAGATCGCGGGGGCAATCTCATTCGGTGTGCGGAACTTGCGAATACAGAGCGCGACGACAAAACTGACAATGCCGTAGAGACCTGCAAGCGTCGGCGTATAGCCTGCAATCAGAAAGTAGATCATCACCGCCAGCGGTACCAGCATGAATAGCCCGTCGACCAACAGCGCTCCAATCGTAATGTCGTCACCGCGGGCGACCGGCGCCAGCCTGTTTCGCCGTGCTTCCAAATCGACCGACATGAAGATTGCCGTGAAATACAGAACGGCTGGAATGGCCGCAGCCGCCATGATCTCGGCGTAGGAGACACCAAGGAAGTCGGCCATGATGAAGGCGGCCGCCCCCATGACGGGTGGCGTAATCAGTCCACCGGTTGACGCCAATGCTTCCACTCCGCCGGCAAATTCCTTCCTGTACCCATAGGATTTCATCGCGGGAATTGTGAAAGAACCCGTCGTCACGACATTGGCGGTGGAACTGCCCGACAACATGCTCATGAATGCACTGGATATGACGGCCGTCTTCGCCGGTCCGCCCACGTAGCGGCCTGCAAATACGTTTGCAAATCGGCTGAAGAAACCTCCCGCTCCGGAAGCGACCAAAAGGGCGCCGAACAGCACGAAGAGAAAGATGTAATTCGCCGATGCCCCGATCGGAATGCCCCAGAGCCCGTCCAGGCTGAGGAATATCTGCTCGATCACGCGTTCCGGCGCATATCCGCGATGCCAAAAAGGGTAGGGCAGATACGGGCCAATCTGCGTGTAGATGAGAAAGATCACGGCCAGGATGACCATCGGCCAGCCGAGAAGTCGCCGCGTGGCCTCCAACACGGAGAGCGTAAGGATCGTGCCGAGAACAAGCTGCAAAGAGGTGACTGGCGTCACATAAATCATGCGGGCGTTGATCGCCTCGATATTGAAGATGAGGTAGAGGGACGGCCCAAGTATGCCGGCCAAAAGGGCAACGTCGAGGAGCGTTGATCGCATGCTGCGCCCTTCCTCTTTAGGTATCGCTCCCAGGCAAAACAAAACCGCCAGGCCCAGCATGAGATGAATCGCCCGATGGACCTCGGTTGTTGGCGGGCCGACATATGCGACCACGACGTGATATGTTGAAAGCGCGAGCGCGAAGATCACGGAAAGCGCGACCAGTCCGCGGTTAAGAGAATAAGGCAATTGAAGTCCTTTCGGGTAGGCAAATTCTGGTCCAGGGGCGGGAGAAGACCCCCAGACCAGACCGGAGCGTCACTCTGTCAGAGCGCCAACTTCCCGATAGTAGCGTGCCGCCCCAGGGTGCAGACCGCCGCCAGGGACATTCGCCATGTCCTCGACCGTAAGGGTGGCATAGGAGGCGTGGAGGGCTCGGACGCTCTCGATGTTCTCGGCGAGAGTGCGGGCGATCCAATAGGCCTCTTCCTCGGGCATGTCAGCCGCCCCGACAACAATCATCTTGGCGGTGACAGTCGGCACGTCTTCGTCCTGCCCCTTGTAGGTGCCAGCCACGATGACGCTCCGGCCAACTGTGGGCATCTGGGCACTCAGCGCCTCATACTCTTGGTCTGAGATGGGCAGGAACGACACCGGGACGGTCGTGGCCAGTTCCGCGCCCCAACTTGACGGATAGGAAGCGATGGAAACCATGCCATCAGACCGACGGTCTCTCAGGCCATCGCGCTGTTCGGTCAGGCTGCCAGTCGAGATGTCCAGATCCTCGGGCGACATCCCGTTGACCGACAACAGTTCTTCGAAGACGACGGCCGTGATGGAGCCGGGACGTTGTGTGATGAACGGATGCCCGGCAAGATCTGAGACGGCGCCAAAACCCTCTTCGGCGTCGACGATGATATGCATGAGACTCAGTGAGAGCCCGGCGATCACCGCGACATTCTCGACGGGCGTTCCGAACGGTTCGTCGCCCCGCAAGGCAACCGTGATTGCCGGCGACATGGTGAACCCAAGCTCGCCTTGGCCGCTGGCGACATTCGCCACATTCGACAGGCCGGCACCGAGTTCGGGGTTCGACGGCACGCCAGCTTCGGCAAAGATTTCCGCCATGCCGGCGCCGATCCCATACCAGCTTGAGCCGGATACCGAGGTGAAGATGGTGATTTGATCCGGCGCCTCCTGCGCGACCGCTGGTTCAGGGGTCGCTGAGAGCGTGGCCAACGCAAGTCCAGTTGCCGAAGCCACCACTTTGATTTGCTTCAAAAGCATGTTTTTCTCCTGTCAGACTGAGATGAGTTCACCGCTCGTTTTCATGAGCGTTTCAGCGCCGCCGTTTCGCACGACGATCATGTCTTCGACCTGGAGACCGCCAAATCCCAGCTCGTAGTATGGGGTCTCCAGACATAGGACCATGCCCTCCTCAAGCACGTCGCCACTAGATGCTGAGAGTATTGGAAGGTCATAGCCATCGATTCCGATGCCATGGCCGACATGGGTGCGTTTGTAGTGGGGGATGCCCTCGGCCCGCACCGTCGCCATGACCGTTTCATAAAGGTCCGATGCCTTCAGGCCGGGCCGGATCATCTCCAGCCCTTTCGCAACGCCAAGATGAAGGGCTCGGTGGTACTTCCGTACCTTGTCTGAAGGTTCGCCAAGTACGGCAATGCGCGCGATATCCGCGCGGTAGTGCTGGTAGCGCCCGCCCGCATCGAACCGGATGATATCGCCCTCTCGCAGCGTTGCGTCCGAAGGCTGGACGTTCGGCATGGCTGACCGTGAGCCGAAGCCGATACAATAGAGCACAGGTAAGGCGCCGCCGCGGATCGTCTCGATATTGAAGGCTTCGGCCATCTCGCGCTCGGTCACACCGGGTTTCGCAACCCTCAAAGCGACGGAGATAGCGTCCTCTGTGATGTGGGCGACTCTGCGCAGACGCTCGATCTCAGGCTCGGTCTTGGTCGCTCGGATTTCGCGGAAGATTTCGAATGCCGGGACGAATTCGATGTTCTCTGCTCCAGGCAGTTGAAACACCTCCAACGAGCCGACGAGCCCAGTTTCGTCGATTCCAACTCGACGAATGGCTGCCTGATCCTGCCTCAAAAGCGCTGCTAGAGCCTCTTTTGCGGATTCATAGCGATCCTGCGCGTAGAGGTCGGTCTGCCGCTGGTCGCAACGGTTGAGTGCCGAATCCGGGTCGGTGTCGACGAAAAAGCTGCCAAAGGTGGTGACGTCGGCCACATTTATGTCCTGGTCGGCCAGCAGATCGAGCAAGGTGGCACTGGCCACGATCCGCCGGGTGCCCTTTCCCGGCGCAGGGAGGTAGACGTAGCTTTGCGGGCCGCGGCGGATCCATTGCGAGAGCGCCCAATAGCCGCTCGTATACGTGACATTCTCGGGAGACGTGGCAATAAGCGCGTCGAGACCGTGTGCTGCCATGACGCTGTTGAGGCGCGTTTCGTTAAGCAACATCGGAGCTGACCTCATAGACGGGATGGAATGTACTAAGCGTTTCTTCCGGGCAGCCGAGTTCACGAGAGATGTCGCGGGCAGCGTCTGACACTTGCCGAATGAGATGTGCCAGGTTCACATCGGGCTGAAGGGAGGGGGCAAAGGCTGCACTGATGGCTGCAACGGGTTGCCCGGCAGAGTCGCGCACGACGGCCGCGACAGAATCCACACCCACCAGGTTTTCGCCGCGCGAAAGCGCAAATCCTGTCTGCCGGGCCTCGACAATCTCGGAAATGAGATCGTCGGGATCAACGCAGGTCCGATCAGTCTTCTTTGTGAGCGGCTCCCTCGACAAGAGCTTCTTCGAACGGTCTGCGGGAAGACTGGCAAGAAGGGCTTTCCCCATCGCAGTGGAATGGAACGATGCCACGCGTCCGGCCTGAACTTTGATTGCGATTGGGCCCGGGCTTTGAATGGTCAGCACGTAGACGAGTTGCTCTGCGGCAATGACAGCAAGGTAGCAATTGACCGTCGCCGTATCGGCGAGATCGTTCAAAACCGCATTCGCTGTCGCGACGAGGTTGTTCTCATCGCGTACCGAGGACCCGAGCGAAAGTGCCCGGTATCCCAACGCATAGCGTTGACTGGTGGGCTCCTGGATCAGGAAACCCTCGTCCACGAGCGTGTGGATCAGGCGCTGGACAATCGTCGGGCTGATATCCAGGCGACGTCCGATCTCACGAACGCCCAGCGGTTCTTTGGAAAGCTCGACTTGAGACAGGATCGCCAGTCCACGAGAGAGAGATTGATTGCCGTTGGCCATCGAATCGTTCCGTTATTAGTTACAGTGTTACGAAAAACGTAACGTAGACGATTTGGTTTGGCAAGGCGCGCGTGAACTGCTGCATTTGTCAGCCGATGGATCTGCGTCGAAGCATGATCGGGTGCGATTGACAGGCCGGGTTCGTTGAGCACACTTGCGTCGCGCAAGCCGACTGGCGATAGTCCGGTCTGGCCGCCGACTACCGCGCAGAGAAGACTGTGATGATCGACGCGGCCTACCTCAAAGCACATCGGGCAGCGACCCGATACGACAGATGCCAAAACGTCTTCCTCTCAGCCATCGCCCTGGCTGCGTTCGTCATTTACTGGCTATATGTCCTGACCCCAAGTCATAAGCTCTGCAAAACTGAACCAGCTCAGCGAGTTTGCACACAGCCTCCCCGCGATCCGAACGGCGACCGATATTGAAGACCAGGACCTCGCTCTTTGCGAACACCACATCGGGGCGCTTGCCGCCATTGCCTATCACCTGCCAGCCACGCGGGACGGTCTGAGGGTGATCTTCAGCAAGGAAATCAACCGCGAGCTGATCGGAAGGCTGTAGGCCCGCGGGCTGATTGGGACTGGACCGCGATCCCCGAGGCGCGGGGCGCCCTACACCTATGTCACGACAGAGCAGTGCCTCGTGGCTTTCCGTCTGGCGTCATTCCAGGACCTGTGGGGCCGGGGATCGCATCGGCGCGGCCTCCGAAACGGGGTCAGCTCCGCAACCACATACGGGGGAGGAGAGGATCGACCTCCAAAATGGACTGGGCGGCTCGATGGGTGCGGAGACTTCGCGCCCAATGCGCGACTGTCCGAGGTTAGACTGTCGTTCCCATGTCCAACGGAAAGATCGGCCTTGGCACGTTCCTATAGGGCAAGCGATCGTATTTCGTCGTGCAAAGCGCGCCGCTGTCGCAGATGATGACCCGGCCGGCAATGGGGGCGAAGGCCGCCCGGAAATGCTGCATGGATTTCAACGCAACGACGGATTTTGTGGCCGGATCGATATCGAAAGCGCGGAATTGCTGGAGATCCAGCATCTGGTGCGGGATCGAGACGATCAGAATGTCGATACCCGAGACGCGCAGCACAGCGGTTGCACCAAAGCTGCGCTCTTGTCCGCCGAGGATCGGGCCATCGCCCACAACGCGGCCCTCGCCGCGCCACATCAGTGTTCCGGACACCTTGAGCGGGCCGCCGCCGAATTCCCGCGCGGTTCTTCCTCCGATGGTGCAAGTCACCTGCGAGCCGAGCGGCGTCTCTTGCAGCCCCCGCGCCGTTGCGGCGTCGATCAGCGGCCCGAAACAGGCATTTTCGACATCTGCGTCGAGCAGCGACCTCAGAAGTGCCGGAGCATCGCCATAGGCGCCCGAACCGGGATTATCGGCGTAATCGGCGATGACCAGAGGGCCGCCGCCGGGCCGCCAGCCTCTTGCGATGTCGGCGGCTTCAGAGGTGGACAAATAGTTGTTGAGGGTGTCGTGGCGCCGGGCCCAGATATCGTCGGCCAGTTCGTCCGCCATTCCGGTCAAAGGCCCGGCGTGGCTCTCGCCGGTGACCAGAACGGTCGGGCCGACCTCGGCGATATCGGCGCAGGGGAAGCCGCCATTGATGCTGATGGCAAAGACGTCCCTGCGCGCCTCGAAGGCGCGGGCCATGGCCTGCCGGTCGATCATCGGCCCGACATCCGTGCGCCCGCCATTCGCCTCTTCCAGCATTGGACGATGGGCGCGTATGGTGCGCGGACGGATGTCGCCCGCCATGGTGCGGTGCAGCAACTCGGCGGTGCGTCGGCCGGTGGCGCGGATATCCACATGCGGGTAGGTGGTGAACGACACGAGGATCTGGGCCAGATCGCACATCGCGGACGTGACGTTGGCATGCGGGTCGAGCGTGACGGCCACGGGCAGGTCCGGCCCGATCACGGCGCGCAGGCGGCGCAGGATCTCGCCTTCTCCGTCATCGTGGGCCTCGATCACCATCGCGCCATGCAGGATCAGGAACACACCGTCCCATCCGCCTTGGGCGGCGGCCTCGAGCAAGGGGGCAAGCAGCGTCTTGAACGCCGCTCGCGTCACCCGCCCGCCCGGTCCCGCCGCGGCGCTGATCACATGGGTGACATCCCAGTCATGGGCGCGGCCCACATCGAGCAATCCGGCGAGTTCGGTATTCGTATGCCCCTTGGCCCCCACGGCGGAGGGTCCGTCCAGAAGGTAGCGGTCGCGGAACGCCTGAAGGTCGGTTGGCCGGATATTGAACGTGTTGGTTTCATGGGAGATTTCTGCGGAGAGTATGGTAAACCCCAAGGGTCTTTTCCTTCGTGTTCAAAGCGGGTGGTGGCAGGCGACGGCATGGCCCGTCTCCGATGACAGGGCAGGGGTTTCCGTCCGGCAAAGCGCGCTTGCCTGCGGGCAGCGGTCGGCGAAGGCGCAGCCGGGAGGCAGGTCGAACGGGCTTGGAACCTCACCCTCCAAGGGCGCGATCAGGCGGCGCTTTTTCGGGTCGGGTTCGAAAGTGCTCTCCATCAGGGTTCTTGTATAAGGATGTCGCGCGGGGGCGGCGGTATCCGGCAGGGCCTCCACCACCCGGCCCAGATACATCACCAGGATCTCGTCGCAGAAATACTTCACCAAACTCAGATCATGGGAGATGAACAGATAGGTCAGGCCCAGCTCGGTCCGCAGATCCTCCAGCAACCCGATGATCTGCGCCTGCACCGAGACGTCGAGCGACGCCGTCGGCTCGTCCAGCACCAGCAGGGAGGGTCTGAGCGCCAGCGCCCGCGCGATGCCCACCCGCTGTTTCTGCCCGCCTGAGATCTGATGCGGATAGCTGCTGGCGAGACCGGGGTTGAGGCCCACCATCTCCAGAAGCTCGGCCACCTCCTCGGCCATCGGTCTGGCGGGTTTGACGCCCTGCACCTCGAAGGGTTCGGCCACGGCGCGGGTCAGGGTATAGCGCGGGTCGATGGCGGAATAGGGATCCTGAAACACCATCTGCATCCGGGCGCGCAGCTTGCGCATCTGCGCAGGTGTCTTCGCCAGCAAATCGTCGCCGTCGAAGGCGACCGCGCCGCTGGACGGTTCGATCAGCCGCAGGATCAGTCGGGCAAGCGTGGATTTTCCGCAGCCGCTTTCGCCGACGACGCCGATCACCCGGCCCTCGGGCAGATCGAAGGACACACCGTTGACCGCATGCATCGAACGCGCCTTGCGGAACGGCCCGCCACCGGAGCTGAAGCGTTTCGACAGGTCGCGAACCTCAAGCAGGTTGGGCATGGGCGACCTCCGCGAAATGGCAGGCGGCGGCGCTGTCGCCTTCGACGGAAAACGTCGGCGGATCGGTCGCGCAGATCGCTTCGGCGCGCGGGCAACGCGGGTGGAACGGGCAGCCCTTGGGATAGTTGATGACGGTCGGAACCGTGCCTTCGATCCCGGTCAGCCGGGCGGTGTCGTCCAGCCCGCGCGGAATGCAGGCGATCAGCGCCTGGGTGTAGGGGTGGCGCGGGCGGTCGAAAATCGCCTCCACCGGCCCGTATTCCACCGCACGCCCGGCATACATGACCACGACCTTGTCACAGGTCTGCGCCACGACGCTCATGTCATGGGTGATCAGGACCAGAGCCAGATCGCGCTGCTTTACCAGATCGTCGAGCAGGCGGATGATCTGCGCCTGCACGGTCACATCCAGCGCCGTGGTCGGCTCATCGGCGATCAGAACGTCCGGATCGGCGGCCAGCGCCATGGCGATGACGATCCGCTGTTTCATGCCGCCCGACATCTGGTGCGGATAGCGGTCGCAGATCAGCGCGGGTTCGGGGATGCGCAGGGTGCCGAGGATCTCCTCGGTCCGGGCGCGGGCCTCATTGGCGTTCATACCCAGATGCAGCCGGGCCACGTCATCGACCTGCGGGCCGATCTTTTTCAGCGGGTCAAGCGAGGTCATCGGGTTCTGCGTGATCAGCCCGATCTTGCCGCCCCTGAGCTTGCGATAGGCGCGTTCCGGCAGTTTGGTCAGATCCTGCCCGTCGAACACGATCGTGCCGCCGGTGATGCGCCCGCCGATCAAGGGCAACAGGCCCATCACGCTCATCGCGGTCAGCGACTTGCCCGATCCGCTTTCGCCGACGATGCCGATCGTCTCGCCCTTGTCGACCGAGAAGCTGACGCCCGAGAGCGGCTCCACCGCGCCGAAGGCGACCCCCAGATCGCGGACGCTGAGCATGCTCACGCCCCCCGCAATCGGTCACGGATATCGAGCGCGCGGATCAGTTCGTCGCCGAACAGGTTCACCGCGATGACGGTGACGGCGACGGCCACACCGGGGAAGATGATGACCCACGGGCTGAGGAACAGCTGCGCCGTGCCCGAAGACATCATCGCGCCCCAGCTTGGTGTCGGCGGCTGTGCGCCAAGGCCGAAGAAGCCCAGTGTCGCCTCCAGCACGATGCCGTCGCCGATGGCCAGCATGCCGACCACGATCACCGGCGCGATGGCGTTGGGCATCAGGTGCCTCAGCAGGATATGGGACGGCTTCGCACCCAGATTGATCGTCGCCTCGATGAAGGTTTCGCGCTTCAGGCGCACGATCTGGGCGCGGGTCAGCCGGGTGAACTGCGCCAGATAGGCGATGGCGATGGCGAAGGTGGTCGATGTCAGGCCGGGACCGATGATCGCCACGAAGATCAGCGCGATCAGGATGTCGGGGAAGGACCAGGTGAGGTCCACCACGGTCATCACCGCGCGCTCGAAGACCCCGCCGAAATAGCCCGCCGCGGCGCCAAGCGTCATGCCCGCCGCCATGGAAATGGCAATCGCCGTGGCGCTCACCGAAAGCGAGGTGCGAGCACCGAAGATCACCCGGCTGAGCACGTCGCGCCCGAATTCGTCGGTGCCCAGGAGATGTGGCCAGCCTGGAGACGCGTTCGCGTTCAGCAGGTTCTGCGCGGCATAGTCGAAGGGCGCGATCCAGGGCGCGAAGATGGCGACCAGGACCAACAGGATCAGGAAGCCACCGGCCACGATACCGATGCCCGAGGCGAAGGCGCGCCCGATGCTCATCCGCGCGAAGGCGTCGAGCGAGCGTATGGCCATTTGTGAGACGTTCATGTTTTTTTCTCGCGAATACGGGGGTCCATGGAAGCCTGCGCGACATCACCGATCAGCGTGCCGAGCATCACGGCCAGTGCCAGCATCAGCAGGCAGGCCTGCACCACCGGGTAATCGCGCTGGCCCAACGCGCGGATAAGAAGGGAGCCGAGGCCGGGACGGCCGAAGACGAATTCCACAGTGACCGCGCCGCCGAGGATCCAGCCGATGCGCAGGGCGAGGATCGTCACGACCGGCAGCAGGGCATGCGGCATCAGATGGCGCAACAGGATCGTGCCCGACGACAACCCCTTGGCATGTAGCAGGGTCACGAAATCCTCGCGCTGCGCATCCAGCAGGGCAACCCGCGTGACCCGTGCGACCAGGGCCACTCCGCCAAAGCCAATGGTCAGCACCGGCAGAACCAGTGATGTCCACCCGCCCGCGCCCGAAACCGGGAACCAGCCCAGATTGACCGAGAAGAACAGGATCAGCAAAAGCGCCAGCCAGAAACCCGGCACAGTGGAGCCCAGAAGGATGAAACCGCGCATGAACCGGTCCAGCACCGGGTGGCGTACCACCGCCGAGATCGTGCCCAGTGCCATGCCGACCGTCGAGGAAAACAGAAAGGCCAGCCCGCCCAGTGTCAGGCTGTAGGGCAGGTTTTGCGCCACCAGATCGGCGACCGGGCGGCGCAGCACGATCGCCTCGCCAAACTCGCCCCGGAACATGTTCCCGATCCAGACAAAGTACTGGACGATCAGGTTCCGGTCGAGGCCATAGCGCGCCACCAGCTCGGCCCGATCCTCTGCCGAGGATCCGACGCGCAGAAGGTTGTCAATCGGATCGCCCGGCAGCAGGTAGACGATCATGAAGATCACCACCGAGATCGAGAAAGACACCGGGATCAGCATCAGCAAACGCATGAACGTGTATCTGAGGATCATCCCGGTGCCTCCTTTCTTGCCCGTTCAGAGGCTTATTCGACGACCTTGATGTCGACGAAGGACTGACCCCGGAACCGCGCGCCGCGCACCGGATCGGGCACCGTGATCGCATCGGAGTTGAACGCGATGTTCTGCGTCGGCTGATAGATCGGCACGAACAAGTGCTGGCTCAGCACATATTCATGATAGGCGGTGAAATTCGCGATCCGCTCGGCCGATGTGGCGCTTTCGGTCATCGCCACATCGTTGAGGCGTTGACCTTCCGCATCTTCCCACATCGAGACGTTCGGATATCCCAGGCGATTGCCGCTGAAGAACCAATCCAGAATGTCCGAGTTGTTCCAGTCATAGCTGCGCACAGCCAATTGATGGGCATTGTTGCGGTATTCGTCGCGGATCGTAGAGCTGTCAAAGACGGTGATGATCGCCTCCATCCCGATCTCGGCCAGTTGCGCCTGCACCACCTGTGTCAGGCGGGTCAGCTCTGTGGTGTTGGCCGTGAACAGGCTGACCGACAGCCGCTCATCGCCCATCACGCGCACACCGTCAGTGCCCATCACCCATCCTGCCTGGTCCAGCAATTCGCCCGCGCGGGCGGGATCATACATCACGTTCAGGCTTGGATCGACATTCGCTTCGGGCAGCGAAGAGATCAGGAAATTTCGCGCAGGCGCACCGACGCCGTTATAGATCGCGGCAACAATCCCGTCCTGGTCGATGGCCATCCCCGTCGCCTGGCGGACGAGGATGTTGTCGAACGGCGGCGCGGTCACGTTGATCGGCATGTAACTGATCCCGACGCCTGGCATCTGGATGATCTGGATATTGGCCTCGGCCTCCAGTATCTTCAGAAAGTCGGTGGGCACACCCAGCAGCAGGTCGATACCGCCCGTCCGCAATTCCAGAAACGCGGTCGACTGATCGGGGATTTCGCGGAAGGTGAACGTCTCGATATGCCCCGCGTTGGTGTTTTCCGAAAGATCGGAGCCCCAGGTGTAATCCTCGTTGCGCACCAGAACCGTTTCCAGCCCGATCTCGAAGCTTTGCAGCTCATACGGGCCGGTGCCGATGGCCGCCGTGACGCCGAAGTCGTCGCCAAGCTCCGCAAAGGCGGTGGGGCTTGGGATGCCCATGAAGGCGCTGGCGAGGTTGTAGAGCAGGTTCGGTTCAGGACGGTCCATGTTGAACCGCACGGTCAGCTCGTCGATGACATCGACCGACCCGATCGCCTCCACCAGATACTCGTTCTCGGTGCCCGCATAGCTTGCGATCCAGAATTGGACGGCCTCGGCGTTGAACGGCGTGCCGTCATGGAAGGTGACACCATCAAGGAGCGAAAAGGTCCAGCTCATGCCGTCGGAGGTCTCTTCCCACGAGGATGCAAGATGGGGGTGAAAGGATTGGTCCGCGTCCTGTTCGACCAGCCGATCGAAGATCAGCGATGTGGCTGTGTTGAGCGTGCTGGCCGCGACCGGGTTATACGCGGTGGCGCCAAGTTCGCTGGCCGAAAAGGCGACGCTCACATCCTGTGCCGTCGCATGGGTGGAGAACAACAAACCGGCTGCTACGATAGCCGATCCTGTCAGAAGCTGGGTCTTGGTCGAATATCGCATGGCAGATTTCCCTGTTGTGTATGATGTTGGCAGAATTAAGTGGTGCGGCGGCCCTCCACGCGCGTATGGGTTGCATCGCCGACGTGGCCGGTGAAGCGTCCATAGAGATGGGCGAATGTGTTCATCCGATCCTCGACCTCGGGGCCAAGTTCCATGAACACCGCGTTGACCAGAAGATTGGCAAGGCTCGCCATCTGCGCGGTCGATTCCCAGAATAGGTTTACCGCCGTGGGCACGACGAACATCTCGTCAGAGACCAGATGTCCCCAGTCGCAGTAAGGATCGGTAATCAGGGTGACCGGGATGCCAGCGGCCTTGGCATCTTCGGCTAACATCCGTGCGTGGCGCGAATACCGGCGCGCCTCGAATATCACAAGCGCGGCGTCATTGCCGTCCATCGCCAGGATCTCGGCGAAGTTTCCTGCGGCGAGATCCAGAAGGTGTACGCCATTGCGCAGATATTGCAGTTGGTTGACAAAGATCTGGGCCATGCCGCGCTCGGTCTGGAATCCGGCGGCAAAGACCTGGCGTGCCGTCGCAAGACGCGCCACGGCACGCTGCCATTCTGGGCTGTGAGCCGCCTCGTAAACAGCGACCAGGGCCGTAATCTCAAGTTCGAGGCCGCGCGCCAGCTGGTCGTCTCCGGCCTTGGTGCGTTCTTGCAGGTCACGCAGACGGTTGCCGATCAACCAGGGCTGATCGCCTATGTCGTTTTTGAGGTGCCGCTTGAGATCCTTAAAGCCGTCATAGCCGATCGATCGGCAGAAGCGGCCCACGGTCGGCTCGCTGACCCCGACTTTGGAGGCCAGGCTTGCGGCCGTCTCGAAAGGCAGGGCACCGATGTCCGACAGCATGTAGCTTGCCAGGGCGCGATCCGCCTTCGAGGCGGTTTGCAGCGCCTCGGTCAGGCGATCGCGCAGGGGTTTGGACATGAAGGGTTCCCGGTCAGTTGCGATCAGTAGGAAAGAAAACTTGCACAGAGTCAATGAAATTAGTTTTCTTGCAATTTCGCTGTGATGGGGGCTTTTCAGGCAGCAGGGCCCATCACCGGATCGCCCCGCAAAGACGACCGACCAAGATAATCCATGATTTCTGTTTGATCGGGGGCGACAAGCCACGCCCATCGGCCGCCGATGAACGCGCCGATACCGCTTTGGTTCTGATGCAGGAGGCAGAGACATACTCGACTAGGGTCAACGGGCCGCGCATACCAACCGCTCTCGCTTTCCGGACACGTATCGAAAAACATGCCATCAAATCGCGCATTGTGGTCTTGCAAAACGTCTTACCACCTGCGCTGCAACACAGTGATTTCTGTGTCTTGGTAGGTCTGCCGAAGCGGTGCGATCCGGGCAGCACCCTCGGGATTGGCATGCACGACGGTATAGGAGCGCGGGTTTCTGCCTCAGGATGTGTGCACGGGGTTCCGGCAGGATGGTCGGCCAAAGCCGCTAGCGCGCCCGCCCGACGGCCACGAGCAGCCGCCGCGCGCCGAACAGGCAGATAAGACCCAACCCCAGCGCCGACAAAATGACACCGGTGACCGCAACCTCAGATCCGATTGGCGCTCGGAAGGCGTGCTGGAGCATCGGGTTAATGTTGTAGAAGGGTGACGTCATTATGAACACAGCGCTCCAGCTCGGCAGAATGGCAAGTGGGACAAAGACGTCCGATGACATCAACGCATAGATGTTCAGCACATTTGCGACAGCGATCATGGTTTGTGTATCTATGCGGGCGCTCGCAATCATTCAGGGCAGTCGTGAGCCGGTTTCGCTCCACTTCGGATTCAAGGGTGATCTCCAGCACACCATCGTCGATCCGTTGCAGGCGCAATGCGTCCAGCGTGCCCTGAAACATCATCGGGCCTTCAGACAAGGACACGACATTCGGGGCCTGCTCAAGGATCGTGCCGTCATGGGTTGCGATGAGCGTGGTTTGCCCGGCATCGCTGCGCGCCCGTATACCTTGGGTGACGATGCGGATGCTGGCCTCATCAAGGCTGCTTTCAGGTTCGTCGAGAAAAGCCAGCTCTGGCCCATGCGCGCGCGCCAGATAAAGGTTCACCCGCTGTTTCCACCCGCCCGACAGCTTTTCGTAAGTCTGTTTTGAGATTGGCGACAGGTCAATCAGATCGACGCTCGGATGCGGCATTGTCATCCGGGATCCGGCGCAGTGCGCATCGTGCGCATTCTATCAGCGATATCGAACGGCCCTCGGCCATGGGAGGAACGTATTCCAAAAGCCGGTCGAGCTGCAAAGCGTCCTGCCGGTTTTGCACATCAGGCGTGCGTTGGGCAAATGTCAGACAGCCAAAGGGACCAAGCGTTATCCAATTGTCGTCCCCAAGGCTGTTGGGGTTGATTTAAGCCCAGGCGGGCAATCGCGTCGATGATGCGATCCCCGAAAGCGTTCGTGACATGCGGCTCTTTCCTGCGTTTCCGCTCAAGCATCTCGGCCAGAAAACCCTACCTGATGCCGAGGGGGTTTTTCTGGGGTCACGTCAAGCTGCGCAAAAACCCTGCCGCGGACGCTGCGCTGGCGATGTGCGACGCCCCAAGCCAGAGTGCGGCGAATGTCGAATGGCGCAATCCCAATAGCACCGGACAACGATCACCCTTATATCTATATCGGCGCCGCAATATCTGGCGGTGTCAGTTCAAGAAATCCGTCGAACCGGCAAGCTCGCAGACTGCGGTGAGTTGCGGTGATGCGAGGCAGGCATCTTGGACAATGTGTGCCAGCGAACCGTGTGTATCTCAGGCCGGGTCTGCCTAAAGGCGGCAAAAGCCCCGCCGATACCAACGGATCGGCACGCGGGGGCGCCATGGGATCCGGCCCGAATGTCCAATCGCTTGCCCCAGGTCTGAGCGGTGTTGATCGAGACGCCCCCGAGCGCGGGAAACGGAACCTTACAGTGAGGACTGGCTTGGCTGCCACACCGTCCCGTTCGGCCCCTGGCGGAGGCTCAGGTTCATCTCGAACTCGTACATATCAGGGTGGTAGAGGGCATTGATCCACTCGACGGTCCGGTCGTTCTCGTCCTTTACGATACGCTTGATGCACAACAGCGGCGATCCGATGTTGACGCCCAGGTGATCGGCAACGACAGCATCCGCCGCGCGCGCCGAGATTTTCTGGTTGGCGCCGCCGATTTTTACTCCGGCGCGTTCGAACAGGCGCAAAAGCGGCGTCTTGGCCATGTCCTTGGCGGTGAAGCTGCGCCCGATATCTTCGCGGACATAGGTTTGAGAATACGAGAAGGGCTGTTTCTTATAGCTTCTGACGCGCACGGCGTATTGCGCCAGCGTGCCCTCGTCGAATCCCATGTCCCGGGCCACATCCGAGGGGGTTTCCACATAATCGAACTCGATCACCTTGACCTTGGTCGTAACTCCCATGATCAACAGATTCTCCACCAGCCCGCTCACATCGGCCTGGACCGGGCTGGCCACCCTCCTAGGTCGTGCAAACGTGCCGCGCCCGCGCTGGCGCAGGATCAGCCCCTCGCGCTCCAGACGCTCCAGCGTCTTGCGCAGCGTCACCCGCGAGACTGAAAAGGTCCGGGCCAGTTCAACTTCGCTGGGCATCGGTTGATCCGGATCGAAATAGCCGCGCTGGATCTGATCGTGCAGAACCACGTAGATCCGGTGGTACATCGGTGTCGGATCAAACATCTCAACCGCCTTTCAAGCTGATGGCACAGGCCCCGCAACGCAGGTTGCTGATAAACCATACCTCGTCATTGGCTAACAGAGGCGTCTTAGCAAACTGCCGGTGAAAATCAAAAATATTCGCAATTTCAGTTTGCAAAAGTATTAAAAGGTCGTCAACTTAACAACCAAGCGTTTAGAGCAGAGGCGGGGCAGCATGGATTTCAACTTTACCCAGGAACAGAGCATGTTCCGTGACGCCGTAAAGGGCTGGGCGCAGCGGGCCTTGGCCGATGACGCGCTGGAGCGCGCGCGAAACCCCGAGTTTCCCTTCGATGTTGCGCGTCAGGCCTGCGAGGCCGGATTGCTGGGCATCACCATCCCGCAGGAAGACGGCGGTCTCGGCGGCAAACTGATGGATGCGGTGATCGCGATTGAGCAGGTCGCCTTGGTCTGCCCCAAATCCGCCGATGTGATCCAGGCAGGAAGCTTTGGCGCGATCCGCACCTTCTCGGAATACGCCACACCGGACCAAAAGCAGCGCTACCTGACCCGATTGCTCAGGGGTGAGGCGGTGATTGGGTTGGGCATGACCGAGGCCGAAGCCGGATCGGCCGTCACCGATCTGAAAACCTTTGCGCGGCCCGATCCGAGTGGTGACGGCTGGCTTTTGAAGGGCGGCAAGGTCTTTACCAGCCATTCGGAGGAAGCAGACGTCTTCCTGATCTATTGCCGCTTCGGCGAAGGTGTCGGCCAGATCGGATCGGTCATCATCGAACGTGGCGCGCCGGGTTTCACCATGGGCAAAAGCGCCACCTATCTGAACGGGGAACACTGGTGTCCGCTCTTTTTTGACGATGTGCCCGTGCCCCAGGCCAACGTTCTGCTTGGGCCGGGGGGGTTCAAGAAGCAGATCACCGGCTTCAACGCCGAGCGGCTGGGCAATTCCGCGCGGGCGCTTGCCTTGGGGCGTCATGCGTTCAACATTGCCCGCAATTACGCCGCCGAGCGCAAGCAGTTCGGCCGCACCCTGAGCGATTTTCAGGGGCTGCAATGGAAATTTGCCGATATGTACGCGCAGCTCGAAGCCGCACAGCTGTTGCTTTACCGCGCCGCGATCAGTGCCGATCAGGGTTTGCCGGATGCGCAACAGACCGCTGTGGCCAAACTGATGTGCAACGAAGCCGGTTTTCGGGTGAGCAACGAAGCGATGCAGGTCATGGGCGGCCTGGGGTATTGCGGCGAGAGCCTGGTCGAATACTGCTTTCGCAAGACGCGCGGGTGGCAGATCGCCGGCGGGTCGCTTGAAATGATGCGCAATCGCATTGCCGAAGGCGTGTTTGACACCCGATTTTCCCAGCGCGCGCCGCAGGTCGGCGGCGCAGGGTGACATCATGAAGGCGACCGCACGTCTTAAGGCGCTGATACAGAGCCCCAAACTCCTGGTAATGCCCGGCGCGTTTGATCCGCTCTCGGCCAAGCTGATCCAGGAGGCGGGCTTCGACGCGGTTCAGGCCAGCGGCCTGGGCATCACGGCAAGTCACCTCGGCTTGCCCGATGTCAGCATTCTGTCGATGCGCGAGATGGCTGAACGGACGGCGGCAATATCCAGTGCGGTGGACATTCCCTTCATGGCCGACGGCGATACCGGCTTTGGCAATGCGGTGAATGTCTGGTTTACGGTCCAGGCGATCGAGCGGGCAGGCGCCGCGGGTATCAATCTCGAAGATCAGGTCATGCCGAAACGATGCGGCCATCTTGCGGGCAAGGAGCTGATCTCCACCGCCGAGATGGCGGGCAAGATCGCGGCAGCGGCAGAGGCGCGCAGCGATCCCGATTTCATTCTCAACGCGCGCACTGACGCGCTGGCGGTCGACGGACCCGATGCCGTGGTCGCGCGGGCGCATGCCTATTTCTTCGCCGGGGCCGATATGGTGTTTGTCGATGGCGTGGACAGCATGGAAACCGTGCGGATGCTGGCTGACCGCATCGATGGGCCCCTGGCTGTGAACATGGTCGAAGGCGGCAAGACACCGCCGGGAATGACCTTTTCCAGTCTGCAAGATGCCGGTGTCGCCCGGGTCAGCCTGCCGGTCAGCCTGCTACTGGGAGCGATCAAGGGCATGCGCGCCGCGCTTGAGCACATCAAGACCCAAGGCGGAACCGGTCCCGATCAGGATATCTATGCCGATTTCACCGACACTCACCGGCTGTTGGGTATGGAAGACGTTTATGAGCTGGAGCGCCGCTTTCTCGATCAGGACGATCTGGATCGCAAATACCCGACCGGCGCGCCACGGGGCGCGCGGCCATGACCGGATCGAACAAGCCAGGATATCCTATCGGATTGGCCCAGGCAGAGGGGCGCAATGCGCGGTTGCGCGCGGGTCTCAACGGGCCCGAGCTGCTGATGGTGCCGGGGTGTTTCGACTGTTTGACGGCACGTCTGGTCGCCGCCCAAGGGTTTGCTGCGGGGTATATCAGCGGCTCTGGCGTTTCGATGACCTCACTGGGCGCCCCCGATATGGGCGTGATCTCGTACGGGGAGGTGATCGAGCGCGCCCGCCGCATCACCGATAGCGTCGATTTGCCGATGATCTGTGACGTGGACACCGGCTATGGCGGTCCGATCAACGTGATCAGGACGGTGCGTGAGATGGAGCGCGCAGGTGTGAGCGCGATCCAGATCGAGGATCAGAACTGGCCAAAGAAATGCGGCCATGAGCCGGGTCGCAACGTGGTCGGCATTCCCGAAATGGTCGGGCGCATCAAGGCGGCGGTGGACGCGCGGGACGACGATGATTTCGTGGTGATCGCAAGAACCGATGCGCGGACCGCGCTGGGATTGCAGGCCGCGCTGGATCGTGCCGCAGCCTATGCCGAGGCCGGGGCCGATGTGATCTTTGTCGAATCGCCCGAGAGCCGCGAGGAGATGCGCCGGATCAACGCCTGTGTGGACCGGCCTTGTCTGGCCAATATGGTCGAGGGCGGGCGCACGCCGATCCTGCCGGCGGATGCACTGTCCGCATTGGGGTATCGGCTGGCGATCTACCCCAACTCGCTTACCCGGCTGATCGCGCATCAGGGTGCGCGCCTGTTGCAGGTCCTCAACCAGACCGGCAGCACGCAGGCCATGCAGGGCGCCATGCTCAGCCATCGCGAGCTATGGGATCTGTTCGACTATTCAGACTGGACAGCGCTGGAAGAGAAGTTCGCGGCAGCGGACTGACCGCATAGCGGCGGTCTGGCCGGCCGAAGGGACGCACAACAAGAAAACACGACCACAACAGAGAGGAGACCAAGATGACCCACCTAGTCCAGAAGTTTAAACGAGGCGCATTCGGGTGTTTGAGCGTCGCTGCGATCTGCGGTGCCGCCAGCATCGCCAGTGCGGAAACCAGGCAGCTGTCCATCGGCGCAACCAGCCAGGCCTCGTCGCTTTATGCCTATCATGTGGCGGTGGCTCAGGTGCTCAACACAGCGTTGGACGATGTCAATGTCAGCGTTGTCGAAACGGGCGGGGGGCTGGACAATATGCGCCGCCTCAGCGAAGGGCAGGTCGACTGGGGCATGATGGCAGAGCCGGATCTGTTTGAGTACTACAAGGGTCTCGGCCCGTTCGAAGGGCAACCCAATCCCGATTTCCGCACCTTCTGGACCACGACGCCGCTGGCCTATTTCTTTGTTGTGGATGTCGAAAGCGATGTGCAGGCAATCGGCGATCTTCAGGGTCAGTCGTTCAACGGTGGCGGGCGCGGGTCCGGCACGGAGCGCGCCTCTTTCGAGGGGCTGGGCGCGCTGGGGGTTGAACCCGACTGGTTCCGGACCGGCATGAGCGATGCAATCACGGCCTTTCAGGACCGGCGCATCGTCGGTTTCACCAAGGCGGGCCCGCCCGCGTCACCCGACAGCGCCATCCTGAACGCGCAGACCGCCCGCGACATCCGCATCCTGAACTGGACCGACGAGGATATCGCCAAGGTTCAGGCGCAGTATCCGCATTTCGACTTTATGCAGGTCGACGAGACCCCCTATGAGACCGGCCCGATGAACCTGAGGGTCGTGTTCATTACCATGGGCACCACCAAGGATATGCCCGAAGACCTAGCCTATGACATCTACAAGGCCGTGGTTGAGAACGTCGACAAAGTCGCCGAGTCCTATGGGGCCATCGCGGGCCTGGATATCGTCCAACAGACGTTAGAGCGCGCCCAGACACCCCTGCATCGCGGCGTGGTGCGCTATCTGCGCGAACAGGGTCATGAGGTGCCCGAACGGCTGTTGCCGCCGGGTCTCTAAGCCTGCCGGTTGGCCCCTCCCAAGCGGGATCGGGCCAGCCATCGGCCATTGACCCATTTGACGCCACAAGAGGGCCGCCATGCCGGATGCCATAACCCAGACGAAGACCGACCCGGTTCGTCACCCCGGCGACCGCTCGCTCCGGTGGTCGTGCATTGCGGCGCTGGCGGTGGCGATGACTGGGTTTCACCTTTATACCGGGGCGTTCGGCGCGTTTCCCGACCTGATCCAGCGGGCGCTGCATGTCGGCGGCACGTTGATGCTGGCCTTCCTTCTGTTCGGATTTCGAGGCCAGGACGCGCGGGGCATGCCCTTGAAGCTGATCGATGCGCTGTTGGCCGCACTGGCCGCGTTTGGGGCGCTTTACATCGTGTTCAGCTATGACCGGCTAATGGGTTTCACGTTCCGCGCCAACACTGTCGATTTCGTTCTGGGCATCGTCATGACCCTGCTGGTGCTGGAAGGGTGCCGACGCGTTGTCGGCTGGACAATACCCATTCTGGGTCTGCTTGGCCTTGGCTATGCGCTGCTGGGTCCGGTACTGCCCGACGTGATCGCCCATCGCGGCCTTGATCCGAAACTGGCGGCAGAAGTGCTGTACCTGTCGAATCGCGGCCTCTTCGGGATGGTGACCGGGATATCGGCCAACGTGATCGCGTTGTTCGTGATCTATGGTGTCTTTTTGTTGCGGACCGGGGGCGGGCAGACCTTTATGGATATCGCCATGAGGATCGGTGGGCGCAGCACTGGGGGCGGTGCCAAGGTCGCGACGATCTCCAGCGCGATGTTCGGCAGCGTGTCGGGGTCGGCTGCGGCGAATGTGGCCACCACCGGTGCCTTTACCATTCCTTTGATGAAGCGTCTGGGCTACCGGCCGTCCTTTGCCGCCGCTGTGGAATCTGTCGCCTCCACCGGAGGGCAGATCATGCCGCCGATCATGGGTGCGGGCGCGTTCATCATGGCCGAGCTGTTGGGGGTCAGCTATGTGTCGATCATGGTCGCGGGGCTTATTCCCGCGATGCTGTATTTCCTTGGCTGTCTCGCGGGGATCCATTTCGAAAGCCTGCGGCTGGGCTATCGCCCTGTCGATGCAGCACAGATGCCGCAGCTCACCAAGGTTCTGACCCTGCGCAAGGCGGGGCCGGTGCTGGCGTCCCTCTTCGCCCTGATCGCCTTGATGGTGAATGGCTATTCACCAGCGCTGGCGGCCTTTTCTGCCATTGTTCTGCTGGTGGGCCTTTATGTGATCGCGGCAGAGTCCGGGTCGGATCTGGTACGGCGGATCAAGAGCCTGGGCGCCACGGTGATCGACGCAGGCATAGCTCTTGTCACTATCGCGGTTCTGATCGCGGGGGCGCAGATACTGCTGGCGATGATCTCGACCACCGGGCTTGGCGTGTCGTTCACCAATTCCATCATCTCTCTGGGACAGGACCGGCTGATGCTGTCGCTGATACTCGCGATGTTGGTGTCGATGCTGCTTGGCACAGGTCTGCCCACCGCGGCGGCCTATCTTCTGGCCGCCGCGGTTGTGGCCCCGGCTCTGGTCCGCCTGGGGATCGAACCGATCGGGGCCCATATGTTCATCTTCTATTTCAGCATCATCGCCGGGCTGACACCGCCGCTCTGCGCCACAGTCTTCATCGCGGCGAGCATGGCGGGCACCGATTGGGTCCGGGCGTCGTTGCTGGCTGTTCGGCTGTCGCTGGTCGCGTTCATCATTCCGTTCGTCTTCGTCTTTCATCCCGAATTGTTGATGTCTGGCACTGCCCCGGCCATCGCGCTGCATTCGATCACCGCGCTGATCGGTGTGATCGTGATCGGGGCGGCGATGGCGGGGTATCTGTTCGGACCGCTGAGGTTTGTCGAACGGATCGCGCTTGCCGTCGCGGCGTTCGTTCTCATCTTGCCCGGCCTCACCATGACGCTGATCGGCGCGGGCCTGCTCGGTGCGGTGGTGCTTTACCACCGGATGCGGATCGCCAAGGCACCGCCACAGTCACAAAGGATATCCCCAGATGCGAAACCATAACGGCAGACTTATCAAGGAAACCTTGCAGGAGATGCTGGACCCGGCGCGCACGGCGGTCATTGCCATCGACATCCAGAACGATTTCTTTGCGCCCGAGGGGGTTTTTGCGCGCGCCGGACGGGACATGGGACTGGCCAATGGACAATTGCCCGTGATGGTCGACCTGATCCGCAAAGCGCAGGACTTGGGGGTGATGACGGTCTTTGTCCGTCAGGTGACGCTGCCGGACAGCCAGGGCGACAGCCCTGCCTGGCTGCGGCTCAAGCTGCGCGACGGCAAAAGCTCCGACTACACCCTTCCCGGAAGCTGGGGCGCTGCCTTTTGTGACGGGATTATCCCCCGCGCCCAAGATCCGGTGATCGACAAGATGCGGCCCGATGCCTTTCACAAGACCGCCCTGGACCTGGTCCTGCGCGCCAACGGGATCGAGACGGTCGTGTTTCTGGGCGCGAACACCGAAGGATGCGTTGAATCCACCGTCCGCAGTGCCGCGCATCACGATTACTATACCATCGTTGCCGAAGATGCGGTCGCCAGCAGCAATGCGGCTTATCACGATGCCTCGCTCGCGCTGATGCGCAACCGCTTTATGGTGGCCCCGTCCGAGGAGATCTTGACGCTCCTCGTCCGGGCGGATGGAGCCTGAGGGATGAGCCACGCCACGGCACCCGCCGGGCCGCTGAGCGGCTTCAAGATATTCGAGGCGACCGCATTCATCGCGGCCCCCCTTGCGACCATGAGCCTTGCCCAGCTGGGTGCGCAGGTTGTCCGGTTCGATGCGCCCGAAGGCGGTCTGGATTATCGCCGCTGGCCGCTGGCTGCCTCGGGCACCAGCCTCTATTGGTCGATGCTGAACCGCGGCAAGGCGTCGACCACGCTTGATCTGCGCGCGGCTGAGGGCCGTGAACGGGCGGCGGAACTGATTGCGGCCACGCCGGGCGGTGGCGTCTTTGTCACCAACCTACCGACCAAGGATGCCCTGTCGCCCGCGCAACTGCTCAAGCGCGATCCGCGCACGATCATCGTGACCCTCGATGGCAGCCCCGACGGGATGTCCGCCATCGACTATACCGTTCACGCCGCCTGCGGGGCGGCGATGATGACAGGCCCGGGCAATCACCAGGGACCGATCAACAATGCGGTGCCGGTCTGGGATATCATCTGCGGGCGCACGCTGGCCATGGGGCTGCTGGCCGCCGAGCTGGAGCGCAGCCGCACCGGTAAGGGACAGCATCTGGCGCTCAGCCTGTCGGACATCGCCATGGAGTGCATGGCCAATGTCGGTATTCTGGCCGAGACCGAGCTGACCGGCGCGCCGCGCGCGCGGGATGGCAACTGGGTCTATGGCAGTTTCGGGCGGGATTTCAGATCTGCGGACGGGCGCTGGTTCATGGTCACGGCCGTCACCCGCAAGCAATGGCGCGCCTTGATTGCAGCGACCGGGCTTGATGCCGACATCGCCAGGTTAGAGGCAAGGAGTGGTCGCAGATTTGATACCGACCCGGAGATCTATGCCGAACGCCATGCCATCGGCGCGCTGATCGAGGCGTGGGCAGCCACGCGCAGCCTGGCCCAGATCTCTCAGGCCTTCGCGGGCACAGCCATCTGTTGGAGCGCCTATCGCGATACCTCCCAGCTTTTGGTTGAAGATCCCCGCGCAAGCACCGACAACCCGCTCTTTGTCAGACAGGCCCATCCCGGCCTTCCGGCGGTGCTGACAGCCCGTTCGCCGCTGCGGTTTTCTAACCATGGCGTGCTACCGCCGGGAATCGCCCCAAACCTGGGCGCGCAGACGCGTGCCGTTCTTGGGACAGCAGATACAGATTTGAAGGAATGCCCATGACACCGCCCCTGAGCCCAGCAGCCATTATCGGAACCGGCATCATGGGGCGTGGAATTCTCCAGGTCCTTGCCCAATCTGGGGCAGATGTGCTGGCCTACGACACCAACCCGACGGTGGCCCAGGCCGCACGGGACCACGCGCTTGACATGATCGCCAAGCTGGCCGCGAAAGGCCGGTTGGATCCCGCCATCGCGCGCAGCGCGCCGGATCGTATCCGGGTCATCCATGACCTGCGGGACCTCTGCGGGTGCACCCTCGTGATCGAGGCGGTCGCCGAAGAGCTTGCGGTCAAGCAGGCCTTGCTGGCCGAGCTGGAACAGATCGTCGCCCCTGAATGCATATTGGCCAGCAACACCTCGTCGTTGATGATCTCAGCCATCGCGGCACGGTGCGCGCATCCCGGACGCGTCGCCGGGTTTCACTTCTTTAACCCGGTGCCCTTGATGCAGGTGGTCGAGGTGATTGCCGGTGAACGCACCTCCGAGGCGGTGCTGAAATCTTTGTCGGAGTTCGCCGAAGCATTCGGCCACACCGCGGTGCGCACGGCGGATACGCCCGGCTTTCTGGTCAATCATGCGGGACGAGGCCTCACGACCGAGGGGTTGCGCATGGTGCAGGAACGCATCGCCACCCCATCACAGATCGACCACATCCTGACCAAGGCCGCAGGGGTCCGCATGGGACCATTTTCGCTTCTGGATCTTACCGGGCTGGACGTGTCGTCCAGGGTGTTCGACCTGATCTATGACGGCTTTTATCATGAACCGCGCTTTCGCCCGCAACCGATCCTGCATCGGCGGGTCGCAGCAGGCCTTTACGGTCGCAAATCGGGAGAGGGGTTCTACACCTATACGGCCCAGGGCCAGGCGCAGCCTGTCGCCGAGGCCGCAGTGCCGCCGGGCGATGGCGGGGCGGTTTGGCTGGGCGCAATCGAGGCGCCCTGGCGGGATCGTTTGATATCCCTCTTCCCGCCCCAAGCCATTGATGGCGGCGCCGCACCCGGCGCACAAAGCGTCATCATCCTGGCGCCTATAGGCCACGACACCACGACCGAGGCATCGGCACGGAACTTGGATGCCGCAAGATGCGTGTCAATCGATCCGCTCTTTGGTCACGGCCCGGATCCGTTTTTGACGGTGATGCCCACGGTCGCGACCGACGCCGCCGCCCTTTTTCGTGTGACAGGCTGGCTTGCCGACACCCACGCCCTGGCGGTGATCGCCGACAGCCCGGGATTTGTCTGTCAGCGCACGGTTGCGCTGATCGTCAACATTGCCTGCGATCTTGCACAACAGGGCATCGCCAGCGTCCACGACATCGACGCCGCCGTGCGCCTGGGGCTGGGCTATCCGACCGGCCCGCTCACCTGGGGGGACAGCATCGGGCCGAGCCATATCCTCCTGATTCTGGAGCGGATGCACCAGTTCTACGGCGATCCACGCTATCGCCCCAGCCCATGGCTGAAACGCCGCGCGATGCTGGGTCTGTCGCTGCGCGCTGAACCGAGTTTTGACCCGCTGGCACAAAATCCAGGGCGGGCGTCCGGAGCCGGTGCGAAATAACTTGAAAAAGTATTAAAGATAAGTCTACCATACAATTCAGCGCTGCCAGCCGAGGGTCGGCGGAGAAAGCGCTGAACAGACAGCAGCGCGATGTGGGAGGAGCGGAATGTCAGACAGTGGATCGGACCTTGCCCGGGCGCTTTTCAAGCCCCGTTCCGTTGCGCTGATCGGGGCATCCTCCAATCCGTCCAGCACGTCGGCCCGCCCCTTGAACTATCTGCTCAAACACGGATTTGCCGGCGCGATTTACCCGGTGAACCCATCGGTCGATGTGATCGGAGCCACCCCGTGTCATCCCAGCGTCCGCGATTTGCCGGGCCCGGTCGATCATGCCTTTATCATGGTCAGGGCCGATCGGGTCGCCGAGGCGGTCCGCTCCTGCGTTACCGCGGGGGTCACCTGCGCGACCATCCTCAGCGACGGTTTTGCCGAAGCGGGCCCCGAAGGGCGCGCTCGCGAAGCTGCGCTGATCCGGCTTGCCCGCGAGACCGGCATTCGCCTGCTTGGGCCCAATTCCATCGGGATCATCGACACGGACGGATTTACATGCAGCGCCAATGCAACCCTTGAGATGGCGAACCTGTCGCGCGGCGGGTATGGCGTGATCTCCCAGAGCGGCAGCATGATCGGTGCGCTCCTGTCTCAGGGCGAGGCGCGTGGCATCGGCTATTCGAGCCTGGTATCGGTCGGCAATGAGGTCGATCTGACGGTGGGCGAAATCGGTGCGATGATGGTCGACGACCCGCGCTGCAAAGCTCTGCTGCTGTTTCTCGAATCTATTCAGGATCGCGCGGCCCTGACCGCATTTGCGCGAAAAGCGGAAGCGGCGGGCAAGCCTGTTCTGGCTTACAAGCTGGGACGTTCCAAAGCCGGTCGCGATCTGGCCGCCACCCATACCGGCGCGCTTGCCGGGGACGACGCCACGGCAGAGGCGCTGTTGGCGCATCTGGGGATCGCGCGGGTCCGTATCCTGGAAACCCTCTTTGAAGCACCGCCGCTGTTCTTCGGGCCCGCATCCGGGGCATCTGCGGCCACCGGCGCGCGGGTGGCGGTGGTCACCACGACGGGGGGCGGTGGGGCGATGGTGGTCGACATGCTGGCCGGCGCCGCGATGCAGTTGGCGCCGCCCTTGCCGCAGATCCAGCGCATTCTGTCCAGCCATGGGATTTCGGGCGGCAGCTCCGGCCTGATCGATCTGACGCTGGCAGGAACCCGGCCTGAGTTGGTGCGCGCCGTGCTCGAGGCGTTGATGGACAGTGATCAGGTCGATGCGATCGCCATGGTGATCGGGTCGTCCTCGCAATTCCATCCCGAGTTGGCGGTGGCACCCCTGCGCGGCTTTGCGGCAGCGGCCAAGCCGCTTGGGGTCTATCTTGTTCCTGCGGCGGACCAATCGAGGCGGATCCTCACGGATGAGGGCCTGGCCGTGTTCCGAACCGCTGAATCCTGTGTCGAAGGGCTGCGGGCACGCCTGTTCCGTCGCAAACCTCAGCCCGACGTGGCCCCGCAGACGGACCTGGCCGACCAGGTAAGCCGCGCGCTGAAGCTTGTCGGCACCCGCGCTCTGGATGAGGTCGCCTCACGCGGGGTTTGCGATCTGCTGGGCATCGCGGGACCCGATGGCGCGCTGGCGACCAGCGCCGCCGAGGCCCGCGACATTTTCAACCGGCTCGGTGGGCCGGTGGTGCTCAAGATCGTGTCGGCGGATATCTCGCACAAGTCCGACAGCGGTGGTCTGCTGCTGGGGCTGACCGAGGCCTCCGCCGTTGTGGACGGGTTCAACGCGCTGATGCGCGCCCAGGCCGAGGCGCATCCCGACGCCGTCCTGAAAGGCGTTCTGGTGCAAAAGATGGAACGCGGCGGCGTGGCCGAGGCGTTGATCGGCTATCGGCTGGACCCCTCCATGGGTCCGATGGTGATGCTGGGCGCAGGCGGCACGCTTGCGGAAATTCTTGATGACACCACGATGCGTGTGGCGCCGGTCACTTTGCCCATCGCACGCGAGATGATCGACGAGGTGCGATCTCTGCGCGCGGCCAAGGGATACCGCAATCGCCCTGTCGGCGATCTGGAGGCGGTGGCACACGCGATTGTCGCGCTGTCGCGCCTGGCCCATTGCGGCGCCGTGGCAGAGGCGGAAATCAACCCGCTGATGATCCAAGAGCAAGGGAATGGTGTGCTGGCGCTTGATGCGCTGGTCGTGGCGCAAGGCGCCACCGCTCAGGAAACGACGGAGTCAGAGAGAAAAAAGGCCGGATGACCACCATGCAAGCACAAAGCGCCGCGCCGGACGACGACCCGCGCGCACCCCTGATCTCATTTTCCGGCATCGGCAAGCAGTTCACCGTCAAGGGCGAACTCCTGCAGGCTGTCGAGAACATCGATCTGGATGTGTATCAGGGCGAAATTCTTACGCTGGTCGGTCCGTCGGGCTGCGGCAAATCCACCTTGCTCAACATTTGCGCGGGCCTCTATCCGGCCACGGCGGGCGATGTGTCATACGCAGGAAAACCGGTGGAGCCTTACAATCCGGCGGTGGGCTATATGACGCAAAGCGATCACCTGCTGCCCTGGCGCGACGTGGCCGGGAACATTGCGATTCCGCTGGAAATCAAGGGGTTGTCGAAGCCCGAGATCAAGGCGCAGGTCGAGGAGTTGATGGAGACCGTGGGCCTGTCGGGCTTTGGCGGATCCTATCCAAACCAGCTGTCGGGCGGGATGCGCAAACGCTGTGCGTTGGCGCGGCTCCTGGCCTATGACCCCGAAACCCTGCTGATGGACGAGCCCTTTGCGGCACTGGACGCGATGCTTCGGATGCGCATGCAGATCGAGATCCGCGAACTCTGCCGACGGCTGAACAAAACGGTGATGTTTGTCACCCATGATCTGGACGAGGCCGTGGCCATCGGCGACCGCTGCGTGGTCTTTACCGGCCGACCGGGCACGATAGAACGCGTGGTCGACGTGCCGCTCGCCCCCGATCGGAACATCCTGCATCTGCGCAAGGATCCCGACTACCGCACGATCACAGCCGACCTGTGGGATGTGCTTGCCCCATCCATCACGGAGGACCGCTGATATGGAGACGCCAAGCAGAACGTATATCTGGGTGCTGCGCGCGGCCTTCCTTGTCTCGGTGCTGAGCTTTTGGGAGTTTTCGTCTGGCCGTCTGGCATCGGAATTCTTCATCAGCAGCCCCAGCGCCATCGCGGTTCAATTCAGCCGGTGGGTGATGTCGGGCACCATCTTTTACCATGGCGCGATCACCCTGATCGAAGCCCTTGGCGGGTTCCTGCTGGGCGGGATGATCGGGATGATCTTCGGCGTGTGGCTGGGCCGGGCCGAACTGGTGGCCGAAGTGCTCGATCCGTTCATCATGATGTTTTATTCGCTGCCGAAGGTCGCGCTGGCGCCGCTTTTTGTGCTGTGGTTCGGCATCGGGATCGACATGAAGATCTATTTGGCCGCGACCATCGTGTTCTTTCTGGTGTTCCTGAACACCTATACCGGCGTGCGTGCGGTCAGCCGTGAACAGGTCGCCATTCTGCGTCTGATGGGGGCAACCGAAAAGCACCTGTTGTTCAAGGTGGTGCTGCCTTCGGCGATCACCTGGGTGTTCACCGGGCTCCGCCTGTCGGTGCCCTATGCGCTGATCGGCGCGATCGTGGGTGAGCTGATCGCCTCCAATCGCGGACTGGGCTATCTGCTGGCAAACTCGGCAGGGCAATTCGACACGACCGGCGTCTTTGCCGCTCTGATCGGCATCATGATCATGGCGTTCTTTCTGAACGCCGCGGTCAAGCTCCTGGAGGCCAAGGCCATGCCCTGGCGAGACCTGAACTCCAAACGCGAAATGTCGATCTGACGAAAATCACCTCGGGGCCTGGCCCCGCAAAATGGCCACGGATCCAAACCGGGGCGTTCACACCGACAAGGAGGAAAGAATGACACTGCTCGAGAAAATCAAACAGGGTGCCGCCGCGGCGGCCATGGCGGGCGCACTTGCGCTTGGGGCCGCACAGCCTGTTCAGGCTGAGGACAGGGTGAATTTTGCCATGCCCAGCGTCGGAATGCTCTATCTGCCGGTCTATGTGGCCGATGTGATGGGCTATTTCGAGGAGGCCGACATCGACGCCAACCTGCAAGTGTTCAAGGCTGGCGGCGGCACCGCGATGGCGGCGGTGCTGGGTGGCGACATGGATGTCTATATCGGCTCCACCTCGGCGGCGTTGCGGGCTGCTTCCAAGAACACCAACACTGTGATCATTGGCGCGATCATGACGCAATATGCGTCCAATGTGGTCATGCGCGGTGAGTTCGCCCGCGAGAAAGGTCTGACCGCCGACAGTACCATCGAAGAAAGACTGGCCGCGCTTGAAGGTGCGCGTATCGGTGTCACCGGCGCGGGCAGCGGGACCCACCAGTTGGCGCTGTATATGCTGACCGAAGCAGGTCTGGACCCCGAGCGTGACGCCACGGTTGTCTTTGTCGGCGGCGGCAACGAAATCCTTGCGGCCTTTTCGCGCGGGCGGATCGATGCCTTTACGCTGTCGAACCCGACCAGCGATACCGCCATCGCAAACTATGACGGCTATCTGCTGTTCAACACCGCGGCGGGGCAGCTTCCCGCGCTGGATGGGCACCTTTATATCTCGGTCAACAGCCGTCAGGGCTGGATCGACGAGAACCCCGATCTGGCCAAGCGGATGATGGGCGCGATCCAGCGCGCGCAAACCGCCATGCACGACCCGGCGCTCACCGAAGAGATCCGGGATAGGGTCTACGACAGCACCTTCCCCAGAGTGGAGAAAGCGCTTTTCGATCAGGCCTGGACATCTGTTCTGCCGGCCTATCCCAAATCGCAGGCCATCACGCGCGCGCAGATGGAGCGGGTCGTGACCTTCCTCAACAGGTTCTCGGAAAACAAGCTTGACGGTCTCGATATCGATGCGGCGTTCACCAACGACATGTTGGAAAGCCCGTCGAACTGAGATCCGCTTAACAAGCGTTGGCTTCGGCTGACGCTGACGTTCGCCTCGGTCCACGGGGCGGGCGTTCGACTGCAAGGACGATAGCTTCGGGAGGGATGGACGATGTCCGACAAGCTTGAAAAATGGCAAGGCCATGTGCCAGACGAGGAGCTCGCGGTTTACCGAAAGGGAGGCTTTGGCGCACGCATCGGTTTTGGCGAACGCCCCGCCTTGCTGAACATCGACACGACTTGGATGTTTGTCGACCCGTCCTACGATATGTGCGCGCGCGAAATGCCCGAGCTGCGCCGCGCGATCATTGAGCTGACCGGGCAATTCCGCGACCTTGGCCTGCCGGT
Source organism: Aestuariivita sp. (assembly GCF_021404545.1). GTDB lineage: Bacteria > Pseudomonadota > Alphaproteobacteria > Rhodobacterales > Rhodobacteraceae > Aestuariivita. The sequence continues at coordinate 33,958 of NZ_JAAWWD010000066.1, forward strand.
CTACTATAGTCGGCGCGACAACCGGAATCATCCTGTGCGGCGCGGTATCTGGAACCACAAACTCTCTGTTGCCGAAAGCCACGGGTACACCACGGACACCCGCGCCGACGCATGGCCCGATGACTATGCACCCACGCCCGCCGATGTGATTATCGAAAAGAACAAACCCTCGTGCTTTTTCCAGACCCCGCTTGAGTCCTTCCTGCGCTATGATCGGGTGGACACCCTGGTCGTGGTCGGCATCTCGACCAGCGGCTGTGTGCGCGCCGCCGTGACGGATGCGTTTTCCCACAATTTCCGGGTGATCGTGGTCGAGGACGCGGTCGGAGACCGGAGCCCTTCGGCGGGTCTGGCCAGTTTGTTTGATATGGATATGAAGTTTGCCGACGTGGAAACTCAGGCTTATGTCAGTGCCGAGCTGACCGCCCGCTACGGTTGATTCTCAGCAGGGATGGCGCGCTCTGGCCACGCAGCTTTCTGATACTGCTGGCGCCCGTTCCAACGAAAGGACCGCATCTTTAGACCTTGGGATCAAACACCAGGGGCCAGGGCGCCTCGATTGCGGCGGCAAGGGTGGCCACGAGATTGGGCAGCGCTTCGGGCGACGACCAGAGCTTGCCCCCTTCGGGATGCGCTTCGAACGCGGCTTCGCGCGCCGCCAGGATCGTGACCAGATTGATATACATGAAGATAAAGCGCTGATTGAGGATATCGGCAGGCAGACCGGGCAGGCAGGCGCGCATGTGATCGAGGCTGCGACGATAGCCGATGTTGCTGTGCCCGTCCAATGCCTCGTCCATCAGGCGGCGGTGGTTGATCTGCAACGCGACGATGAAACGCATATGTCCAAAACCGCTGGGCGCACTCTCTTCTCCCTGCGGAAGGGTTTCGACATCCACCAGCATCTTGATGATGTCGCGAACCGTGATCGTCTCCCCTCTGGCCTCCAACGCGTCCAGCGCTTTGCGTCGCGCGGTGTCGCTGCGATTGGCTCCATCAAGGACCAGTGCGCGGATCAGCCCGTCCTTGGACCGGAAATAGTAATGCAGCGATGCCCCGTTGCGCAGCCCGGCTTCGGCCACGATATCGCGGACCGAGACACCGTCGATGCCCCGCTTTGAAAACAGGCGCTGCGCGGATGCCTTGAGGCGTTCCTCGGCCGGGTCTGCCGGAGCGTTCTTCTGCGGGGCGTTGTTGCGGGTCATGGATGCCTTCTGCCTTTGGAATGGATCTTCTAACCGAATGTCTGCGGCAGGAACAGGATCACCTGCGGTGCCAGCACCAGAACCAGCAGCACGATCAGATCCATAAGAAGAAACCACAGAATGCCGCGGAAGATCGCCGAGGTGGAGACCAGGTTTCCCACCACCGACTTGATGACGAATACGTTCATTCCGATGGGTGGTGTGATCATCCCGATTTCCAGAAGTTTGGTGAGGATAATACCAAACCACAAAAGCTCGAACCCCGCGTCCGAGACGATGGGCAGGACAATGGGCAGGGTCAACAGCATCGCGCCGATCGGTTCCAGAAAGAGGCCCAGCAGCAGGTAAAGCAGCACGATGCCGAACAGGATCGTCATCGGACCCGCCTCTGCCGAAAGCACGAGATCGCTGAGAAAGCCGCCGGTGCCCGACAGGGCAAGGAACCGCGTCAGCAAACTGGCGCCAATACCGATGATGATCAGGGTTGAGGTGGTCAGAACCGTTTCCACAATCGCATCGGTGAACCGCTTCCAGGTCAGGCTGCCCCGCAGGGCCGCGATCAGGGTTGCCAGCGCCGCGCCCACCGCTCCGGCCTCCGTCGGGGTGAACACGCCCGAGAACAGCCCGCCGAAGATCCCGATCATCAGCAATAGAACCGGCCAGGTTTCGCGCAGGGCGAATAGCTTTTCGGTCATGCTTGCACGGTCGTCCAAGGACGGCGCGAGCGCAGGATTCAGCCAGACCCGGATCAGCACGACGATGACATAGCCAATTGCCGTAAGCACGCCTGCCGCGATCCCGCCGAGAAACAGCTGTGTCACCGAGACCTGGGCCACGATGCCATAGAGGATGAGGATGATCGACGGCGGAATAAGCGCCCCGATCGTGCCGGCGACGGCCACCGTGCCGGTGGCCAGCTCGGGATGGTACTTCGCCTTCAGCATCTCAGGGACCGCGATGCGTCCCATGGTGGCCGAACACGCCACGGACGACCCCGAGACGGCCGCGAACCCTGCAGAGCCAAAGATCGCTGCGATGGCCAGCCCCCCCGGCAGGCCTGACAGCCACAACCGTGCCGCGTTGAAAAGACCCTGTGTCAGTTGGGTGTGATAGCAGATAAAGCCCAGCAGCAGGAACATCGGTACCGAGGACAGGATCCAGTTCGCCGAAAACTGATAGGGGATCACCCCCAGCGACCCCCAGGCGACACGCCAGCCAAGAAGCGCCCAGAGGCCACAAAAGGACACGCCGATCAGAACCGGTCCGATGGGCATCCTGAGCGCGATCAGCACCAGCATCAGTGCCAGCGCCAACAGCCCGATTTCGACGCCGGTCATGAACGGGCTCCGTGTTCTGTATCTTCGTCAAGCCCGTCCGGTCGACCGGTCAGATAGCTGCCGAACCGCAGCAGCAGAACCGCGGCCATCAACCCGGTACCAAGCGGAAGCGCGAAATAGGCAGGCCAGACAGAAATGCGGGTGGCACCCTGAATCTGGCTGGCGCCCAGATCCCAGGCTTTAATCGCCGCGTCAAAGGTGCGCCATGCGATCAGCCCCATAACCGCGGCCGTCAGCAACAGCATCCAGCCTTTGAGATGATGGCGCAGCCGTGCAGGCATCAGCTCGGTCAGCACTTCGACCGAGATATGTGCGCGCCGACGCTCGGCAAAGGCCATGGGCAGAAAGGTCGCGAGGATCATATAGTAGTAGGTCACCACGGTCAGAGTCCCGGTGAGCGGCCGATTGAAGACATAGCGCATGACCACGTCGGCGGTGACATGGACCATCATCAGGGCAATGGAGATACCGCCCAGAATGGTCGCTGCGCGTGACAGTCCCGCCACGGCCCGGCCCAGATAATGCATGAGGCTGCCTCTTGTCCAAGGGGCCCCGGCCACACCACGCGGGTCTGGCCGGGGCGGTTCGTCACTGACCGTGAGTGGTGACGTCTACTTTTGAGTAGAGTTCGCTCCAGTAGAGGTCGGCCAGCGCCTCGGCGCTGTAGATTTCCTGTGTCAGGTCGACCCATTTCCGCAGCAGCGGGCGGAATTCTGCAAGCATCTCTTGGGCGCGCGCCACGCCCTGGTCCTGATACGTGTCGCGCAGCGTGGCGAGGTCATCCTCGACAAAGGCCGCGGTCCGTTCCAGCACGGCTGTGTCGGGCTCGTGAATCTCCACCCCGGCGGCGCGGATATTTTCAAGCACCTCGTCCTCACCCACCTGATAGGCCCATGTGCTGACTGCGGACGCTTCGGCGCTCGCACGCATCACCGCGCGCCGTTCATCCGCGCCAAGGCTTTGCCAGGTGTCGCGGTTCATGTTGGACAGAGAGGCCACATACACCCCGCCCGGCGCACCGATGGTGATGTGTGTCACGGACTCGCCCATGCCGAAGTTCTGCACATCCGGCACCGACAACAGGATGCAGTCGAGCACGCCTTGCGACAACGCTTCGAGCATTTCATTGCCGGACATGGTGACCGGGGTCGCGCCGATGGCCTGTGACCAGCGCGCCCAGTTCGCGCCGCCGATGCGCAGGCGTGCGCCGTCCAGCTCGTCCATCGTACTGACCTTCCTGGTGCAGTTGAGCGCATAGCCCGGTGTGCCAGCAGCGCCGGTATAGACCTGGTTCTGCGCCGCGAATTCAGCGTTGCATTCCGGGCATTTGGTCAAAATGAACTCGGCCATTGCCCCGGCATAGGCCAGACCGGCGACACCGCGCGCCTCATCGCCCATCGTGTTGAGCAGCATCGAGGCGTCGAGGATCATGTTTGTATGCGGATATTCGGCGGTGAAATAGGTGCTCATCACCGCGCCGATATCGGCCAGCCCTTCGCGCAGCCCGGCCGATGTTTCGGCCATCGACAGCAGCGACATCGGGAAAACGCGCGCGCCGAGCGCGCCGTCGGTCTCTTGCGACAGGACGTCGGCAAAGCGTTCGCCGCCGGCGATGAGGTACGAGCCCGGCGGGTGGCCGATGGCAAATGTCAGCTCACGCGCTTCGGCAATGGTGACACTGAGGGCAAGCGCGGTGGCGGTCAGCCCCGCGGCAAGGTGTCGGGGTTTCATCATGTGGTAGTCCTCCCTTGGTAATGCGCGTCCGGTGTGTCTGGTCGCCTGTGTTCGGACGCGTTCCGCGTCCAGCGCGCCTGCGTCGTCATTCGATAGCCCAGGCAGGTATATGCGGCGTCGATCAGGGCCTGCCCGCGCACGTTGCGCGGTGACAAAAGCAGCCCCGGACCCAGCCGGTTCATGGTGTAGCCAAACGCCAGCCCGGCATCGGGATCGGCGAACGCCACCGATCCGCCCGCGCCGATATGGCCGAACGCATGATCGCCAATCAAAAAGCCCTCACCGCTCCGTGACGCGGCGCGGTTGTCCATACGCAGCATGAAACCTGGACCGAACCGGGTCGGAACCCGCAGGGTTTCGTCGCAATGCGTGGCCGAGGAGGCCTCGGCGAAATCGGCGACCTGATCGGGGCAAAGCCCGATCTTGGTGCCGCCCTCGACCAGCGCGGCAAAAAGCTTGGCAAGGCTGCGCGCATTGCCGACACCGCCCGCCGCGCCGATTTCGGCGGCGCGCCCGGCGCGGGTATTCACCCCGCGCACCGCCCAGTCGCCCGAGTTGAAGGTGAAGGCGTTCGTTACCGTCCCTGTTTGCCGCGCGGCCTCCATAAAGGCGCTGGCAGGCTCGTCCCGACCGGGGCGATAGGGCAGCACGGGCGCGACCCGGCCCTCTTCCGAGGCAGGCAGGCCTATGTGGAAGTCCAGCCCGAGAGGCGCGGCGATCTCATTGCGGAACACCGTACCGAGGCTTTGGCCCGTGACGCGACGGACGACTTCTCCGATCACAAAGCCATAGGTCAGCGCATGATAACCGACGCGTGTGCCCGGGGTCCAGTACGGCGCCTGTCTGGCCAGAAGATCGGTCATATAGGCGGTGTCGGTCAGCGCGTCTGGCTTGACCGTCTCGCGCAACGCAGGCAGGCCCAGGCTGTGATCGAGCATCATCCGCAGGGTGGCGCCTGCCTTAGCTGCCAGCAGCTCGGGCCAGATATCGCGCAAGGGCGCGTCGAGATCGAGCGCCCCGCCCGCGGCCAGCACATGTGCGCAGAGCGCCGTCGCCGGCTTGGTACACGAAAACACGACATGCACCGTGTCGGCCTGCCAGGCCCCACCTTCGGGCGCGACCGATCCGCCCCACAGATCGACCACGCAGCGCCCGCCAACCACCAGCGACACCGACGCACCAAGCTCGTCACGCGTGTCGAAATTCTCTGCGAAAGCAGCGCGAACCGGTTCAAACCCCGGCTCTATGTGCCCGTGAATCGCTTTGTCCGGCAACTGTCCCCCTCCTGTCCGGGCATGGCCCGACCGTTCCAACGCACTCAAGAAATTGACGTCTTGACACATTTATACGGCTGTTTAAAACAATCATTTTAGTACGCTACCCAGAATGATCTGCTTGTCAAGAGGCTGAGATTTAGGATGGCCCGGCCCAATCGCCGCGGAGGAGAGAGAGACGATGACCGACACATCTGGACTGGCACAGGACCGGCACACCCGGTTTTCCGAGGCCGTTGCGATTGCCAATGTGCCCACCCTGCTGATGGTGCTTGTCCAGATGACGGGTGATCTGCGCTGGCTGGATGCGCCCTATGCGCCACAGCGCGGGCGCGGCCTGGACGACAATGACAGTGGCGGGTTGCCCGCCGACGTGCAGGACGAGATCCGCGCCGCCGCCTTCGACGCGATGACCGCGTGGGACCGGGGCACGCCCCTTGCATTGCCCGAACCGTCGCCAGAGATACTGGCACGCATGCTGGAAGTGTCGATGGGTGAGCCGATCCCGCCGGAATATGGTCGCAACGTGGCCGCTGGTCTGGGGATCGGTCCCGATGCGCGGGTGCCGCGACGGCTGAACGTACCCAAAGGGTTTCGCGCCATCATCATCGGTGCGGGCGTGTCGGGCATCTGTGCCGCCATCCGGTTCAAACAGGCGGGCATCCCGTTCGAGATTTTCGAGAAGGACGCCTCGGTCGGCGGGACGTGGTACGAGAACCGCTATCCCGGATGCGGTGTGGACACGCCAAACCACCTCTATTCCTTTTCCTTCGCGCCGCATGACTGGCAGCACTATTTTGCCTTGCGCGACGAGCTTTACGAGTACTTCCACGGCGTGGCCGAGGCCCACGGTATTCTGCCGCATGTCCGGCTGAACACCCCGGTGCAGAAGGCTGAATGGGATGCGGACACGCGGTCCTGGCAGGTGACAATCCAGACCCCCGAAGGCCAGACCGAGACCCATCAAAGCGATATCGTCATCTCTGGCGTGGGGGTTCTGAACATCCCGCACGTGCCGCCCATTGACGGGCTGGACAGTTTTGACGGTCCCAGCTTTCACACCGCCCAATGGCCCGAGGCGTTCGACCTGGCCGACAAGCGCGTCGCGATTGTCGGCAACGGGGCCACGGCGATGCAGGTTGTCCCTGCCATCGCCGACGAGGTCTCGCATCTGACGATCTTTGCCCGGTCCAAGCAATGGGCCGCGCCATTCCCCAAGTTCCGCCAGGAGGTGCCCGACGCGATCCGCTTCCTGCTGAGCGAGGTGCCTCTCTATCAGGCGTGGTATCGGCAGCGCCTGGCATGGACCTTTAACGACCGCATCCACCCCTCGTTGCAAAAGGACCCGGATTGGCCTTACCCCGAAACCGCGCTCAATGCCGAGAATGACGCGCATCGCCGACATTTCGTCAGCTATATGCGCCAGGAGCTTGGCGACCGTCAGGACCTGTTGGACAAGGTGATGCCCGACTATCCGCCCTTCGGCAAGCGGATGTTGCTGGACAATGGCTGGTTCCGGACCGTGGCGCGCGCCGATGTCGATCTGGTCGCGGAGCGGCTGGCGCGGATCGAGGGCCGGACCCTGATCGCGGGCGATGGGACGCGCCACGAGGCGGATGTGTTGATCCTCGCAACCGGGTTCAAGGCCACGGCGCTGTTGTCGTCCTACGAGGTGCGTGGGCGCAATGGCCTGAGCGTGACCGAGGCCTGGGACGGTGATGACGCGCGCGCCTATCTGGGAACGGCGGTCAGCGGGTTTCCCAATTTCTTCACCCTGCTGGGGCCGAATGTCGGGCTGGGACACGGGGGCAGTATCATCACACCCATTGAAAACCAGATGGACTACGTGATGAGCCTGCTGGAGCAGATGTTCGAGGCCGGCATCGAGACGGTCGAGGTGCGCGAGGATGTCTACCGCACCTATAATGAAAAAGTGGATGCCGCGCATGAGCGCATGGTGTGGACCCATCCCGGGATGGATAACTGGTATCGCAACACGCGCGGCCGGGTGCTTGCCATCACACCGTGGCGCAACGACGATTTCTGGCGGATGACCCGCCATGCCGCGCTGGACGATTACCTTGTTGCAAAGCATCGCCCCAGCCAAGACGCCGTGGCCTGAAGCCCGACGATCACCGATGCACGCGCCGCGCGGACCGGCCGGAGGACCGACCGCGCAGCGCGCCAAACCAGACCCGAAGGGAGGACCCATGTTTGACGTCGCCGAGAGCCCCCAAAGCCCAGAAACAACCGATCCGCGGATACCACCGCGCGACCGCGTGGTCACGCGGGACCTGATCGACCGCCACGCATCCGAACGCCCAGACAAGGTGGTCGTCAAATTCGACGATACCGGCGAAGAATGGAGCTATGCCCGGTTCCGCGACTTGGTGATCCAGACCGGTCTGGGCTTGCAGGCCCAGGGTGTGACCCAAGGCGATCATGTCCTTGTCTTCACACCCAACAGCCGCGAGCAGTTGCGCATCTTCTTTGCGCTCAACTATATCGGGGCGATCTATGTTCCGATCAACACGGCCTATAAGGGACAGTTGCTGGAACATGTGATCGGCGTCTCCGACGCGCGGCTGGCGGTGGTGCATGCCTCGCTTGCCGACCGCCTGTCGGGGATCAAGCTGCACGCGCTGGAACGTCTGGTTGTGGTGGGCGGTGCGGTACCCGAAACGCCTGCGTTGCCTGCCGAAACCTATGAGGACGCGCTGCTGCCCCGGACGGGTACGCTGGCGCCCCTGTCGCGCCCGATTGAGTCTTGGGATCCGATGGCGATCATCTATACCTCGGGCACGACGGGGCCGTCCAAGGGGGTCCTGGTCTCGTATCTGCACCTGTTCACCAATGCCGGTCCAGAAAGCTGGCCTTTTGTGACCGCCGAGGACCGCTATCTGATCAATGCGCCGATGTTTCATATCGGCGGTATGGGCCCGATGTTTTGCATGCTGGCCCGGGGCGGATCCTTTGCCATGGTCGACCGGTTCGATACCGCCACCTATTGGCAATCGGTACGCAATACGCAAAGCACGGTGGCGTTTCTTCTGGGGGTCATGGCGACCTTTCTGGAAAAACAGGACGCCAGTGACGACGAAGCCGACAATCCGCTGCGTCTGGTTCTGATGGTGCCACTGGCGGCCAATTCCGAGAGCTTTGCATCGCGCTTTGATGTCGAAGTCTACACGATCTTCAATATGACCGAGATTTCGACCCCGATCGTGTCGGATCCAAATCCCAAGGTACGCGGCACCTGCGGCAAGCCGAGACCCGGCGTCGAAGTCCGTCTGGTCGATGACAATGATTGTGAGGTCCCCCGCGGCATGGTCGGGGAAATGGTGGTGCGAACCGACCGCCCCTGGGGCATGATGAGCGGCTATTACAAGAACCCCGAAGCAACCGCCGAGGCCTGGCGCAACGGCTGGTTCCATACCGGAGACGCCTTTACCTGCGATGCGGAAGGTCATTTCTTCTTTGTGGACCGGATGAAGGACGCGATCCGGCGGCGGGGCGAGAATATCTCCTCGTTCGAGGTTGAGGCCGAGGTTTGCGCCCATCCCGACATTGCCGAGGCAGCCGCCGTCGCCGTGCCGTCGGAGGTGAGCGAGGATGACGTTCTGGTCTGTGTGGCTCCGGTGGAGGGGCGCGTGCTGGATCCGGTCCAACTGATCGGTTTTCTCAGGGACCGAATGGCCTATTTCATGGTGCCCCGCTATGTCCGGGTGATCGAGGGCGGCTTGCCCAAAACCCCCAGCGCCAAGGTTCTGAAACACGAACTGCGCGCCGAAGGGGTCACCCCCGACACCTGGGACCGCGCGGCGGCGGGCATCCACATCAAGAGCGAGCGGTTTGACCGCAGCGCCTGAACAGGAGCGCAATGCGCGCAGCCGGACAGGGGGCGGTCGCGGGCGGATATCGTCATAGGGAGGAACAGAAATGACGAAACCATCTCAGGGCAGCGTCGTGCTGACATCAACCGAGCGGGTGATCTTCGGGCAGCCCGCCGCTCACGCCATCGCCGCCGAGGCGGAGGCTATGGGTGCGACCCGGGTCATGCTGATCGCGAGCACGTCGCTTGCCGAGACCACACCGGAAATCGCAGCCATCGAGGCCGCACTCGGGTCCCGTCACGCAACGACATTCACCGGCGTGCAGCCCCACGGACCGCGCACGGATGTGATTGCAGCGACCCAGGCCGCGCGGGCGGCTGCTGCCGACCTGATTGTCTCGGTTGGCGGCGGGTCCGTTACCGACTGCGCCAAGATCGTTCCGATCTGCCTGTCAAATGACGTGCGCACCTCCGACGACATGGAACCGCTGCATATCTATGTGGATGACACGGGCGGCATGGTCCTGCCCAGCTTTACCCCGCAGACGATCCGCACCATCTGTGTGCCGACCACCCTGTCGGGGGGCGAGTTCAACCCCTTGTCGGGGGCCACCGACCCGGCCACCAAGCACAAGCAGGGCTATCAGGAGCGGTTGATGGCGCCGGTCAGTATCATCCTCGACCCCCAGTTGACGCGGCACACACCGGATTGGCTTTGGTTTTCCACCGGCGTGCGCGCCCTCGATCACGCTATCGAGACGCTGCAATCTTTCCAGTCGAACGATTATTGCGACGGTCTGGCCGAAAGCGCGCTGCGCCTGCTGATCGAAGGGCTGCCGCGCGTCAAGTCAGATCCGGAAGACATCGAGGCGCGGCTGAAATGCCAGATCGGTGTCTGGCAATCCATGCTGCCGATCATTGCCGGTGTCCCGATGGGGGCCAGCCATGCCATCGGACATGTTCTGGGCGGTCTGTGCGACGTGCCGCACGGGTATACCTCGTGTGTCATGTCGCCTTTCGTGCTGCGCTGGAACGCATCGGTGAACGCGGCGCGCCAGACGCGTATCGCAGCCGCGTTCGGAGCGGCGGACAGGCCTGCGGCGGATCTGGTCGACAGTTTCATCACCGATCTCGGTATGCCGCGTTCGCTTGCGGCGGTCGATGTGGGCGAGAACCGTCTGCAAAAGATCGCGGAATACACCATGGAGGATATCTGGGGCCGCACGAACCCGCGCCCCATCTCCCAGCCATCTGACGTGATGGAGATCCTGGAACTTGCCAGGTAAGCCCGGGTCGGGGTCAGGGTCGGGTCAGCGACGGATCGACCATCCATCGCTGAGCCGGCCTGATACGGACTTGCCGGCAGGCTTGGCCGTTAGGCGCGGCCGGGCGCATGGTGTCGAATGTCCAGGTCAGGGGAGTACGGGATCCCTGACACCGGTCGGCGCGGCAGGGCAAGATTGTGATCGCCTGAACGCGCCACTCCGAAACGGCCTTGATCGGAGGACAGCCGCAAAGCCGTTCAGAGAAAGCACAAAAACGCGCCGCCAGTCTTACCGCCGAGGTGAGGGGAGGCGCCATCCCGCTCTCGTTGATAACCGGACATATCGCCTGCCGACCCCGGCGCGCCAGAGCCCCGACGGCTGCACGGGCCTGCCCCCCGTGCCCGGCCGCATACTCTTTGATCTTGCAGACATAGCGCACGCAAAAGGGCATCTGTCGGGCTGCGTCCTCCTGACCGAAAAATCTGCCGCCATGCACCAGGATCGGATCTCGCACCGCCTGCGGGGGTCTTTGCCCGGATCCGCGCTTTGGGCCTATCCGGTGCCGGGATCTTTCCGGGCGTCCCAGATATCGGTGATCTGATGCGCCTCCGTGATTTTGGTCTTGGCGATCTTTCGCGTGGGTGTGCGCGGGAAGTCATCGACATAGCCGACATAGCGAGGGATTTTAAAAGCGGCCAGATGCGCCGCGCAATGGGCGATGACGGCATCGGGCGGACAGTCCTTCGGTGTCAGCCCTTCGGCCAGCATCACATAGACCTTAACCTCTTCCTTGCGCAGCTCATCCGGTTCTGGCACGGCTGCGGCTTCCTCGATCTCGGGCATCCGCCGCAGGACCTCTTCCAACTCGCGGGCCGAGATATTCTCGCCCGAGCGCTTGATCATCTCCTTGATGCGTCCGACGATATAATAATAGCCGGTCTCGTCCTGACGGAAGAGATCGCCTGTGTGAAACCAGCGCCCGGTAAAGCTGTCGGCATTCGCTTGGGGCTTTTTGTAATACCCCTGAAGCACGGACCTGCCCGCCACCCAGAGCTCCCCCACTTCGCCTGGGGGTACATCCCGGCCTGCCTCGTCGACGATCCGCATCTGGCGGAAGGGCGACGGCACGCCGCAGCTTTGCGAGCCGGTCATATGGGTGGCTTCGGGCGGGACGGACAGGCCGCTGCCAATCTCGGTCATCCCGAAGGTGTTGCGGGCCACCACATCGAACCGGCGCTCAACCTCCTCATTGGCCGGGCCGGACCAGCCAAAGGCGTTGATATAGCGCAGCTTGGTTTGCCCGTCGCGCTCCGAAGGCGGGAACCGTTTGAGCGCAGGTTCGGGAAAGGCGCAGTATTCGATCTCATAATCGATCAGCCAATCCATGAACCGGCCCAGTTGCATCTTGCGCGCCACATGGGCGGTGCCGCCCAGGGCCATGGTCATCAGGGTCTGCCATTGTGGATCCATATAGAAGTAAGGCGCCCAGATCAGCGTGTTGCGGATCTGTCCGCCCTGGCCCCTCTGCATGGCCGCCAGATGGCCCAGCAGCATCCAGTAATCGTGACTGAGCATGCAGCCCTTGGGAAACCCGGTGGTGCCGGAAGTGTATTGCAGGTTCAAAAGGTCGGTGCGGGTGACCGGGCTTGGCGCGGCAAAGGCCGCGTCGCCCGCGTCATGCACGCCCTGCCAGTCGGCATATCCTGCCGGTGGCGTGCCACGCACAAGGATGCGCGCTGGCGCCAGCAAGGGCGGCAGCGTCTCCATCCCCTGCAACCGATCGAGATAGTCTGCATCCACGACCATGAATTGCGCGTCGGAATCGGTCAGAAGATAGGTCAGCTCTTCCACGCCATATCCCGTATTTGCCGGAACCATGACCGCTCCGATCCGGCCCAACGCGGCCCAGGTGATCAGGAACTCCGGCACATTGGGCACCATCACCGCGACATGCGTGCCCTTGCGCACGCCCATCTCCAGCAGGCCAGACGCCAGCTTCGATGCCGAGCGGTCAAGCCCTGCATAGCTCAGCACCCGATCCTCGTCGAAATAGATCGACAGGGGCTTGTCGCCGTGCTGCGCCGCGCACTCAGCAACGAAGGCCCCCAACGTCTCCGGGAAGTCGGTCGCGGCGGCGGTCTCGTGAAACCGCGCCATGGCAGCGATGCCGGGATCCATTCTCATGACGCACCTGTGGCGTTCTGCTCGGGCGCATCATCGGCGAGCGGATTGGCCGATGTGCCGGGCTGGCTGAGATAGGCCGCGCGCTGCAACCGGTAAAGATGATACATAAAGGCGCTGCCATCGGACCGTGACATGTCCATGGTGCGGTAAAACCCCTCCATCTCGACCCGGATCGACACGCCCGGGCTCTCGGCGATCTTGGCGGCCTTGGCCATTGCGGTCTCCATCAGCGCTTCGGGCGCGACCACATCGTTGTAAAGCCCGAAATGCTGTGCCTGTTCTGCCTCCAGCACCGTGCCCGTCAACACCATGTCCATGGCTATCGCTGGTGGCAGATGCCGCCACAGATGGGTCGAGCCGCCGGCACCGGCCATGCCATAGGCGATCTCGGGCAGGCTGAGATACGCGCCGGGGGTAGCCACGCGGATATCCATGAAATTCATCGCGAAAATGAACCCCATGCCCAGGGCCGGACCGTTCAGCGCGCCGACAATCGGCTTATAGCGTTCCAGCCCGCGCAACTCGCGCTCCCACCCCGGCCGGACGTCGATCTCGCCCATGCGCGAGGGATGAAAATGCGCCTGAAGGGTTTCGGCTTGTGTCGGGTGGCTCCAGTCGGTCTTGATGTCGTCGCCGCCGGAAAAGGCCCGCGTCCCCGCGCCGGTCAGGACGGCGGACTTGAGCGCAGGATCAGAGAGGTAATCCTTCAGATGTTCGTGAAACTCGTGATGCATCCGCGGGGTGATCGCGTTCACCTTGCCATTGTCGAGCGTGAAGACCGCAATGGCCCCGTCCTTTTCGTAATGCACGGTCATGCTGCGTGCTCCTTTCTATCTTTGATCCAGTTTGGCTTGGGCGCGGCGCCGCAAAAGCTCGGCACCCGCAAGCGCCAGCGTGGTGACCACGATCAATAGCGACGCGACCGCGGCCAGCGTCGGCCTGAGTTCGAGCCGAAGGTCGGCCCAGATGCGCATCGGAAGCGTCTCGTTCCGGCTCATCAGGAATTGCGCGATGATGAGCTCGTCAAACGAGACGAAAAAGGCAAAGACCGCGCCCGCGACGATCGCAGGCAAGAGGCTTGGAAATGCCGCCGAGAAAAACGCGCGGACAGGCCCCGCGCCCAGCACCCGCGCCGCCTGCTCCAGAGCCGGGTCGAGCTGGCGGTGCGAGGCACCGACAATCAGCACGACAAAAGGCAGCGCGATGGCCGAATGCGCACCGGCCAGCACGAACATGTTGTCTTCCCAGCCAAAGCGGACAGCAAAGATAAAGACGCCCAAGGCGATAAAGATATGCGGGATCACGATGGGCAGGGCGATGAATCCCGAGATCGCGCGCCCGAAACGCGGCCGTCCCCGCGCCAGCGCCAGAACCGCCAGTGTGCCGGTCACCGTCGCGATCACTGCCACCAGGGCCGCGACCTGAAACGAGAGGATCGTCGCATCGATCCAGACCGGGTCGCTGAGATAGTCGCGATACCAGCGCAGTCCGAAATTGCTGGGCGGGAAGCGCAGGAAATCATTGTTGGAAAACGAGATCGGCAAGATGATCAGGATCGGAAAGATCAGATAGAAGACGACCACACCGAAATAGAGCGCCCCAAGCCGTCTGGCTGTGATCAATCGCCCGCCGCTCATCGTGCCAGCGCTCCGTTGAGCGCCCTGAGCAGCAGCCGCGCGGCCAGCCGGATCACGACGATGCCCACAATCGCGGCCAGTAGCAACATCAGCGCAATCGCCGCGGCAAAGCCCCAGTTGAGCTGTGTGACGTTGAATTCGATCAGGTTGGCCAAAAGCAGATCGCGTCGGCCGCCCAAAAGCGCGGGCGTGATGAAAAAGCCCATCGACAGCATAAACACGATGATCATGCCGGTGATGGTGCCGTCCAGGCTCAGCGGGATAAAGACGCGCCGTGTCGCCTCCCAGGGCGAGGCGCCCAGCACCCGTGCCGCGCGCACCAGACCAAGGTCGATATCGCTCATCGCGCTATAGCAGGTGACGATCTGGATCGGCAGCAGGATCTGGATCATCGCCACATAGACCGCAGGCGTGGTGAACAGCATCCGCACCGGTGTCTCGATCAGGCCCGCGCCCATCAAAAGCGAGTTGATGACCCCCTCGCGGCCCAGCACCACCATCCAGGCATAGGACCGGATCAGAATGCTCATCCACAGCGGGATGAAGATCAGCAGCAACAGCAGGAATTGTACCCGGCGTGGCGATTGCACGATGAAATAGGCCACCGGATAGGCGATCACCGCACAGACGATGGCCACGACAAACGACACTTCGACCGTGTGCCACAGCACCCGCATATAGACCGCACGCTCCAGGAAGCGCTCGAAATGCCGAAAGGTCAGCTCGGGGTCCATCACGCTGGCGCGCAGGATGTCGACTGATGGCATCAGGAAGAAGACCAGCAGCATGGCCAACGCAGGCCAGAGCATCCAGTGGCGGAAAATTCGAGGCATCACGCGCCTTTTCGGTATCAGGGTGGGGGACGGGTGGCGGTGCGGCAGGCCGCGCCGCCACCCAAGCGTTCAATTTACTCCAGCAGCCATTCGTTCCAGCGTTCCTGGATCGCTTCGAGGTTGTCGCCCCAGAACTCGGGGTTGGCCGAGAATTGCGCCTCAAGATTGGCCGGTGCGGTCGGCTGGATGGCCGTCACCGCTTCGGCAACGCCATCGTAAAGGCCGGGGGCAAAGCCGGGATACGGCAGCTCGGCCATGTACTGCCGCATCTGCGCGGCGTTCATCGTGCGGTAGGCGATGAATTGATGCGCCATCTCGATATTTTCGGTGCCTTTGGGGATACCGACAAAGGACGTGTGCAGAGCGCCGCCGTTCCACATGATCTCGACCGGCAGGCCTGATTGCGCAAGCGGCGGGATGCGGCCGTTATAGGAGGTGCCGAAATAGACCTCTCCATCCGACAAAAGCTGCACCGACTGCGCGCCCGACGTCCACCAGGCGGTGACATGGGGCTTGATCTCATCCATCTTGGCGAATGCCCGGTCGAGCCCGTCCTCGGTCGAGAGCACGGTATAGAGGTCCGCCTCGGCGACGCCATCGGCGAGCAGCGCGAATTCCAGATTGTCCTCGGCCCGGTTGCGCAGGGCGCGCGGCCCCGGGAAGGTCTCCACATCCCAGAAATCCGCCCAGGAGGACATCATTCGGCCTTCGGGCATCTGATCTGTGCGCACGGCAAGCACATGGCTGAAGCTGGCCGCGCCCACGCCGTATTCTGCGCGGGCACCGGGCGGCAACAGGCCCTCCGGGTCGACCTTGGAATAGTCAATCGGCTCAAAAAGCCCCTTTGACACGCCGAGGGGATAGTTCGAGGCCGAGATCTCCATCACATCCCAGAGCACACGGCCGGAATTGACCATCGCCTCCAGCTCGGCCATCCGGCTGCCTTCGCTGGTGAGACGTTCGACCGCGATGCCCGTTTCCGCCGTAAAGGGTTCGGCGAAAAAGCGGGTATTCATCTCTCCCACGATCCCCCCCGATCCACTGACCGCAAGGGTGCGCTCCTGCGCTATTGCGGCGGGTGCTGCGACAGCGAGTGTCAGGGCCGCCGCCAGACCGGCCAGATAGGGTAATGTCAGTTTCTTCATCGTTCGTCCTCCTCTGTGGTGAATGGCCGTCCGGTTAGGACGGTTCGGGAATGGGGGTCAGATCCCGAGGCAGAAAGCCCAGCTGGACGGTCGCGCCGCGTGTAGGCCGCGCCCCGCCCGTATCGCGCCGTTCGGTGACGATCAGCGTCTGGGCATCCGGCAGGCGCAGCCGGTACTGCACCATATCCCCCATAAAAAGTGCGTCTTCGACCCGCGCTTCGAAATTCGGATAGGCCTCCGCATCGCCCTGGCAGACGCGAAAAATCCGCTCGGGCCGCAGAGACAGGGTGATCGGTCCGTCCCGTTTGGCGCTGTGCGCAGGCAGATCGGCCACAGGCAGCGTCAGTTCCAGCGCCGGAATGGCCAGATCGGACCCCGCGACCGTGGCCTCCAGCAGGTTGGTCTTGCCGATGAACTCGGCCACATAGCGGCTTTGCGGTGCGTCATAGATTGCCTGCGGCGTGTCGATCTGGGCCAGTTTCCCGTCCCCCATCACCGCGATTCGGTCCGACAGCGCCAGCGCCTCGTTCTGGTCATGGGTGACAAAGACAATCGTGCAGCCCAGCCGCTGGTGATAGGCGCGGATCTCGGCCTGCATGCTCTCGCGCAGCTTCAGATCAAGCGCCGCCAACGGTTCGTCCATCAGCAGAACCGGGGGGCGGAAGATCACCGCGCGCGCGAAGGCCACCCGCTGTTTCTGACCGCCCGAAAGCTCGGCTGGCATGCGCTGACCCAGATCGCCCATCTGGATCATGTCGAGGCCGTCCTCGACCCGCTCGGCGATCTCCTTGCGCGACACGCCGCGCAGCTTGAGCGGGAAGGCGATGTTGTCGAAAACGTTGAGATGGGGAAAAAGCGAATAGCTTTGAAACACCATGCCCACATCGCGCTTTTCGGGTGGCAGGCCCTGCACTTCGCGATCGCCGATCAAGACGCGGCCTCGGGTCGCCTGCGTGAACCCCGCCAAGACGTTGAGCGCGGTGGTCTTGCCCGATCCGCTGGGACCCAGCAGCGTGACAAGCTCACCGGGGTTCACGGCAAGGTCGAAATCGACCAGCGCATCGACATCGCCATAGGACTTTCCGACCCCTTCAAAGCGGACGGACTCGCCAGAACTTGCATCTGTGAACGGCATGGCGTTTGACTGGACCTCGAATAAACTGCGTCGCATTTTGTGACGTTGATGTCATTTATGACGGTGACGTCATTTTTTTGCGGAGTCAAGTAGCGTGTCCAACCCCTCCTTTGTGACCTTCAACATGGCGCAAGTGCTGAAGGCGCATGCCGCGCGGCAGCGCGACCGGGGCAAACGCGTGCGAACACGTGCGCAGATCCTTGCCGCTGCCGCGCGCGAAATGGAGCTTGCGGGTTACGAAGCGCTCACGGTCGAGCGGATTGCCAATGCCTCGGGCATGGCGCATGGTACCTTCTATCGCTATTTCGACAATCGGTCCGATGTGGCCTCGGCCATCATCAAACGGTACATGGCCCTGGTGCGCCGCAACCGTCCGCGTGCCAGCAAGGCGCAGACACCGTTCCAGACGATCCACGCCTATAACCGATACTACACCGCCAACTACATAGCGAATGCAGCCATGCTGCGGGGGCGCGAAGCCCTCATGCGCGAGGCCCCGGAACTGATGAAGGAGCGCGACGTGGTCAACGACCGATGGGCACGCATCGTGCTGCGAGATCTGGCGCGGCGGCGCGACATGCCGCCCGGCAGCACCGAAGATCCGTTCGCCAAACTGGCCGTCCGTTCCGCCATCGCCATGGTCGATGAGTTGTTACGCGAAATCTATGTCTACAAATCCCCCAGCCTCAGCCGCCTGGTCGACAGTGAGGAACAGGTGGCCGAGCTGATATCGTTCATGTGGTTCCGGGCGATCTTTGGCGAGACCCCGCCGCTGAACGAACTGAAATGGGCCAAGACCTTTGGCGCGAATTTCCTGGATCGATAGGTGATCGGCTGCTCTGGCGCAGGGCGCAATCAGACCCCCCTGATCGACCCTTCGCCGCACCCGCGATCACAAAGCATCCTGACCGGAGCGTCGTCGACGGCCCTCGTGGCATAGATCCAGGGCCTGGTCCACGGCTGGTGGGCGGTTGCCATGACAAACCGGGTTTTGTTTTCTCCTGACATGTGACGCTGCGGCATCTTCATCGTTGCGGGGCTGGCGCGGTCGACGATTGCAACCCCGGCGAGGAGCGCGGGACGGATGTTGAGCGGCGGGATCGGGGGGTTTGGTGAGACGGGGAACGGGGTCCGGGTAGGGGGAATGGGGGCGGGATCGGGAAGCGAGCGGCGCGGGGGGGGGGGGGG
>NZ_JAAWWD010000065.1 GCF_021404545.1 Aestuariivita sp.
TCGTGTAGCCCCAGCCGGCGCCGTGCCATGGACACGGATGAGGGCGTGCAAGCATCACCAGATCTCGGTCTTGCCCTACGGGTGCGGGTGGGCGGTTATCCCCGCAGAAGCCGTGTCGAAACCAAGATGCATTGTGTGGCGTTGCCGGGCCAGGGCCTCATGGCGCGGGACTTCGACCGGCAGGTCGCGGAAATCCAAATCCGTGTTGCCGTTCTCAACAAGTACACAGTTCTTGGCATACCCATTACTGAGGTCGTAGGCTAAATCCGTCCGGGGAAAGGGGAAGTGCAGGCATGCCCCGATTTGTGCAACAAAGCCGTTCCTTCCATATTGCCAAATTTTGACATGCTGCACTATGAAGAGCGCGCGATGGAGTTTGTCAGTTGGGCAGACTGGCTCGACAATTTCGGGCACAGCTTCTCGCGGCAAAGCGCAGGCTATCGGTTCTCGAACTATCAGTTCTTGTTGCAGGCGGCGATGGACGGCGAAGGCGTGGCCCTGGCTTGGCAGCATTTGGTCGCGGATCGGATGGCGGCGAGTGAACTTGTGCAGGTCGGGCCCGCCTATCAAAGGCCCGAAGCAGGGTATTTCCTGGAGTACAGAGAAGATGGCAGCAATCGGGATCAGCTTGACCGGGTTCTTGCGTGGTTTCGACAGGCGGCAGGTTGAAGCGCCGAGAAAAGGATCACCAAGTTCCGTGAAGCGGTCGTTTGCCGCATCTGCGGTATCGACAAAACTGCGCTCGAGGACTAAGCCGCTCTCGCGGCAAGAGCGCTTATTGCTGGCGTTGCGCGCCACCCCATCGGTTCAGATTTTGAGATATGAGCGGTCCGTCTGACGATTGAGGTTTCTCAATCGGACAGGAGGTTCCTATGACACAGGAGAAGATGAGCCCGCTGCGTGCGCGGATGATCGAAGACATGCGTATTCGTGGGATGGCAGAGACATCGCAGAAGGCGCATATCCGAGCGCTGAAGGACTTCACCGCGTTCCTTGGACGCGCGCCGGATACAGCCACGCCAGACGAGCTACGCGCATATCAGCTTCATATGGCTGATACTGAGGTCACGCCGTCGGTCTACAATTCGCGGATCACAGCACTGCGGTTCTTCTTTGGCATGACCTGCAACCGCGAGGACATGAAGAAGTACATGCAGTTCCGCACTGAGCCGCGCAAGCTGCCTATTGTGCTGAGCTTTGAGGAGGTTTCAGCGGTTTTATCAGCAGCCCCGGGGCCGGGTCTCAAGTACCGTGCTGCACTCGGCATTGGGTACGGCGCGGGACTGCGAGCATCCGAAGTCACCAATCTCAAGGTGCGGGATATCGACAGCGACCGCATGCTGATCCATGTTGAACGCGGCAAGGGCGGCAAGGATCGCGACGTGATGCTGTCTCCGTCTTTATTGGAGTTGCTACGCGACTATTGGCGGGAGGCGCGTCCTCAAGGCTGGTTGTTTCCGGGGCAAAGCCGGGTTGAACCCCTGTCGCCACGCTCTCTGAATCGCGCTTTCAACTCGGCAAAAGCCATGGCGGGTATCAAGAAGCCTGCAACGCTGCATTCGCTCCGGCATAGCTTCGCCACGCATTTGTTGGAGGCCGATACGGATGTGCGCGTGATCCAGGTTCTCCTCGGTCATGCCAAGTTGACCACGACGGCACGATACACTCATGTGGCCACCAAAACGCTGCGCAATGTGTCCAGCCCGTTCGAGCATATCCGGGATGTGACCTGAAGGGCGCGGCTGCGTGCCACGGCACGCGCTGGAGGTTGCCGACATCTTCCGTGATCATGGGCCTGCCTATCGGCGGGCCAATGCAGGGCACCTGAGCCTCGCGCAACTCAAGGTCATGTCGTCCATTGACGCCTGCCGGACAGAGGCGCTCGGCGGACATGTGGCAGCCTGCACCAAGTGCAACCACCAGCATATTGCCTACAACAGTTGCAAGAACCGGCATTGCCCCAAGTGCCAGGGACCGGCGGCGCGTGACTGGATGGCCGCCCGCGCCGAAGACTTGTTGCCAGTGGAGTATTTCCACCTGGTCTTCACGCTGCCAGCCGAGATTGCCCGCATCGCCTATTGGAACAAACGGGCGGTCTATGGACTGCTGTTCAAAGCATCAGCCGAGACGGTAGCGACCATTGCTGCCGATCCCAAGCGCATGGGCGCGCGCGTCGGCATGACCAGCGTGTTACATACCTGGGGGTCAGCGATGACGCATCATCCGCATGTGCACATGATCGTGCCGGGTGGTGGGCTCTCACCAGACGGCTCCCGTTGGCTCGCTTGCAAGCCAGGGTTCTTTTCACCGGTTCGCGTTCTGTCCAGGCTGTTCCGACGGCAGTTCATCGACGGGCTGATGGCGCTGCACCGTGCGGGCAAATTGGCCTTCTTCGGCGATATGGGCGGGTTGGCAGAGGCGCAGCCATTCGCCGGTTGGCTTGCGCCCTTCCGCAAGGCCGAATGGGTGGTTTACGCCAAACCGCCGTTCGGCGGTCCCGAGGCAGTCCTAGCTTATCTGAGTAGGTACACTCACCGGATTGCAATCTCGAACAGCCGCCTCGTCAGCGCTGATGCCAAAACCGTGGCGTTCCGCTGGAAGGATTACCGGATCAAGCGCAGGGATCGGATGAAGGTCATGCGGCTTGCGACCGATGAGTTCATCCGCCGATACTTGATCCACGTTCTCCCCGACGGCTTCCACCGCATCCGACACTACGGCCTTCTCGCTTCCGCGCAGCGCAAAGCCAACATTGCGAAGATCCGGGCATTGCTCGGCGCACAAACGGCAACGCGAGAAGACACACCCAGTGCCGAAACTGTCCCGCTGACATTGACAGAGCCATGCCCGGAATGTGGAGCGCACATGCGTATCATCGAGACATTCCGCCGAGGCCAAGTCCCGCGATCACGCGCACCACCCCGCAAGCAGGCCGCATGACCAAAAGCTGGTTCATACCATCATCCGCACACCGGTGGGCCCAGCCACACTGGCCCAGCACACTCGTCCAAAGCGACGCCAAAAGCAGCGCAGGGAAAGCTCAACCATTCATATCCTGGGCAGACAAAGGCCAAAGTCGCTCGCAAACCACGTGGTCCAACGCCTCCATTGCCAGAACCGATGCCTCAGTCAGAGGCGCAGACCCAACCGAAAGCGCTCTTTCCCCATAGACCGTACCCAGACCCCGCCGCTTCCTCCCTGAGAGGTTTGTCAACGCGGGCCAAAGCCAATCCCAGCCGATAACGCGCGCAATGGCCCGCGTCGAAAAACCTTCATCCTTCGAGACCTTCGCCGCGATGGTCTTGAGTGGCAGGTTTGGGAAACATTGCCGTTCGTCCCGCCCAGTCCGAAGCGGTAAGAAGCGGGGCAAGGGATGAAGCGCGCTTGCGCGGCAATGGCGGCTTTAGACTATGCCTGTCATGGCTTGCAAGGGGAGGCTTGGAAGAGATTGCCGCTGCCTTCAGGTGGCAGTTCGCTTCGGTTTCCAGATTGGCGGCGGAGAGCTGGCTCGCCTGGCAGAAGGGTCCCGGCAATCCCTCGGGGCGCTGGGGGTGGTGTTCCATTCACCGGGGGGATCCGAACACAGGCCAACCACCCGCGTCATCCCTTTGACGGGGGCACCCGGTCGGGAAGCTGGATATTGGCCACCTGCTCGGCAATCGGGTCGGTCGAGAGAGGGTGCGTTTCAGACGAATAGGCCTGGGGGTTGCGCATCTTGCGCCACTCGCCGCCGACATAGATCTCAAGCCCGGAAAACTTGGCCTTGTACCCCATTTTCTGACTGCCCGGCACCCAATAGCCCAGATAGACATAAGGCAGGCCGTTTTCGCGGGCGATTTCGATATGATCGAGGATCATATACGTGCCCAGCGACAGGTTGGGATGGTGGGGGGAGTAAAAGCTGTAGACCATGCTCAACCCATCTTCCAACACATCCGTCAGGCTGACCGCGATCAGCGCTTTGGCCACCGGATCGGTGTATTCGACCACCCGCGAGCGGATCGGCGTCTCCTCGATCATAGCGGCGAACTCGAACACATCCATGTCGGCCATGCCGCCATTTGCATGTCGCGCATCCAGATAATGCCGGAAGAGGGCGTATTGATCCTCTGTCGCCCAAGGGGAGGTCGCACGGCGATCCAGATGAGTGTTGCGCCGCGCGGTGCGTTTCTGGCTTTTGTTCGCGGTAAAGGCCGCTACATCAATCCGGGCCGAGAGGCAGGCCGAGCAATCCGCACAGGACGGACGATACAACACGTTTTGCGACCGGCGGAAGCCCTGCTGCGAGAGGCTGTCATTGAGCCTTTCTGCATTCTCTCCCTGTAAGGCGGTGAACAGCTTCCTCTCCATCCGCCCTTCAAGATAGGGGCAGGGTTGTGGGGCCGTCACATAGAATTGCGGCGCAATCGGCAGGGTATGACGCATAAGCTATCCTGATGGTGTCAGGAAAAGATAGCGTCCGGGGGTGCGTGCGCCAAGGGGTTTTGCAAAATCCACCGGGATCGGGCGCGTGGATCAGGCCACAGCCCTGCGGTTGAGCGCCACCGTGCCCAGCACATGATCGGTCAGCCCCTGTCCCCGCGCCGTTGTCAGCATCAGAATGATCGACAGCACCTGTGCCGGAAAGGCCGCGATGGACAGGCTGTATCCCAGCGTATGGGCAAAGGCCGTGCCCAGATCGAACCGCTCGCCATGCATGGTGCGAAACTCCAGCGCAAAAAGCTGCATGCCCCAAGTGGCCGATCCGTTGGCCAGCGTCACCGTGCGGTAGGCAAAGCCGATCACCAGCACCAGCGCGGGAAAGAAAAACAGGCCCGTAAAGGCCGTAAAGGGCAGCACCGCAACAGAAATCGCAACGATCAACACTGTGTCGACGATCCATGCCAAAAGGCGTTTGACAGGCACACCGTCATAGAATTGCGCTTGGGTCTCGGGGTCGGGCAGGTGGGTCATGTCTTGGAAGGTCCTTGCAGGGAAACGCCCCCGCACGAAGGGGGGCGTTTCGGAAGTGATGTTACGAGCGGTTTTTGCGCGGGCCGTCGTCATCCATATCATGGTCCATCTCGTCAGAAGCCTGACGGGCACGGTCTTCCATAAACTGGTCGAACTCGGCTTTGTCCTTGGCTTCGCGCAGACGCTCCAGGAAGCTTTCAAACTCGTGCTGTTCCTGTTCCAGACGACGCAGGGTTTCGGTCTTGTATGCGTCAAAGGCACTGTTGCCGGTGGTGCGCATTGCGCTCATGCCGTGCTTGGTCCATGACCCGCGGCGGCTGCAGGATTTGTCGAACATGCGTTTGCTCCAGATCATATAGGCAAGAAAGGCAAGGCCGATGGGCCAGAAGAAGATAAAGCCAAGCACCATGGCTGCGATCCAGGCGCCTTTGCCTTTTGAGTCCAGCCACGCCTCGCTCCGCGAGAGCCAGCTGTCCCGGCGGTGAGAGGTGGCAGAGGGGGCAAGGGTGGTCATCTCAGGTGTCTCCAGTTCAGGTTGCATCTGTGGTTTTGGTTCAATGTGAATGGGTTTCACATTATGGAAGATCGGGCCGATGCGGCGCGCTTTCAAGAGATGATGTGAAAGTTTTTTACATTGATCTGTTTTTTCTTTTTATATCATAATCTTATGCGTTGAAAATCGAGAGATCTTTCGCCCGGTGACTCGGGCGGGGGATCGGATGGCCGCGCGAATCCATGCGCCTGGCGGACCACGGATCTCTTTTTGTCGGGTCAGGGGCGCCAGGCCAGGAAGTTCGCGATCAGACGCAGGCCCGCGGCCTGGCTCTTTTCCGGGTGGAACTGCGTGCCGATCATCGTGTCGCGCGCAACGATAGCGGTGACGTCACCGCCATACTCCACATGGGCCAGCCTCTGGGCCGGATCCGCCACCCGCATCTGGTAGGAATGGACGAAATAGGCGTGATCGCCGGTTACAATCCCCTCCAGCACCGGGTGCGGGTGGTCGATAATCAGATCGTTCCAGCCCATATGCGGCACTTTCAGCCTGCGGTCCGACGGGAGAATCCGCACCACGTCGCCCGCGATCCAGCCCAACCCCGGGGTGTCGCGATATTCACGACCCCAGCGCGCCATCAGTTGCATGCCCACGCAGATACCCAGAAACGGGCGGCCGCGCGTCTCGACCGCTTCACAGAGTGCGTCAAAGAGACCGCCATGGCCACGCAGTGCCTCGGCGCAGGCCGGAAACGCGCCGTCGCCCGGCAGAACAATGCGATCGGCGCGCGCCACCACATCCGCATCCGACGTGACGACAACCGTGCCGCCACCGGTCTCACGGGCCATGCGCTGAAATGCCTTTTCGGCCGAATGCAGATTGCCGCTTTCGTAGTCGATGATCGCTGTCAGCATGGCCTCAGAGCGCGCCCTTGGTCGAAGGCACCGCATCGGCGCGGCGTGGATCGGTCTCAACCGCCTCTCGCAAGGCGCGCGCGACCGATTTGAACGCGGCTTCGGCAATGTGGTGGCTGTTAAACCCATGCAGCGCATCCACATGCAGCGTGATCCCGCCATGGGTGCTGAACGCCTGAAAGAACTCGCGCACCAGTTCGGTGTCGAATTGCCCGATCTTGGGGGTGGGCAGATCGACATTCCAGATCAGAAACGACCGACCCGACAGATCAAGAGCCGTGCGCACCAGCGCGTCATCCATCGGCAAAAGGCACGCGCCATAGCGCCGGATCCCGGTCTTGTCGCCCAAGGCCTGGGTTAAGGCCTGACCCAATGCGATACCGGTGTCTTCGACCGTATGGTGATCGTCGATATGCAGATCGCCGGTGGCCCGGATGGTCAGATCAATCAGCGAATGGCGCGCCAGCTGATCCAGCATGTGATCGAAAAACCCAACACCGGTCCGATTGTCGTAGCGGCCCGAGCCGTCGAGGCCCATCTCGACCGTAATCTCGGTCTCGGCGGTCTTGCGGGTGATCTGAGCGCGGCGCATGGGGCGGTCTCCTTTAAGGGTCGGGGCGCTTATAGGCGCCGCGCGGCGCGCTTGAAAGCCCTGCCGCCCAGATTGCGAAGCGGATGTGACCGCGCGACCCCGGCGGGGATTGCATGACGCGCACGGGCATGAGAGCTTGGCCACCGCAACCATCCACGAGGGGCCGATGACCACCTGCGTCTTTATCCAGATCCGCTGCAAACCGGGCACGACCTACAAAGTGGCCGAGGATATCGCCCTGCGCGAAATCCATTCCGAGCTCTATTCGACCTCTGGCGAGTATGACCTGTTGATGAAGCTCTATATCCCCAACGATCACGATGTGGGCAAATTCATCAATGATGAACTTCTGGGCATACCCGGGATCGAACGATCCCTCACAACGATGACGTTCAAGGTCTTCTAGACCCAGCGACCGGCAAAGCAGGATTTTGCGCCCGACCGTCCCTCTGAAAAGACCACCGGCCACAATCCTGCCCCCTCCCGCGTTCTTCTTGCCGGAAATACGACCGCCGGAGGCTCCCACAACCGTCCATCGCGCTGCCGAATCAGGACGGGATCCCCAGATCCACATGGACCTCCTGGCAGATGTTGGATTCTGCGGCGTGCGGGTTACCCACAGCGCATCCCCTTTGTTCCCCTCAAAGTGATAATGCCCGGCATATGGCTGAGCGACCGAGAAGTCTCATTGGGTATTGAGTGCATTTTATGACATTTATATGCATAATTTCCCTGAGATGGGAGGATGTGCCGTCTGAGATCACCAAGATTGTACAAGAAATAGCAATTGAAGAGCGTTTAGTGTCTGAACCCGTTGCACTTCTTTGCCATTTAGTGTCTTTTCTTCCCCGCTACCGGAGGGGAGTCGTGTTTTGGACAGTACAGGCAGTATCTTGATAACCGCCATGTCCCTCGTTGCCGGATGGGATCAGGCGCTGTCCGAGATTGTCCTTCTGTCGCTTCAGGTCACGCTGAGCGCGGTCTTCGTGTCTTGTCTCATCGGGTTGCCCCTCGGCGCGATGGTTGGCGCATTCCGCTTTCCCGGTCGTCGGCCGGCGATCCTGATCATGAATGTCCTGATGGGTCTTCCCCCGGTTGTGGTCGGGCTGATGGTCTACCTGATGTTGTCGGCCTCGGGCCCGATGGGCGTGCTGGGCCTGCTCTACACGCCCACGGCGATGATCATCGCGCAGACGGTGCTGGTGACCCCGATCGTCGCGGCGCTCTCGCGCCAGGTTGTCGAGGATCTGCATCAGGAGTATTCCGAACAGTTCACCTCGATGGGGGTGGGGCCGCTGCAACGGATCATGGCGCTTTTGTGGGATGCGCGGTTCAGCCTGCTGACGGTTGTGCTGGCCGGCTTCGGCCGGGCGGTGGCCGAAGTGGGCGCGGTGATGATCGTCGGCGGCAACATCAACCATGTGACCCGCGTGATGACCACGGCCATCGCGCTGGAGACTTCGAAGGGAGATCTCGAGCTGGCGCTGGCCCTGGGCCTTGTGCTGTTGCTGATCGCCTTGCTGGTCAATCTGGTTGTGATGACGGTGCGTGGCACCGCGGCGAGGGCATCTTATGCGTGAGGTTGCCACATTGCGCACAGTGCTCAGCCAGAACGTGATCGATGCCGCGATTGCCCCGCCGCTGATGACGGCGCGGGGTCTTGGATGCAGCATCAAGGGGCAGCGCCTTGTAAGGGATGTCGATCTTACGATCCGTCAAGGGCGTCGGACGGTTGTGCTGGGTCCCAACGGAGCGGGCAAGAGCGTCTTGTTGCGGCTCCTGCACGGGTTGCTGCCAGCCTCCGAAGGGACAGTTCTGTGGCGGGGCAACCCGCTGGGTGCCGATGCTCAGGACGGGCAGGCGATGGTGTTCCAACGTCCGGTCATGTTGCGGCGATCCGTCCTGGCCAATCTGAACTTTGCTCTCAAGGTGCGCGGTTTTCGCGGCCCCGAACGTGCCCGTCGGGCGGCACAGGCGCTGGAGATGGCGGGGCTGGACCATTTGGCCAAACGTCCGGCCCGGGTGTTGTCGGGCGGCGAACAGCAGCGCTTGGCGATTGCGCGGGCCCTGGCCACCGGTCCGGATCTGTTGTTGCTGGACGAGCCCACGGCGAGCCTGGATCCAGCGGCCACCGCACGGATCGAGGCGCTGATCGGGCAGGCCCACGCCAGCGGTGTCACCATCGTGATGGTGACCCATGATCGCGGCCAGGCCCAGCGTTTGGCCGACGATGTGGTGTTCTTGCAAGATGGCCGCCTGGCCGAGAGCGGCCCTGCCTCAACCCTGCTGCACAGTCCCCGGAGCGATGCGGTTCGGGCCTGGCTGGACGGGCGCCTTTTCGTGACCACCCCGCAAACCCAACCCTGAAAGGACCACAATGCTGCTGCACCGTTTGTTACCAATTGTCCTGGCTGCCATGATGCTGGCGCCGCTGCCTGCAACGGCTCGGGAGTTCATCCTCATGCAATCCACAACCTCGACCCAGAATTCGGGGCTGTTCGACCATCTCTTGCCGATCTTTTCGCAAAAGACTGGGATCGACGTGCGGGTTGTGGCGGTGGGCACTGGCCAGGCGATCCGCAATGCCCAGAATGGGGATGGCGATATCCTGTTTGTGCATTCCCGACCGTCGGAGGAGAAATTCGTGGCCGATGGGTACGGGCTGTCGCGGCAGGACGTGATGTATAATGATTTTGTCATTGTCGGCCCGGCGGACGACCCTGCGGGCATTGCGGGACTGACCGATGTGACCGCCGCGCTGAGCGAGATTGCCACAGCGCGGGCGATCTTTGCATCACGCGGGGACGATTCCGGTACGCATAAGGCAGAGTTGCGGCTGTGGTCCGCGGCCGAGACCGACCCCTTCATCGGATTGGGCAGCTGGTATCGTGAAACCGGATCGGGGATGGGTGCCACGCTTAACATCGCGGTGGGGATGGGGGCCTATGCGCTGACTGATCGGGCCACCTGGATCGCCTTTGGCAACAAGCGCGACCACCGCATCGTGGTGGAAGGCGACCCGCGCCTCTTCAATCAATACGGCATCATCGTTGTGAACCCTGAAAAACACAGTGCTGTCAAGGCAGACCTCGCCCAGCAATTTGTCGATTGGGTGGTGTCGGAAGACGGGCAACAGGCCATTGCGGCCTATAAGGTGGAAGGGCAGCAGTTGTTCTTCCCCAACGCCCAGTAAAGAGTTGTCGACAGATGGGGCTCGGTGGGGAGATCCACCGGGCCTTTTATCTCAAGGGGATACCCAGCGAACCTGACCCAATGCATCAAGATCGTAGCCGCCCAGGTCCTGCGCCTTGATGGCCACCTGATCTGAGGTGAGAAACGCCAAGAGAGCCTGTACCGACGGCAGGAAATAGGCACGCCGGTCGATGAGCAGATCGAATTGTTCCTGTGCAAGCGGTACGAAATCCAGACCGAATTGCCGCGCGGCGGCCTCTAGACCAAAGCTGACATCGACCGCGCCCTGGGCCACTGCCTGGGCAGCATCGGTTTCGGTGCGGGCGGGCGGGTCGGTGAACTGCACACCTTTCAGATCGACACCCCGCGCCAGCTGGTCAAAGAGGCTGCGCGCGCCTGCTCCCGGTTGACGCAAAAGCACGCGCATTCCGCCCAGATCCTCCAGCCCGTGAATGGCCCCCGTCAGGCGGGGGCGCAGGATCAGACCCTGCTGTCTGCGCGCCATGCCGATCAGCACGCAATCGCGCACCCCCATCCGATCCAGCGTGCCGATGTTCCAATCGCCACCTTCGGGAATATGAAGGCCGCTAAGCACGGCGTCACCGGCCGCGAAACGCTCCAACCCGGCAGCGCTGCCGTCAAACAGGGTGGCCAGTCCCGACCCGGCCTCCCGCGCGGCCCAATCCAGCAAGGGATCGTGAGAGCCAGCGATGATCGGCGGGCGGTCCTTGCCCGCAGCCGCACCGCCGTCGATCCAGGCCTGAATCTCATGCGCGGGAAACAGCAGCTTGCCGGTGATCCGACGGTGCGGGATCTCATTGGCGGCGGCCAGGTCATAGACCTTGCGCTCTTTCACCCGCAAGAGGGCGGCCACCTCTTTGGTGGTCAGATAGGCCGACGGCGAGGCGGTGGCGGGCATGCAGGTCTCCGAAACTGAGATCTTCTTAGCCTGCCGGGAAGCCCGCAGTGTTTCAAGGGGATACGCTCAACCCGCGCCGCACGCGGCAAGCGCGTCCGCCATCTGCAACAACAATGTGGGGTAAAGTGTCGGCCCGGTCGGCAAGGTGGCGCCCACCGGATCGATCACGCCCACACGCACATCCGCGGCCTCGAAGACGGCGTTGATCAGCGTCGGGTTGAACTGCGGTTCGGCAAAAACGCAGGTGATGCGCTGGTCTGCCGCCAGATCCCGCAGCGCGGCGACGCGCGCAGCCCCCGGAGCCGCGGCATCCGACACAGAGATCGCGCCGCGTGTCTGCACCCCGAACCGGTTCTCGAAATACTGATAAGCATCGTGATAAACGACGAAAGAAATCTCGCCCGCCGCCCCCAGGGTCGCCGCAATCTCGGCCTCCAGGTCTTCTAGCCGGTCGGAGGCGCGCGCAGCATTGATCCGGTAACGATCGGCATTCTCGGGGTCCGCTTGGGTCAAGGCGTCGGCCATGGCGCTCAGCCAGACACGGGCATTGGCCGGATCGAGCCAGGCATGCGGATCTTGGCCCGCATGGTCGTGCCCATGGTCGTGCCCATGATCGTGCCCATGATCGTGGTCATGGTCGTGCCCATGGTCATCATCATGCCCATCTTTCACGTCAAAAATCGCATTCTCACGATAGGCCAGATGAAGCGTCCCCGCAGCCGAGAACAGTGGCACGGAGGCCGCATCCGGGGCGAGGGACGTCGTCGTCTCCTCCAGCCAGGGCGTCAGTTCCGAGCCTACCCAAAAGATCACATCCGCCTCCTGAATCGCGGCCGCATCCGATGGGCGCAGTGCGAAGTCATGCGGCGAGGCACCGGGCGGCAGCAACAGTTCCGGCGTACCGACTCCGTCCATCACCATCGCGGCGAGCGAGTGCACCGGCGGGATGTCGGTCACAACGCGGGGTGCATCGGCAAGGGCAGGGGTCGCAAGGCACAAGGTCAGGGGCAGGGCAAGGCGCATGTCGGAGCTCATTTTGTTATGTTGTAACATTAACGCTGGTTGATACAGTTACTGTTATAACGTATCAAGACAAAATGTGAGCCAGCCGCAGGAGCCGCCATGTCCACCCTTGGATTTGAAACGCATGACCATTCGGGATGTATTCAGGATAGCCTGACGGCGATGGAACTTCATTGCAAAGCCAAAGGGTTACGGCTGACGCCTGTGCGCCGACGCGTATTGGAGATCCTGTTGGCGGAACATCGCGCCATGGGCGCCTATGACATCCTGGACCGGCTGCGTGCCGAAGGACTGGGCTCGCAGCCGCCCGTCGTCTACCGCGCGCTGGATTTTTTGGTAGAGAACCGATTCGTACACAAGATCGAGCGTCTGAATGCCTTTATCGCCTGTGATCATCCGGGCGAGCAGCATGCGCCCGCCTTTCTGATCTGCCGCACCTGTGACGCGGTTGCCGAAGCGCATGCGGATCTTGCCGAGGGGCGTCTGGGACAGGTTGCCGAGGCGGCCGGGTTTACCATCGAACGCACCGTGGTGGAGGCCGAAGGGTTGTGCCCAAAATGCCAGGAGGTGTCTGCGTGAGCCTTGTCGCAGCCCATGGGCTGACTGTGCAGGTGGGCAGTGTGACCGCGCTATCGGGGGTGGATTTCTCCATCTCGACGGGGGAGATCGTAACCATCGTCGGGCCGAACGGATCGGGTAAATCCTCGCTCTTGCGGGCGCTCATCGGGGCGGTACCGGCTGCGCGTGGTTCGGTGACCCGGGCGCCAGGGCTGAGGATTGGCTATGTCCCGCAAAAGCTTGATATCGGCGCCACTTTACCTTTGACGGTTCGCCGGTTTCTGAGCCTTCCACGCCGCCGCAAGACACCTGAGATTGATGCCGCGCTGGCCGAGGCGGAGGTCGCAGGGCTTGCGGATCGGCAGATGTCGGCGCTGTCGGGGGGGCAATTTCAGCGGGTTCTCTTGGCGCGCGCGGTCATGGACCGGCCCGACCTTCTGATCCTGGACGAGGCGACGCAAGGGCTCGACCAGCCGGGCTCGGCGGCGTTTTACCGCAAGATCGCAGATCTGCGCGACCGGCTGAACTGCGCCGTTCTGATGGTCAGTCATGAGCTTCATGTGGTGATGAGCGCCTCGGACCGGGTGATTTGCCTCAATGGGCATATCTGTTGCGAGGGCGCGCCTGATATCGTCGCCTCTGCCCCGGAATACCGGGCGCTCTTCGGCACGGGCACGGGGGGTGCGCTGGCGCTTTACCGCCACGAGCACAGCCATTCGCACGATCATGATCACGGGCACAGGCACGGGCACGGGCAAGATCGCATGCATGATGCGCCTGAAGAGGTGCGGTGATGCTGGATGATTTTTTGGTCCGTGCCGCGCTGGCCGGGGTGGGGGTTGCCATTGCGGCAGCGCCTTTGGGCTGTTTCGTCGTCTGGCGGCGCATGGCCTATTTCGGGGAGGCGACCGCCCATGCCGCGATCCTGGGGGTGGCGCTGTCGCTGTCGCTGTCGATGTCGATCTTTGCAGGCACCCTGGTGGCGGCAATGGGCATGGCGCTGGCGGTCAGCGCATTGTCTCAGCGCAGCTATGCGATGGACACGCTTCTGGGGGTGATGGCCCACAGCTCCCTGGCTTTGGGGTTGGTGGCGGTCTCGCTTCTGGACGGGGTGCGCGTCGATTTGATGAGCTTTCTCTTTGGCGACATTCTGGCGGTATCGCGCGGGGATCTGGCGGTGATCTGGGGCGGGGCGCTGGCGGTGACGCTGCTTGTGTTCTGGCGCTGGTCGGCTTTGCTGACCGCCACGCTGAACCCGGATTTGGCCACGGCGGCGGGCATCGATCCCCGGCGCGAGCAACTGATCCTCACCCTGGCGCTGGCGGTGACGGTCGCTGTGGCGATCAAGGTGGTCGGTGTTCTGCTGATCGGCGCGATGCTGGTTATTCCGGCGGCCAGCGCGCGGCCCTTTTCGCGCACGCCCGAAGGGATGGCGGGTCTGGCCATTCTATTGGGCGCGGGGGCGGCCTTGGGCGGGCTTGAGCTCTCGTATCTCTACGACACGCCGACCGGGCCCACGATTGTCTGTGTCCTTGCGGTCTGCTTTGCGCTGGCCAATCTCGGATCGGCCATGCTGAGCGCGCGCCGATCCTGACCCCTTTTGGCTTGCCTGTTTTTTTGGCGGTTTTTTCCGTTTTGTCGGACGGGTGGTCCTCTTTTGACCGGTCGCAAAAATTTACCATTTGATAAAATTTTGGAATCTGGCAGTCTTTGTGTCGACAGGACCTAAACTCAGGGAGACCCAGCATGGCGCAAGGTTCCATGGCCCCAGGCATTCAATCTGGCCGCCTCAGCGCGGAAGATCTGGACGAGAACTTCGCCGATCTGCATCCGCCCTATGCCCCGCACGAGGCCGCTGTGGCCGCTGACCGGTGCTATTTCTGTTACGATGCACCGTGCATCACGGCCTGTCCCACGGCCATCGACATCCCGCTCTTTATCCGTCAGATCCAAACCGATCAGCCCGAGAGTGCGGCCAAGACGATCTTTGACCAGAACATTCTGGGAGGCATGTGCGCACGGGTCTGCCCGACCGAAACCTTGTGCGAAGAGGCCTGCGTACGCGAAGCCGCCGAAGGCAAACCGGTCGAGATCGGGCGCCTGCAACGCTATGCGACCGACACGTTGATGGCCCAGGGCGTGCATCCCTATAGCCGCGCCGCATCAACGGGTAAACGCGTGGCCGTGGTGGGGGCAGGGCCTGCGGGTCTGGCCTGCGCGCACCGTCTGGCGATGCATGGCCATGACGTGGTGATCTTCGAGGCACGCGCCAATGCGGGGGGTTTGAACGAATACGGTATCGCGGCCTATAAGACCGTGAACGGGTTCGCCGAGGCGGAGGTCGATTGGTTGCTGAAAATCGGCGGCATCACGATTGAGACGGGCAAGGCCCTGGGCCACGATCTGAGCCTTGAGACGCTCAAATCGGGTTATGACGCTGTGTTCCTCTCCATCGGATTGGGCGGGGTGAACGCGCTGCGCGCGGAAGGCGAGGGTAGGGCCGGTGTGACCGACGCGGTCGATTTCATCGCCACGCTGCGCCAGGCCGACGATCTGACGACCCTGCCGGTGGGCCGCAATGTCGTGGTGATCGGCGGCGGCATGACGGCTGTCGATGCTGGCGTCCAATCCAAGCTGCTGGGCGCAGAAAACGTCACAATCGCCTATCGCAGGGGCCGCGACGCAATGAGTGCCAGTCGGTTCGAGCAGGACCTCGCTGCCTCCAAAGGGGTCAAGCTGATGTTCAATGTCCAGCCCGTCGCGGTGCATGGCAATGGCGCTGCGGTCGAGGTCGAGCTGGAATACACCACCTCCGAGGGTGGCGCGTTGACAGGCACCGGAGAGACGGTGCGCCTGCGTGCCGATCAGGTCTTCAAGGCGATTGGCCAGACCTTGCAGGGTGCCCCCGAGGCACTGTCGCTGGAGGCGGGCAAGATTGCGGTGACGGGGGCGG
Source organism: Aestuariivita sp. (assembly GCF_021404545.1). Lineage (GTDB taxonomy): Bacteria > Pseudomonadota > Alphaproteobacteria > Rhodobacterales > Rhodobacteraceae > Aestuariivita. The sequence goes on from NZ_JAAWWD010000065.1 coordinate 15,601, forward strand.
GCCGGACCAATGTCGCGGGCATCTGGGCCGGGGGCGATTGCGCTTCGGGCGGCGATGATCTGACCGTCACGGCGGTGGCCGAGGGGCGCGATGCGGCCCAAGACATTCATGCGAGCCTGATGTCGTGAGCCAGGAGGGCAGCGTCATGATCACTCTGGGCGCGCGCTTTTATCGCTGGGACGGGCGGCTTTACGTGGAGGATCAGACGATCAGCGGGCTGCATGCCTGGGCGCTGCATTTCCCGCGTGTCGTCGCGGCCTCGGTCTCGGTGATCGAACCGCCCCCCGCGGGCTGGTCGGATGCCGGGGAAGCCGGGATCGCCGGACCCCGGATCGAGCTGGTGGAGCTGCCTGATGGCTATGACCGCGCCACCTATCTCAAGGAGCGCAAGGCCGTCGCCGCGACCCTGTTGGAGATCATGCATCGCACGACCTATCGCCTTTTTGCCATTGGCGGCTGGATCGGTGATTGGGGCGTGACGGGGGCGGTGACTGCCCGGCGCAACGGTATTCCGCACGGGATTTGGTTCGACCGGGTCGAAAGCCAGGTGATGCTGGAAAGCGCGGGGTCGGGCCTGATCGGACGGCTCAAGGGGCGTCTGAAATGGGCCGTGGGCGCCTGGAACGAACGCCGCGTGCTGCGCGGGGCGGATCTGGCTCTGCTGCATGGGCGCACGGTCTTTGACCGCCTCGCCCCGCTGACCCGCAATCCGCATATCGTCGAGGATATTCACCTCGGCGCGGAAGATCGCATCGCACCCGCAGAGTTGGCGGCCAAACAGACGGCTGCGCAGTCAGGCCCGCTGCGCGTGGTCTATGCGGGCCGCGCCAATCCGATGAAAGGACCGCTCGATTGGATCGACGCTCTGGCCGGTCTTGTGGCGCAGGGTGTCGATGTGCAGGCCGATTGGCTGGGCGATGGCGAGATGCTGGAGCAAATGCAGGCCCGTGCGGCTGGTGCAGGCATCGCCGACCGGATTACCTTTCACGGTTTTGTCGCCGACCGTCCCCAGGTGCTTCAGGCGCTGCGGGAGGCGCATCTCCTGCTGTTTTGTCATCTCACGGATGAAAGCCCGCGCATCCTGATCGAGGCGCTGCACGCCGGCACGCCTCTTGTGGGCTATGGCGATCCCTTTGCCAAATCGCTTGTCGATGAAAACAGGGCGGGGACGCTGGTGTCGCGGGGCGCTGTCACAGCGCTTACCGCCGCGATGGCGGCCCTGGCGCAAGACCGTGATGCGCTGTCCGAACGGATTGCCCGGGCCGCGTCCTCGGCCCGGCATCTGACGCGCGATCAGGTCTTTGCCCATCGCAGCGAGATTATCAAACAGAACCTCAAACAGAACCCAATGGAGGGATCTCATGGCTGATTTGACAACGGATTTTCTGGGTATTTCCAGCCCCAACCCCTTTTGGCTGGCCTCGGCCCCGCCCACGGACAAGGAATACAATGTGCGCCGCGCGTTCGAGGCGGGCTGGGGCGGTGTCGTGTGGAAGACGCTGGGAGCCGAAGGGCCGCCGGTGGTCAATGTGAACGGGCCGCGATACGGCGCGATCTATGGCGCCGACCGGCGTCTTTTGGGGCTCAACAATATTGAGCTGATCACCGACAGGCCGCTGGAGACCAACCTTGAAGAGATCGCGCGGGTCAAGGCCGATTATCCCGACCGGGCGATGATCGTGTCGATCATGGTGCCCTGCGAGGAGCAGGCCTGGAAAGACATCCTGCCGCGCGTCGAGCAGACGAATGCCGACGGGATCGAGCTGAATTTTGGCTGCCCGCATGGCATGAGCGAGCGTGGCATGGGCGCGGCAGTGGGGCAGGTGCCCGAATACATCGAAATGGTGACGCGCTGGTGCAAGCAGTATTATGCACGCCCGGTGATCGTGAAGCTGACGCCCAACATCACCGATGTGCGCTATCCCGCGCGCGCGGCCCATAACGGGGGTGCCGATGCGGTGTCGCTGATCAACACGATCAGTTCGATCACCTCGGTGAACCTGGATGATTTCAGCCCCGAGCCGTCGATTGACGGCAAAGGCAGTCACGGCGGGTATTGCGGCCCGGCGGTCAAACCCATTGCGATGAACATGGTGGCCGAGATTGCGCGCGACCCGGAAACCGCCGGTTTGCCCATTTCGGGCATCGGGGGCGTCACAACCTGGCGCGATGCGGCCGAGTTCATGAGCCTGGGTTGCGGCAATGTGCAGGTCTGCACTGCGGCGATGACCTATGGGTTCAGGGTGGTCGAGGAGATGAGCGCGGGCCTCTCGCGCTGGATGGACGAGAAAGGCTATGCCAACGTCTCCGATTTCGTCGGGCGGGCGGTGCCCAATGTGACGGATTGGCAGTATCTGAACCTTAACTATGTGACCAAGGCACGGATCGACCAGGACGCTTGCATCAAATGTGGCCGCTGCTATGCCGCGTGTGAGGATACATCGCATCAGGCGATTTCAATGTCCGATACGCGCGTGTTCGAGGTGATCGACGCGGACTGCGTCGCCTGCAATCTATGTGTCGATGTGTGTCCCGTCGAAGACTGCATCACCATGGAGCGTCTGACGGCCGGAACGCTCGACCCGCGCACGGGCAAGATCGTTTCGGATGAGTATGCCAACTGGACGATGCACCCCAACAACCCGATGAGCACGGCTGCGGAATAGGTCCGATTTCAGGACCCTAGCGACCTTCGACAACGACATGACGGGCCGCCTCATCGGGGCGGCCCGTTTCGATCAGAAGATCTATCAGGCTGTCGCGGACCCGGGGTGTGCGCGGCTCGGCGGAAAGCGCCTCCAGATAGGCCCGGATCGCCGTTTCCGGATCATCGGTCAAATTGGCCAGATCCCCAAGAAGGCGCAGGGCCGCCCAATGGTTGTCGCGCAGTGCCACGGCGCGCCGGGCCAGTGGTATCGCTTCGTGATACCGCTGGCTGATGGCCAGCAAGACGGCGTGGTTGAACAGAAGCGTGACATCATCCGGCCAAAGCGCCCTGGCTTCCTCCATTCGCGACAGGGCCTCGCCTTGTCGGCCCAGACGCCACAAAGATACCGCGCGGATATTCAGCGCGGTGGGATTTGCAGGCGACCGCGTCAACGCCGCCTCGGCTGCTGCCAACGCCATGTCAAACCTCTCAAGATCGAACTGAGATTTCGCCAGATCTATCCAGGGCCGGGCAGTGGGCCAGTCGGTTGCGGTCAAAATCCGGTTCAACGTATCGGTCGCGCCATCGGTCGGGCTGGACCCATAGGAAAAGATGGCCGCGATCTTCTGTATCGCTTCCTCGTCCCCGGACAGATGGCCAGGGCGCAGCAACTCGACACCCGACACGACCGGCGGTTCTTTCGAAATCGGAGCGATCAGCGCCGCCAGGTCGAACGGGCCGCGGCTGATCTTGTGATCGGTCATGGTGACATGGATCACATCCTGCGTGCGGCGGGTCGGCATATGGCAGGTGGTGCAATCATCGGCCTGCGCAATCTCGGGATGGGGGCGCCCCGACACCAGCACCGGGAGGTCGTTGTCATCGGTGGTGTGACAGCTCAGGCAGGCCTCCCGGTAATGCGCGGCGCGCTCTTCGGGTTTGCGTTTCACATGAGGGTCATGGCAGGTCAGGCATCCCAACTGTCCGCCGCTTTGCACGAAGCAGGCGCTTTGCTCCATGCGGTAAGGGTGGTGGTTGATCTCGAACCGTTCGGACCGTGGCCGCGCCAGCTCGGTGATCTCGATATGGGTCAGATAATCGGCGATGTCTTCGCCGGGCCGAAAGGAATACACGCCGCGATCCCCGCGCAATTGCGATGCGACCGCAACGGTCGGCTGCATATGGCAGCTGTAGCATACCGAATAAAGCTGTTCGCGCGGCAGATGTCCGGGGTTCACGATCTGCGCCCGCACTGCGTCCGTGTCGCCCTCGCCGCTGATCGCCAGACGCACATGGTCCGCCCCCGGCCCATGACAGCGTTGACACCCCAGCCCCTGGGGCAGCTCGTGCGGAAAGACATCCGGCATACCGACCGCGTCGCTGCCCAGTGGCACCTCGGGAAAACCGTTGTGGCAGGCCATGCAGCGCTGGGTGATCAGGCGCTGCACGCCCGGGTGGTCTTCGAATTCGAAGCCTGGATTCATCTCCCAGAACCCGTCCTGGGAGTACCAGGCCAGCGGGATTTCGAACATCGCACCATCGGTGGTCTGATAGATATAGGTGCGCACATGGTGACCCGACCCCATGATCCAGTCGACCTTGCGCTCAAACACATCCACCTCAGAGCCGTCCGGCGCCAGGCGGTAGCGGCGGAAATGATACTCTTCGCCCTTCCGCGCCATGTCGTAGTAGCGGCCCGAAGGTTCATGGAAGAAGGGCAGGGTGCTGAAATCCTCGATCACCGTGGCGCCGGTTGCCCGGTAAAAGCTTTTTGCCATGCCGACCTCGGCATAGGTTTCGGCCTTGTCGGCATGACACTCGGCGCAGGCCGCATCGTCAACATATCCCGCCGCCGCGCCCTGGGTCGCGTGGACCCCCCATTCGGCAAGCGGGTCGCCGTCCGCCGCAATCGAGAGCGGGACCGCAAGCAGACCCAAAACCAGAATAAGGCCGATAAGGCGGGGCATGCAGTGCGTCCTGAAGGAAATGAAACTGGGATGAGCTTAGGTGTTCCCCGCGTCATTCCGCAAGGTTCAATCGTCGGGCTGCAAGAGGCGGGAAAAGAGCGTTCTGAGAAAGGCTCCCGCTTCGGGATAGGGATCGATGTCCGGCCCGCCCAGCACCGCGTGTACCTGCACATTGAAATCGGCGTAATGCTGTGTCAGCGACCAGATCGAGAATATAAGATGATGCGGATCGACCGGTGCCAGACGCCCCTGGTCCATCCAGCCCAGCAAAAGAGCCGCTTTTTTGTCGACGAGCTCTTTCAGATCGGTTGACAGGACCTGATGAATACGCGGCGCTCCGTGTATGATTTCATTGGCAAAAAGACGGCTTTCGCGTGGATAGCTGCGGCTCATTTCCAGCTTGCGCGCGACATAGGCCAGAACTTCGTCCATCGGTTCTCCGCGCGGATCCAGCGCGCGCAACGGATCAAGCCAGGTGTCCAGCATCCGCTCCAGCAAAGTGGCGTGGATCGCCTCCTTGGAGGGGAAGTAGTAGAGCAGGTTCGGCTTGGAGAGCCCTGCCGCCGCGGCAATCTGATCCACTGTGGCACCCCGAAACCCGTGGGTCGAAAACACATCCAGCGCTGCTTCGAGGATGGCGGCGCGGTTCTTCTTCTGAATCCGTGTCGGCGCGGGAGCGTTCATTGCCTAACTTTCCGTCACCCGCCCAATCAAGGGGCAGTTTCTGTTCATTTCCGATCAATGAGGCCGCGCAATTTCTTGACTGCCCGAGGCTGAGTGGTAGCGTGAGTTTGACCAGTTGGTCAAATCAAAGATGCGTCAAGCAGGCAGGGGGAAGACATGGCCGCGCCAGGTGCAAATCTCAAAGTGAACGGCGAACGGCTGTGGGACAGCCTGATGGAGATGGCCCGTATCGGCCCCGGCGTGGCGGGCGGCAACAATCGCCAGACCCTGACGGATGAAGACGGTGAGGGGCGCGCGCTTTTCCAGACATGGTGCGAGGCGGCGGGCTGCACGATGGGCCTGGATCAGATGGGCAATATGTTTGCCCGGCGCGACGGGGCCGACCCCGATGCGCTGCCGGTCTATGTGGGCAGCCATCTCGACACCCAACCGACCGGCGGCAAATATGACGGTATCCTTGGCGTTCTCGGCGGGTTGGAGATTATCCGCACGCTCAACGATCTGGGGATCAAGACCAAACACCCCATCGTCGTGACCAATTTCACAAATGAGGAGGGCACACGTTTTGCCCCCGCCATGCTGTCCTCGGGCGTTTTCGCGGGTATCCATACCCAGGACTGGGCCTATGCCCGCGAGGATGCAGACGGCAAGAACTTTGGCGACGAACTCAAGCGCATCGGCTGGCGCGGCGAGGAAGAGGTCGGCGCACGCAAGATGCATGCCTTTTTCGAGCTGCATATCGAGCAGGGCCCGATCCTGGAGGCCGAAGGCAAGGATATCGGTGTCGTCACCCACGGTCAGGGGCTGAGTTGGACGCAAATCACAATCACCGGCAAGGACAGCCATACCGGCTCCACCCCGATGCCGCTGCGCAAGAACGCGGGACTGGGCATGGCGCGGGTTCTGGAATTGGTCGATGACATCGCCTGGAGCCATGCGCCCCATGCTGTCGGCGCTGCCGGACATATCGACGTTTATCCCAACTCCCGCAATGTGATACCGGGCAAAGTTCAATTTACCGTTGACTTTCGCAGCCCGGATCTGAGCGTGATCGAGGATATGGAGGCCCGCCTAAAGGATGGCGCGCAGAAGATCTGCGATGAGATGGGCCTGGAGGTCGCATTTGAAAAGGTCGGCGGCTTTGACCCCGTGGCCTTTGACGAGGCGTGCGTTCAATCCGTGCGCAGCGCAGCCCAGCGTCTGGGCTATTCCCACATGGACCTGATCTCAGGCGCGGGCCACGATGCCTGCTGGATCAACCGCGTGGCGCCCACGGCGATGGTGATGTGCCCTTGCGTGGATGGCCTGTCGCATAACGAGGCTGAGGAGATCAGTCCGGAATGGGCGCGGGCCGGGGCAGATGTCCTGTTTCACGCGGTCGTGGAAACGGCGGAGATTGTGAGTTGAGCATTCCGATCATCGGCCCGGCCGAGATCGAGGCCATGATAGACCGCGAAGTTGCGGGCTTTGCCACCGACACGCGCGCCCGCGCCGGAACATTGGCCGAGTTTCAGCAGGCGCGGCGCACGCCAAGGCTGGTGACGGTGAATTTCTCGGGCGGGATCACGTCGAAATGCTATTCCGTGACGCGGCCCAATGGCGATTATCGGGTGATCTACCTGCCATTGGCGGGCTACTTCTCGCTGTGTGTCGAAAGCGATTTCGGACCGCTCGATATCGGGGTACACGGGCCCGCGATCGCGTGTTTCGGGTCAGTATGAGGGGCGGGATATGAACCGGGGGTTTGCGCAGCAACTTGCTGTTTTTGCAGCGATATTTCTGCTGTTGCAGATCGGATTGGATTGGATGCAAGGCGTGCCGATCACGCTGGGCGTTTTTCTGACACGGCTGCTGGGCGCGCTGATTGCCACGGCAATCTACGGCGCGATTGTTATGTGGCTGAGCAACCGCAAAAAAGGGGGAGAGTGAGCTATGTCCACTGTCATCAAGAACGGCACCATTGTCACGGCGGATCTGACCTATCGCGCTGATGTGCTGGTGGAGAATGGCGTGATCGCAGAGATCGGGCCGAACCTGAAAGGCGACGAGGAACTGGATGCGACGGGTTGCTATGTCATGCCCGGTGGGATCGACCCGCATACCCATCTGGAGATGCCCTTCATGGGCACTTATTCCTCGGATGATTTTGAAAGCGGGACACGTGCGGCTTTGGCCGGCGGCACGACGATGGTGGTGGATTTCGTCCTGCCCAACCCGGGCGAAAGCCTGCTTGACGGGCTCAAACGCTGGGACAACAAATCGACCCGCGCCAATTGCGATTATTCCTTTCACATGGCGGTGACATGGTGGGGGGAACAGGTGTTCAACGACATGAAGACCGTCGTGGACCAGCATGGAATCAATACCTTTAAGCACTTCATGGCCTATAAGGGCGCGCTGATGGTCAATGACGATGAGCTTTATGCCTCGTTCCAGCGTCTGGCCGAACTGGGCGGCACCGCGATGGTGCATGCCGAAAACGGCGATGTGGTTGCCGAACTCAGCGCCAAGCTGTTGGCAGAGGGCAATACCGGCCCCGAGGCGCATGCCTATTCCCGCCCACCGCAGGTGGAGGGCGAGGCCGCCAACCGCGCCATCATGATCGCCGATATGGCGGGTGTGCCGCTTTACATCGTGCATGTCAGCTGTGAGGAGGCACATGAGGCAATCCGCCGGGCCCGCATGCAGGGCAAACGCGTCTGGGGGGAGCCGTTGATCCAGCATCTGACGCTGGATGAGAGCGAGTATTTCAACAAAGACTGGGACCACGCCGCGCGCCGCGTGATGAGCCCGCCGTTTCGGAACAAACAGCATCAGGACAGCCTGTGGAACGGGCTGATGTCGGGCTCCTTGTCGGTAGTGGCCACCGATCACTGTGCCTTTACCACCGAGCAGAAGCGCTATGGCGTGGGCGATTTCACCAAGATCCCCAATGGCACTGGCGGGCTGGAGGACCGGATGCCGATGCTCTGGACACATGGAGTGGCGACGGGGCGGCTGACATTGAACGAATTTGTCGCCGTAACCTCTACCAACATAGCCAAAATCCTCAATTGCTACCCCAAGAAGGGCGCGGTTCTAGTGGGCGCGGATGCCGATCTGGTTGTTTGGGACCCGGAAAGGGAAAAGACCATCACGGCGGACACCCAGCAATCGGCCATAGATTACAACGTGTTTGAAGGCAAAGCAGTCAAGGGGCTGCCCCGGTTCACCCTCACACGCGGGCAGGTGGCGGTGCATGATGGCGAGATCCGCACCCAGGAAGGGCATGGCAAATTCGTGCCGCGCGAGGCAAATGGCACGGTCAACACGGCGCTTTCCACCTGGAAAGAGCTGACCGCGCCGCGCCCGGTGGAGCGTACAGGCATCCCGGCAACGGGTGTGTAAGACAAGAAGGTTCTAATGAACGCAACGGCAGATGATAGGGCCACCATGATCGATCCGGTCGTGGTGGCACGGGGGCTGGACCTGACATTCCAGACAAATGATGGCCCTGTCGAGGCCCTCAAAGACGTCAACCTCACGATCAACAAAGGCGATTTTGTCAGTTTCATCGGTCCGTCGGGCTGTGGCAAGACGACCTTCCTGCGGGTGATGGCCGCGTTGGAGCATCCTACGGGCGGAACGGTCAGCGTGAACGGGATGAGCCCGGACGAGGCGCGGCGGAACCGGGCCTATGGCTATGTGTTCCAGGCGGCGGGGCTTTATCCGTGGCGGACCATAGCGGGCAATATCAAGCTGCCGTTGGAGATTATGGGTTTTGCCCGTTCCGAGCAGGAACATCGTGTGAACAAGGTCCTTCAACTTGTTGATCTGGAAGGATTTGGAAAGAAGTTTCCTTGGCAGTTGTCAGGTGGCATGCAACAACGCGCCTCGATCGCGCGGGCGCTGGCCTTCGACGCCGAGATCCTGTTGATGGATGAACCTTTTGGCGCGCTGGACGAGATCGTGCGGGATCATCTGAATGAGCAGCTTCTGGCGCTTTGGGAGCGGACGGAAAAGACGATCGGTTTTGTGACCCATTCGATCCCGGAGGCGGTATACCTGTCGACCAAGATCGTTGTGATGTCGCCGCGTCCGGGGCGGATCACGGATGTGATCGAGAGCCCGCTGCCGAAAGAGCGGCCCTTGGACATTCGCGACACGCCGGAGTTTTTGGCGGTGGCGCACAGGGTCCGTGAGGGGCTGCGGGCCGGGCACGCCTATGACTGACGGGTGCGATCCCTGGCAGGCCGCGGTACGCCGTATTTGGAAAGAGAAGAAAGGCGGGGACTGTGCGTAATCTGCTGCCCGTTCTGACCGTTTTGGCGGCGATTATTGCGCTTTGGTATGTGGCGGTCGCACCGATGAATATCCGCGTGGCACTGGATCAGGCGGAACGGGCCGGGGCTGCGGTGACACCTGAAGGGGCGTTGCCGCGCCGCGCGCTGTCGGTCTGGCGGCTGATGCTGGCCAATCCGGACCAGATTGGCGCCGGATACCGCTTGGAGCGGCCCCGTTTGCCCACGCCCGAGCAGGTGGGGCGCGAGCTTTGGAAAACCACCGGGGAGATGGCGTTGCGCGGACGGGCGATGTCGAAGCGGTCGCTGATCTACCACGGGTGGATCACGTTGCAGTCCACGCTGTGGGGCTTCTTGCTGGGCACCAGCCTTGGGATATTGGGGGCGGTGGCCATCGTTTATTCGCGCGTGGTGGATATGAGCCTGATGCCCTGGGCGATTATCTCTCAGACCATTCCCATCGTGGCGCTGGCACCGATGATCATCGTGCTGAGTGCGCAATTGGGGATCGAGGGGCGTGTGGTGCCCAAGGCGATTATCTCGGCCTACCTGTGCTATTTTCCCGTTCTTGTGGGTATGGTGAAGGGGTTGCGTGCTCCGGCGATGTCGCAACTCGATCTCTTGCAGACCTATAATGCCAGTGGGTTGCAGGCTTTTGTTAAACTCCGACTGCCGTCGTCGGTGCCGTATCTCTTTACCTCGCTCAAGGTGGGGATCGCTGCGGCGCTGGTCGGTACGATTGTGGGGGAGTTGCCGACGGGCGCGATTTCGGGCCTTGGCGCGCGGATTCTGATCGGGGATCAGTTTGGCACGCCTCTGGCAATCTGGGCCGCGCTTTTTGCGGCGGCGATCCTCGCGGGGGCGCTGGTGACGCTTCTGGATATGTTGCAACGGGTCACGCTCAGGCGCATGGGGATGGCGGCATGAGCTGGTTGATGTTTGCGCTGGCGTTCTGGATCGGGGCCTGGGGGCTCAACGCCTGGCTGGCCCGGTCGCCCTGGTCGGGGACGCGCGCGGTGCGGATCCTGGTGCCGGTCCTTTTTGGCGTGACCTTGATCGTGCTTTGGGAGGGGATCGTGCGGGCCCTGGAGGTTTCGCCGGTCATTCTGCCGGCCCCATCGGTCGTGGCGCAGACCTTTGCCAATTCTACCGGTCTTCTCTGGGAAGATGTGCGCCAGACGGTTTTCAAGGGCGCGCTGACGGGGTTCGGGATCGGGGCCAGTGCTGCGTTTCTGACTGCGATTGCGATTGACCGCTCAGCGTTTTTGACCCGCGGCCTCTTGCCCATCGGCAATTTCGTGGCCGCCCTGCCGATCGTCGGGATCGCGCCGATTCTGGTCAGTTGGTTCGGGTTCGATTGGCAATCGAAAGCGGCCGTGGTCGTGGTGATGGTGTTTTTCCCGATCCTGGTGAACACGGTGCAGGGGCTGCGCGAGACGGACGCGATGCAGCGCGATCTGATGCGCACCTATGCGGCCGGGTATCTGCAGACGTTGGTCAAGCTGCGGCTGCCTGCGGCGATGCCGTTTGTGTTCAACGGGCTCAAGATCGCGACCACGCTGGCGCTGATCGGGGCGATTGTTGCTGAATATTTCGGCTCTCCGACCAGGGGCATGGGATTTCGCATCTCAACCGGGGTGGGCAGCTTGTCGATCGATCTGGTCTGGGCTGAGATCGCGGTGGCCGCGCTGGTCGGCACCACATTCTATGGTATCGTGGCCTGGATCGAAAAGCGGGTGACCTTCTGGCACCCTTCACAACGTGGATAACCAAAAAAGGGCTGTTGAGGCCGGGCATCAAAAAGACGTTCAACAAGGAGTGTAGACACATGAAACAGCTTATCGCAGGGGCGGTGACCGCCCTGAGCCTGATGGCGGCACCCGCCTGGGCAGACGAGGTCAAACTGCAACTCAAATGGGTCACCCAGGCCCAGTTCGCAGGTTATTACGTGGCGCTCGACAAGGGGTTTTACGAGGACGAAGGTCTGGATGTGACGATCCTGCCCGGGGGACCGGATATCGCGCCCACACAGGTGATCGCGGGAGGCGGTGCGGACGTGACCGTGGAATGGATGCCAGCCGCGCTGGCCGCGCGCGAAAAGGGGCTGCCGCTGGTCAATATCGCGCAGCCTTTCAAGTCTTCGGGCATGATGCTGACCTGCTGGAAGGATGCCGGGATCGCGACGCCTGAGGATCTCAAGAACCGGACCCTTGGCGTGTGGTTCTTTGGCAATGAGTTTCCATTCATGTCCTGGATGAGCAGTATGGGGATTTCGACCGATGGCAAATCCGAAAACGGGGTCGAGGTTCTGAAACAGGGTTTTAACGTCGATCCGCTGTTGCAGCGGCAGGCCGATTGTATTTCGACCATGACCTATAACGAGTACTGGCAGGTCATCGATGCGGGCGTGAACCCGGACGATCTGGTGACGTTCAAATATGAGGATCAGGGCGTGGCAACGCTTGAGGACGGGCTTTACGTGCTTGAAGAGCGTCTGGAGGACCCCGCCTTTGTCGCCAAGATGGAGAAATTCGTGCGCGCCTCCATGAAGGGCTGGAAATATGCCGAAGAGAACCCCGATGAGGCGGCGATGATCGTTCTGGACAACGACCAGACCGGCGCCCAGACCGAAACCCATCAAAAGCGGATGATGGGGGAAGTGGCCAAGCTGACCGCGGGGTCGAACGGCGCGCTGGATCCGGCGGATTACGAGCGGACGGTGGCGACCTTGCTGGCGGGCGGATCGGACCCGGTGATCACCGCCGCACCGGAGGGTGCCTGGACAAGTGTGATTACGGATGCCGCGCTGAACTGAGCGCAGGCCTTGGGACAAGATGTGGAACGCGCGGTCCTTTGGGGCGCGCGTTTCCCTTTGGGGCGAACGCCCGTTCCGGGCGTGCCTCCGGCGGTCGTATTTTTTGGCAAGAAGAAGATGGGGGATGGCTGCTGGTTCAGGAGCCGTCTCTCATAGCGGTTTGCGTCTTGGCTGCGGCACTGTGACGGGGGTCTTTACCTTCCCGTGGCGGTGTGACTAACCTAGCGCTATGGGTGAGAGACAAGCATGCGCGAGCGGTGGCCACGTTGATGTCCAAATCGTTGATTTCACGTGACTGTTCTGATCGCAACCGGGGGGCACGGTATTGGCAGAGCCTTTTTTGGGCAAGGCCGCATCGCATCCCGCCATGGAGCGGGTGTTGCCCGGATGGATGCGTTCCTTATGTCCACTGAAGGAAAGCGATACGGTGCGGGATCGGCGCGGCCTCCATGGCCGTGTGGCAGATCGTGCAGGCAGGTCCGCGCGGGATCGCTCTATGGATATTGCACAGCTGGCGACAGGGGCTGGGTTGCCTCCATATGCCGGTCAGTGTCTGGCGCGGCGAATCCAGGCCTCTTGTCCGTTTCGGGCGCGGGCATGGCGTCCTCGAGCGTAATCTTTATCCTCAAACACAGATAGGAGTTCAGCGAATGGACGACAGTTTCAATATGTCGATGCGAAAGTTTCTCAAGCAGGTTGGCGTGACCAGCCAGCAGGCGATTGAAGAGGGTTTGCGCGCCAAGGGTGCCAAGCCGGGCGACAGCTATGAGGCGACCGTCCGGCTGACCGTGGACGGTCTGGACGTCGATCATGTGGTGACCGGCACGATCAAGGGTGACACCTGAGACATGACCGCGCGCGACTCGGTCCTGGACGCGCTGAAAGCTGTCGTCGATCCGGTCAGCGGGCAGGACATCGTCGCCGCAGGTCTGGTGCGCGCGCTGAGCGTCGAGGGAGGGGCGGTCCGGTTTGTGATCGAGGTTGACCCGGCGCAGGCCCAGACCATGGAACCGGTCCGCGCCGAGGCCGAGGCGCGGATCAAAGCCCTTGGCGGTGTGGATCAGGTCAGCGCGATGCTGACCGCCCATTCCGCCAAGGCGCCGCCCGATCTCAAACCGGCGGCCAAGGCAGCCCCTGCCGGGCCGCAACCGGTGCCGGGGGTCGCGCGCATCGTGGCTATCGCCTCTGGCAAGGGCGGGGTGGGCAAATCGACGGTCTCGGCCAATCTGGCCTGTGCGCTTGCCGCCGCAGGCCGCCGTGTGGGGCTGTTGGATGCGGATGTCTACGGGCCGTCGCAACCGCGGATGATGGGCGTGACCGGACGCCCGGCCAGCCCCGATGGCAAGACCATCCTGCCGATGCACAATCACGGCGTGACGATGATGTCCATCGGTCTGATTGCGGAGGAGGATCAAGCGGTCGTCTGGCGCGGTCCGATGCTGATGAGCGCATTGCAACAATTGATGAGCCAGGTGCAATGGGGCGAGCTGGATGTACTGTTGGTCGATCTGCCGCCGGGCACGGGGGATGTGCAGATGACCTTGACGCAGAAATACGTGGTGGATGGGGCGATTGTCGTCTCCACGCCACAGGATGTGGCCTTGCTGGATGCGCGCAAGGGCATCAGCATGTTCAAGCAGATGAAAACACCGATCCTTGGCCTGGTCGAGAATATGTCGACGCATGTGTGTTCGAACTGCGGGCATGAGGAGCATGTGTTCGGCCATGGCGGTGTTGCAACGGAGGCGCAGGCGCTGGGTGTGCCGCTGCTGGCGGAGGTTCCGCTGCATATCGGTATCCGGCTGGCAGGCGATCTCGGCGCGCCGATCGTCGTCACGGATCCTCAGAGCGCCCAGGCGCAGGCGTTCCAGGTGCTGGCCCGTGATCTGGTTGCCAGAGGGCAGGCGTGAGGCGGAATGCGGGCACGCCTGCTGGGGACGGAGACATCGCCCCACGGGGATATCTCGGGCCGGAACAAACCGCGATCAATCCAGCCCCGAAAACCCGCCATATTGACCCCGTTTGAAGATCAGCCCCTGGCCTGGGCGATAGGCCGCATGATCTACATGGCCCACGATGATCGCGTGATCACCCGCATCGTGGACCGCAGAGAGATGACATTCGAACCGCGCAAGGCACCCCGCCAGGATTGGTACATCCCGGTCGGAACTGGTCCAGTCGAACGCGTCGAACCCATCGCCGCGCCGGGCGAAATGGCGGGCCAGATCATGCTGATCCTCTGCCATGACATGGATCGCGAAATGGCGTGCCTTGGCAAAGCTGTCGAACCGCCGCGAGGTTTTGGCCGGAGCCCAGAGAACCAACGGCGGTTCGAGCGAGAGCGAGGCAAAGGAATTGGCGGTCATGCCGAGCGGTCCTTGCGGGCTTTGCGCGGTCACCACCGTCACGCCGGTGCCAAAACAGCCCAGCGCGTCGCGAAAGTCGCGCGCGGTATCGGGGCCGGGGGCAAAGCTGTGTTCTGTCATTGTCTCGCGATCTCCTTGCCTGTCAGGTGGCATGGCCATCGCGGTTTGTCCATCGCGGAGGTGGGGAAAGGTCATCTGAGACACACGCCTGCTGTTTGGGAGCGCATCAGGTAAGCCGTTCTGCCCGTCAGGCAATGGCCGTCAGTTCAGGTCTTCGAGCAGACGGCCATGTTTGCGCGTCTCGGCGATGACATCGCCAAAGGTGAGCAGTCCGCGCGCCTCCAGCATGGGCAGCATATGGCACAGGACTTCGGCTGTGGCACGGGCATCGCCCAGGGCGGTATGGCGCAACGCCTCGGGGATGGTTACGCCCAGCCGCGCGGCCAGCGCATCCAGGGTATGGGTCTCGCTCGCGCCAAAGAGCACGGCGGAAACAAGCACCGTGTCAAGGATCGGATGATCCCATGTCACTCCCATCGCGCGCGCGTCGCGGTGCAAGAATGCCATGTCGAACGGCGCATTATGGGCCACGATCACCGCATCGCGGCAAAAGCTGTGAAAGCTGCGCCCGGCCTCCGGGATCTCGGGGGCCCCTGCAACCATTGCATCGGTCACTTTGTGCACCTGGGTGGAGGCGGGCGGGATCGGCCTGCCCGGATCGACCAGCGTGTCAAACACCTCCCCCTCGATGATCCGCCCGTTGAGCACGCGCACCGCCCCGATCTGCACCACCGCGTCCTTGTGCGGCAAAAGCCCGGTGGTCTCGCTGTCAAACACCACAAAACACACCTCCTTGAGCGGGCGCGCCGCGATCTCTGGGGTGGTCTCGGCATTCAGCAGGTCGAAATCATAGATCAACGGGCGTGGCGCATGCGGGTCGATCTGGGCCTGGGCCTCTTCGATGACCAGCATGTATCCGGGCGCGTCGCCCAGCGGTTTGAGGACGGTCTCATAGCTTTGCGCGCCATCGGCGCCGGTGAGGACCCAGCGGACCTCCCGGCCGGATTTGACCAGCTTGCCATAGGCCGCCTCAAGCGCTGCGCGGTCGAAATAGTCAAAGAGAGAGGCATTGAGGCGCGGATGGGCGACCTGGGCCAGCACGGCGGCGGATTGCGCGTCATAGAGCACGATCTGATGGGCGGGGTTCACCACGATCATCGCCACCGGAATGTCCGACAGGATCGCGGTCAGGCGGTCTTTTTCCGCGGCAAGGCGTGCGGTCTGGCTGGCCACATTGCTTGCGGTCGCTTCGGCAGTCTGGGCAAGCTGGCCTGCGATGGCATTGGCCGCCGGTGCAAGATCGCCCAGATAGCGCGCGGCTTGGATGTCGATCTCGGAGGCAACCCCGGTATGGGCGCGCACGCGCAACTCGGAGGCGAGCCGTTCGATGGGTTTCGCGACATTCTCGTCAAAGAGGAGCCAGACGCCCGTCACCAGGCCCAGAACGAGAAACCCGATGATCAGCCCGGAAAAGACATAAGCGTCAAACAGCTCGGGCTGGGCTGCGCGCATATATCCCGCAATCAACCCGCCGATGGTTATGGCGAGCCCGCCCAGCGCCAGAAGGCAGAAGAACAGGAACACCCGCAGTCGCAAGCTCAGACCGGTGAACATCACGACACCTCGCAGCCCGTCACCAGGACCGGGTCATCTGCGGGCACAGTGACCCAAGCCGCATCTGTCACAGCGCCATCGGCCCCGAACTCCGCCCCATCGGCGAGGGATGCGCGCCGTGCGCCGTCGCAATCGAGAAGCACCGACATCGTATTGAGCGGCGACCAGCGGCCATAGAAGTAAAGATCGACCATCCGCTGGCCGGGCAGGGCAGGGTTCTGGCGCAGGGATGTGACATCGACGGCGACAAACCTTTCCACATAGGGCCAGGCATAGGTCCAGGGGCGGTAAAACGACCGGTTCTCAACGGTTTGCGCGATCTCCATCCCGTCGGGCAAGGTGGCGGCCGTGCGGTCGTACCAGCCATATTCATTGGCGATCGTGACCCCGATCATCCCCAGCCCGGCGCCGACGGGCAGGGTCCAGCGCGGCAACAGCCCGCCGATCAGCTTGTTGATCAGCATCACGATCCCGGCCACGGCAACACCCGCAAAGACCGTCGCAATCAGTTCCAGAAACATCCGTCCTCCTCCCTGCTTCTCCCCAAGGGCGCTGCGTCTTTTGTTGCACCGGGGTCCTCATTGGCGTTCTGCGCTGCCAAATCTTCCCCAAAAAGACCTCAGCTTAGCATTCCCCGACCATGCCCCACAGCCGATTGCAGCGTCTTTACCACAACAAAGGCGTCGCGCAGATGGCTGCGTTCAAAATCCGACAGATCCGAGGGCGACATGTAGTTATCCGGACGCCCCCCGGCCTTGATCTGGCGTGCCTGATGCTCCAGCCGGGTCTCGGCGATCAGGTCATAGGCATCCAGCAGATCGCGCCCACCCGAAGGGCTGAGCACGCCCGCGGCTTCCGCCGCCTCCAGCCGCGCGCGCGTATTGGCCGGTGTCAGCCGACCGCGCAGCGTATAGACGCGCGCCAGATCGACCACCGGCACCACGCCGTTGTGCTTGAGGTCGATGGTATTGCGATGCTCGCCCGAGCGGATCGTGGCGAAGCCGCGCAACAGCCCCAGCGGCGGCGTGTGCTTGAGGGAGTTGGCGATCATATGTGCCACGAAAATCGAGTTCTTGGAGGCCGCTTTCAGCGTCTCGGTCTGCAACCCGTCAAAAAGCGACATTTGCCCGCCGATGGGGCGCAGGTCGAACATCACGCTGGCCAGCATCTGCGCGGTGGGATCGGGCTTGGCGATCCAGCCCTGAAAGTACGCGCGCCAGACCCGCAGCGGTTGGCACCAGCGCGGATTGGTCGCCATCATGTCGCCCGGGCAATAGACGTATCCACAGGTGTCCAGACCGTCGCTGACAAACCGCGCAAGGGCCGCGAAATAGGGCATATCGGCCTCCGACACCGCGTCGTCCAGAAACAGGCAATTGTCCTGATCGCTGACGCCGGTCTGTTCCTGGCGGCCCTGGCTACCGCAGGCCAGCCAGAGATAGGGCACCGGGGGCGGGCCGAGTTCGGTCTCGGCCAGGGTCAAAAGACGCCGGGTGGCGGTATCGGCGATATCGGTGATCAGCCGTGTGACGACCTCGTGCCGGTTGCCGGCGGCCACCAATTGCACCAGCAGGCGCGGGATCTCGGCGGTGACGACTGCCATTTCGCGCGCGGATGCCGCATGCGAGATCTTGCTGACCAATTCCGCCGAACTGACGGCCTGAAACCGCGTCAGGTCGGTCTGGGTCACGATGCCCACCAGCTGTCCCGCCTCCAGAATGGGGACGTGGCCGATATGGCGCTCCATCATGGTGTGCAGCACATCCGATCCGATCGCCGTGGACGCCAGGCTGATCGGGTTCGGCGACATCACCTCGGCAAGCGGCGTAGAGATCGGCAGACCGTCCCCCACCACCTTGCCCGAGATATCGCGCACCGTGACGATGCCTGCCAGGGCGCCGTCCCGCAGCACACAGACGGATGAGATCCCGCGCATGGCCATGGCCCGGGCGGCATCCTGCACGCTGGCCTGCGCATCAAGGGTCAGCGGGTCGCGCGACATCAGATCCGAAACGCGACTGGTCGCCAGATCGTTGCCGCGCGGGATGGCGGCCCGCCTGCGGTCAAAGAATTTCGCGACCTGCGGTTCGGAGGCAAGCAACAGCTCGAAAGCATCGCGCGGCAAGATCAGAAGCGTTGTGTCGCTTTGGGTCCGCGCCGTGGTCACTGCGAGGCCGTCGCGGGTCAGCCCACGCTCGCCAAACGAATTGCGGGGACCCAGGATCGAGACCGGATTGCCGTTCTCGTCGGTAACTTCGACTTCCCCATCATAGACGACATAAACGCCGCGCAGCACCTCGCCCAGGCGGTAGACGGGGGTGCCTGCCTTCAGCGCAAGCGTTTCAAACCGGGGCACCAGATCCGCCAACCTCCGGGCGCCCAGGCTGTCATAGGGATGAACCGTTCCCAGAAACCGGGTCAGATCGGCGGCACTCGGGGTCATGGACAGAGACCTTCGCGTTACACAAAAAAGGCCCCGCCCGGACAATCCGGACGGGACGGTCTTGCAACCGGGCGGGGTGTGCTTGGCACGTCACCCCGCCCGCTGACGTTAGTGGTCGGCTGCCGCCGCACCGGCACCGCGTGGCACGCGGACGCTCTCGACCAGATCCTTGATCTCCTGCGGGGTTTCCTTGGTCATCGACGAGACGCCATAGGCAACCGCAAAGTTGATCGCCGCACCGACCGCACCGAACGAGGTGGACTGGATCGTGCCCAACAGCGGATCAGCATCGGTGAACAGGTTGGTGTCGGGGATGAAGAACCAGCCCTTGTGCAGGAAGATATAGAGCAGGGTGGTGACCAGACCCGCCAGCATGCCCGCAACCGCGCCCACATTGTTGATCTTGGTCGAGAAGATCCCCATCATCAGCGCCGGGAAGATCGACGCCGCCGCAAGACCGAAGGCAAGCGCCACGGTTTGCGCCGCAAAGCCGGGCGGATTGAGGCCCAGAATGACGGCCACCACGATCGCCGCGGCCATCGAGATCCGCGCCGCCAGCAGTTCCGAGCTTTCCGACATGTTGGGGGTCAGCTGACCCTTGAGCAGGTCGTGGCTCACCGCAGACGAGATCGCCAGAAGCAAACCCGCCGCCGTCGACAGCGCCGCCGCGAGGCCGCCCGCCGCCACCAGACCGATCACCCAACCCGGCAGGTTGGCGATCTCGGGATTGGCCAGAACCAGGATGTCACGGTTGAAGTTGGTCAGCTCGTTGCCTTCCCAACCGGCCGCGGTCGCCCGCTCCTGCATCGCGTCGGATGCGTCGTTATAGTACTGGATCTTGCCGTCGCCGTTCTTGTCTTCCCAATCCAGCAGACCGGTTTTCTGCCATGTAGCCATCCAGTCGTATTCCGGATCGTTCTCGATCATCTCGACGGTGACCGCGTCACCGGATGTCCCATTGGGCCACATCATTTCGGTGATGTTGAGCCGCGCCATCGCCCCCACAGCCGGAGCTGTCAGATAGAGCAGCGCGATGAAGACCAGCGTCCAGCCAGCCGACCAGCGTGCATCCGCAACACGGGGAACCGTGAAAAAGCGCATGATCACGTGGGGCAGACCCGCCGTACCGATCATCAGCGACAGCGTGAACAGAACCATGTTCAACGTATCGGCATGATGGAGCGTGTATTCCTTGAAGCCCAGATCGGTCACGATGGCGTCCAGCTTGGCCAAGAGCGGCTCACCGCTTGCCTGATGCTCACCAAAAAGGCCCAGCGCCGGGATCGGATTGCCGGTCAGTTGCAGCGAGATAAAGACCGCCGGAATGGTATAGGCGGTGATCAGCACGCAGTATTGCGCGACCTGCGTATAGGTCACACCCTTCATGCCGCCGAACACGGCATAGGCAAAGACCACACAGGCCCCGATCAACAGGCCCCAGAAGGCGTCGACCTCAAGGAACCGGCCAAAGGCGATGCCCACGCCCTGCATCTGGCCAATCACATAAGTGATCGAGGCCACCAGCAGGCAGATCACGGCCACCATGCGCGCCGTGCTCGAATAGAACCTATCACCGATGAACTCGGACACGGTGAACTTGCCGAATTTGCGCAAGTAAGGCGCCAGCAAAAGCGCCAGCAGCACATAGCCACCGGTCCAGCCCATCAGGAACGAGGAGTTGTCATAGCCTGTAAACGCGATCAGGCCCGCCATCGAGATGAACGAGGCCGCCGACATCCAGTCGGCTGCGGTTGCCATGCCGTTGGTAACAGGGTGAACGCCGCGACCGGCGGCATAGAATTCTGATGTGGAGCCCGCACGGGCCCACACCGCGATGCCGATGTAGAGCGCAAAGCTTGCTCCGACAAACAGCAGGTTGATTGTAAACTGATCCATTGTCTGTCTGACCTCTTATTCTTCTTCGACGCCGTATTGCTTGTCGAGTTTGTTCATCCGCCAGGCGTAGAAAAAGATCAGACCCAGAAAGACCAGGATCGACCCTTGTTGGGCGAACCAGAAGCCCAGATCGGTCCCGCCGATGGAGATACCGGAAAGCGCGGGGCGCAGCAGAATGCCGAACCCAAATGAAACCAGCGCCCAGATAACGAGGCTGATCAGGATCATACGCACATTGGCGGCCCAGTAACTCTTGTCGGCCTGTGCCTGTTGTTGTGCTGCGTTGGTGGTTTGGTCCGCCATGGCGGGCTCCTCCTTTTCCTCCAAATTGGATGCCGCCTCACTCCGAGAGGGCACCCGTTCCCTAAGCGTGGGTGCGGACAAACCGCACCTGTTGACCCGGCCCGGTATCGCCGGACTGCGCCTTGTCTTGTTGTCTTTGTGGCCCTGGCTTCATTGATCTTCATCGATGCCGATCAAGGTCGCTATATGGCCGAATTTGGCTATTCGCCTCCCGCTTCGGCGGGCCTTCACTGTCCCTCGCACTGGAGGGGAGATGCCAGTTGTCCAGGCACCGATCTGTCTAGCGCGCGCCGCGAACGATATTCGCCAGCGCACCTGCGATTTCCGGGATTTCTCCCATTGCATCCACGGTTCTCAGAACACCCTTTCCCTCGTAATAGGCAATCAGTGGCGCGGTTTGGGCGTGATAGGCCTCAAGCCGCTGTGACACGGTGGCCGGGTTGTCATCGGCCCGGCGGTTCATCTGGGTGCTGCCGCATTTGTCGCAGGTGCCTGTCGTGGCAGGCACCTTGAACGTATCATGATAGCCTTCGCCGCATCCGCCGCAGGTATAGCGCCCCGAGATGCGGATGATCATCGCGTCGTCCTCGACCTCCAGGCTGATGGCGGCGTCGATCTTTTGCCCGGTCTCGGCCAGCAGCCCATCCAGAGCCTCGGCCTGCACGGTGGTGCGGGGAAAGCCATCGAGGATGACGCCGCGTGACACGTCCTCGTCGCCCAGACGGTCGCGCAGGATGGCGATGACGATCTCGTCACTGACCAGATCGCCCGCTTCCATGACGGCCTTGGCCTGTTTGCCGGCCTCGGTGCCTGCGGCCACGGCGGCACGCAAGAGATCCCCCGTCGAAAGCTGGACCAGGCCAAAAGTCTCTTCCAGCATCCGTGCCTGCGTGCCTTTGCCCGCGCCGGGGGGGCCCAGCAGGATCAGTACGGCGGGTGTCGTGTCGACTGTCGCTCCATCCATCATCTGATCCTCACGCTCCGGCCCGGTTGGCAATCAGATCGTCGACGACGGACGGATCGGCCAGGGTGGATGTATCGCCCAGCGCGCCAAAGTCGTTCTCGGCGATCTTGCGCAGGATGCGGCGCATGATCTTGCCCGAGCGGGTCTTGGGCAGGCCCGGCGCCCACTGGATCACATCCGGCGAGGCGATGGGGCCGATCTCGGTGCGGACCCAGGCGCGCAGCTCTTTATAGAGATCGTCCGACGGGGCGACATCGTTCATCAGCGTGACATAGCAATAGATGCCTTGCCCCTTGATATCGTGAGGATATCCCACCACCGCAGCCTCGGCCACGGCGGCATGGGCGACCAGCGCGCTCTCCACCTCGGCCGTGCCCATCCGGTGGCCCGAGACATTGATCACATCGTCCACACGGCCGGTGATCCAGTAATCGCCATCCGCATCGCGCTTGCAGCCATCGCCCGAGAAGTAATAGCCCTTGTAATCGCTGAAATAGGTTTTTTCGAACCGCTCATGATCGCCCCAGACGGTGCGCATCTGACCGGGCCAACTGTCTTTCAGGCAGAGCACGCCCTCGGTCGGAACAGCATGGATCTCCTCGCCCGATTGCGGATCCAGAACGACCGGCTGGACGCCAAAGAACGGCTTCATCGCGCTGCCGGGTTTCATCGCATGCGCGCCGGGTAGGGGGGTCAGCAGGTGACCACCGGTTTCGGTCTGCCACCAGGTGTCGACGATGGGGCAAACACCTTTGCCGACCACATCGTTGTACCAGTTCCATGCCTCGGGATTGATGGGCTCGCCCACAGTGCCCAGGATGCGCAGGGAACTCAGGTCGCATTTGTCGACATACTCGGTGCCTTGCCCCATCAGAGCGCGGATCGCTGTGGGGGCGGTATAGAACTGGTTCACCTTGTGCTTTTCGCAGACCTGCCAGAACCGGCTGGCATCGGGATAGGTCGGCACGCCCTCGAACATCAGCGTGGTCGCACCATTGGCCAGCGGACCATAGACGATATAGCTGTGACCGGTCACCCAGCCGACATCGGCGGTACACCAATAGACATCGCCTTCGTGGTAATCAAAGACCATCTCATGGGTCATCGCGGCATAGACCAGATAGCCGCCTGTGGTATGCACCACGCCCTTGGGCTGACCGGTAGAGCCGGAGGTATAGAGGATGAACAGCGGATCTTCTGCATTCATCTCCACGGGCCGGGCATAGTCGTCCGCCTCAAGCAGCATCTCGTTATAGTCGTGGTCGCGCCCGTCGATCCAGGTGGTCTGGCCGCCGGTGCGTTTGACAACAAGCACCTTGCACTCGTGCACCACATGCAGAAGGGCGGCGTCGGTATTGGATTTCAGCGGCGTCTTACGGCCGCCGCGCGGTGCCTCGTCGGCGGTGATCACCAGCTTGGCGTCGCAGCCGTTGATCCGCGCGCCAAGCGCGTCGGGAGAAAAGCCCGCAAACACGATGGAATGAATGGCGCCGATCCGCGCGCAGGCCAGCATCGCATAGGCCGCCTCGGGGATCATCGGCAGATAGATCACAACGCGGTCGCCCTTGCGCACGCCCAGCGTCTCCATGATGTTGGCCATCCGGCAGACACGACGGTGCAGCTCGCTATAGGTGATATGCTGGGCGGCCTCTTCGGGATCGTCCGGCTCAAAGATGATCGCAGTCTGATCGCCACGCGTCTCAAGATGCCGGTCGATGCAATTGGCCGCAACATTCAGTGTGCCATCCGTGAACCAGTTGATCGACACCTCGCCCAGCTTGAAATTCACATCCTTGATCTGGGTATAGGGCTTGATCCAGTCGACGCGCTTTCCATGTTCGCCCCAGAACGCCTCCGGATCGCCGATCGAGGCGGCATACATCTCGTCATATGTCGCAGCATCGATATGCGCGCGGGCCACCATCTCGGCAGAGGGCGGATAGGTCTTGGTCTGGACGGTTTCGGATTGCGCGGTCTTGGTCATGGGGTCTCCTCCCTCAGACATTGATCTGTGGGCCGCGATGTGGCGGTGCCCCGGCGGCAGGGGACGCTACGTCGGCCTTGGCGAAATCATACCAAGGGTTGAAAATAAGAAAATAACCATCGGAAATCGCTGACTTTGCTTGTAAAGACTTTTCCCGAAACGGTGCGATTGTTGTAAACTTCGCCTTGAGCGTGTGCGAAAAACCCTTGTGCGGCAAGGCGATCCGGTGTAAACGCCGCGCTGCCTTCAATCGGGCATTGCGCACAGGGATTGAGCATCAACCCATTTGCACCCCTCCATATCAGGTGTGACATATTGTTTCGTCTGCCCCGAAGGCGCCCTGATCGGGCCGGTTTCGGGGTTGTGTTACGGCCCGATGACGCGGATGTGAGTCGGCTCACCCGGCACCGCGCATGGGCGGGATCGCTTCGGCCCTTGGCGCACGCTTGCTCGCGCGCTAGTTTACTGCCTAAGCGGTCCACCAAAAGGGGGCTGCATCAACAGGGAGAGAGAGAATGAAGAGATACTTGACCGGCGCTGCGGCTGCCGCAGTTTCCTTTGCATTCGTGGCCGAAGCCGCCGCGACCGAGTGGAACGCTTCGCTTTGGGGCAAGCGCCGCGCCTTTACAGAACATGTGGAAAAACTGGCCGAGTTGGTGAGCGAAAAGACAGGTGGGGAGTTCACCATCAACATCAGCTATGGCGGTCTTTCCAAGCCGCGCGAGAACCTCGACGGGATCTCGATCGGTGCGTTCGAGATGGCTCAGTTCTGTGCCGGCTATCACCGCGACAAAAATCGCGCGATTACGGTTCTGGAACTGCCGTTTCTGGGTGTGACGAACCTGGAGGAAGAAGTGGCCGTCAGCCACGCCGTCTATGGCCACCCCGCCGTGGCCGAAGAGATGGCCCAGTGGAATGCCAAGCTGCTGATGACCTCACCCATGCCGCAATACAATATCGTGGGCACCGGCGCGCCGCGCGACACACTGGCCTCGATGGACGGGATGCGCGTGCGCGCGACCGGCGGTCTGGGGCAGGCGTTCGAGGCCGTGGGCGGTGTGCCCACCTCTGTTGCGGCGCCCGAGGCCTATCAGGCCATGGAATCCGGTGTGGTCGACACCGTGGCCTTTGCCCAGCATGCGCATCTGAGCTTTGGCACGATCAATCAGGCCGATTGGTGGACCGCCAACCTCAACCCCGGCACGGTGAACTGCCCCGTTGTGGTCAATACCGATGCCTATGAGGCGCTTTCGGACGAACATCGCGCGGTTCTGAACGAAAGCGTCGATGAGGCGATCGCGCATTATCTGGCCAACTACGCCGAACTGCTGGAGCGCTGGGACAGCGTGCTTGAAGAGAAAGGCGTTCAAAAGGTCGAGATCTCCGAGGAGGTTTTGGCCGAGTTCCGCGCCACCGCCGCCGATCCGATCCGCGAGCAGTGGATCGCCGATATGTCCGCACAAGGCATGCCCGCGCAGGAGCTTTACGACCTGGTCATGGACACGCTCGCCGACAAGCGCGGCGGGAGCTAAGGCTTGAAGCCGGGGGCGCGGACACGCGTCTCCGGGTTTCGGAACAAGGTAAGGTGCGTGGCCTCCGCGCGCCTTTTCCCAACGAGACAACAGGGGACAGCCCATGGCCGGCAATTCACCGGTGTTGGAGGATGGCAGTACGCTCAGCCGCCTCGATAAGACGTTTCTGAAAATCGAACGGATCTTTGCCCTGATCAGCGGGTTTGCTGTCTTCTCGCTGATGGTGATGGCTGTTGTATCGGTCGGCGGGCGCAATATGTTCAATCGACCGTTGCCCGGCTATGTCGACTGGGTCGAGGCGGCGATGCCGCTGATCGCCTTCATGGGCATTGCCTATGCGCAGCGCGATGGCACCCATATCCGCATGGATATTCTGATCGGCCGGCTCAAGGGCCGCGCGCTGTGGTTTGCGGAACTCGTCTCGGTCCTTCTGATCCTGCTGCTGATGGTCGCGCTGGTCTGGGGAAGCTGGGCCCATTTCGAGCGCAGCTTTGACTGGAACGCGCCGCTCTGGAGCCGCGACAGTTCGATCGATATCGGCCTGCCGCTCTGGCCTGCCAAGATCCTGGCACCCATTGCGTTTTCCATACTTTGCGTGCGCTTGGTGATCCAGATCTGGGGATTTGGCCGGGCACTTGTTCTGGGCCTGGAGCAGCCCGTGGCGGTCCCGTTGATCCAGGATGCGGCAGCGCAGGCCATGGCCGAGGCCGAACAGCTCGGCAAAAAGGGGTAGGGCCATGGATCCGATTACAATTGGCCTGTGGGTCACCGCGGGCATGTTGGTGATGGTGGTGCTGGGCATGCGGGTGGCCTTTGCCGCGGGCCTGGCCGGTCTGGTGGGGCTGGTCCTGATCTTTTGGTCGAAACGCGATTTCGGCATCGACCATCTGGGCTGGGCGTTGACCGTGGGCATCAAGACCGCGGGACAGGTGCCTCATTCCAAGGTGGCGAGCCAGGCGCTGAGCCTGATCCCGACCTTCATCCTGATCGGCTATCTGGCCTATTATGCCGGGCTGACCCGCGCGCTGTTCGAGGCGGCCAAACGCTGGGTCGCCTGGGTGCCGGGGGGGCTGGCTGTCTCGACCATATTCTCCACTGCCGGGTTTGCGGCGGTATCGGGTGCCTCGGTGGCCACGGCGGCGGTCTTTGCCCGCATCGCCATCCCCGAGATGCTCAAGATCGGCTATAACAAGCAATTTGCCGCCGGTGTCGTGGCGGCGGGCGGCACGCTCGCCTCACTGATCCCGCCTTCGGCCATTCTGGTGATCTATGCCATCATCGTGGAACAGGATGTGGGCCTTCTGCTGTTGGCAGGGTTCATACCGGGTGCGTTCTCGGCCATCGTCTATGCGGTGCTGATCATCGGCATCGCGGTTATCTTCAAGACGGTGGGTCCGCCCGTCGGCGGGTTTACATGGCGCGAACGCTTTGCCTCGCTGCCCGCAGCCTTGCCCATCGTGGTGGTGGTGCTGATCATCATCTCGTTTGTCTACAACCCCTTTGGCGACAGTCTGGGCACGCCCACCGAAGGCGGCGCGCTGGGTGCCTTCGTAGTCTTTTGCATGGCGCTTTGGCGGGGCATGCGCTGGGCCGAGCTGAAATCGGCGCTGTTGGAGACGGCCAAGCTGACGGTGATGATTTTCACCATCATCTGGGGCGTGCTGATCTATGTGCGGTTTCTGGGCTTTGCCGATCTGCCGGGGGCGTTTTCGGATTGGATCACCTCTTTGGAAATGTCGCCGATGCTGATCCTTGTGATGATCCTGTTGGCCTATGCGGTGCTGGGGATGTTCATGGACGCGATCGGGATGCTGCTGTTGACGCTGCCGGTGGTCTATCCGGCGGTCATGGCGCTGAACGGGGGGGAGTTCGTCACCGCCGAGGACAGCGCCTTTGGCATGTCGGGGGTGATGTGCGCGGTCTGGTTCGGGATCCTGGTGGTCAAAATGGCGGAGTTTTGTCTGATCACGCCGCCCATCGGTCTGAACTGTTTCGTCGTGGCCGGCGTGCGCGACGATCTGACGGTGCAGGACGTGTTCAAGGGTGTGACCCCGTTCTTTGTGGCCGATGGCATCACCATCGCGCTCTTGGTGGCGTTCCCGATGATCGTGCTGTGGCTGCCGATGATGGCCAGCGGGTAGCTATGCAGAGTGATCTGCCAAAGCGCCAAGCGGCGCGAGTGCCGTCACGCCGGGGTGGCGCTGCTCGCTGTGATTGGCGCGCTTTATCTCAGCCGCTTTGGGACGACAGCTGTCCATCGCAACAGCGCTGACAAAGCGCCGCCCCGAGGGGCGTGACGGCGCACGCGCGGCGGCCTGCGGCCGTGTTCCGCGCGATCGTCCCGGATGACGGGCACGCCTAACTGTCTGACGCCGCTTGGTACCAGGCGACGATGGCCGCGCGGGCCTCCGCGTCCATCTCCAGCGCGTTGGGCGGCGGCATGGCATGGCTGACCCCGGCGTGCAGATAGATCAGCTTGGCATTGCGCGCGACATCGCCTTCCGTCTCCAGCACAACACCTTTGGGCGGCCACTTTATGCCCTGCCACACAGGCGCGCGCGCGTGACACATCGAACAATTGCCCAGCACGGTGTCATACGCCTCCTCGAACCCGGCGGCCTGGGCGAACCGCGTCTCGTAAGGTGTCAGATCCCGCGCCTCGGCCGCGTCATACCCTTCGCCCATATTGGCCGTCGACAGCCAGATGATCGCGATAAAGAGGATCGCCGTCGCCCCCCAGGTCCAGTGCGGATAGCCTTTGCGCGCATGCAGCGTGTTAAAGAAATGGCGGATCGTGACCCCCATCAGAAACACCAAAGCCGCGATGATCCAGGCGTGATCCGTGGCAAAGGCCAGCGGATAATGGTTCGACAGCATCAGAAAGATCACCGGCAGCGTGAGGTAGTTGTTATGGGTCGAGCGCAGCTTGGCGATGCGCCCGTATTTGGCATCCGGCACCCGCCCGGCCTTGAGATCGGCCACCACGATGCGCTGATTGGGCATGATGATGAAGAACACATTCGCCGTCATGATCGTGGCGGTGAACGCGCCCAGATGCAGCAGCGCCGCGCGCCCGGTGAACACCTGATTGAGGCCCCAGCTCATCGCCACGATGATCGCGAACAGCACCAGCATCATCGCGGTGGGCCGCTCGCCCAGCGGGGATTTGCACAATAGATCATAAAGCAGCCAACCCACCGCGATGCTGGCGGTCGAGATCGCGATGCCCTGCCACAGCGTGATATCGGCCCGGGAAGGATCGAGCAGGTAGAGCTCTCCGCCGACCCAGTAGATAAGGATTAAAAGGGCCGCGCCCGACAGCCAGGTTGCATAGCTCTCCCATTTGAACCAGGTCAGATGCTCGGGCATCGCTGCGGGTGCCACCAGGTATTTCTGGATGTGATAGAACCCGCCGCCATGCACCTGCCACTCCTCGCCATCGGCGGGGCCGGGCACGTTGCGGTTCAGCCCCAGATCGAGCGCGATGAAGTAAAACGACGAGCCGATCCAGGCCATCGCGGTGATCACATGCAGCCACCGCACGGCAAAACCGATCCAATCCCACATCACGGCCAGATCATACATCGGCAAAGCCCTTTCGATTCGCACTGACGCCAGACTAGGCGTGGGGGTATTCTTCTGCTATTGCGGCTCAATACCAAGCAGCATCAAATAATCCCGAAGAATGTCCTACCTCGACACCATCCGAACCTTTGTGCGTGTCTATGAATTGGGCAGCATGTCGGCGGCGGGGCGCGATCTGCGGATCTCTCCGGCGGTGACCTCGTCGCGGATTGCTCAACTCGAAGAGCATCTGAGCGTGCGGCTGTTTCAGCGCACCACCCGCAACCTGACCCCGACCGAGCAGGGCAAGGCGTTCTATGGGGGCGCCTGCGAGATCCTGGAGGCCGTTGAGGCGGCCGAAGCCAAGGTCGTCAACATCACCGAGCGTCCACGCGGATCGCTCTATGTGGCGGCCCCTTTGGGTGCGGGGCGGCGTCTGATCGCGCCGCAGGTCCCGGGGTTTCTTCAAGATTACCCCGAAGTTTCAGTGCGCTTGCGCCTGACGGACCGCAAGGTGGACCTGACGACCGAAGGTCTGGATCTGGCGTTTTTTCTGGGCCAGCCCGAGGACAGCAATCTGCGTATTCGCAAGATCGCCGATGTGGCACGGGTGCTGTGTGCCGCGCCCGAATACATCGCGGCGCGTGGCGCTCCGGCTTCGGGGCAGGATCTGATCGCCGGGGGCCATGAATGCCTCAACCTGCGGTTTCCCGGCGCCACGGAATTTCAGTGGCGGCTGATGACCGCAGAGGGCGCCAAACGATTTCGCGTAGCGGGCCGTTATGAGGCCGACGATGGCGAAGTGCTCACCGACTGGGCGCTGGCCGGGCACGGCATTGCCATGAAGCCGGTCTTTGAGATCGCGGATCATCTGGAGGCGGGCCGTCTCGTGCCCGTGGCCACCGCCACCCCGCCCGAGCCGATCCAGATGGCCTGTCTTTATACCCACCGGCGCGGGCAGGACCCCAAGACGCGGCTTTTCATGGAGTTCGTGATTGACCGTATCGGCGCCACCATCCGCAGCAGCGAGGCGCGGGTGATGGCCGGTCTCTGAACCGGGTCAGGACGCGGCTTCGAACAGGGCCACATAGTCCTGGCGCAGCTCACGTTTGAGGATCTTGCCGCTGGCATTCTTGGGAAGCTGATCGGTGATCTCGATATGTTTGGGCGATTTAAAGCCCGACAGATGGTCCCGGCAATAGGTCATGAGCGCGTCTGCGCTGACCTCTGCCCCCGGCTTGGGCACGACGACGGCCGTCACGGCCTCGATCCAGGTGGGGTGAGGGACACCGAACACCGCGACCTCGGCCACGTCCGGGTGATGAAAGATCGCCTCTTCGACCTCGCGGCTGGCCACGTTTTCGCCGCCTGTCTTGATCATGTCCTTCTTGCGGTCCACGACATAGAGATAGCCATCCGCGTCCATCCGGCCCAGATCGCCACTGTGGAACCAACCGTTCTTGAACGCCTCTGCCGTCTTTTCGGGGTTGTTGTAATATTCCAGGATCAGATGCGGGCTGCGATGCACGATCTCGCCAACCGCGCCCACGGGCACCGGGTTGTCATCGTCATCGACCACGCGGGTTTCGACATTCAGCGCGGGCCGCCCGGCAGAGCCCAGCTTGCGCAGCTGGTCTTCGGGGCGCAGGATCGTGGCGACCGGTGCCATCTCGGTCTGGCCATAGAAGTTGTAAAGCCGCATCTGCGGCAGCCTGCGCGACAGCTCTTCGATGATTGCGGTCGGCATGATCGAGGCGCCGTAATAGCCCGCCGTCAGGCTGCTCAGATCGCGTGCGTCGAAATCAGGGTGGCGCAGCAATGCGATCCAGACCGTCGGCGGGCAAAAGAGCTTGGTCACGCCTCCCGCCTCGATCGCGGCCAGCATCTCGGCGGCGTCGGCCTTGTCATGCAGGATGCTGGTCACGCCCAGATACATGTCGGGGGTGAGAAAGCAGTCAAGCTGCGCACAATGAAACAGCGGCAGACAATGCAGCGAGACCGCATCGGCTGTCATCTCGCCATCCACGATACAGCTGACATATTGCGCATAAAGCGCGCCCGAACTCAGCAGCGCACCCTTGGGGCGCGATTCCGTGCCGCTGGTATACATCATCTGGATCGGGTCATCGGGAGAGATGTCGACCCAGACCTCGCTCGGATCGGGATGATCCAGCAGGTTCGCCACGGGCTCCCAATCGTCCGGGACCACCGCACCGCTATGCGGGATCGCGAATTTCGGCAGGTTTGTCCCCATCGCGGCCAAGGCCGCATCGGCGGTGGGGCAGAGCGTGTCCTCGGCGATCAGCGTGCAGGCGCCAGAATGATCGAGGATATAGGCCACATCCTCGGCATTGAGCATAAAATTGACCGGCGTGGTGATCGCGCCAAATCGCGCCAGCGCAAAGCGCAGTACGACAAAGGCGCGGTTGTTATGGCTGAAAAGGGCGACCCGGTCGCCCTTGACGATCCCGCGAGCCTTGAGCGCATTGGCGGCGGCGTTCACGGCCGCGTTCAGCTCGGCAAAGCTTTCGGACTGGCCGCGAAAGACAAGCGCGGTCTTGTGGGGCACCCGGGCGGCGGACCTGTGCAGAAGATCGCCCAGTTGCCAGCCACGAGCCCTATGGATTTGAGTTGCATCGGTTTGCATCACATCACCTTTCATTTTGGTCCTTTCGGGCGCGCGCGATCCGGCGGATCGCGCGCCGCTCAGCCCACAAGCTCGGGCAGGAACAGTACCAGTTGCGGGAAACCAAAGAGGATTGCCACCAACAGCAGATCCATCACAATGAACCAAGCCACGCCTCGGAAAATGGCGGATGTCTTGACCAGATCGCCCACCACGCTCTTGATCACAAAGACATTCATGCCGATGGGCGGCGTGATCATTCCGATCTCAAGCAGCTTGGTCAGAACGATCCCGAACCACAGAAGGCTCCAGCCCGAGGCATCGACCACCGGCAGGATGATCGGCAACGTCAACAGCATCGCCCCGATCGGTTCCAGGAACATACCCAGCAAAAGATAGACCAGCACGATGCCCAACATCAGCATCACCGGGTCGGTCGAGATCGACATGATGCCCGTGGACAGGTAATCGCCCGCACCCGAGAGCGCCAGAAACCGGGTCAGCAGGCTGGCGCCCACCGCGATGATCAACAGCGCACTGGTTGTCACCAGCGTCTCGCGCGAGGCTTGCAGAAACCGGTCCAGCGTCATCTGCCCGCTGAGAATGGCGACGATACAAGCCAGAAAGGCGCCCACCGCCCCGGCCTCGGTCGGGGTAAAGATGCCGCCGAAGAGCCCGCCAAAGACGCCCAGCATGATCAGCAGGATCGGCCAGGTGTCTTTCAGCGCGATGATCTTTTCGCGCAAGGTCACGCTCTGGTCGCGCTCGGGTGCGAGATCGGGGTTCAGCTTCACCCGCACGAAAATCACGATCACATAGCCGATGGCGGTCATCAGCCCGGCGGCCACGCCGCCCAGAAAGAGATCGGTGATCGAGACCTGCGCGATCACCCCGTAAAGGATCAGGATGATCGAGGGCGGGATGAGCGCGCCGATGGTGCCCGCCACGGCCACGGTGCCGGTGGCCAGTTCGGGATGGTATTTGTGTTTCAGCATCTCGGGGATCGCGATCCGACCCATCGCCGCCGAACAGGCGATGGACGACCCCGAGACGGCAGCAAACCCCGATGAGCCGAACACCGCCGCGATCGCCAGCCCACCGGGCACGCCCGACAGCCAGATGCGCGCGGCGTTGAACATACCGCGCGTGAGGTTGGTGTGATAGCTGATGAAGCCCAGAAACAGGAACATCGGGATCGAGCTGAGCACCCAGCTTGCCGTGAACTGATAGGGAATGATCCCCAACGCGCCCCAGGCCACACGGGGGCCCATCAGAACCCACAATCCGCAAAACGACACGCCGATCAGCGCGATGCCGATCGGCACCCGCAACGCGATCAGAAAGATCAGCGATCCCAGGCCGGTCAGGCCAATTACAACATCAGTCATTTATAAACTTTGCGTCGTCTGTTTCATTCAAGCCGCTGCGCTGGCCAGACAGGGCGCTCACCACCTTATAGGCGGCGATCATGACCATCAGGGCGGCGCCCAGTGGAATGGCCCAATAGCTTTGCCATATCTCGACCATTTGCGAACCTTGCTCCATCGAGGCACCGGACCGGGTTTTCTTCATCGCCTCGGAATAGCCGCTGATCACCAAGAGCGCGACCACCACGACTGTCAGCGCGCCGGAAAAAACAGAAAGCCAGCCTTGCACGGTTTTGGGCATCATATCGGTGAGAAACTCGACCGAGATATGAGCGCGTTTTTCTTCGGCCACGCCCAGGCCGAGAAAGACCAGTATGATCATATAGTAATGGGCAACCATCACGATGGTGCCGGGCAGGGGGGCGTTGAACACATATCTGCCGATCACGTCGGCGGTGACATGCAGCATCATCAGCACGATGCAGATGGTTCCCAGCAGCGATGACATCTTTGCCAACGCGGACAGAACCCTTCCAATCCGGAACATGGGACGCCCTCCTTGAGACTTGCGGTTGGGCACCGGGCTTGGGTCCGGTGCCCGTCCCATTTACTGGCCGTAAGTGGAGACGTCGACCTTGGAGAAGACCTCGTTCCAGTAAATCTCCGCAAGATCCTCACCGCTGTTCACATCCGCCGTAAGCGCGGTCCAGCGCATCAGAAGCTCGCGCATCTTGGCGCTGGCGGCGTCACCGCTCTCGATGCCAAAGCGTTCGTTATAGATGCCTGCCACCGCCTGGACGTCGTTGGCGATAAAGTCGCGGTTCATCGACACCATGGTCTCGGCCGCGTCCACATATTCGATACCGCGCTCTGCCGCTTCGATTTTGCCTGCGCGGCCTTCCTCGATGTAAACCCAGGTGATGTCGGCGGCGAGTTTCGCATGCGACTTCATCAGCGCTGTCTTGGCCTCATCCGACATGCTGTTCCAGCGGTCCTTGTTCATCGTTTTGGGAACGGTGAACTGGGCGCCGGGCAGGCCGACATAGACGTATTTGACAACGTCGATAAAGCTGAAGTTGACAAAATCGGCGGTGTTGCTGGCGGTGCAGTCGACCACGCCCGGGTTGAGCCCTTCGAGGGTTTCGTTCACCGACATCGACACCGGAACGGCGCCCACGGTTTCGGCCCAACGCGCCCAATATGCACCCGCGCTGCGGATCCGCTTGCCTTCGAGATCTTCAACCGATGTCAGAGGCACCATGCATTGCAGCACATAGGATGTGGTGGATGCGGCCCCCATATAGACCTGGTTTTGTGCCGCGACCTCGGCCTGGCAATCGGGGCAGTTCAGCATCACGTATTCCGACATCGCGCCGGCGAAGGCGGCCGAGCTGATCTCGTTGGCAAATTCCTCGAACTCGACCAGGGCCGAGAACTCGGCGAGCATATTCAGGTTCGGAAATTCGGCCGGAAAATAGGGGGTCAGGTTAACCGTCAGGTCGGCGATGCCGTCGCGCACGCCGGCGTTTGATTCCGCAAAGCTGAGCAGCGACAGTGGGAACACCCGCACGCTCAGATCGCCGCCGCTGTTTTCCTCGACGGCCTTGGCGAATTCCTCAAGCTTGGCCGTGGGCGCCGATCCCGGGGGCCAGCCACCGGCAAAAGTCAGCTGTTCGGCTTGACCCGCCGATGCCAGGGCCATAAGCGATGCCCCGGCAAGGGCACCTTTCCATATAGATGTCATCTTTCTTCTCCTCCTGTTGAGACGTCTTTGTTCTTTGACTTGGGCCCGCGCCGGGTCAGTCCTCCTCCGCCGTCGCGCTCCGTCGATTTTCCTGACCAAACTAGCGTTTGGTTTTCTTGTGTCGAGCGTGTTCTTGACCATTGTGGCCGTTCATGACGCGGGGTTTTTTCGCGGCGGGAAGCGTGGCGCGCGCTTTTGTTGGAAGGCGGCCAGTCCTTCTGCGAAATCGGCGGTCAGCCCGGCCTCTCTCTGAAGCGCGCGCTCGGTCGCCAGGGCGGTGGTGAAATCGCTGTCGGCGGCACGCCAGGCGGCCTGCCGGATCAGGCTGTAGCTCTGGGAGGGCCCGTGCGCCAACCGGTTGGCGATCTCATATGCGGTGTATTCGACGCTGTCATCGGCGACCACGCGGGTGATCAGCCCCCAATCATGGGCCTGGTCGGCCGGGATCTTTTCGGCAAGCAGCATCATCTCCATCGCGCGCACTCGTCCGACCGCACGGGTCAGAAGCCAGGTCGCGCCGCCATCGGGGATCAACCCGATCCGCGCAAAGGCTTCGAGGAAATAGGCGCTCTTGCCCGCAACGATGATATCGCAGGCCAGCGCGATCGAGGCGCCAACCCCTGCCGCCGCCCCGCGCACCGCCGAGATCAGGGGCACGGGCAGGTCGCGGATCGTCTCCATCAGCGGGTTGTAATCCTCCTCCAGCGTGCGGCCCACGTCAAAACCCGCGGGATCTTCGGGCATCGCCGCATTCAGGTTCGCGCCCGCGGAAAAGGCGCGCTCGGATCCCGCCAGGATGATCGCGCGGGCCGTCGCGGCCTCGGACTTGAGCTGCGTGTGCAGTTCCTGCGCCATGGCGGGGGTCAGCGCATTCATGCTTTGCGGGTCGTTCAGACGCAGCGTTGTGACCGCGCCGCTGCGTTCAACAAGAAGTGTGTCGGTCATGTCGATCCTCCTTCAGGCTCCTCAGCGGTCCAGGGCGGCTCCTGCCACCAGGGAAAGAAGCCCGGCATGTCGGCGCTGACGCGGTCGGGAAAGGCGGGGCTGCGCTTTTCGAGAAAGCTCGCCACCCCTTCGGCGCAATCGGCTGAGGCGTTGCGCGCAGCAATGGCGCGGCTGTCGATGCGGTGCGCCATCATCGGATGTTCGGCCCCGGCCATGCGCCACATCATCTGCCGTGTCAGCGCGACCGAAACCGGTGCGGTTGTATCGGCAATCTCGCGCGCGATGCGCCGCGCTTCGGGCAGCAGATCATCTGGCGCGTGGACGGATCGGACCAGCCCACCGGCCAAGGCTTCCTCGGCGCCAAAGACGCGGCCCGAATAGCACCATTCGAGCGCTTGGGACATGCCCACAAGACGCGGCAGAAACCACGCTGAGGCGGCCTCGGGCACGATGCCGCGACGGGCAAAGACAAAGCCGAACCGCGCTTGGGTGGAGGCGATGCGGATATCCATCGGCAATTGCATCGTGGTGCCGATCCCAACGGAAGGCCCGTTCACAGCGGCAATCACCGGCTTGAGGCAGTTAAAGACCCGCAGCGCCAAAAGCCCGCCCATGTCGCGAAGCGCCGGATCGGCCCAAACCTCCGCGTCGGTTGCGGCGGGGTCGGGCCGCGCGGAACCGAACGCGTCGGCGTCATCCAGATCCACGCCCGCGCAAAACCCGCGCCCCGCGCCTGTCACGATCACCGCGCGCACCGCGTCATCGCCATCCGCCATGTCGAAGGCCGCAATCATCTCGTCCATCATCGTGCGCGTGAATGCGTTCAGCCGGTCGGGACGGTTCAGCGTCAGTGTCATGACGCCCGCCTGGATGTCGGTCGCGATCATCTGGTCGGTCATGGATGTGTATCCTGCTTTCGGGGCCGAGTTGTCATATGCGTGCGTTCCTGATGCAGAGCGATTCAGGACAAAGCCGTGGCATTGCGGATCGCAGTCTTGTCTTCGAGATCGGCAATCCGAACGGCCCGCCAGAAATCCTCGATATGCATGCGTGCCCATTTTTCGGCCCGGTCGGGATCGCGGTCCCGGATCGCTGCGACCACGTTTGAATGCGCCTCGATCTGGCGTTGGTAGAACTGTGGCGCCGTAGGCGCGACTTGCGTAAAGCCACGGTACAGCAGCAAGGCAATGGGCTCGCGCGCCAGGCCCAGAACCCGATTCTTGCCCAGCTCGGCCACCCGGGTGTGGAACTGTTCATCCAGATCAATGGTCAAGGCTTCGTGCCCTTCCGCGGCGACCAGCTTGGCGTGCAGTTGCTGTAACTGCTCGATTTCGTCATCGCTGGCCCGGTGGGCGGCCAGCCTGGCGGCCAGCGGTTCGGTTTCCATCGTAACCTCCCAGAGCTCGCGAAAGGTCACTTTCATCAACGCCATGGCGCGCCCGGCCCGGGTCGTGAGCTGATTGGCCTGCGGGATCGTGACTTCCAGCCTGCGCGGCGTCGGCCGATGCACCAGCCCGTCGCTTTCCAACTGGCGCAGCCCTTCGCGCACGGTGGAGCGGGTCACGCCAAAAAGCTCGGCCAGTTCGGCTTCTCCGGGCAATTGCTCTCCGGGCCGCAGCTCCCCCTTGAGGATCTGGGCCTCGATCTCCTCGGCAATCTGCTGATAGGCATAATGCACCCGGATCGGTTTGCATTTCAGGCTCACGGACCCTCCCCCCTGGTGCCGTTGATCGTGGCGGTTCCGGCATGCAGGCGGCCTGATGGAGCCAGGACTATGGCATGTCGATCCCGATTAGTGTCGGACAATACGACATTCAGACCCGCATTTCGCGATCCTGTCAACCGGAACGTCCGACACTCCGGGAGGGTTGGAGATTTGCGATCAGGCGGGTGGGGCCGCGCCCATACCGATGCGAGAGTGCGGACCGGCCCGGGCCACATGCCAGGCGTTGCAGAGAGCCAAGCGCGGCCTACACCGCCTCGGCGGCCTGGAATGCGGGACGGGATTCAAGCCTATCTGCATAGGCCGAAAGGTTGGGCAGGCCATCGAAGGCAGCGCCCATGCGGCGGCACATGATCACCGCATGTCCGGTAATGGTGTCGGCCACCGTGAAATCCCCTGCCAGAAACGCGCGCCCGGCCATATGCGCTTCGGCAGCGCCAAGGGTGCGGTTGATCAGCTTCATCGCGCGCGTGGCGATCTCGGGGGTGCGCCGTTCGGGCGGCAGGAGGATGGTCTCGACCACATAATTGTTCACCGGTGGCATGATCATCCCTTCGGCATAGTGCAGCCATTGGAGGTACTGCGCGAAATGCGCGTCCTCTGGACCCGGGGTCAGATCGGGGGCGTATCTGGCGCCCAGGTATTGCGCGATCGCCGTGCTTTCCGACAAGGTGACGTCGCCATCGACCAGCGTCGGCACCCGCCCGTTCGGGTTGATGTGCAGGTAATCCGGCCCCCGCATCTCCTTCTGACCAAGGGCGAAGCGTTCAAGCTCGTATGTCAGCCCGATCTCTTCAAGCAGCCAAACAGTGCGCACCGCGCGGGTGTTGGGGGCAAAGTACACCTTCATCGGGGGATCCTTTTTCGGGCCGACGCGGGCATCGAGGACAACCCCGCGATCTGGTCTGAGATGGCCCCAGGTCATCGAGGGCCGCGCCTTGACAGGATGTAGCTTCAAAAAATAAAGTCAGTCAATTCCAAATGTGAAGTGACCTGCGATGCGCCGCACCGATCTGCCCTCAAGAACCTGCACCGTTGCGCGTGCTCTGGCGGTCGTGGGCGATGAGTGGACGCTGATGATCCTGCGCGAGATGTTTCTGGGCACCCGCCGATTTGATGCGTTTTTGCGCCAGACAGGCATGTCCTCGCATCTGTTGTCACGGCGGCTAAAGAAGCTTGAAGCCCATGGCGTGATCCGACGCGAGCCCTATTCCGATCGCCCCTTGCGTTATGAATACCGTCTGACGGATATGGGCCGCGACCTTTGGCCGATCATCATCACACTCAAACAATGGGGCGATCGCTGGCTGTCGGACGAGGCGTCCCCGATCGAGATCGTGCACACATCCTGCGGGCAGCTCACCCAGCCACACCTGACCTGCCCGGTCTGCGGCGCGGCGATGACCGCCCGTGACGCGGTCCCCCACCTGAGCCAGCATTTTCAACACGAGCGGCAGCACGCCGGGAGACAGTCATGAAAACACGTATCACCGAGCTTTTCGGGATCCAGCATCCGATCATACAAGGCGGTATGCATTATGTCGGCTTTGCCGAACTGGCCGCTGCCGTCTCGAACGCCGGCGGGCTGGGCACCATAACCGGGCTCACCCAAAAGACGCCCGCCGATCTGGCCAATGAAATCGCCAAATGCAACGACATGACCGACAAACCCTTTGCGGTAAACCTGACCTTTTTGCCCACCGTCAGCTCGCCCGATTATCCAGGCTATGTCAAAGCGATCATCGATGGCGGGGTGAGCGTGGTCGAAACCGCCGGACGCAATCCGATCCAGGTGTTGCCGCATCTTCAGGACGCGGGCATCAAGGTTATCCATAAATGCACATCGGTGCGCCACGCCCTCAAGGCGCAGCAGATCGGGTGCGATGCGGTTTCGGTCGATGGGTTCGAATGCGGCGGGCATCCGGGCGAGGATGATGTGCCCAACATGATCCTCTTGCCCCGCGCCGCGGACGAGCTTGAGATCCCCTTTGTCTCCTCCGGCGGGCAGGCCGATGCGCGTTCCCTCGTGGCCTCGCTCGCCATGGGAGCCGAGGGGATGAACATGGGCACGCGGTTCATCTGCACGAAAGAGGCGCCCGTGCATCAAAACGTCAAGGATGCGATCGTGGCGGCCTCTGAACTCGATACGCGTCTGATCATGCGCCCGCTGCGCAACACCGAACGGGTTCTCGTGAATCCGGCGGTTGAAAGGGTGCTGGCCACTGAAAGAGCCAAGGGAGCGGAATGCACCTTTGAGGACATTCTCGAAGACGTCGCGGGTGTGTACCCCAAGGTGATGATGGATGGCGATATGGATGTGGGGGCCTGGTCCTGCGGCATGGTCGCGGGGTTGATCGACGACATCCCAACCTGTCAGGAGCTCATTGACCGTATCATGACGGAGGCTGACGCAATCATCCGCACCCGTCTGGAAGGCATGCTGTCGGGATCTGTGACGCAGGTCGCGTAACCGGTGCGGCCCTGGCTGACGGGCTGCATTGCAGGTGCATGTCCCCATTCATGGCGCGGACAGGGGGCGGCAGCTCGAAAAAATCTGCGACAGGAGCATGCCTGTCTCTTGCCCGCGTTTGTTTTGCGCTCGTTTTTCAAGCAGTTTGGCGGCCTGCGGGCGGACAAGGCCGGTTGTAATAGTCTTATCAAGAATCTGATAACCGATGCTTTAGGCCAGAAGCATAAAATTACCCTTTTAATTCAAAGTCTAACGGGCGGCTCAGAGACTTCTCAAGAAAGTGGACTTGCGTTGACAGCCGCAAGATCGGCGCGGCGATAATAGTGCGTGAATACCGTTAACAGAAGGTTAGGACGCGCCCGATGGTTCTCGAAAGTGTTGTAGTGCCCAGACAAACGGGGTCCGCCAGGTGGTGACGTCGGGACCGGTGAACGCCGAAATCGTTTTGCGGGGCGGCAAGGTCTGGTGTGGCCTCGGTTTGGACATGGTCGAAGCGATTGCCCTTTGGGGGGGTCGTGTCTTGGCTACGGGCCCGGACACTGAGATTGCCTCGCTGATCGGGCCTCAGACGCGCGTCATTGACTTGCAGGGGCGTTTGGCGACGCCTGGGCTGAACGACGCGCATATGCATCTGATCCCCTATGGCACGGCCATGGCCGAGGTCGATTTGCGCACCAGTGCCGCGCCGACGCTGGCGGCCTTGCTTGCGGCGGTTGCGGATCGCGCGGCGGCTTTGCCCAAGGGTGCCTGGGTCATTGGGCGCGGCTATGACCATTTCAAGCTCGATACCGGTCGGCATCCGTTTCGCGAGGAACTGGACGAGGCCGCGCCCGACAACCCGGTCTATATCGTGCGGACCGACGGCCATTTGGCTGTGGCGAATTCCAGGGCGCTCGAACTGGCGGGGATCACGGACGAGACACCGTCGCCGCCCGGCGGGCTCATCGAAAGGCAAAACGGCCGATTGACCGGGCTGGTGGCCGAAACCGGTCGCGAAGCGATCATGAACGTGTTGCCACCCGCGACAGTTGAAGATCTGGTCGGCAGTATCGAGCGCGCGGGCGCCGATCTTCTGTCGCGCGGGATCACATCCTGCATGGAGGCAGCCGTGGGCATCCGCGACGGGTGGACCGAGATGCTGGCCTATCAGGCGGCCCACCGGACCGGGCGACTGCCGGTGCGGGTCTATGCCACGCTGATGGGCGACAAGACCCGGACCATCCTGCCGCAATGCCTGGATGCGGGCATGATGTCAGGGGGCGGGGACGATATGCTTCGGATCGGACCGGTGAAGATCTTCACCGATGGCTCGACCGGCGGTCGCACAGCCGCGATGACACGCCCCTACCTGGGAGGCGACGCCGAGGATGTCGGCCTGCTCTGTCTAAGCGACGATGAGGTGAACGCCATGGTGATGGACGGCCACCGGCGCGGATTTCGCTTTGCCATCCATGCGATCGGGGATGCTGCGATCGAGCAGGTGCTGAACGCGCTTGAGGCCGCGCTGGCCGATACGCCCGATCCCGACCGCCGTCACCGGATCGAGCATTGCGGGTGGCTGCGCCCCGATCAGATGGAGCGGATGGTGGCGGCGCATATCCTGCCCGCGCCTCAGCCTGCGTTTCTCTACTATTTCGGGGATCTTTATCTGACATTGGTGGAGGCCGAACGGGTCGAGGCCAGCCACCCCATGCGCACCTGGATCGAGGCGGGCTTGCAGCCAAGTGCCAGCACCGACTGCCCGGTGGTCGAGATCGACCCGTTCGCCAATCTCTATACCATGGTGACGCGCAAAACCGAGCGGGGCACGCAGATCGGCACCGAGCATATCCTGACCATGGAAGAGGCGCTGAACGCCTATACCTTTGCGTCGGCATATGCGGCGCATGAAGAGACGATCAAAGGCCGATTGATCCCCGGCCAATTGGGAGATGTTGCGGTCTTTGACACCGATCTTCTGACCTGCGCGCCCGAAGATATCCTGTCAGCGCAGTGCGATCTGACCATTCTGGGTGGCCGCGTGGTCTATGAGCGGGGCACGGACGCCCCATGATCGAACAGATCCTCAAACGGCTGTTGATTTCGATCCCGGTGCTTTTCGGTGTGCTCTTTTTGGGATTTGGGCTGCTGATCCTGGTTCCCGGAGACCCGGCAATCGTCATGGCCGGACCGACAGCGACCCCGGAGGTTGTGGCCGCGATCCGTGCGGAGATGGGGCTTGACGATCCGGTATTGGTGCAATTCGGCAATTACCTTGGACGGGTGCTTCAGGGCGATCTGGGCCGGTCGCTGATTTCCAACAAGACCGTTGTGTCGGAACTGGCCGCCGCCATCGGCCCCACGGCAGAGCTGATGTTTGCCTGTCTCATCTGGTCGGTGCCGCTGGGCATCGGATTGGGCACGCTCGCGGCGGTCTGGCGCGGATCGCTTGTCGACCGCGCGATTATGGCAATCTCGGTGGCCGGTGTGTCGCTGCCGATCTTTTTTATCTGCCTGATGATGATCCAGTATCTGGGTGTAGAGTGGCGGCTCCTGCCCTTTATCGGGCGGGGCGGGCCGCTCTGGACCATTGATGGGCTGCGCCATATCGCGCTGCCGGCGCTGTCGCTGGGGGCGATCTTTATCGGTCCGGTCGCACGGATGACACGGTCTTCGGTGCTCGAAGTTCTCAAGCTGGATCATGTGCGCACGGCGCGGGCAAAGGGGCTGTCGGAGACCCGTGTGATCCTGCGCCACGGGCTGCGCAATGCGCTGATCCCGGTGGTGACGCTGATCGGGCTTCAGGTCGGATATCTGCTTGGCGGGGCCGTGGTCACGGAAAGTATCTTTTCCTTTCCCGGTGTGGGCAGGCTTGCGGTCGGTGCGATCCTCTCGTCCGACTTTCCACTGGCACAAGGCACCATCCTGGTTTTGGCGTTGGGGTTCATCCTGATCAACATGATCGTGGACATCCTCTATGTGCTGCTCGATCCGCGGGTGCAGGCATGATGGGCCGGACCGATCGGACGTCTGCGCCTGCGGCGACACCCGCCCGCCCGGCCAACATCGGGGGGTGCGCCCAGTGAGTGTGGCAGATCCTGAGATGCTGGACGCGCCGGAGCCGGTTGAGGCGTGGTGGCGTCGGCTGTTGCGGGACCCGTCGGCCCTGCTGGCGTCGTTGG
Source organism: Aestuariivita sp. (assembly GCF_021404545.1). Classification (GTDB taxonomy): domain Bacteria; phylum Pseudomonadota; class Alphaproteobacteria; order Rhodobacterales; family Rhodobacteraceae; genus Aestuariivita. The sequence goes on from NZ_JAAWWD010000065.1 coordinate 58,756, forward strand.
TTCTGCTGATCGTCGTGTTCTGCGCGCTGGCCGCGCCCGCAATCTCACCGCATGATCCCTTTGCCAGTTCACGGGCCATCATGCAGCCGCCGATCTGGGCGGAGGGCGGCGATTGGCTGCATCCGCTGGGCACGGACGGGCAGGGGCGTGATATGCTGTCGCGGCTCTTTTACGGCACGCGCCTGACCTTGATCATCGGTCTGGTCTCGGTCGGGATCGGTGGCGCGTTCGGGTCGCTGATGGGCTTGCTGGCGGCGTTTCGTCCGGGGCTGGACCCTTGGGTGATGCGCTGTGTGGATGTGATGCTGTCCTTTCCGGCCATTCTGCTGGGCCTTGCGCTGGTGGCGGTGATGGGGCCGGGGGCGTTGCCGGTCATCGTTGCATTGGCCGTGGCCACGGTGCCCGATTGCGCGCGTATCGCCCGGTCGGTTGCCGTGTCGGTCATGCAGCAGGACTATATCGAGGCCGGACGTGCCTTGGGCCTGTCCAATTTCGCGCTCTTCACCCGGTACCTGCTGCGCAACTGTATCTCGTCGATCATGATTTTTCTGTCGCTGCGTTTTGGTCAGATCATCCTGATCGGCGCCGCGCTTTCGTTTTTGGGGCTGGGCGCGCGGCCCCCCACGGCTGAGCTTGGCATGATGGCCGCGCAGGGCCGCGACTTTCTGCTTTTCGCGCCGCATATCGCGATCATTCCGTCGGTGCTGATCTTTGTCATCGTGCTGGCGGCCAATGTTCTGGGGGATGCGCTGCGCGATGTGCTCGACCCCCGGCTGCGATCGTAAATAACAACAGGGAAAGGAACTGGAATGAAACGACTTTTATTGACCGCTGCAATTGTGATGACGGGCGGCCTCGCACAGGCGGCCGAGATCACCATTCTGCGCGAAGTGGACAGCAACAATTACGACCCCCACAAGACCACGTCGCGCGCGGCGTCCGAGGTGCTGTTCATGATGGGCGACACGCTGGTCAGCCTGGCACCGGACATGCAGACCATTGACACCGGCGTCGCCGAAAGCTGGTCGGTCTCGGAAGATGGCACCACCTATACGTTCAATCTGCGCCAGGATGTGCAATTCTGCGACGGCAAGCCGATGACGGCCGAGGATGTGGTCTATTCCATCAACCGCTGGGTCGATCCCGAGACCAAATCGCCCGTTGCCTGGCGCGCGGGTGAGGTCGAGAGCGTGACCGCCATCGATGACTATACGGTGGAATACAAGCTCAAGAAGCCGTTTTCCGAACTGCTTTATCAACTGACGCAAAGCTTTGGCACGATCATCGACAAGGACACGGTCGAGGCGCTGGGCCCCGATTTCGGCGTCACCGGCTTTAACGGTACAGGCCCGTTCTGCTGGTCCGAATGGACCCCGCGCGATCAGATGGTGATCAGCAAGCACGAGGCCTATGACTGGGGCGCGTCGTTCCATGCCAATACCGGGCCTGCGTCGATGGACAAGATCACCTGGCAGATCGTACCGGAGGAGAACACCCGCACCGTCGGTGTGATCACGGGACAGACACAAGTTACGCAATATGTCCCCTACATCGCCCTGGAGCAGCTCAAAGCGTCGCCCGGTGTCGAGGTCGTGCAATCGGATCTTGCGTTCTGGACCTATTTCATGGGCTTCAAGATCGACAAGGACACGGTGTCGGATCCCGCGGTGCGGCAGGCCATCAACCTGGCCGTGGATCAAGCCGCGATGTCCGAAGATCTGTTTTTCGGCGTGGTCCAACCCGCCTATTCCTATGTCAGCCAGGAAGCGCTGGACTGGAATTCGGATCTTGATGATCAATTGCTGAAATACGACCCGGCCGAGGCGAACCGGATCCTCGACGAGGCCGGTTGGGCGCGCGGCGATGACGGTGTGCGTGCAAAGGATGGTGTGCGGTTGGCACCGACCGCGTATGTCTTCGCTGGATCCACCTGGGGCAAGATCTCGGAGGCGGTGCAGGCCTATCTGCGCGAGATCGGGGTCGATATGCAGATCCAGGCCTTTGACGCGACAGTGGCCTGGGGCAAGCTGGCAACCCAGGAATTCGATATGTTCGGCATGTCGTTTCCCTATGTCTCGTCAGGCGATGCTCTGAACCTCTATTTCCGGTCCCAGAACGTGCCCAGCCCGAACCGGATGAACTGGATCGACGACAATACCGATGCGTTGCTGCTGGCCGGTGCGACGGCCATCACGGATGAGGACCGTCAAGCGGCCTATGGCGAAGTGCTTGAGATCGTGCATGACGCCGCCGTCTGGCTGCCGCTTTATCACGAGCCGATGGTGATCGCGCAATCCACCGATCTTGAGACGGTGGTGCCGCACAACATCTACGGTGCGGGCCTTTATAAGGGTCTCGATCTCAAGTTCAGAGAGTAGCGCCATCTGTTGAACATCGCGGGGGCCGCCCTGAGCGGCCCCCGGACACCTCAAGATACCCAAAGGAAGACCATGCCCGTCACCGTGATCAGAAACGCCGCCTGGATCGTTGCCTATGATGCCGAAAAGGGGACGCATCGCTATCTGCGCGATGGCGATGTGGCCTTCGACGGGGATCTCATTGTGCAGGTCGGCGGCACCTATGAGGGAGTGGCCGAGACCGAGATCGACGGTCGCGACCGGCTTGTCTCTCCGGGCCTTGTAAACATCCATTCACACCCCTCCAGTGAAGCGATGAACAAGGGGATGCTGGACGAGTTGGGCAGCCCGCGATTGGGCATGTCGTCGCTTTATGAATTCATGCCGCTCTTTCGCCCCGATGACGACGGGCGCAAAGCCTGTGTCGAGGTGACTTACTCCGAGCTTTTGCTGTCCGGCGTGACCACATTGGTCGATCTGTCGGTCGCCTGGGATGGGTGGATCGACACGTTCGCCGCGTCGGGTCTGCGCGGCATCGTGGCGCCGATGTATCGCTCGGCCCGCTGGTACACCGACAATGGACATGTCGTAAATTACGAATGGGACGAGGATGGCGGCAGGGCGGCCATGGAAGAGGCCCTGCGCACGATCGACGCCGCGCTTGCGCATCCGTCGGGCCGACTCTCGGGCATGGTCTCGCCCAGCCAGATCGACACCTGCACCGCAGATCTGATCACCGACAGCTTTGCCCTGGCCCATGAGCGTGGCGTGCCCTTTCAGATCCATGCCGCACAATCCGTGGTCGAGTTTCACGAGATGACGCGCCGCCACGGTGTCACGCCGCTGGAGTGGCTGGACGGTCTGGGTGTGCTCAAACCGGGGGCCATCATCGGGCATGGCATTTTCCTCAACGACTATCCGCATGTCTTTTGGCCCGAAGCGGATGATTTCAGCCTTCTGCAAAAATCCGGCGCGGCTGTTGCCCATTGTCCCACGGTCTTTCAGCGCCGAGGCATCGCGATGAATACAGTCGGGCGCTATATCCGGGGGGGGATCGATGTGGGGATCGGCACCGATACCTATCCCCACAACATGCTCGAGGAGTTGCGCAATGCGCTCTACCTGTCGCGGATAATGTCGAAGAACCCCTATGATCTGCGCACCTCGGACATCTTTGATGCGGCAACCCTGGGCGGAGCCAAGATCCTGGGGCGTGACGATATCGGGCGGTTGGCCGCAGGTGCCAAGGCCGATCTGTTCCTGGCTGACATTACCGACAAGGCGATGATGCCGCTGCGCGATCCGCTGCGATCGCTGATCTATGTGGCGGCCGAGCGCGCGGTGCGCGACGTCTTTGTCGATGGCCGTGCCGTAGTGGTTGACGGCCAGGTCGTGGCGTTCGATCTGCCGGACGCATTGGCGCGTCTGCAACAGGCCCAACGACGGGCCGAGGCCGCGTTTCAGGGGCTGGATTTTGCCAACAGGCCGCATGATGTCGCCTCACCATACGTCTATGGCACGTCATGAACGACACCACGTCCTTGCTTGAGATCCGCGATCTTGAAGTGGAGTTTCATGTCGGCGGCACGGTTCACCGCGCGGTGCAGGGTGTGTCGTTCTCGCTGGAGCGGGGCAGGACGCTTGGCGTGGTCGGGGAATCGGGATGCGGCAAGTCGGTGACGTCGCTGGCGATCATGCGGCTGGTGCCGCAACCACCTGGGCATTATGCCGGAGGGCAGATCGTCTTTGATGGCCAGGACCTGCTGTCGCAACCCGAAAGTGCAATGCGCCGTCTGCGGGGTGGTCGGATCGGGATGATCTTTCAGGAGCCGATGACCTCACTCAACCCGGTCTATACCTGCGGCACACAGATCGAGGAAAGCCTGAAGGTGCATTCCGGCCTGACTGGCAAAGCCGCGCGCGACCGGGCCATTGAAATGCTCGACCTCGTCGGCTTGCCATCGCCCGCAACCCGTGTCGATGATTATCCGCACCAGTTGTCGGGCGGGCAACGCCAGCGGGTGATGATTGCGCTGGCGCTGGCCAACGATCCCGATCTTCTGATCGCGGATGAGCCGACAACGGCCCTTGATGTGACCATCCAGGCGCAGATCCTGGATCTGATGGGGGATTTGCGTGCCCGCACCGGGGCGGCCGTGATGCTGGTGACCCATGATCTTGGCGTTGTGGCGCAGACCTGTGACGACGTTGTGGTGATGTATGCGGGGCGCGTTGTCGAACAGGCGCCGACGGCGGCCCTCTTTGGGGATCCGCAGCATCCTTACACCATCGGTCTGATGGCTGCGGTGCCGCGGATTGACACGGCGGCTGGCCGACTTGCGACCATTCCCGGCACCGTGCCGCCGCCTTGGGTGAAACAATCCGGGTGTCGCTTTGCCTCGCGATGCCCACTGGCCGATGCGCAGTGCCGAAACCAGGATCCGCCGCTCCGGGCGGTGTCCCAGGGCCACGCCGTTGCGTGCTGGAAAGCGCCGATCGAGGTGGCGGCATGACTGCAATGCTCGATGTGCGCGGCCTGACCAAACATTTTCCCGTCCGCCGCGGAGTGCTGCGCCGGGTTGTGGGGCAGGTGCAGGCGGTCAACGATGTCAGCTTTGAAGTGGCCGACGGCGAAACGCTTGCGATTGTGGGTGAATCGGGATGCGGAAAATCCACCATCGGCCGGGCCCTTCTGCGGCTGACCGAGCCGACGGCGGGGTCAGTGCAACTCGATGGGGAGGATGTCTTGACGCTTCCGGCCGAGGACATGCGCACCATGCGGCGCCGGATGCAGATCATCTTTCAGGATCCCTATGCCTCGCTCAATCCGCGCATGACAGTGTCCGAAACACTGGCCGAGCCGCTTCTTCTGCATGGGCTTGCGAGCCCCGCGGATGTGAGCGACCGGGTCGCGACCCTGCTGGAAACCTGCGGTTTGCAGCCCTGGCATGCCGGGCGCTATCCGCATGAGTTTTCCGGGGGGCAGCGTCAGCGTGTGGGCATCGCGCGCGCTTTGGCGACCCGGCCCCGGCTGATCGTCTGTGACGAGCCGGTCTCGGCGCTGGATGTGTCGGTGCAGGCTCAGATCGTCAATCTCTTGCGCGATTTGCAGGCCGAGTTTGGCATTGGTTATGTGTTCATCAGCCACGATCTGGCCGTGGTGCGGCACATGGCGTCGCGGGTGGCGGTGGTGTATCTTGGCCGGATCGTCGAGGAAGCGCCGGTGGCCGAGCTATTTGCCTCGCCGCGCCATCCCTATACGCGGTCGCTGATCGCCGCCGCTCCGCGCCCAGATCCGGCCTTGCGCAACACCCGCGCACCGGTGCAGGGCGATCTGCCCTCCGCGCTGGCACCGCCAACGGGCTGCGCCTTCCATCCGCGATGCGCGCTGGCCGAGGCGCGCTGCCGCAGCGAACGTCCGGTTCTACGCACAATCGGAACAACCCAGGTCGCGTGCCATCTGGCCGACGAGTCCGCAGCATCCGAAACGATAACCGACAGCACACCCGCCGACGCGTTGCGGCGCAGATTGGCGGTGCTGGACGCCGCCCGACAACAGGAGACCGCATGAAAGATCACCCCACATCTTCGCAGGATCACGGCACACCGGCCATGAACGGCGCTGAATCCGTTGTGCGCAGCCTGCATGCGGCGGGCTGTGAGGTGTGTTTCGCCAATCCCGGAACATCCGAGATGCAGTTTGTCGACGCGCTGGACAGAACCGGCCTGCTGCGCTGCGTTCTGGCCCTGTTCGAGGGGGTCGCGACGGGCGCCGCCGACGGTTATGCGCGCATGGCGAAGGCGCCGGCGGTGACCCTGTTGCACCTGGCGCCCGGATTGGCCAATGGCGGGGCCAATATGCACAACGCCCGCAAAGGGCGCGTGCCGATGGTCAACCTTGTCGGGGATCACGCGGTCCGTCATCGCGGCTTTGACGCGCCGTTGACCGCGGATGTCGAAGCCGCAGCCCGCCCGTTTTCGGATTGGGTGCGCACAGCCTCAAGCCCGGCAACCTTCGCCGCTGACGCGATGGACGCATTGGCGGCGGCGCAGTCCCGGCCCAACAAGGTGGCCACGTTGATTGCCCCCGCTGATCTGGGCTGGGACGCGGGCGGCGTCGTGGCGCCACCGCCGGAAACTGCGGCATTCGCGCCGCTGGATGCGACAGCGGTCGAGGCGGCGGCAGGCAAGCTGGGGCCCGACACGCTCCTGCTGATCGGGGGCACCGCGCTGGAGACCCCCGACGCCGTTGCACAGGCCCAAGGCATTGCCAAGCAGACCGGCGCCACGGTGCTGGCCCCCACATCCAACCGCCGATTCGACCGGGGGGCAGGGCGTGCGGGCCTCGCGAAAGTGCCCTATCCGATCAATATGGCGCTGGAGGTACTGGCCCGGTTTCGTCACGCCATTCTGGTCGAGGCGCTGCCGCCTGTCGCGTTCTTTGCCTATCCCGAGCGGCCCAGCCTGCTGCTGCCTGCCACGTGCGACGTGCTGAGCCTGACCGGGCTCGATGGCGACGGGCCTGCCGCCATTGCCGCACTTGCCGAGCATCTGGGCGCGGCGCCGCATCTGCCAAGAGCGGTGTTGCCCCCACCGCCGCAGGCCGGTGCGATCCGGCCCGACACCATTGCGGCAGCGATCGCCAATGCGCTGCCAGAGCGGGCCATCGTCGTGGATGAAAGCATTTCGGGTGGGCGCGACATCTGGGCCGCGACCCAAGGCGCCGCCCCCCATAGCTGGATTTCCCTGACCGGCGGGGCCATCGGCGACGGCATTCCCATGGCGCTGGGCGCCGCCGTGGCCTGCCCGGATCGGCCTGTGCTGGCGCTCCAGGCGGACGGATCGGCGATGTACACGATCCAGGGGTTGTGGAGCCAGGCCCGCGAAGGCGCGAACGTCACCACGCTGATCTTTGCCAACCGCACCTATCAGATCCTCAAGACCGAGCTGTTTGCGGTTGGGGCCAATCCGGGACGGTCGGCGCTGGATATGCTGGATCTCGACAGGCCGACGATAGATTTTGTCGACTTGGCCAAGGGTATGGGCGTGCCGGGTCGGCGGGTGGAATGCGTGGCCGATCTCCAACTTGCCCTTGTGGCGGCGATGGAGACGCCAGGGCCGTACCTTATCGAAGCGATTATGTGACCTTCCCTGGAAAGGCGGAGGAGAGGAGGACACACAAAGACCCGAGCGCCTTGCAATGGCTGGGAAGGACGTGAACCGATGCATGTAACCACTTGAAAACCATAGGAGACTTTAAATGAAACGACAAATTACACTCGGTGCAATCGCTGCCATGCTCAGCCTCGGAGGTGCCGCGTTGGCTCAGGACAGGTCCTATACCGTTGCCCTTGACGGAACCTTTGCGCCACACGCCATGCCGTCGCTTTCGGGCGGTGTCGAAGGCTTTAACGTGGATCTTGCCAATGAGATCGGCGAACGGCTGGGGGTCAAGATGGACATCGTGGCGACGCAGTTCTCCGGCATTCTTCCGGGTCTTGCCGCAGGCACCTATGATTTCGTCGTCGCGCCCACGACCATCACCGAAGAACGCGCCGAAAACATCCTGTTCTCCGAGGGGTATCTCAATACGGATTTCGGGTTTGTCGTAAGGGCAGGCACTGAAGAAATCACCGATCTGGCGCAGTTCAAGGGCAAGGTGATCGCCGTCAACAAAGGGTCGGTCTATGACAGTTGGGCCACCGGGCTGGCGGATGAAATCGGCTGGACCGTCGAGAGCTATGGCACCAATGCCGATGCCGTTCAGGCGGTCATGTCGGGCCGCGCCTTCGCCAATGTGGCAGGCAATACCGTGTCGGCCTGGGCTGTCAAACAGACGCCGCAGCTGGAAATGAGCTATGTCTACCCAACCGGTCTTGTGTGGGGCATGCCGTTTCGCAGCGACGACACGGAGTTGCGGGCGTCGGTCGAAAAGGTCATCGAATGCATGAAGCTGGACGGGACAATGGCAGAGTTGAGCGTCAAGTGGTTCGGGGTCGAACCGGCCGAAGGTTCTGCCGCGCTCACACCGCTTCCGGGATTTGGCGAACCGGGCTTTAACGGCCATGTCGAGAGTGACCATACGCCTGGCTGCGCGTGACATGATGCTGTCGCCTGATCTTCCCGGGGCGTCTTCCGGAGTGGCCCTGTCGATCGAGAACTTGCACAAGTCCTTTGGCACCGAGCCGGTGCTGAAGGGTCTCGATCTGGCCGTGGGGCGCAGCGAGATGGTGTTTGTCCTGGGTCCGTCGGGTTCGGGAAAATCCACGATGCTGCGCTGTTGCAACCGTCTGGAAGAGCCCGACTCAGGTGAGATCTTTATCGAAGGCGATCGCCTGACCGGACCGGGTGTTGACCTTAACAAGATACGCCAACGCATTGGAATGGTGTTTCAATCCTTCAATCTCTATCCGCATCTGAATGCGCTTGGAAACGTCACGCTGGCTCTGCGGCAGGTGCAAAAGATGCCCCGGGCCCAAGCCGAGGCCGCCGGTCTCGACGCGCTGGACCGCGTCGGGCTGAGCGCGCGGGCGCGGCATTATCCGGCGCAGTTGTCGGGCGGACAACAGCAACGGGTGGCGATTGCGCGGGCGCTGGCGTTGAAGCCTTCCGTGATGCTGTTTGACGAACCGACCTCGGCGCTGGATCCTGAACTGGTGGGTGATGTGCTGGACGTGATGCGCGATATGAAAGCGCAGGGCATGACCATGTTGGTCGTCAGTCATGAGATGAAATTCGCCCGCGATGCGGCGGATCGCGTGATCTTTATGGATCATGGGCGCATTGTCGAGACCGGCCCGCCCGAGCAGATCTTTGGCAATCCGCAGGAAGACCGCACGCGCGCTTTCCTATCGCGGTTCCACGGATAGCGGCATGGATCGGTTTCTGGACACCTTCTTTAACATGGCCGTGCTGGGACGCTATGCGCCTGCGATCCTGGACGGAGCGCTGATCACGGTGGTTTTGTCGCTGCTGATCGTGTCGACAGGGATCGCGCTGGGGGCCGGGTTGGCCTGCCTGCGCGCCTATCGGATCGGGCCGGTGTCCTTTGCGATTGTGATCTTTGCGGATGTATGGCGGGCACTGCCGCCTTTGGTGTTGATCCTGCTGGCATTTTTCGGGTTGCCCAATGTGGGTGTGGTGCTGTCGTCCTTCATGGTGCTCTATCTGGTGCTGATGCTGGTTCTGGCGGCCTTTGCGGAGGAAATCGTCTGGGCGGGCATCACCGCCACCCCCAAAGGCCAATGGGAGGCGGCGCGCTCGACGGGTCTGTCCTTTACCCGCGCGCTGGTCTTTGTGGTCCTGCCGCAAGCGGTTCGCATGGTGATCCCGCCGCTGACCAATCGGGCCATCGCCATCACCAAGATGACAGCGCTGGGCATGGTGATCGGCGTGCCGGACATTCTGGGCCAGGCCACCACCGCGCAAAGCTTCTCGGCCAATGCCTCACCGCTGACCCTGGCCGCGATTGCCTATGTGATCCTGTTCCTGCCTCTCGTTATCGCGTCGCGCTGGCTTGAGGCCCGGTTCACGCCACCGGGAGCGTGAGATGGACGCGCTTGTCGAACAGTTCTTCAATCTCGAGATCATGGCCAAGGCGCTTCCGCTGGTGCTCAAGGGGCTTGGCATCACCTTGTTGATCTGCGCCGTGGTGATTCCGCTGGGCCTGGCCGGAGGATTGCTGGCAGCCCTTGGATCGGTGTCGCGCAACCGCGCGCTGCGCTGGATTTCCATCGGGTTCGTGGATGTCTTTCGGGCCCTGCCGCCGCTGGTGCTGCTGATCTTCATTTATGCGGGCCTGCCTTTCGCGGGGCTAAGCCTCTCTCCCTTTGTTGCTGTGATCATTGGATTTTTCCTGAACAACTCGGCCTATTTCGCCGAGATCCTGCGCGCTGGGCTGCTGTCGGTGCCCAAAGGCCAGATCGAGGCCGCACGCTCGACCGGGTTGGGGCGCGCGCAGACCTTGATCTGGGTCACGCTGCCCCAGGCGGTGCGCAATGTGCTGCCCGATCTTTTGTCCAACGTCGTGGAGGTGGTCAAACTCACGTCGCTCGCCTCGGTGGTGAGCCTGGGCGAGATGTTGCACGCGGCGGGCCTGGTGCGGTCGATCACCTACAACGCATCGCCGCTGGTGTTGGCGGCGGGACTTTATTTGGTGCTGCTCTGGCCGCTGATCCGAGTGATCGGCCGGTTCGAGCGGCGGATCACACATTAGAAAAAAGGAGCAGATATGCGCGAAATCGTTATTGGCGGGGCGCAGATGGGCGCAATCCAGAAAGCCGACAGCCGCGCGGCGGTGGTCGCGCGTATGATAGCCCTCCTGGATCAGGCCGCCGGGGCGGGTTGTGATTTGGTGGTGTTTCCGGAACTGGCTCTGACCACGTTCTTTCCGCGCTGGTGGATGGAGGACCCGGCCGAGGTCGCGGCCTGGTACGAGACCGAGATGCCCAATGCCGCGACGCAGCCGCTTTTTGACCGCGCGCGCACGCACGGGATCGCCATCACCTTTGGCTATGCTGAACAGACCCCGGAGGGGCGGCGTTTCAATACATCCATTCTGACTGACCGGGCGGGGCGGATCGTTGGCAAATACCGCAAGGTGCATTTGCCCGGCCATTCCGAATATGACACCCAGCGCGCATTCCAGCATCTTGAAAAGCGCTATTTCGAGCCGGGCGATCTGGGCTTTCCGGTCTGGCGCAACCTGAATGCGTGGATGGGCATGTGCATTTGCAATGACCGTCGCTGGCCGGAAGTCTATCGCGAGATGGGGTTGCAGGGGGTCGAGCTTATCACGCTGGGCTACAACACCCCGTCAGTGAACAGTCAAGACAGCGCCGAAGGGCTGGAGCAGCGCCTGTATCATTCCGATCTGTCGATGACGGCGGGCGCTTATCAAAACGCGGCCTGGGTCGTGGGCGTGGCCAAGGCCGGGATCGAGGACGGGCACCCCTTGATGGGAGGCAGCATCATCGTCGATCCCAACGGCTATGTCGTGGCACGTGCGGCGGGCGAGGGTGACGAGCTGATCGTGCATGCCTGCGACATGGATCTGTGCGCCTTTGGCAAGACCACGATCTTTGATTTTGCGCGTCACCGTCGGATCGAACACTATGGCCGCATCACGTCACAGACCGGGGTGGTTTTGCCGGAATGACCCTGTCGCTGGATCTGGACGCCATGACGCCCGCGCTGCGCTACAAGCTGTTGACGGCCGTGGTTCTGCCGCGCCCGGTGGCTTGGGTCACGACGGTGGGGGCGGACGGGGTGGTGAACGCCGCGCCGTTTTCGTTCTTCAACCTCTTCGGTCAGGATCCTGCGCTGGTCATTCTGGGGCTGGAACATCACGCCGACGGATCGCCCAAGAACACGACCGAGAATATCCGCCGCAGCGGGGAGTTTGTGGTCAACATCGCCACGCCGGATCTGACCGCGTCGATGGTGGCGACCGCGGCCGCCTATCCCTCTGCCGTGTCCGAGCCGCAGGCGTTGGGCCTTGGCGTGTCGCCGTCGGCCTTCGTCGGACCGCCACGGCTGGCCGACGTGCCCGTGGCGATCGAATGCACGCTCCTGGACAGATTGACCTATTCGCCCGAGCGCGACATCGTGGTGGGCCGTGCGGTGGGTCTTGCGGCGCGGGACGGGCTGATCGACACCGGCACCTGGCGGGTGGACTGGAACTGCACCTACCCGGTCGCGCGCCTTTTTGCCGACCGTTACGCTCGGCTGGATGAGATCGCACCCCGCACCATCCCCTCGTTATCGGAACCAAAGGAACCCAGACCATGACACAGATGATCGACAGACACTCCAAAGGTGTGTTCATCATTGCCGCAACCCCGTTCGACGACAACGGCGGGCTGGACCTGGACAGCACGGATCGCATGGTGGAGTTCTATCTTGAAGCCGGTGTGACGGGCATGACCATTCTGGGGATTATGGGCGAAGCCCCCAAACTGGGCGGGGACGAGGCCGCGCTTTTTGCGCGCCGCGTGCTGGATCGGGTCGCGGGCCGGGTGCCGGTGGTGGTCGGCGTGTCGGCGGCCGGGCTCGACAATATGGCGCGGCTGACCGACACGGCGATGACGGCAGGCGCGGGCGGCGTCATGGTCGCACCGCAACCGGGCCTGGGCACCGAGGCCAAGCTTGCGGGCTATATGGCACAGGTGTGCGCCACCCTGCCGGACGTGCCCATCTGCTTTCAGGACTACCCGCAGACAACCGGCGTGCAGGTCTCGGTCGAAACGATCCTCAAGCTGACCGTGGATCACCCGCAGATTGTGATGCTGAAACACGAGGACTGGCCGGGTCTGACCAAACTGTCCCGGGTGCGGGCAGAGACGGGCACAGCCGATATCCCGCGCCTGTCCATCCTGACCGGCAATTCGGCCCTGTTTCTGCCCCAGGAGATGCAGCGCGGCGCCGATGGGGCGATGACTGGTTTTGCCTTTCCGGAGATGCTCGTAAAGGTGGTTGCGCGCCACGCGGCAGGCGATGTCGACGGGGCCGAGGACCTCTTTGACGCCTACCTGCCATTGGTGCGCTATGAACAACAGCTTGGGCTGGGGCTTGCGATCCGCAAGGAAACCCTCCGCAGGCGGGGCGTCCTGGCCTCGGCCAGACTGCGCGCACCGGGGCCTGCGATGACCAAGCTGGATCATGAAGAGCTGACGCGGTTGATGGCCCGTCTGGAAAAACGATTGGAGGAGTTGGCCTGATGGATTTGGGACTGAACGGGAAACGCGCGCTGGTGATGTCATCCTCGCGGGGCTTGGGGCTGGGTATCGCCCAGGCTCTGGCAGCCGAAGGGGTGGATGTGCTGTTGACAGGGCGGTCGGCTGATAAACTGGCGGAGGCGGCCGAGGCCATCACCGCGCAAGGGGCGGGCCGGGCGCGGTACGCGGTTGTCGATCTGACCCATGCGGATGCGGTGGAGAGATTGGTCGCGGCGGTTGGCGACACATTGGGCGGCGTCGATATTCTGATCAACAACACCGGCGGTCCACCGCCGGGCAGGATGGTCGATGCCGACCCAGGGGTTCTGGCCAGCCAGTTTGACGCGATGGTGATGACCGTGATCTCGCTGACCGGGCGGCTGATGCCGGAAATGCGCGCACAGGGCTGGGGCCGGGTGATCACCATCGGCTCTTCGGGTGTGATCCAGCCGATCCCCAATCTTGGCCTGTCCAATGCGCTGCGTTCGGCATTGGTGGGATGGTCCAAGTCGCTGTCGGGGGATGTGGCCGCCGACGGGGTGACCGTCAACATGCTGCTGCCCGGTCGCATCCACACCGAACGGGTCGATGAGCTGGATGCGGCGGCCTCGAAACGCACCGGCGCCTCGCTCGAGGACACCCGCGCGGCATCCCGAGCCACGATCCCGGCAGGGCGCTACGGCACGGTGGCGGAGTTTGCCGCCGTCGCCGCCTTTCTTGCCAGTTCACAGGCCAGCTATGTCACCGGGTCGCTGATCCGCTGTGACGGCGGCGCAATCAAATCGGTATAGCTTATGTTTGACCTTGTTATCAAAGGTGGCCAGATCGTCACCGCCACAGACACCTACGACGCCGATATCGGCATCTCCGACGGCCAGATCGCGGCTCTGGGTCGGGGCCTTGACGGCCAGGACACAATCGACGCCACCGGCAAGCTTGTCATGCCCGGTGGGATCGAGGCCCATTGCCATATCGCACAAGAATCGGCCACCGGCGGCATGACATCGGACGATTACCGCAGCGGCTCGATCTCGGCGGCATTTGGCGGCAACTCGTGCTTTGTGCCGTTCGCGGCGCAGCATCGCGGCATGGGCGTGACCGAAACGCTGGATCTGTACGACAGCCGCGCGCAGGGCAGTTCTGTGATCGACTACGGGTATCACCTGATTGTCGCGGACCCGACCGAGAAAGTCCTGACCGAAGAATTGCCCGCCGCCTTTGCGCGCGGGGTGACCTCGTTCAAGGTGTTCATGACCTACGATTTGATGCGGGTCGATGATCGGCAGTTCCTCGATATCCTGACCGTGGCAAAGACACATGGCGCGCTGACCATGGTGCATGCCGAAAACAGCGGCATGATCTCGTGGATTTCCGACCGGCTGGTCGCGGCGGGCCACACCAGCCCGCGCTATCATGCGCCCAGCCATCCGGCGCTGGCCGAATCCGAGGCTGTGAACCGGGCGATATCGCTGGCCAAGCTGGTCGATGCCGCCTTGCTGATCGTGCATGTATCCACGCCGGAAGGGGCGGCGCTGATCTCGGATGCGCGTCTGGCGGGGGCGAAGATCTTTGGGGAGACCTGCACCCAGTACCTCTTTCTGACCCGAGACGATCTGGATCGGCCTGGCATGGACGGTGCAAAGTTCATGTGTTCGCCGCCGCTGCGGGATGTGCCCACGCAGGAGGCGCTCTGGCGGCACCTTCAGGCGGGAACGTTCTCGGTGTTCTCATCGGACCATGCGCCTTACCGCTTTGACGAAAGCGGCAAGCTGGCCAACGGGCCGGATGCCACGTTCAAACAGATCGCCAACGGGATGCCCGGCATCGGGATGCGGCTGCCGATGCTCTTTTCCGAAGGGGTCGGCAAGGGGCGCATCACGCTCCAGCAGTTCGTGGCGCTGTCCGCGACCAATGCGGCGCGGCTCTATGGGCTTGAAAAGAAGGGCAGTATTGCCATTGGCATGGATGCCGATATCGCGATCTGGGACCCGAACGAGACGAGGACGGTGACCGTCGAGGATCAGCATGATAACATGAACTACACCCCGTTCGAGGGCTGGCAGGTCACGGGCTGGCCGGTGACCGTTCTGTCGCGCGGACATCGTGTCATCGACGCAGGCAAGTTGCTGGCCCAGCCCGGGCATGGCCAGTATGTCGCCCGGGCGAAAACCGACTTGACCGGCTATCCCGGTCACCGCGCGGTCGAGCTGGATCCAAAGACCAATTTTGGCGCCGAGATTGCCCCGTGAGCGGTCCGATTGTCGTCATCAACCCCAATTCCAACCAGGCGGTGACGGACGGGCTGGACACGGCCCTTGCCCCGTTCCGGATGCGGGGCGGACCCTCAATCGAGTGCATCACGCTGGAGGAGGGGCCCTTCGGGATCGAATCGCAGCTTCATTCCGATCAGGTGGTGTTGCCTCTGGTGCGCGCAATGCAGAGCCGCGCCGAGGCCAGCGCCTTTGTCATCGCGTGTTACTCCGATCCCGGCATCGACGCCTGCCGGTCTGCGGTCGCCGCGCCGGTGTTCGGCATTCAGGAGAGCGGTGTGCTCACGGCCTTGTCGCGGGCCGACCGGATCGGGATCGTCGGGATCTCGTCAGCTTCAGAGCGGCGGCATCGGCTCTATATGCGGCGGATGGGCGTGCTGGACCGGATCGCGGGAGAGCGGGCGCTGAACATGAGCGTCGATGAGACGGCGCGCGGCACCGGCACGTTTGCGCGGCTGGTCGAGGTGGGCGGCGCACTGGTCGAGGATGGCGCCGAGGCGCTGGTGTTGGGTTGTGCGGGCATGGCCGTGCACCGCGCCCCACTGGAAGAGCGGCTGGGCCTCCCGGTGATTGATCCAACACAAGCGGCCGTGGCGATGGCTTTGGGGGCGGTATTGGCCAAGCGTCTCTGACAGTATTATGTAGCGGATATGAAAATTGCCCGCCGTAACGACCTGTCGCTCCGCCTGCTCGAAGTCTTTGGTACGCTGATGTTGCATCAGACCACCGTCCGCACCGCCGAAGAACTGGGTATCTCGCAACCTTCTGTCTCGACCGCGATCAAACAGCTTGAGCGCCAATTGGGATTTACACTGTTTGAACGGTCCAAGAAACGGATGATCCCGACCAGCGCGGCGCACAGCCTCTATCAGGAGGTCGAGCCGATGTTCGGTCAGTTGCGCTGCGTTGAATCGCGCGTGCGCGATCTGCGTGGCGGGTCGGTGGGCAGGCTGCACCTGATGGCCACACCGCCGCTGGGCCATTCGGTCGTGCCTGCCGCGCTGCTGGCCTTTCTGGACGGGCGTCCGGGCGTGACGGTGCAATACGATGTGCGGCGCATGGAAAACGTGATCGACGCCGTGGCCGTCGGGGCCGCCGAGATCGGGCTGTGTCTCGGCCTCGACAGCCATCCGGGCGTGACGGTCGAAAAGATGCGCACCGACCGCATGGTGGCGCTTATGCGCTCGGATCATCCAGTAGCGGCCCACTCGGTCATCACCCCGCGGGATCTGGCGGACCATTCCTTTGTCGGGCTGGACCGTGCGTCGCGGCTGGGATTTTTGGTTCAGACCGCGTTTGAAGCGGCAGATGTCGCCTATACGCCGCGGGTCGAGGTGCGGTATTGCCATACCGCAGCCGTTCTGGCGCATTCGGGCACGGGTATCGCGGTCGTGGACAGCTATACGGCGTCTTTCCTGCCGAATATGGATCTGGCGGTCCGCCCTTTTGATCCGGCGATATCGGTATCGGCATGCATGCTGACGCGCCCGGGTCGGCCGTTGTCGCGTCTGGCGACCGAATTCCGCGAGGCTTTCGTCACAGCTTTGATGCAGTGATCTCCACAGGTGGGGCCGGGCGGCCTGTCCCCCCTTTTTTGGCGACATGTCCGACGATGGCGGCATCTGGGCGCCGAGGGTCTTTTGGCGAACGGGGATGCCCCTGGCCGACCTTGTCTGGACATCAGATTGAGGGCGGCTGCGGCGTTGCGGTCATTGTCCGTCGCGGGCGGGGCTGGGCGGGATATGCGTCGTGTGCGCAAGCGCGCGCGTCACTGACGCCATTCCAAAGGCAAAGACTGGACACCGCGCGACGTCGATCAGAGAACGCAATTGCTCGGCCGACTGTACCGGGCCCCGCGACAGATCCACCAGAACGGCTTGGGCGTTCATCCGCGCCAGTTGCGACAGCGCTTTTTGCAGCGTGGCGAAGTGGTCGGGGTGTGCGGCACCGGGTCCTTTGCGTGTCTCGCCGCTGTCATCGACAGCCATCATCATGTGGCTTGCTGAGGTTCGCTGCGCCAGCATTCTCGACATCGCGGCCACATCGCTTTGCGTTGCGGTGGAAGAGGACAAAAGAACGATCTTTCCGGCGACGGGATGGATGTTTCTGTGCGCGAAAATGACGATGTCGCTGGCGGCACCGGTGTCCAGGCTCATCTGGATCAGATCACCGGCCCCGCGCTGAAAGGTCCAGGGCGCACCGGCCCGGTCGGCCAGCTTGGCCAAAGACTGGCGAAAGGCCCGCGCATCGGCTTCGAGCAGGGCCGCGATTTGAGCCCGCGTTGGGGCCAGGACGACCTGACCGCTTGGCGAAACCAGACGCTGGTTCGGCAGATCGCAGACCGCCAGAGACGTCGTTTCCTCAACCAGGATACCGCCCAGATTGGGGCGCAGATCATGAATGATCCGCTCGATCAGCCGCAGAGCCGCCGAGGCATCGGCGAATGAGCCGGCGCCGACCGTGATGCGGGTACTGTCACCGGATGGCGGGGTCACGGCTTGCCCTCCTGGCGATCCGGCGCCGAGGTTCTGTCTCCGAACCGGCGGCGGGTTTCGGCAAACGCACGTAACCGTGCCTCGACCAGCGCGTTTATGCTGCCGGTCGGGAACGCCCCGTTGCGGGCGCGTGTTCCGGCCTTTCGTCCGGTCAGGGCTTCGATCCCCTGGTCGATGGTGCGCACCGGGATGATCCGGAATGTCCCGGCCTCAACGGCCTTGACCACATCGCGGCGTAGCATCAGGTGATCGACATTGGAGACCGGGATCAGAACCCCCTGTTGGCCTGTCAGCCGCCGCGCCTTGCACGTATCGAAAAACCCTTCGATCTTTTCGTTGACACCACCGATTGCCTGCACTTCGCCGTTCTGGTTGACCGAACCCGTCACCGCGATGCCTTGCCGGATCGGAACGCCCGACAGGGCCGACACCAATGCGTAAAGTTCGGCGGAGGAGGCGCTGTCGCCATCGACACCGCCATAGCTTTGCTCGAACACCAGACTGGCGTGAAGCGATGCCGGAACATCCAGCGCATAATGGGAGGCCAGATAGGCGCCCAGGATGAGCACGCCTTTGGAGTGCAGCGGCCCTCCCAAGTCCACCTCGCGTTCGATATCGACAAGTTTTCCCGCCCCCATCCGCACCCGCGCGGTGATCCGGGAGGGGCGCCCGAAACGATGGTTGCCGATCCCGATCACGGATAGCCCGTTGACCTGGCCCACCGCGGCGCCGCTGGTGTCGATCAGGATGGTCTTGCGGTTCACCGCCTCCCGAAGCCGGTCCTGGATCCGCGATGCGCGCCTGTCTGCCTGTTCAATCGCCTTGGAGATATCCTTGTCGGAAATGTGCTTTCGCTTTGCCAGGGTTGCGTAATGATCGGCCTCGCGCATCACATCGCTCAACGCGCCGATGCGAAGCGTGAACTTCTTTGAGTCATCCGCCAGTCTAACAGCGTGATCCAGCAGTCCGGCGACAGCCGCCGCCGTCAGCGGTCGCAGCGCGTCTTTTGCCGCACAGGATGCAACCAGACGGGCCAGAAGACGCGTATTGCGGGCAGATCGGTCGACGTCATCCTCGAAATCGGCCTGTAGTTTGAACAAGTCGCTGAACTCCGGGTCGAGCAGCGTCAGCAGCATGTGCAACCGTCTGTCCCCGATCAGCACCACCCGAACGTCAAGCGGGATCGGATCGGGCTCAAGTGTCGTGGTCGACGCAAGGCTCAGCCGGTCGGCAAGGGAGGTGATGGCGATCGACTGATTTTGCAGGCAATGTTTGAGCGCATCCCAGGCAAAGGGCTCTGACAGCAGACGATGCGCGTCCAGCACCAGATATCCCCCGTTTGCGCGATGCAGGGCGCCGGGCTTGAGCAAAGTGAAATTCGTCGTGAGCGCCCCCATTTCCGAGATATGTTCGATGCGTCCGGTCAGATGAGCCAAGGACGGCAGACCCTCGCGGATGACCGGGGCAGAGCGCTCTGCGCCATCATGCGACACCATCACATTCACGGCATAGCGCGCGAAATGCGGCTCGCGGTGGTATTTACGGATCGCCTCTGGAAACGGCCCGTTGGAGGTGTTGCGCTTGGACAACAGGAACAGTTCCGCGTTCGAGGTCATGTCCTCGCGTACCTGTTTGAGGTACTCCAACATGTCGGCGTCCCGCGAGGTTTCGCGGAACCGGTCGGCAAGCTCCTGCACCCGCAGAGAGACCACGCGCTCGGCCATGTCGGCATGTAGCGCCTCGATGCGCTGGCGATGCTCTTTTTCCAGTTGCGGCCCGTGCCTCAGAACGGCCGAGAGGTGGTCCTGAAGGCGTTCAATCTTGGTATCTATCTCTTCCTTTTGGTCGTCTGGCAGGGCCTCGTACACATCCGGCTTGATCGGTTGTCCATCCACCATGGCTGCCAGCATAAAGCCCATCGGCGTTCTCAACAGCGCCACGTTTTCCTCGCGCGCACGCTCAGCAAAGGCTGCGATCGGCTCCTCGTGTCTCTGTCCGAACTCTTCTTCGATGGCGCGCCGTTGCGTGAGGTATTCCTCGGATTCGAACAGGGCAGGGATCTCATTTGCCAGATCGTCCACCAGATCCTGCATCGCAGACCGAAACACACCCGCCATCCCCGAGGGCAACTGCATCGCGTTCGGTTTATGGGGGGTCTCGAAATTGTTGACATAAACCCAGTCGCACGGGATCGGGCGGGCGGCGGCGGCTTGGGTCAACAGATTTGAGACCGCCGCATGGCGCCCGGTGCCCTCATGTCCGAGAACATAAAGGTTGAAGTCCTTGTGCCGGATGCCCGCAGAGAGTTTTATCGCATCGACCGCGCGATCCTGGCCCAGCAGCTCAAACCTGGCGGCCAACGCATCGGTTGTCTCAAACCCAAGGCTGGTCGGGTCACATTCCGGTCGTAACGCTTCGGGTCGCAGACCATCTGGAAGAGGCAGGTTTTGGGATACTGAGTTAGCCAAGGCATTGATTCCGATTTTGGGTTTCCTTGAGATGACACAAAATCGGCTGGCTGGATTGATGCGAATCAAAGCGGGACAGGTCATGTCGCCGGTCGCGGGGAAACGTCGCAAGGCGGGCGGCGGACGACTTGTCAGGTGACAGGCCCTGATCGACACATGTCTCCGCTTGACGGGCCCAATTGTGGGGGGTCGTCTCGACAGTGAAAGGCCGTTGCATCTGATCTGGACGCGGGCCATCTACCGGAAGGACGCTTGTTTACTGTGGCCAATTCGTGGGCGCTGAGTGTGCAATAAGGCGCCAAAAGGGGCAAATCGGGGGATGTTCCTGCGCTGCTGCAGCCGCCGCCAAAAGTTTGAAGACACGCCAAAAATGCAGTTAAATCAAAACGCCAGACTTTCTATCACCCTTACGATGAATGGTGGCGATTCGAGCGATTTTTCAATGCTTTAAGGCGTGTCGTGTGCGCCATATTTTCGGGGTTCCATCGCCTTGTTTCGTGCTTTGTCGCGCAATCGGCAGGTGGACCATGGGTGAACGCTTCACCTTGATGCGGCTCCATTGGCTGTGGCGAAAAACCCTGATCAGGCAGCCTCAGACCTTTCGACCCCAATAGTTTCCAGGTGTTCGGTGATTTTCATGGATGCGCCGTCTGCGTCGTCACGTTCGATCGCATCAACGATCCGCTGGTGCTGGTCGCTATGCGGTGTCCGGAGCGATTGTGTCCCGATGCGGCGGTAGGTTCTTTCCCATTCCCCCTGCCATGCAACCCGAAGCCGGACCCTCTGCAGGACGTTCAGAAATCCCGACAGGATGGGGTTGCCGGTGATCTGCGCCACCAGCGCGGTGCCCGCCGCGGCGACGAGCCCGAAGCCTGTGATTGCCCGTTGCTGGGTGAGCGCGCCGATGGCCCAGGCCTCCGGATCGGACGCCAGCGCCGCCACGGTGTCGAGCGATGAGGTCAGGATGAACGGGCCGTAGACCTCGTGCCCCGCCTGCTAGGCGGCGGCCAGAAGCGGCGCGGGCATCCCGAGCGCCTCCGTCGCGTGCGCCGCCGCGGTCTGCGGGTCGGCCAGGAGATCGGCTGTTGCCGCTTCCAGCGCTGCAAGCAGGTCCGGCAGGACCGCGCCATTCCCATCCATGAACCCTTGCATCACTGCCAACCCCGCCTGCGGCAGGACCGGCGCGGCCCCGGTCATCTCGCCCCATGCGTCTTGCAGGTCGATGGCACGTCGGAGCAACCTGCCGACCTCGTGCTCGCGCAGGATGGCGGTGGTGGTCGATGGTTCGGTCATCAGCGCGGCATCGACCCGCCCGGCCAGCATCAGCTGCATCGCTTCGGCCGGCGTGCCGGCATAGGTGATCTGCAGGTCGGCATCGGCATCGAAGCCGTGATGGACGACAAGCTGGTCGAGGATGATCTCGGGCGTGTCACCGCGGAACGGCACGGCGATGTGGCGCCCGGCAAGATCGGGGATCGCGGCGGCGCAGGCGATGGACAGTGCCTGAAGAAGGACAAGCGCCGCGCCGATTAAAGCGTCCCGCCGAAAACC
>NZ_JAAWWD010000090.1 GCF_021404545.1 Aestuariivita sp.
GGGCCCGGCCCCGGGCCCCCCGGGGGCGGTCCCGCCCGCTCCCGCACAACGGGGAGGCCTTCCAGGGCGTCAACAACTTCCTTCTGACCATGCGGACGCTGATGGCGGGCTACAGCCCGCCCTTCTGGATGACCATCCCGCAGGCTAGGGTCAGGACTCATAACCAGTAAATGACCAATGCTGCGAGGGCGATTGCTGAGAGGAAGACCTTCGGGCATCTGTCGTATCGTGTTGCCACGCGCCGCCAATCCTTGAGCCTGCCAAACATGATCTCGATCCGGTTGCGCCGTTTGTAGCGGCGCTTGTCGTATTTCACCGTCGTCTTGCGTTGCTTTCGACCGGGTATGCAGGGGCGTATCCCCTTGTCTTTCAACGCTTCTCTGAACCAGTCGGCGTCGTATCCACGATCCCCGAGCAGCCAGTCCACATCCGGCAGGCTGCTCAGCAGCGCCCGTGCACCGATGTAATCGCTCACCTGCCCGGCGGTGACGAACAGGTTCAGCGGACGTCCCTGGCTGTCGCAGATGGCGTGCAGCTTCGTGTTCATGCCGCCCTTCGTGCGACCGATCAGACGTCCACGCCCCCCTTTTTGACGCCCATGCTGGTCGCGGTGCGGTGCGCCTTGAGATAGGTGGCATCGATCATGACAGTCGTTTCCTCGCCGTGCTCGGCAGCCAAACCCATCATCATCTGCGCAAAGATGCCCTTGTCGCTCCACCGCTTCCAGCGATTGTAGAGCGTCTTGTGGGGGCCATAGGCAGCGGGCGCATCGCGCCAGCGTAAGCCGTTGCGATTGATGAAGATAATCCCGCTCAACACACGCCTATCATCGACGCGCGGCTTGCCGTGGGACTTGGGAAAGAAGGGCTCAAGACGCGCCATCTGCGCATCCGTCAGCCAGAATAGATCAGACATAGTCACCGCTCGTTTTTGAGCCGTGAATCATGCTGCCAAAGGAAAATCAATGGGTCCTGACCCTAGGTCTTCATCGACAAAGTCCTCCAACGCCTCGTCGGCCAACTCACGCTGATGCAAGAAGTACCGGATTTTCGCCCGGCGCGAGGGAGCACCCGAAGGAATGGTTTCGCAATCCGGCATAGCTTCCAGCACGCGTCTGTTCGGGGCAAATGTATCTAGGCACCTCC
>NZ_JAAWWD010000006.1 GCF_021404545.1 Aestuariivita sp.
AATGGGTCCTGACCCTAGGGCGGGACTTGTCCCGTCGCCCCAGGGGAACCAAGCTCCCCCGATAACCTGGATCGGCTTTGACGCCCCAACACGGGCATCACGTTTTGCAGTACTGTCTTATTTGCTCATGTTTCACCGATCAAGCCTGTCACAAATCGCGCTATTGGCCAAAAGCGCATTTAATTGCTTTGTTAGCTATCTAATGTGATACTCTTGCCATCATGCAGGCGCGCACCAACAAGCACGCCGCAGCGTTGGGAGGAGAAGAACCATGACAATCAAGACCTGGCTGACCGGCCTTGCCACAGGGCTTGCCCTTACACTGGCGACGGCCGCCCATGCGGATTGGGAACCGCGCGGCCCGCTCACCCTGCAAATCGGCTTTGGCGCGGGGGGCTCAACCGACACGATCGGGCGTATCGTGGCAAAGGTGATGAAAGACCAGACGGGTTGGAATGTGATCGCCGAAAACAAGCCTGGCGGTGGCGGGATCGCCATGTTCACCGGCATCGCCAACCGTCCGGCGGACGGGCAGGTGATCGGGCTGGGCGTCAACATGCCAATCCTCGTCAACCTGGTGAACCGACCCGACCAGCTGAATTTCGACCTGGACAGCTTTGACTATCTGGGCACCGCTGCGCGCGCGCAATTGGCGCTGATCGCCCGCGCCGACGCGCCGTTCGACGATATTGCGGGCCTCATCGACTATGCCCGCGAAAACAACGCGCCGCTTGCCTTTGACGCCAAACCGCAAGAACTGGCCATGCGCAAGGTCATGGCCGATGTCGGCGTCGAGTTTCAGTTCCTGTCGACCAAAGGCGGGGCCGAAAACACCAAGCTGATCCTCGGCGGTCAGGCCATCGCTGGGTTCGAGGCGGGTGAGCATCTCGATCTGCTCGAAGCCGGTGAGCTGAAGATGATCGCGTCGATGAACGACAGTCGGCACAATTACGCGCCCGACACACCCACGCTGCCCGAGCAGGGGTTCGACATCTATGTCGATCCGGTCTTTTTCTTTGCTGCTGCGGCGGGCACGCCCGATGATGCGCGCATGGCGCTGACGCAAGCGCTGGAGAATGCGCTGGCCAGCGAGGATGTCGCGACCGTGGTGATGAACTCGCTCAAATCCCCTATCGTCAATATGGGGCCCGAAGGCACCGAACAGATGATGCGCGACGGCGTGGAGAACGTCGCCCAGCTCTTTAAGTAAGTCGATGCTGTCAGATCGCCTGGCCGGAGCGTTCCTGCTCATCCTGGGCGGCCTGCTGCTCTTGATCATCATCCCGTGGCAGGTGGAGACGGTCGATTACGGCTGGCTCCGCCCCCGGACGATGCCCAGCCTTTTGGCGGGCCTTTTGGCGCTCTGCGGGCTTTTGCTGGTCCTGCGCCCGGGGACCGAGCCCCCCCGATCAGCCAACTGGCCGCGCGCGGCCCTTTACGCAGGGCTCTTGATTGCGGGTCTTGCCCTGATCTCCCGGTACGGGTTCTTGTGGGTGGCGCCGCCGCTGGCACTGGCGCTGATGTGGCTCGCCGGGGAGCGGCGCTGGATCTGGCTGGCCGCCGGAACCATGGGCACGCCGGCGATGATCTGGCTCTGCGTCGCGATTTTGCTGGAGCGCCCTTTGCCATGAGACCGTCCCTGACAAATGCTTGATTCCGCCACCATCCTCGCCGGGCTGGGCGACGCGTTTCAGCCGATCACGCTGTTTTATGTGCTGGCGGGTGTCATCGTGGGACAGTTCGTCGGTGCCGTGCCGGGGATCGGCCCGGTCATGGCTACGGCCATCGCGATCCCGTTCACCTTTGGCATGGACCCGCTTGCGGGCATCGGCTTTCTGGTTGGGGTCAACAAGGGCGGGCTTGTCGGGGGGGCCATCCCCGCGATCCTGATGAACACGCCCGGCACACCCGATGCCGCCGCCACCGCGATGGATGGTTATCCCTTGGCCAAACAGGGCAAACCGCTCAAGGCGACCAAGATGGCGCTCTATTCCTCGGTCACAGGCGACACATTCAGCGATATTGTGCTGATCACCGTCTCGGCCCCGTTGGCGATCCTGGCCCTGCGCATGGGCCCGGTCGAGGTGCTGGGCCTGATGCTGCTGGCCTTTGCGGTGATTGCCGCTTTGATGGGCGCGTCGATCGTCAAGGGAATCGCGGCCGCTGCCCTTGGGCTGATGGCGGCGATGGTGGGCACGGACCCCGAACACGCCTCGCCGCGCCTCTTTTTCGGTCAGTTCGAGCTTTATGACGGATTACCGCTGGCAGCGGTTGCCATCGGCATGCTGGCCATTTCGGAACTGCTGTCGCGCTTGTCGCAGACGCGCGCCGCAGTTCGGGCCACGGTTCAGATTCCCGCCAATCAGCCGCCCAAGGACCGCCGTGTCAGTTGGGCGGAATACTGGGCCTGCCGGTTTACCCTGTTCCGGGGTGCTGTCATCGGCACGGCGCTGGGCGCGCTGCCAGGTATCGGATCCACGGCGGCGGCGTTTATGTCCTATGCTTCGGCCAAGCAGGTCAGCAAAGACCGCGCCAGTTTCGGCAAGGGCAACCTGCATGGCATCGCCGCCAGCGAGGCGGCCAATTCCTCCGTGATGGGGGCCAATATGATCCCGATGCTGACGCTGGGCATTCCGGGCAGCGTATCAGCGGCGCTGATCATCTCGGCCTTCATGATCCACGGGGTGCAGCCCGGCCCGTTCCTGTTCGAAAACCAGGGGCGGCTGATCTATGGCCTTTTCGGTGCGATGATCATCGCCAATGCGATGAACATGCTGGTGGGGCAGGTGGGCATGCGCGTCTGGGTGCGCGTGGTGACAGCACCGGAGAGCTTTATTCTGACCTCGGCGTTGCTTTTGTGTTTTGTCGGCGTGTCACTGGCTGCGGGAGGCGTCTTTGGCATCGGTGTGATGCTGGCCTTTGCGCTGCTGGGTTTTGTGATGACCACCTTTGGCTTTTCGGTCGTGATCTTCATCATCGCCTTTTTCTTGGGGCCAAGGTTCGAAATATCCCTGTCCCAGAGCCTGGCCCTTCTGAACGGGGATCCGATGGCGCTGATCAACTATCCCTTTGGCCTTGCCATGATCGTCGCGGCCCCCGTGTTGGCCGTCTGGCTGGTGCGCCGCCGCGCATGAGCGAATATGCCGCCTATATCCTGTGTACCGCGCCACGCAGCGGCAGCACGCTTTTGTGCACGCTCTTGACCAGCACCGGAGCGGCCGGTCATCCGCGCTCCTATTTTCATACGCCATCGCTGGCCGATTGGCGGGAAGGCCTCGGCCTGCCGCTGCCGGGTCCGGCGCCCGATCTGGATAACCTGGCCGAGATCATGGATGCCGCCAAAAGGGCAGGAAGCGCCGGGACCGACCTTTTCGGCCTGCGCTTGCAACGGGGTAGCTTTGAGTTTTTCGCGCAACAACTCGACCGCCTCCACCCCGGTCGCACCCGCATCGCGGATCGGTTCGCTGTCGCGTTTGGACGTACACGGTTCATCCACCTGACGCGCCCTGACAAGCTCGCGCAGGCCATCTCCTTGGTGCGCGCCCGGCAGGGTGGGTTGTGGCACAAGGCGCCCGACGGCACCGAACTTGAGCGTCTCTCTCCTGCGCGACCACCTGTCTATGATCGAAACCTGATCGCCCAGACACTGGCCGAGGTGACGACGCTCGATCAAGAATGGGTGGCGTGGTTTGACGCCGAAGCCATCACCCCCTTGCGCGTCACCTATGACGACCTTGCTGCCGATCCGGTGGCAACCGTGGCGGGCCTTCTTGCGGATCTCGGGCGCGATCCGGCCCAAGCGGATGGGATCGCGCCGCAGGTCGCCAAGCTTGCCGATAAGACAAGCCAGGACTGGGCTGATCGGTTTCGCGCCGGAATCTGAACAGATCCTCTCGCGCTTGGGATGCGCGCGCACTATGACAGCGGCAGAGGCTTGCAATCAGGACATCCCATGACCGACCCCATTTATGCCATCGGTGACATTCATGGCCAACTCGCTATGCTGGAGGAGGCGTTGGATAAAATCGCATCGGATGGCGGCCCGGATGCGCGCATCGTTTTTCTGGGCGATTATGTGGACCGCGGTCCCGATTGCCGCGGCGTGATCGAACGGCTGGTTCAAGGCCAAAGCGAAGGCCGCAACTGGGTCACACTGAAAGGCAATCATGACCGGATGTTTCAGTGGTTCATGGAGGATACGCCGCGCCACGATCCTCACCTTCTGGTCGGATTCCATTGGTTTCACGACCTTATCGGCGGGGTGGAAACGATGGCCTCCTACGGTGTCACGTTCCACAGTCAGACCCGGCTGAAAAGCATCCATGCCGCCGCGAAAGAGGCTGTGCCGCAGACCCACACCGATTTCCTGAACGCTCTGCCGACATCCTATGAAACCGATGCTCTGATCTTTGTCCATGCAGGCATCCGCCCGAGGCTGGCACTGGAAGATCAGACCGAAGAAGACCTTGTCTGGATTCGCCAGAGTTTTCACGCTTATACGGATCCGCACCCGAAACTGGTCGTGCATGGCCACACCCCGGTCGAGCAGGCGACGCATTACGGCAATCGTGTCAACCTCGATACCGGCGCGGGCTATGGCAACCCGCTCAGCGTGGCGGTGTTCGAGGGCACCCAGAGTTGGCTGTTGACCGACCGTGGGCGAGAGCCTTTGTCACCGTGACCCTTCGCTCGTCATTTCTCGGGCTTTGATGCCCAAAGATCGGTTGACAGGTACTTCAACCCGCTGTCGCAAATGATGACGGCCACCACGCCGCCTACCTCCGGCCCGGCCAGCAGGTCCAGTGCTGCGGCCACATTCGCGCCAGCCGAAAACCCGGCAAAGATCCCCTCTTCCCGCGCAAGGTCGCGTGCTGTCTGCCGCGCGCGCTCGCCCGAGAGGGTCAGATATCCGTCAACCGGCGCCCCGGTCATGAACGCCAGATCCGCCATGGCATAGCCGCCGCCCTGAATGGGATGATCCGGAATTGTCACCGCCGCGCCCGCAAGCGCTGCCGCCCCTTGAGGTTCCAGGACATAGCCGTTGACAGGGCCACGTTCCTTAAGCGCGCGGATCACCCCGGCATAGGTTCCGCCCGATCCCGCAAAGTCCACGAATGCGGTCAGGGTACCGCTGCTTTGTTCCCAAAACTCCGGTCCTGTGCCGTGATAATGTGCCATCGCATTGCCCGGGTGGTGAAACTGATCTGCGCGAAAAGCGTTTCGCTCGGCTGCGATCTGACGGGTCACGCGATCGACCTCGGCCAGATCTCTTCCTGATACCTGGCCTGGTATGGATCCTGGCAACTGGTCCACCAGCACCACTTCGGCGCCCAGCGCCTGCATCATCCTGGCCCGCTCCACCGAATTGCCGCGCGACATGACAGCCACGAACGGATAGCCCTTTATGCCACAGACAATGGCGAGGCCGGTGCCCATATTGCCGCTGGTCAGCTCGACCACCGTCTGGCCGGATGTGAGGGTGCCGTCGGCCTCCGCCGCCTCGATGATCCCAAGTGCTGCGCGATCTTTCTTGGAAAAGCCCGGATTGAGGTAGTCGAGCTTGGCCAGAATGCGCCCGGACAGACCACGTGCCGCCACCATACGGTCGAGCCAGACAGACGGGGTGCCGCCGATCACATCGAGGATTGAGTTCCGCGCCGGGGCATTGGTCATTCCTGTCTCCCATTTCTGAAGCGCCGGATCAGCGCGCTGATATCCAACGCGCATACCGCCACGCCAAGCGGGATCATCCAAAACCCCAAAACCGGAAGAAAGCCGAAGATACCGCCGATGATCAACAGCACACCCAAAACGAAGCGCAGTCCGGGTGGTACGGTGCGCCGGATACGGTTAAGCACGCGGTTTATGAGATCTCTGAGGTCAGGGCGCACGGGCAGCATGGGTTGATCCTGCACCATATGCGTGCTGACGCAAGACGACGCGTTTCATCGCCAGTCCAGCACCACCTTACCGCTCTGGCCCGACTTCATGGCAGCAAAACCGTCGCGGAAATCGGTCGCGGCGAACCGATGGGTGATCACGCCCGAGACATCGAGACCGTTCTGCAACATCGCGATCATCTTGTACCAGGTCTCGAATATCTCGCGGCCGTAGACGCCCTTGATCGTGATCGCCTTGAAAACGATCCGGCTCCAGTCCACCGGCGATTTGCCAGGCGGGATCCCCAACAGAGCAATCCGCCCGCCCATCACCAGATTTTCGACCATCTGATCCAGGGCGGTCTGGTTGCCGGACATCTCAAGGCCCACATCGAAGCCTTCCGTCATCTTCAGCCCATGCGCCACGTCGCGCAGGTTGTCTTCCGCGACATTGACAGGGACCACATCGGCCACCTGCGCCGCCAGGTCCAGCCGCGCGGGGTTCAAATCGGTGATCACCACATGTCGCGCGCCCACATGCCGGGCGACGGCGGCGGCCATGATGCCAATCGGACCGGCTCCGGTGATCAGAACGTCCTCGCCCACCAGATCGAAGCTCAGCGCGGTATGCACCGCATTGCCCAGCGGATCGAGGATCGCGCCGATATCGTCCGGGATTTCATCGGGCAGGGGCACCACATTGAACGCGGGCAGGCGGAGGAATTGGGCAAAGGCGCCTTGCTCGTTCACGCCGATCCCACGTGTGGCGGGGTCCAGGTGGAACTTGCCCGCGCGGCTTTGGCGGCTGTTCTTGCCGATCAGGTGCCCCTCGCCCGAGCAGCGCTGGCCGCGCTCCAAGCCTTCGACATTGCGCCCGATCTCGACGATCTCTCCCGCGAATTCATGGCCGATGATCAGCGGGACGGGCACGGTGGATTGCGCCCAGTCGTCCCAGTTCCAGATGTGGATATCGGTCCCGCAGATCCCGGTCTTTTTGATACGGATCAGAACGTCATCGGGTCCGATCTCGGGCACTGGCGCGGTGTGCATCCACAGGCCTTCTCGCGGTTCGGCCTTGACCAGGCAGGTCATCTCGTTTCGCATCAGATCACTCCCACGGCTTTGCCTGCGACCTCGAATGCGCGCAGGGCCCGGTCCAGCTCCTCGCGGCTCAGCGCTGCATTCATCTGGGTGCGGATACGCGCCTGTCCGCGCGGCACCACAGGAAAGAAGAAACCCGAGACATAAACACCTTCGTCGAAGAGCCGCGCCGCCATGTCCTGCGCCAATTGTGCCTCGCCCAGCATGACGGGGATGATCGGATGCTCCCCCGGCAAAAGCTCAAACCCGAGCCGGGCCAGACCCGCGCGCCAATAGGCGGCGTTGTCGAAGAGCTGCGCGCGCAGGGCGTCACCCTCCTCGACAAGGCGGATGGCCTCGATTCCAGCCGCGACAATGGCAGGCGGCAGGGAGTTGGAGAAAAGATAGGGCCGCGCCCGTTGGCGCAAGAGGTCGATCACTGGCTGCGGTCCCGCGATATAGCCCCCGATGGACCCGCCCAGCGCCTTGCCCAATGTGCCAGTCACGATATCGGCGCGGATGCCCGCGTGGTGCGGCGTGCCCGCCCCCTTTGGCCCGATGAAGCCGGTGGCATGGCAATCATCCACCATCAGGATCGCATCATATCGATCCGCCAGCGCCCGGACCTGCGGCAGCTTGGCCAGATAGCCATCCATGCTGAACACCCCGTCCGTGGCGATCATCATATGGCGCGCGCCCTGGGTTCGGGCAGTTTTCAGTTGCGTTTCCAGATCGTCCATATCCGAATTGGCATAGCGATAGCGTTTGGCCTTGCAGAGCCGAATGCCGTCAATGATTGACGCATGGTTGAGCGCGTCCGAGATCACCGCATCCTGGGGTCCCAGCAACGGCTCGAAGAGCCCGCCATTCGCGTCGAAACAGGCGGCAAACAGGATCGCGTCGTCCATGCCAAGGAAACCGGCCAGCCGGGTCTCAAGCGCATGGTGCAGATCTTGCGTGCCGCAGATGAAGCGAACGCTGGCCATGCCAAAGCCGTGATCCTGCATCGCGGTGGTCGCGGCACGGATCAGATCCGGGTGATTGGCGAGCCCGAGATAGTTGTTGGCGCACAGATTGATGACCTGGCGATGGCCCACCGTAATCTCGCCGCCCTGGGGCGACGTGATCAGACGCTCACGCTTCATCAAACCATCGGCGTCTATCTCTGACAGCGTTTTGGTCAGATGGGTCAGGAACGTGTCGGACATCAGAAACTCCTATGCAGCGGAGCGACTCTGCCATAACGGAAGCGATTCCGAAATAGAAGAATCCGGTTTGGCGGAAAAAAATCCGGTATTTCGGAAAGCTTCTTCAGAATGTGACACACATTCTGGTCAGAAACTGGGTCAGTTTCTTTGAATTTTCTGTGTCAGAAAATTCGCCCTCAGGCATCACGAACGACCAAAAAGACCCGGGCCGCGCCATTCGGGGCGGAGATCCGATGCGTCACATCCGCAGCATAGCGCGCGGTATCGCCTGCCTCCAGGCGCTCCTCTGCCATCCCGGACTGCACGGACACCTGTCCTTCAATCACGCTGATCTGTTCCCGCGCGCCACGGCGGTGGGGTTGACTGTCGAGCAAGCCGCCTGCGCTGAACTGAAGCTCATAGAGTTCATGAGACCCGGCCTCTTCCGGAGGGGAAAGAATCACAATCCGGCATCCTTCACCGCGCCTGTCGATGCTGGGCAGTTGACCCGCGCGCATCACTTCGATCGAATCCGTTGGCGGCCGATCCTCCAAGAGACCGGCAAAATCGACCTGAAGGGCCCGCGTCAGGTTCCACAGCGTCGCAATCGTGGGAGAGCTTTCGCCCCGCTCGATCTGGCTGACCATCGACCGTGACACACCCGAGAGTTTGGCCACGGCGTCAAGCGACAGCCCGTGCGCGCGCCGGGCCTCCTTCAGCCGGGTAGGGAGTTGTCCGAGAATGCGATCCGCTGATTCCGTCATATCGGAGATTTCGTCCGGTTTTGCGGTACCTGTCAATGCCCAGGCCGCGACGCAGGGTTAGGGGCTGACCCTGCGGCAAGAGCTGCGCATACTGGCTTGCAACATACAGATACATCGACATCAGGGAGATCATCTATGACCGATATCGTATTGCTCGACGGGGCCCGCACGGCCATCGGCACCTTTGGCGGCGCGCTTGCCAGTACGGCTCCGATTGACCTGGCGACCGTCGCCACCGAGGCCGCGATGGAGCGCTCGGGTGTGGAACCGGGCCAGATCGGCACCGTGGTCTTTGGCCATGTGATCAACACCGAACCGCGCGATATGTATCTCTCGCGGGTGGCGGCGATACAGGCAGGGATCCCGAACGGCACGCCCGCGATGAACGTGAACCGGCTCTGTGGGTCGGGCGCGCAGGCGATCGTCTCGGCGGTACAGTCGCTGATGCTGGGCGATGCGGAGTTCGCGCTGGCCGGTGGTGCCGAGGCGATGTCGCGCAGCCCCTTCATCATCCCCTCGCAACGCTGGGGGCAAAAGATGGGCGATGTCAAAACGCTCGACATGATGCTGGGCGCGCTCAACTGCCCCTTTGGCACCGGCCACATGGGGGTCACGGCCGAGAATGTCGCCCGCGAGCATCAGATCACCCGAGAAGACCAGGACGGCTTTGCGCTCGCCAGTCAACAACGCGCCGCTGCGGCCATCGAGGCGGGGTATTTCGACAGCCAGATTGCGCCCGTGGACGTGATGGTGCGCCGCGAAAAGGTGCCCTTCAAGGTCGATGAGCACCCCAAGGCGACAACGGCCGAGGCGCTGGCCGGGTTGCGGCCCGTGTTCCAGAAAGACGGTTCGGTCACAGCGGGAAATGCCTCGGGCATTAACGATGGTGCGGCAGCAGTTGTCCTCGCCACAGCACAGGCGGCAGAGCGGGCCGGACTGAAACCCAAGGCACGCATCCTGGGCTATGCCCATGCGGGCGTGCGTCCCGAAGTGATGGGCATCGGCCCGATCCCTGCGGTACAGAACCTGCTGAAGAAAACCGGCCTCAGCGTGTCGGATTTCGATGTGGTCGAATCGAATGAAGCGTTTGCCGCACAGGCCTTGGCCGTGAACAAGGAACTGGGTCTGGATGCCGCGAAAGTGAACCCCAATGGGGGCGCCATCGCGCTGGGCCATCCAGTGGGCGCAACCGGAGCGATCATCACGATAAAGGCGCTTTATGAACTGGAACGGACAGGCGGATCCAAGGGTCTGATCACCATGTGCATCGGCGGCGGGCAGGGAATCGCGCTGGCGATCGAGCGGCTCTGATCCCTAAACGCAAGAACCAGATGGGGCGTAGCACGTCATAACCAAGCCCTTGATGCCCAGATGGAGCGCCGGGACCTGAATAGTCAGGACTGGATCACGGAGCCGCGCGGGCGGCTCTGTGAAAAGCCAGGCATGTGTCGCAATGCGGTGCCTCGTTGGGACAACGCGGCTTTGGCATTGGGTCGATGGTCAACAGTTTCGGCATTATCCAACAGCCTTTGCTGGGCGTGAGGGTGCGCGGTTGATGGATTAAGACCGACGGGACCGAAACGCGGAGGGGCCGGGTGGCCGCCGAGTTCGGTAAACGGCGCACATGCAAGCGCATGTCTCCGCCGGTCTCGTCAAATGGCGCTGCATGGTGCGGAGCGCCGCGGATACTTTCAAAGGGGGTTGGGCGGTCGTTCTGAATGCCACCCCCCAAAACCACCTCTGCACCACCGATCCGGGAGGGGGTTCGATCAGGCCTCCCGCCGGAATGGCGTTTGGCATGTTCAAAGTGATTTGCGGTGCCGCGAACGGGTTGCGCGTCGGCGAGACCGCCGATCAAAGCTCAGGCAGTCTCTTTCCGCTGCGCACGGCGGGCGAGCTTTGCGGCAAGGTTCAGGCCCACACCGGGACGGGACCACGGGCAGACGGCAATGCAGATGGCACAGCCATGGGTTTCGTTGAAGAACGGGACGCATTTATCGAAATCGACATACCATTTGGTCTCACCGCGCACGGTCTGTTTGTCGGGCGACAAGGCTTCGGGCGGGCAGGCATCCTCACAGATCCGACAGTTCTGGCAGAAATCGTCGACACCGTGTGATTGCCGGGGCGTGGGCGCAAAGGGCGCGTCAGTCAGAACTGCCGACAGCCGGAAGGACGCACCCATCTCCGGA
The DNA here is from genome assembly GCF_021404545.1 of Aestuariivita sp. Classification (GTDB taxonomy): domain Bacteria; phylum Pseudomonadota; class Alphaproteobacteria; order Rhodobacterales; family Rhodobacteraceae; genus Aestuariivita. The sequence goes on from NZ_JAAWWD010000006.1 coordinate 11,103, forward strand.
TTGATAATTGAGCCATGCTTGCCCAACTCGCCAAAACCGCAGGCCAATGCGGGCGGGATCAGCGTGATGGATCCGGTCAGCGGGCCGGTCACCGCCTCGGCGGCCCAGCCCTGCTCATGCAGCCAGGCAGTGATGGCTTTGGCGGCGGCCCCGGCGCGGGTGTATTGACGCACCACTTCCAGTCCCGCTTCCGGAGCCGGTGCTGTCTGGATGGCGTCATACGCATGCTGAACCCCCGCAATGATGACGCGCGTTTGTGTGACGGTCTGCCCGGCATAAGCCCAATCAGGGTTCATCTCGGTCACACCGACCTTTTCGCAGAGGCCCGACTGGACAAACCGCTCCAGCGCAGTGGTCCAGTTCCGGGGACTGCGCTGGGCTGGGCTGTCCGCAATGGGGGGCAGGGGCGCTTCGTTGATCTTCAGGCGCCGGGCGCGGGCCTTGGCAAAGCCATCGACCTCGTTTGATCGCATGTAGAAGTAATCCTGCATCGGGCCATGGGAGATGGTCGCGGGATCTGGCGCCCAATAGACGACATCTGGGCGCCGAAACGTTGTGTCTCCCAGCCCGTTGATGGCATTGCCGCTGATTTCGGGCACCCGCTCGCTTTGCTTTGGGTCGGGTGTGAAGGGTCTGTAGGGGTTGGCGCGGGGCATGTGCCAAAGGCTACCACAGCGCCGATTTCAGTAAAGCGTGCTGATCGCGACGATCCCGCTGGCCCCCAGCAGGACCCCGATCACCCCCACCAGCACATAGCGCCAGAAGCGGCGTTTGGGTTTGACCGGCTCTGCCTGTGACTGGCGGATCAACGCGGCCTCGACCATTCCGGGCAGGCGCGGGCCGAACCGCGCCACCACCTGAAGCGTGTTCGTCAGATCGCGCAGCACGGCTTTGGGGCCGATGGAGCCCTTGATGTAATCCTCGACCACGGGTTTGGCGACTTCCCACATGTTCACATGCGGGTTGAGCGAGCGCGCGACGCCTTCGACCACGACCATTGTGCGCTGTAACAGGATCAGTTCGGTCCGGGTTTCCATGCCAAACCGCTCGGTCACTTCAAAGAGATAGGCCAGCACCCGGCCCATCGAAATCTGGGTTGCGTCCATGCCAAAGATCGGCTCGCCCACGGCGCGCAGGGCTCGGGCGAACTCATCCACATCCTGATTGGCAGGTACGTAGCCGGCCTCGAAATGCACTTCGGCCACGCGCTTGTAATCGCGCCGGATAAAGCCGTAGAGGATCTCGGCATAGACCCGGCGGGTGTACTCGTCGATATGGCCCATGATACCGAAATCATAGGCGATGATATCGCCATTCGCGGCGACCTTGAGGTTGCCCTGGTGCATATCAGCGTGAAAAAAGCCGTCTCGTAGCGCGTGGTTGAGAAACAGGCGCAACACCCGCTCTCCCAGCTCCTTGCGGTCATGGCCGGCCGCGTCGAGCGCGTCGTTTTCACCCAGATTGGTGCCGTCGGCCCAGCCCATCGTCATCACCCGGCGGCTGGAGAAATTCCACATCATCCGGGGCAGGCGGAATCCGGCATCATGTTCGGTATTGGCGGCAAATTCCGAGGCCGCCGCACTTTCGAGCCGCAGATCCAGCTCGCCCTGAACCACCCCGTCGAAATGCCGGATCACATCCTTGGGGCGCAAGCGGCGCGAGAAGGGGGCGAAGATCTCGATCATGGTTGCGGCAAAATAGAACGCGTCGACATCCTTGTTGAAGGCGCGTTCCACGCCGGGGCGCAGGATCTTGACGGCGACATCCTCGCCATTGTGTTTGAGCCGAGCGCGATGCACTTGTGCTATGGAGGCCGCGGCGATGGGTTCGCTGAAATCCTCGAAGATCTCGCCGATGGGTCGGCCCAGTTCCTTTTCGACGGCGGCCTTGGCCTCGGCCACGGAAAAGGGCGGCAGCTTGTCCTGCAGGACGCGCAGTTGCACGGCCATCTCCTCGCCTACCACATCCGGACGGGTCGAGAGGATCTGGCCGAACTTGATATAGGCGGGTCCAAGGGCGGTGATCGCACGGGTGGCGGGCGGCATTGCGGGATCGCCCTTGTAGCCCAGCCACTGGAACGGAAAGCCCAGAAGCCGCGCGATAAAGCGCACCGATTTCGGGGCGTCGAACGCATCGAGTACGACGCCCATCGCGCCGGTGCGTTCCAGCGTGGCGCCGGTGCGGATCAGCCGCCAGATGTTATGCGGGCCCCGCATCTAGGCGACCCTTTTTAGCACTGCGACGTCGGATCGCGAATGCGATCCGACCCGGGCGGGGGGCCAGCCCCCCGCACCCCCTGGGATATTTCCAGCCAGAAGAAGCCGCAGGGTTGGTACGATTTCCATGTTTTGCATCAAATCTTCCAGCCTGAGTGCAGCGCCGCGATGCCCATCGACAGATTGCGATATCTGGCGTTCTCGAAACCCTCCGCGCGGATCATGCCCAGAAATGTCTCCTGATCGGGGAAATTGCGGATCGATTCCACCAGATACTGATAGCTTTCGCGATCCTGCGCGATTAGTTGCCCCATACGCGGGATCACGTTGAAGCTGTAAAGATCATAGAGCCTTTGCATGGCGTCATTGGGCAAATGGCTGAACTCCAGCACCATCAGGCGCCCACCGGGTTTGAGGACCCGGAATGCCTCGGCCAGCGCGTCCTGGGGCCGGGTCACGTTTCGGATGCCGAAGCTGATGGTGTAGACGTCAAATGTATTGTCCGCCAATGGCAGCGCCATCGCATCGCCGACAACCCAATCGAGGCTGTCTGCCATCCGCTCGGCCTCGGCGCGTTTGCGGCCCTCGGTCAGCATCGGCTCTGTCAGATCCAGTACCGTGGCGTGCCCATCGCCTGCGCGTTTGAGGAACCGGAACGAGATGTCACCGGTGCCGCCCGCCACATCCAGCAGGCGCTGTCCGGGGCGCGGGGCCAGCCAGTCCATCATCGCGTCTTTCCAGATGCGGTGGATGCCTGCGCTCATCACATCGTTCATCACGTCATATTTCGACGCGACCGAACCGAAGACACCGCGCACGCGGTCGGCCTTTTCGCCTTCGGGCACGGTTTGATACCCGAAATGGGTGGTTTTAGGGGTGTCGTCTGTCATGGGGTCTTGTTTGCCTCTGGATCAGGCCTTGTTATAGGGCGCTGAGCCATGGGCACAATGCGCCCCTTTGACGAGGTCCGAAATGCCCGAACTGCCCGAGGTTGAAACCGTCCGACGTGGCCTGAGCCCCGTGATGGAGGGGCAGGTGATCGCGCGCGCGGATGTCAATCGCCCCGATCTGCGCTGGCCCTTTCCGCCCGGCATGGCCGAGCGCCTGACCGGGTGCCAGGTGGCGCGGCTGCGGCGGCGATCGAAATATATCCTGGCGGATCTGTCATCGGGCGAGACGCTGCTCATTCATCTGGGCATGTCTGGGCGTATGCTGGTGTCGGGCGATCCGCTGGGGGTGTTCGTGCATGACCATCCCGCGCCGCAAAAGCATGATCATGTGGTTCTGCATATGAGAAACGGTGCGCGCATCACCTTCAACGATCCGCGCCGGTTCGGAGCGATGGATCTGATGGAGACCGCGCGGGCGGACGATCACAAGCTGCTCCGGGTGCTGGGCCCTGAACCGCTGGGTAATGATTTTCACGAAGATCACCTGATCGGCGCGTTTCAGGGCAAGATGACCCCGGTCAAATCCGCGCTGCTGGATCAACGGATCGTTGCGGGGCTGGGCAATATCTATGTCTGTGAAGCGCTTTTCCGGGCGTGTATCTCGCCGCGGCGCAAGGCGGGCCACATCTCAAAACCGCGCATTGCGGCGCTGGTTCCGGTTATCCGGCAGGTTCTGGCCGATGCGATCGAGGCGGGCGGCTCATCCTTGCGCGATTTTCGCCAGGCAGATGGAGAGCTTGGGTATTTCCAGCATTCCTTTGATGTTTACGGGCGGGAAGGTGCGCCCTGCCGCACCCCCGGATGCGGCGGCACGGTGCGTCGAATCGTGCAGTCGGGACGCTCATCTTTCTTCTGCGCGCAATGCCAAAGATAACTTGAACCGGCCCGCGCGCGCGCTTATGGACTCAAGTTCGACCGGAACAAACGAAAGAAGCTCTTATGGCCTTTGAGACGATCATCGTCGAAGTAGAAGACCACGTTTGCCTGATTAAGCTGAACCGCCCCGATGCCCTGAACGCCCTCAACCAGCACCTGCTGGAAGAGCTGTGCACCGCGTTGGAAGATGCCGACGGCAACGACAAGGTGCGTTGCATCGTCCTGACCGGCAGCGAGAAAGCCTTTGCTGCGGGCGCCGACATCAAGGAAATGTCCGAGATGTCCTATGTCGAGGTGTTCAACCGCGACCTCTTTGCCGGACCTTCGCAGCGGCTGATGAACATCCGCAAGCCGATCATCGCGGCTGTGTCGGGCTATGCGCTGGGCGGCGGGTGCGAATTGGCGATGGCGTGCGATTTCATCATCGCCTCGGACACTGCCAAGTTCGGCCAGCCAGAGATCAACCTCGGTGTGATCCCCGGCATGGGCGGCTCGCAACGCCTCACCCTTGCGGTGGGCAAGGCCAAGGCGATGGACATGAACCTCACAGGCCGGTTCATGGCCGCCGAGGAAGCAGAGCGCGCCGGGTTGGTGAGCCGCGTGGTGCCTACCAAAAAGTTGATGGACGAGGCGATGGGGGCTGCCCAGAAGATCGCCGAGAAATCGCTGATCGCTTCGCTCACCGTCAAGGACGCGGTCAATCGCAGTTTCGAGCTGCCGCTGACCGAAGGGTTGAATTACGAGCGCCGCGTCTTTCATGCGCTTTTTGCCACCGAAGACCAGAGCGAAGGCATGGCGGCCTTCATGGAAAAGCGGACCGCGCAATTCCGCGACAAGTAGCAGCGTAGGGCGGGACTTGTCCCGCCTTTGCTTTGGTGTCGATGCGCCAGGCCCAGCAATGCGCATCAGATTCCGGTTGCAACAGACGCCATCTTGGCTATACCGCCGCGTCATACATGCGCGTGCGGCCCGCTCAGGCCAGAATCGGTTGGTTGACCCTATCATAGGTCTGTCCGTCGTGTTGCACGCTATCGCAAACGAACAGACCCTGAAGAAAGGGACCACTATCATGGCAAATTCACCCCAGGCCAAAAAGCGCGCCCGTCAGAACGAAAAGCGCTTTGCCATCAACAAAGCCCGCCGGTCGCGCATCCGCACCCATCTGCGTAAAGTTGAAGAAGCCATCGACTCGGGCGACAAGGATGTTGCATCGGCGGCCCTTCGCGCAGCACAGCCCGAACTGATGCGCGGTGTTACCAAAGGCGTGTTTCACAAGAACACCGCCGCACGAAAAATGTCCCGTTTGTCGGCACGTGTGAAGGCTCTTGGTTAACCTCTGGTAACCGTCGAGAGTTTTTGTTTTGATTCAAAGGCGCTGCATAAAGTGGCGCCTTTTCTATGTCTGAACCGTGGCACCCGGCCCGGAGATTCTTTTTCGGGTTTGCCTGAGTCAAGAACAGAGTTTCATTGCTGCCTCGCCTGCGAACTTGCTAGTTATCAGGGAGCGATTCAAATCGCCGGGGGGACAGGCCACGTCCAAAGCCGGAGCTGCAAAACCGGTTTCGTTGATTGGCGTGCGCGTCGAACGGGCAGGTATATTGCCACTGTTCGACCATATTCCGGATCCGGTTTAACGCCGGTGACTGGACCTGTCATTACATATCTGCGCTGGGTGCGCGGGACTGGTCAAACCTGAAGCCGGTGCCGTGAAATGCGTAAAGGCCTTCTAAGAGGGGGGCAAACCATCCCGCTGGATGGTTCTGGCGCAATTGCGCGCCGCAAAACGTGTGTCGGCCTGGGCTGGGCCGAACAAAAAATGAGGGCCGAATGGCCCGTTTACAGGATCTGTGAGGCACGAATGACACAAGAAAAATGGGGCCAACTCCGCAAGAAGCTGCTCAAGACCGTCGGACAGAACAACTACAAGAGTTGGATTGAGCCGCTGGAGTTCTTGTCGCTCGAAGCAGGCGTCGCGGTGTTTCATGTCCCCACGAATTTCTTGGGCAACTATGTAAGCCGCAACTTCTCCGACCTCATTTTGTTCGAGCTCAACAACGCCGGTGAACGGGTTCAGCGTCTGAATTTCGAGGTCTCGGCCAGTTCCACGGCACGACCCAAGGCCACTGGGTTTGCCGATGCGCCCGTGGCGCCGCTCACGACCGGTCCTGCAGCTGCGGCGACCCCAGCAGCGCCTGCCCCCAAAGCGTTCCAAGCGGCGCCTCTCGACAGCCGCTTCACCTTCGACACGTTTGTGGTGGGCAAGCCCAACGAACTGGCTCATGCGGCCGCCCGCCGTGTGGCCGAAGGGGGGCCGGTGACGTTCAATCCGCTCTTTCTGTATGGGGGGGTGGGTCTGGGCAAAACCCACCTGATGCATGCTATCGCCTGGGAACTGCGCGCGCGTCAGCCTGAACTCAACGTGCTCTACCTCTCGGCCGAGCAGTTCATGTATCGCTTCGTGCAGGCTTTGCGTGAACGCAAGATCATGGACTTCAAGCACCTCTTCCGCTCAGTCGACGTCTTGATGGTCGACGATCTCCAATTCATCGCGGGCAAGGACAGCACGCAGGAGGAGTTCTTCCATACCTTCAACGCGCTGGTAGATCAGAACAAGCAGATCATTATCTCGGCCGACCGCGCGCCAGGTGAGATCAAACATATGGAAGAGCGTGTGAAATCGCGCCTGCAATGCGGTCTTGTCGTCGATCTGCACCCCACCGATTACGAACTGCGCCTGGGCGTTCTGCAATCCAAGGTCGAACAGTACCGCAAGGGCTATCCCGGGCTGGATATCGACACGGGCGTGCTGGAGTTTCTGGCGCAGCGTATTTCGACCAATGTCCGCGTTCTGGAAGGCGGGCTGACGCGGCTCTTTGCCTTTGCCTCACTGGTCGGTCGGCCGATCGATATGGAACTGACCCAGGACTGTCTGGCGGATGTGTTGCGTGCGTCCGAGCGCAAGATCACCGTCGAGGAGATCCAGCGTCAGGTCGCCGATTACTACAACATCCGGATGAGCGATATCATCGGCCCCAAACGCCTGCGCAGTTTTGCGCGCCCGCGTCAGGTGGCGATGTATCTGTCCAAGCAATTGACCAGCCGCTCCTTGCCGGAGATCGGGCGCCGGTTCGGTGGCCGCGACCATACCACGGTGATGCATGGTGTGCGCCGGATCGAAGAGCTGAAATCCACTGACGGCCAGATCGCCGAAGACGTGGAAATGCTGCGGCGCGTTCTGGAAGCCTGACGCAGCCCGCTCATGCAGTGTCAAAGATTGTGCCAGAACGCGGTCTTACGGGCGCGCGTTCAGGCCCGACCCGGCGGGTGGTCTGATCGAAATCCGACAGTTCTGACCGGACAGCTATGTGCGGGGATCCTGCCCGTTTTCCGACCATTGGCAGCGGCGGCAGTGCGGCCCTGAATGCGCATTGGGTCTGCGTGATTCTGCCCGGCGTCTGCCCCGCGCCGGATTGGGAAACCTGTCGTTCGGTTCGGAAACGACTTGCATTCATTTTGTTAATCTGGAAACCATGTGCGCACCACAGGGGTGCTGCGTAGAGCCGTGGCTGAGATGGGGGTGACAAACCCTCGGACCCTCAAAGCTGATCTGGATAATGCCAGCGGAGCAAGGAGGACAGTTATGTTCGCAGGCGCGCAAGTTTCCCTTTACCCGATGACCGACGAGTTCGTTGACGTCATTCTTTCCTCTCTGACCGCGCTGGATCCCTGGCGTGATCGGTTGCGGATCGAGACTGACGATATCTCGACCCTGATCGTAGGCCCGCCCGAGGTGCTGTTCCCGGCGTTGCGCGATCTTTATGCCGAGGCTGCCCGCTCGGGACATCACATCGTGTTGCGGGCAACCCTGTCGCGCGGGTGTCCGGGCGAGCCGGACGACCCGATCTGTCAGACAGCCGCGCTCGCCAACCCGTCCGAACCGATTGCAGCCCGTCAAAAGGCGGCGCTGGGTGCAGTGTCCGACGCGGCGGAAACGAGGCAGGCCGCCGATGCGCAGTTTTCGCTCTATGTGATGGGCGCGGGCGACCATATGGACGAAATCATGGGTTGCATCGACTATCTCAAGCAAAGCGGCACTTTTGACCGGTCCAAGAATTTCTGTACCCGGCTCACCGGCGATGCAGGCCCGGTTTTTGCCACGCTGCAAGAGGCGTTTTGCCGGTTTGGCCGACCCGAGGGTCACGTGACGATTGATCTGACAGTGTCGGCAAACAGCCCGTCGAAACGCTGATCTGATGCAGCACCCCCCGCCCCGCCACCAGGGCGGAGGTCTGATCCGCGGCATCCCTGCCATATTGAGCGTGGTCAGTGCCTTCGTCATCTGGGAACTCTATGTCCGTGTGTCGGGCATCTCTCCGCTGATGCTGCCTGCGCCCTCGCGCGTGCTGGAGCAGATGGTGCAGAACCGCGCCTTGCTATGGCACAACACGCTCCCCACGATACAGGCCACGCTGAGCGGTTTCGCGCTGTCGGTCAGTGTCGCCTTCGCATTGTCGATTGTGCTCGATTTCATGCCGCGTGTCCGCCGAGCCCTGTTTCCGATTTTTGTCGTCAGCCAGACCTTGCCATTGGTGGCCATCGCGCCGCTGGTCGTTTTGTGGTTCGGGTTCGATCTGACCCCCAAGATCCTGCTGGTGGCGCTTGTGACCTTCTTTCCCATGCTGGTGGCGCTGGTCGATGGCTATGCCTCGACCGATCCCGAGATCGAGGCGTTGCTGCGCTCCATGGGCGCGTCGCGCAGGGTTTTGTTTCGTACCGCACGCCTGCCCTCGGCAATGCCGTATTTTTTTGCCGGGCTGCGCATCTCGATCACCTATGCGGTGGTGGCGGCGATCTTTGCCGAATATGTCGGCGCACGCGCAGGGTTGGGCATCGTCATTCTGAACGCCAAGAACAGCTTTCGCCCCGATCTGGTGCTGGCCGCCGTGGTGATCAGCTCTGTGCTCACGCTGGTTCTGTTTGCTGCAACGGCGCTGTTGCAGCGCATCGTGTTGCGCTGGCGCGACGTTGGAGAGGTGCGATGACGGCCCTGGCGATGCAGGGTGTCGGGATCACCTTGGGCGGCACCGTGGTGCTTGACGATATCACGCTGCATGTGGCCGAGGGGGAATTCGTCTCGATCCTGGGGCCATCGGGCGCGGGCAAGTCGACGATCTTTCGGCTGTTGACCGGCGCGCTGCGCCATGATCGCGGCATGGTGACGGCGGGTGGCCGCCCGCTGGATCAGGGCGAGCCAGGATTTGCCTTTATGCCGCAGCGCGATGCGTTGATGCCATGGCGGCGCATTCTCGACAATCTGACGCTGGGGCTGGAAGTGCAGGGAATGGCCCGCAGGGAGGCCCGTGCACGGGTTCTGCCGCTCTTGTCCGCGTTCGGCCTCGCGGGGTTTGAGCGTCATTATCCCGCGCAGTTATCCGGCGGCATGCGGCAACGCGCGGCCCTGTTGCGCACACTCGTGCAGGGTCGCCCTGTTCAGCTTTTGGATGAGCCGTTCGGGGCGTTGGACGCGTTGACGCGCACGCAAATGCAGGCCTGGTTCGAGGACCGCTGGCGCGAAGCCAGATGGACCACCCTGCTGGTCACCCATGATGTGCGCGAGGCCGTGGCCCTGTCGGATCGCATCTATGTGCTGTCGCGTCGGCCCGCCCGGGTGATCGCCGAGATCCCAGTGCCCGCGCCGCGTCCTCGTCTGGGCCGCGCGCCAGGCCCGGATGCCCATGCGCTGGAAGCGCAGCTTGTCGATATCCTTCTCACCCAAACCGGAGATCAAACATGAGACATCTTTTGACCGCCGCGCTTCTGATCGCGGCCCTGCCTGTTGGCGCACAGGAACGGTTGAGCGTTGCGCTCGACTGGACGCCAAATACCAATCATGTCGGGCTTTATGTCGCGCAAGCCAAAGGCTGGTTTGACGAGGCGGGTCTGGAGGTTGACATCCTGCCCTATACCGACACCTCGTCCGGGACATTGGTTGCCGCAGGGGTGGCGGAGTTCGGCATTCTGAGCGCGGTGAGCTTTCACAGCCAGCGCGCGACCGGGGCGGATCTGACCGTGGTCAAGGCCATTGTGCAACACGAAACCGGGCGGATCGTCTTCAACGGAGAGCGGGAGGATATCCAGCGCCCCGCAGACCTGGATGGGCTGACCTATGCGGGCTTTGGCAGCGACTGGGAAGAGGCGCTGATCTCGACCATCATCCGCAACGATGGTGGCACGGGCGTTTTCGACACTGTTACGCTGGGCACATCGGCCTATGAAGCGCTGGCCAATGGCCGTGTGGATTTCACGCTGGAGGTCAGCACGTGGGAGGGTGTGAACTCCGTCCTGCTGAACCGCCCGCAACGCGCCTTTCGCTATGCCGATTACGGCGTGCCGGATCAGCACACAACGTTTCTGGGTGCGAACGGCACGTGGTTGAGCGAGAATCCTGACACGGCGCGGGCCTTTGTTCAGGCCACACAGCGCGGATATGCGTTCGCAGCCACCAACCCGCAGGCGGCGGCCGATATCCTGATTGCGGAAACCGCCGGGATGCTGACAAACCCTGCTCTGGTCCGGGCCTCGATGGATGCGCTTGTCACGGGTGGCTATCTTCAGGATCCGGGGGAGCCGGTTGGCCTGATCGATACCCGGCTGTTCACAGATATCACGACATTTCTCTTCGAGGCCGGCATTCTGCGGGGCGAAGACGGCAAACCACTTGAGACACTGCCGGATGTGACAACCTGGTTCTCGAACGACTATCTGATGCGCTGAAGGCCGATCGGTCCCGATATGCTGGCGGTATATTGAAGCCACGAGAAAGGCCATTTGACAGGGCCTTTCTCGCCCCGCCCCGCGTATCCAAGGCCCGCATTGTTGAGCGAGACGAGGGGCCCTTAGGCGCGGCTCTCGTAACCTCTCGGTTGCTCAGGAGCGCGTCAGGAGCCGCGTCAGGTCGCTGTCAGGCTGCTCCAGGGCATCGATCACATCGAAATGATGCCGACCCTCGGCGATATGGCAGGGTGCCTGCCAGGCCTCTGCCAGCAACTGGGCCTGATCCAGAAAGGCGGGCCGTTCGGCACCGCCCACCCACACGGCGACGGGGGTTTCGGGCACGGGCTGATGGATCGGGCTCTCGGCGCGCGCCTCTGCCGCGTCCATGCGCAGGTCAGTGTTCATCGATGTTTCCAGCAGCGGGCCAAGATCCGCCAGAGGAGAGATCGGGACGACGCATGCGATCCGCGCCGCCACGGACGTACTCAGCATCCCCGGCGCCAGCATCCGAGCCACCAGATGCCCGCCCGCCGAGTGGCCTGTCAGGGCCAGGGGTCCCTCGGTGCGGTCGGCAATCGCGGTGACGGCGGCCACGATCTGAGGTGTGATCCCGGCAATCCGGATATCCGGGCACAGCGTGTAAGAGGGTATTGCCACCGCCCAGCCACGGGCCAGCGGCCCAGCCGCCAGATGCGACCAGCTTGAGCGGTCGAACGCCTTCCAATAGCCACCATGCACAAAGATCACCGTACCTTTCGCCACCCCTTGAGGATGGAAAAGGTCAAAGACCTCCCGCTCCGCCCGACCATACCGCAGAGCGATCTCCGCCCGTGCGCCAAGATCGGTGCGAAGCGCCTCGGCCTTGGCCGCCCAGCGTCGCGGATACTCCGCCGCATGGGGTATGTAGGCCCCATTGGCATAGGCGTCGTCCAACCGCATCCCGATGTCCTCCGATCTGGTACTAGACAAACCCTGCCTTAGCTGATTTGCCAACATCTGTGAAATCTGACGGAGGGGAAAGACATGCTGGACGCGACAACAAATCTCAAATCGCTGCTCAACGATCCCAGCCTGCTGGAAACCCGCGCCTATATCGGTGGCGCATGGGTCGAGGGCGAGAACGGGACGTTCGATGTAATTAACCCCGCGCGCGGCGACGTGGTCGCGCAAGTGGCCGATCTGAGCCGCGGGCAGGTCGCAGGCGCGATTGCGCAGGCGGAGACCGCCCAGAAAGACTGGGCGCGGTGGACCGGCAAGGAACGCGCCGCCGTGATGCGCAAATGGTTCGATCTGATGATGGCCAATGCCGACGATCTGGGCACCATTCTGACCGCCGAACAGGGCAAACCCCTGGCCGAGGCGCGCGGCGAGATCGCCTATGGCGCCTCGTTTATCGAGTTTTTCGGCGAGGAGGCCAAACGCGTCTATGGCGAAACCATCCCCGGTCATCAGCGTGACAAACGTATTATGGTGATGAAGCAGCCCATCGGTGTCGCCGCCTCCATCACCCCTTGGAATTTCCCGAACGCGATGATCACCCGCAAAGCCGCCCCGGCGCTGGCCGCGGGCTGTTCCTTTGTTGCGCGTCCCGCCGCTGAAACACCCCTGTCGGCCATCGTCATGGGCGTTCTGGCCGAGCGTGCGGGCATTCCGGCGGGTGTGTTCAACGTACTGCCGTCATCGTCCTCCTCCGAAGTGGGCAAGGAGTTCTGCGAGAACCCCGCCGTGCGCAAACTCACGTTCACAGGCTCGACCGAAGTGGGACGCATCCTGCTCAAACAGGCCGCCGACAGCGTGATGAAATGCTCGATGGAACTGGGTGGCAATGCGCCCTTCATCGTGTTTGACGACGCCGATCTGGATGCCGCCGTCGAAGGGGCGATGATGTGCAAGTTCCGCAACAACGGCCAGACCTGCGTTTGCGCCAACCGGATCTATGTGCAAGCCGGGATTTATGACGCCTTTGCCGCAAAGCTCAAGACAGCGGTCGAAGCGCTGAACGTGGGCGACGGTCTTGGCGACGGCATCACCACCGGCCCTCTGATCAATCAGGATGCTATCGACAAAGTGCTGGAACATCTCGGCGATGTGACCGAGAAGGGTGGCGCGGTCCTGACCGGCGGCAAAACCCATCGCCTGGGCGGCAACTTCTTTGAGCCGACCGTGGTCACCGGTGTGACGCAGGAGATGATAGTCGCACAGGAAGAGACCTTCGGCCCGCTGGCCCCGCTCTTCAAATTCGACGATGTAGACGAAGTGATTGCGATGGCCAATGATACGATCTTTGGTCTGGCCGCCTATTTCTATGCCAACGACCTCAGCCGCGTCTACAAGGTGGCCGAAGCACTGGAATACGGGATCGTCGGGGTAAACACCGGTATCATCTCTACCGAACTGGCGCCTTTTGGAGGGGTCAAACAATCGGGCCTCGGTCGTGAAGGCAGCCACCACGGCATCGAGGATTACCTTGAGATGAAATACGTCTGCCTTTCGGTCTGACCAGGCACCGGGGCACGGGGGGAGTTCTGGGTCCCCCTGCCTCACCTGGTGCATGTGTCCTGAGGCAGAGGCAAAGCCTTTGCGCCCGCAATCTCGGGGCCCCGCGTCAGGCGGTCGGAAACGTCTCGGCAACCAGCGCCCTCAAAGCGCCGGGCATTGCGCGCCCTGCGGCCTCAGCCTCATCAGCGCCAAAGATCGAGCGCAACGTGGGCCGCGACACCGCATAGTAGTTCATCGCCCCCAAAAACACATAGAGTGTGGCCAATGCCTCCGCTCGGCTCAGATCCGGGCGCGCCGCTTGCGCAAGATCCACCAACCGCTCCAGAAACGGGCGCAAAAACCACTGCCGGGCGGTCTGGGCGCGATGCTCATTATCCAAAAGCTCCCGCAGAATGATCGCCATGTCGTCTTGTGCATGCACGCTGTGGTCATAGAACCGCTCAAGACCGCCGGTGATATCCCGGCTGTCGCCAAGTGCATCCATGAACCGGTCGGAGATCCGCGCCAGAACCGCCGAATACAGCGCTTCTTTTGAGCCAAAATGATGCAGCAACGCCTGCTTGGTGATGCCCAGATCCTCTGCGATGACGGCAATCGACACGCCATAAAACCCGCGCGCGGCAAAATGCCGGGTCGCGGCCTGGATCAGTCGGGCAGGGGTATCGGGTTCGGAGCGCAATGCCATGGGAAGGTGATCTTGACAGCCTACCGGTTGGTAAGTCAATATCCTTACCAACCGGTAAGGGAGGCCTCTCATGGATCGCAAGACCGAAATTGCGCTGCTCGAAGAGCTCTGGGGTCTCAAGACTGCGGGCTCTGCCTATCTCGACCCCGACATCAGCCACGCCGATGTAAGCGATTATACTGATCCGGCACGTTTTGCCGCGGAACATGCGCGCCTCTTTCGGTCACGCCCGATTGCCGCGGCACATGCCAGCGAACTGCCCGAACCGGGCGCCTTCCTGACCCGGGACCTCTTTGGCAGCCCGACGCTTTTGACCCGGGACAAAGCGGGAGAGGTTCACGCTTTTCTCAATGTCTGCCGTCACCGGGGTGCGCGGCTGGTGGCTGAGGATGCGGGCTGCAAACACAGCTTTTCCTGCCCCTATCATGCATGGACCTACACCAATACCGGTGCCTTGCGCGGCATCCCGCATCAAAGCCAGGGCTTCCCCGGTATCGACAAGTCTACCCATGGCCTGGTTCCGCTGATCTGCGCAGAGCGGTACGGGTTGATTTGGGTGATCTCCGACCCTCACACGACGGACGACATTGACGCGTGGCTGGCCCCCATCGCCGCCGATCTCGACTGGGTCGGGATGCACGCTATGCGGGTTCAGCATGTCGATATCCTGACGCTCCGTGCCAACTGGAAACTGCTGATCGAAGGCGGGATCGAAGCCTATCATTTCAAGGTCGCCCACAAAGACACCATCGCCCCCTATTTCGAGGACAACCTTTCCAGCTATACCGTCCTGGGCCCGCATATGCGCTCGGTTCTGCCGCGCGCGACATTGGGAAGCCTGCGTGACAGGCCGGTTGAGGAGTGGGACATCCGACAGGATGCAAATCTGCTCTACACCGTATCCCCCACCAGCCAGTTTCTGGTGCAGCAAGACCATGTGGCGTGGATTTCCCTCTGGCCCGTCAGCGCCGCGGAAACCCACCTGCGGCTGGTCACCGTGGCCCCCGACACCAGCCCTGTGGCCAAGGATGCGGCCAGGCATTGGCGCCAGAACCACGCGATCACCTGCCGCACGCTCTCCGAGGATTTCGAGATCGGCGTCGGTATTCAGGACGGGCTGACATCTGGTGCGAACCGTCATCTGACCTTTGGTCGATACGAAGGCGCGCTCGCCGCCTTTGCCCGGATCGTTACGCGCCAAATCAGCGATTGACGCCAGCCGCACCCCCGGCCTAGCCTGCTCCAGACCGACCAAGGAGAGAGAGATGTCCCGCGTCGTACGCAAACCGCTCAGGCGCTGCGAAGGCTGATACCAGGCCATTCGCCCTCTCTGATGCGCCCTCAAGTCAACTTGGGGGCGCTTTTTATTGCCCGAAAGACAAGAACATGACCCGCAAGACCTCTCCCCGCCTGATCACACTGATCCTGATGACAGCCGCGACCACGCTGTCGCTGAATATGTTCCTGCCATCGCTGCCTGCGATCGCGGCGGAGTTTGGCGTCGCATACGGTACGGTCACGCTCGCGATTGGCGGATATCTCGCGATGACGGCGGTGTTGGCGCTGGTGATCGGACCTCTGTCGGATCGCCTGGGGCGTCGACCGGTGGCAATCGGTGCGATTGCCGTCTTCGTTCTGGCCTCTCTGGGATGCCTTCTGGCGCAAAGCTGGCCGCTCTTTCTGGCGTGCCGTCTGGCTCAGGGAACCATGGTCTCGGGTTATATCCTGGCCGGTGCGGTGGTCCGCGATACCCGCGATCAGACCGATGCGGCAAGCCTTCTGGGCTATATCGCGGGCGCCATGGCCATCGCTCCGCTCCTGGGTCCAATGGTGGGAGGGCTCATGCTGGACCTCTTTGGGTGGCGGTCGAACTTCGCGCTTTATGCCGGGCTGGGTCTGATCCTGTTGGCCGCGGTCCTGATCGACCTTGCGGAAACGAAATCGCCCCCTGTCACAAAGCCCCCGAGATCGGGCGCGCTTTTGCGTCTGCCCGTGTTCTGGAGCTATGCCGGCACCGTCGCCCTGTCGACCTGCGCCTTTTACGCCTTTCTGGCGGGCGCCCCTCTGGTCGCCGCCAAAACCTATGGGCTTTCGGGAGCTGAACTCGGCATCGCACTGGGCAGTATCACGGCAGGTTTCATGACCGGCAGCTTTACCGGCGCCCGTCTTGGCCCTCGCTATGGCCCTGATCGCATGATGCTGAGCGGCCGGCTGATCGCAATTCTCGGCCTCGCAGCTGGCCTCGTTATCGTGCAGATATGGCCCAGCGCGCCCCTTGCGCTCTTTGCCACAACGATCTTCATCGGTCTGGGCAACGGCTTGACCACGCCCACGGCCAATGCGGGCGCGATGAGCGTGCGTCCCGATCTTGCAGGCACGGCCTCCGGCGTCACCGGATCGCTGACCGTGGGCCTGGGGGCGGTGGCCACCACCGGTGCGGGTCTGATCCTCACGCTCAGCCCCTCCGCGACGACCTTGCTCACAATCCTGATTGCCCTGAAATCCGCCAGCCTTGTAACCGCCATCCTGGCCTGGCGCGGATCCCCCATTTCTTCTCGCTAAAAATACGCAACACCCCGGTTTGCCAAACAGAGAAACGGCCCGGACATCGCTGCCCGGACCGCCACACAGAAAACCCGAGGGAAGCGGGTCTTAGTTCACTTTGCCTTCGATGGCCTTGGCTCCACCGGCAATCTCGATCCGGCGGGGCTTGAGGGCTTCGGGCACTTCGCGCTTGAGGTCGATATGCAGCATACCGTCCTCATGCGCTGCACCGGTTACATGGACATGATCGGCCAGCTGGAACTTGCGCTCGAACGCGCGGGTCGCGATACCGCGATGCAGGAACGTCCGTTCGTCATCCTCGACCGCCTTACGACCGGTGACAACAAGGCTCGCCTCACGCACCTCCACGTTCAGTTCAGCCTCGGAGAAGCCGGCGACGGCAATCGAAATCCGATAGGCGTCATCTGCGGTCTTCTCGATGTTATATGGGGGATAGCTTGACTGGCTGACATCGTTGGTCAGAACCCGGTCCATCAGATCTGCGATCTGATCAAAGCCAACAGTTGCCCGGTAAAGCGGGGCGAAATCAAATGTACGCATCGTCGGTATCCTCATAGTTTGAGCGATGTGACTGTTGTGGTGCCCTCCGGAACTGGACGGGCGTTTCGATTGCCAGAGCCCGCGTTCGGCGCCCTGACAGCTGTTAAATGGGAGCGCAAATCGGCCCTTTCAAGACCTTGCATCCAAGGCCCGTTCAGGACCCGTCCGGGCGCACGAACTTTGCTCCTGAGCTACCCTTTCCGTCGCCGATGCCGAAACGACGTATGGTCGGCGTGGGTGTTCCCTGTCGACGCAGATCCGCCTTGAGGCGGCCGACCACTCCGGGCAGTTCCATGCCAATCGAGACCACACCCTCGGCCGTGCGGCTGCCACCAGAGATAATCGACAGGATGCGCCCACGATCTCCATGTTTCACAAAGACCGGAGCGCCGGACGATCCAAACGTCACATTGCAGTCGAACGCCAGGATCGGAGACCTCTCGCCCACGATCCGGCAGCGTTGTTGGCGGGACAACGCCTCCGCCCGCCCCTGACCATAGGAGGTCACGCTGATCTCCTGGCCCCTGATAGATCCTTGATGCAGGACAAAGGGATCGGCCTCTGCCGTGGTGATCGCCCGGTTCAGTCGCAGCAGCGCCACATCATGGGGTACATTGCTCAGATCAACCCGCGGTCCGGGGCGATAGGCTTCCGGCACCGCGATTGCGGCAATGCTGCGCTCCGCGATCGCAACCCCATCGCTGAGACCGGCGCGAAAGGTCAACTCGCCCGGATCGCGCAGCCGGTCGCGGTCATAGACACAATGGGCCGCCGTCAGTACCAGATCCGAGGCGATCAGCGTCGCCGTGCAAAAGCCGCCTCGCGCGGTATCGAGCCGCCCCACGGCTTCCCAGCCCAGAAGGTCATCACGATCGGTCAACCTGCGCAAGCCGTCCGATTGTGCAAGCGCGCTTTGGCCTCCAAACGCCGCGACCACCACCAAGGCCAGGACACGCAGCCTCATGGCTTGACGAATTTGGCGCCGGTGTCGCGCCGCATGCCACCCACCGTCAAACGGTTGACCTGCGGGGCAGGGTCCAGCCCATATCCGCTGCCGCGGGCGAGCTCCGCCTTGAGGGTGACCAAGGGTTCGGTCAGGGCCGTGCCCAGCGATACATTCGCTCCGTTGACCTGGGCCTTGGCCGACACCACCGACACGATCTGCGGCGTGTCTCCGACAAAACTGAAGACCGGCGCGCCTGACGAGCCAAAATCGACATTGCAGGACATCACCAGAATGCCCGACTGGCGGGCCATCACCGAGCAGACCTCCTGCAACGATGGCGCTTCGGCCCGGTCGTGCGCATAGGACACAACACCGATCTCGGCGCCCTTGCGCGGTCTTTGTGCGGTCTCGAACGGCGTGACAGAGGGGATGCGGATCGGCCGCTGCAACTCCAGCAGCGCCACATCGTTGCGAACCCGGTCGGCAGATATGTCCCGGTTAAAAACGTAATCGGGATGCACCACCGCTCGGCGCACCGCGCGATAGGCCTCGGCCCGACCATTGCGCCAGCCCGCGCGGAACTCAATGCCGCCTGGATCGACCTGCGCGCCGGTGCGACTGTCAAAGACGCAATGCGCAGCGGTCAGCACCAGATCGGGTGCGATCAGGGCGCCTGTGCAAAACCCCTTGCCATCGATATCGAGCCGCCCGACGGCTTGCCAGTCCTGGCCTGCATCGGTGGTGTCCAAACGCTCAAGCCGGGCATCCTGCGCCATCACAGACCCGCCCAGAACCACCAGGCACATTCCCCAAAACAGATGTTTTGCAACCATAGACCGCCTCCATACCGCCAACAGCATGGTAAGTGTGTTTGGCGAAATTACGGCGGTGGCGGGGCTTTGCGTGCCTATCGCAATATGGGGATCTCCGGTGCACGCTTGCCCTCGGCAGTCATGGCGGGCGGCTGCGGTCCGCCAGTGGCCCAGTCGAGCAGCTCGACGGTATGCACAATCGGCACATCCGTGCCTGAGCCGATCTGCATCATGCACCCGATATTTCCTGCCGCGATGATATCGGGCGATTTAGCCTCCAGCGTCTGGACCTTGCGGTCCTTGAGCTGTTTCGAGATCTCGGGCTGCATCAGATTGTAGGTCCCCGCACTGCCGCAGCACAGATGGCTGTCGGCAGGTTCCACAACCTTGAACCCGGCCTTTTTCAGCAGATCCTTGGGATAGGTCTTGATCTGTTGGCCATGTTGCAGCGAACAGGCCGCGTGGTAGGCGACGGTCATCGCTTTGTCCGCGCCCTGGGGCAGGTCGAGTTTCATCAGCACTTCGCTGACATCCATTGCAAGGCCCGAGACACGCGCGGCATCGTCCGCAAGTGCCTCGTTGCGGAACATATGGCCATAATCCTTGACCGTGGTGCCGCAGCCCGAGGTGTTGATGACAATCGCATCAAGCCCCTTGCCATCCATCTCGGCCGTCCAGGCGCGGATGTTTCTGGCGGCGGTCGCATGGCTCTCGGCGGTTTTGCCCATGTGGTGGGTCAGCGCCCCGCAGCATCCAGCCCCTTTGGCAACGACAACCTCGCAACCCAGCCGCGTAAGCAGACGGATCGTGGCATCGTTGATATCGGTGTTGAGCGCGCGCTGCGCACAGCCGGTCATCAGCGCCACGCGCATCCGGGTCCTGGACTGCGGGAAAAAGCTTTGTGGGTCGTCGTTGCGGCTGACGGGTGGAATGGTCTTGGGCGCCATCTCCAGCATCGCGCGCAGCCGCGCATCGGGCATCACCCGGGCCAGGGGCCGTCCGAACTTGGCACCCAGCAGGGCCAACCGGAACCGCGTCGGATAGGGCAGGATGCGCGCCAGGATCCAGCGTAGCGCACGGTCCGACCAGGGGCGGCGATACTTGTCCTCGATATACTCGCGCGCGTGATCCACCAGATGCATGTAGTGCACGCCCGAGGGGCAGGTGGTCATGCAGGCAAGGCAGGACAGGCAGCGGTCGATATGCTTAACCGTCTTTTCATCCGGCACACGCTCGTTTTCGAGCATATCCTTGATCAGATAGATACGGCCCCGCGGGCTATCGAGCTCATCTCCCAGCACCTGATATGTTGGGCAGGTGGCCGTACAGAACCCGCAATGCACGCAGCTGCGCAGGATGTCGTTCGACCGGGCAATGCCGGGGTCTTTCAACTGTTCTTCCGTAAATGTCGTCTGCATCTAACCCGCCATTGCCCGTGCAACCAGAATTCCAAACCAGGGGACAGTTGCACCCACCGCCGCCAGGGCCGCCGTCCAGCGCCGTGCGCCCTGGCTTTCGACCATCAGGCGCAGCACCTGTCCCACCAATGCCATCGAGATCACCCAAGACCCCCATAAGAGGCCCGCAGCCAGCAGGCCCGGTGCGCCAAGCATGGTCGCCGCGATGGCCGTAAAGACCAGAACCAGCGTCACCAGACCCAGTTTGCGCACAGCACCAACAGTGGCCGCACCGCGCAACAAGCCCAGCACGATCAGCGGGCCGCCCACGAATACAAGCACATAGGTGAAGATCCAGGTCAGGCTCACCAAGTGGCCTCAGTCCCTGGACCTGCGGCCCTGAACCCACCCTCACCATGATATCGGGCACAGCCCATCTGCATCACTCCCTCGTCAGATCAGCGATAAAAACAACAGGCCCAGCAGCGCCGACAGCCCCAGATAAAGCGCGGTAAAGACGCCGCGTGCCGCCCAGACCCGTTCGAACCGCCCCAGATAGAGGTGATAGAACATGCCCGCGATCGCGGCCGAGATCACCCCGGTCGCAAGTGCCGCCACCCCCAAAGGCGAGATCCCCATCAACGGCGCCTCGCGCAGGATCGCCATGAACAGAACCGCACCGGCCACTGCCATGATACATTGCGCAATCAGCGCTCCGCGCGGCCGGTCCGACATGAGCGTCAGCGCTCCGAACACAACCGCCGACGGCCCCGCCACCCAAAGCGCTTCTGAGATGTCCTCCCCAGTCATCTGCGATCCATCACTCCGGCATTCAGCAGCCCACGCGGATCGAACCGCGCCCGCAACCCCGCGCTGATCGTTGCCAGTGGGCCGGGCTCGGGCTGAAAGAGACCCAGCCGATCCTTGGTCTGCTCATCGGCCCGGACAATCGTCGCATGCCCGTCGAATGCCCCAAGCCTCGCGCGCAGATCCGTGCCTTGTGGCACCAACGCCCAGATCAGGCCGCCTCCCCAATCGAACAGAAGGCGCTCGGCCTGCATGCGTGCGGACAGGTCCGGCGCATCCGTCGGCTTGACCGAAATCCGCCAGACATCGCCTTTTGCAGTGTGAAATTCTGTCACGTCGCGAACCGTGTGCCAAAGGGGCGCCGAGGCCTGTGCCCCATCCAGTTGGCACACATCACCGAACCCTTTGAGCAGATCTGTCAGGTGTTCCGCGCGGTACGCGACGGACGGCTCGAACCCCTCGACCCGGATCAGCGCCTGGGCTGACACCGGATCATAGGCTGCTCCGGTGATATCAAAGGGCGATCCCAGCGCTGTTGACATCGCCCTGACAGCGACCTGTGTGTCGAGGACCGAAACGACCAGCGTCGTTTCGGTTTCCGGCATCGGCAGCACCTTGAGCGACACCTCGGACAGGATACCCAACGTCCCACGCGCGCCCGCCATCAGCTTGACCAGATCATAGCCGGTCACGTTCTTCATCACCCGCCCGCCGTTCTTGACGATGTTGCCCGCGCCATCGACATACCGTATGCCAAGCGCGAAATCGCGGCATGCGCCACATTGAATGCGCCGTGGACCGGATACATTGGCCGCGACCACGCCGCCAATCGTCGGTTCCCCGCTCGTGCCCAGTAGGCCGCGGTGATCCATCGGTTCAAAGGCCAGCCGCTGGTTCTCGGATGCGAGCGCCAGTTCTATCTCGGCCACCGGCGTGCCCGCCTGCGCCACGACTGTCAGGGCCCCCGGCTCATAAAGCGTGATACCGGACAGACCGGTCGTGGTGATGCGGTCGCCTGAGGGTGCCATCCCGCGCGTTCCGCCGCCGATCACGGCCATGGGTGCTGTTGCGCCCGCGACAATCTCGGCCAGTTCGGCCTCCGTTTCAGGTCTCATCGTGTTCATCTTGCCCAATAAACTCCGGGGGTGAGGCGCATCGCGCCAAGGCGAAGCGGCCCCTTTACTCTGCCGCGATCTTGTGTGCCCGACGGCTCTCGCTCTCGGACAGTGGGAACACCTTGGCCGGGTTCAACAGCCACGCGGGATCAAACACGTCCTTTACCGCCATCTGCGCTTCCAGATCCTCAGCGGTGTATTGCACAAGCATCAGGTCGCGTTTCTCGATCCCGACACCGTGTTCGCCTGTCAGGCAGCCTCCGGCCTCGACACAGAGTTTGAGGATCTCCGCCCCGAATGCCTCGCATGTTTCCAGATCGCCGGGCTTGTTGGCATCAAACAGGATCAGCGGATGCATATTGCCGTCGCCCGCATGGAACACATTGGCCACATCCAGACCGAACTCCTGAGACATCTCGCCGATTCGGCGCAGCACGTAGGGCAGGGACGAGACCGGGATCGTGCCGTCAAGACACATGTAATCGTTGATCTGACCCATCGCGCCAAAGGCCGATTTGCGTCCCAGCCAGATGCGCCCGGCCTCGTCCGCATCCTGTGCCTCGCGCAGTTCCACAGGATCGTGCCGCGCGGCGATGTCCTTGATGAGACCCAGTTGAAGGTCAATCTCAGCCTCGGATCCCTCGACCTCGACAATCAACAGCGCCTCGCACATCGGATACCCCGCCTTGGCAAAGGCCTCACAGGCCTCGATACAGGGGCGGTCCATGAACTCGATCGCCACTGGCAGGACACCGGCCTTGATGATATCCGACACAACGGCGCCGGCCACTTCGTTGCTGTCATAGCCCATCAGGATGGGGCGTGCGCCTTCGGGTTTGCGCAAGATACGCAGGGTCGCCTCTGTCACCACGCCCAACTGCCCTTCGGAGCCGCAGATCACGCCCAGCAGGTCAAGGCCCCCGGCGTCAAGATGCCCTCCGCCGATCTCGACCACGGTGCCATCCATCATCACCATGGTCACGCCCATCAGATTGTTGGTGGTCACACCGTATTTGAGGCAATGAGCCCCGCCCGAGTTCATTGCGATATTGCCCGCAATCGCACAGGCCAGCTGTGAGGACGGATCGGGGGCATAAAAGAAGTCCTCTTCCTCGACAGCACCGGTGACACTCAGATTGGTGCGCCCGGTCTGTACGCGGATGATCCGGTTCTCATAGTCGGTCTCCAGAACCTGGTTCATGCGCGCCACACCCAGGATTACACAATCGGCGGTGGGCAAGGCGCCCCCAGCCAGGGAGGTTCCCGAACCACGCGGTACCACGGGAACCCCTTCGGCATGACAGATGCGCAAAACCTCAGACACCTCCCGGGTCGAGGCGGGAAGAACCGCCACCATCGGAGGGCACTTGTAAGCCGTCAGCGCGTCGCACTCGTATGCGCGCGTCTCGACCTCTTCATGGATCACCGCGTCCTTTGGAAGCACTGCCTGCAAACGCTCAACCAGTCGCGCCTTGCGCGCCAGCACAGCGGGGTTCGGGACGGGCATTTCCATGGTGGTTTCCTCCTGATCCAGGATTTGGTAAAAATATATTACCAATTTTTATGACAAGCAAGTCAATTCTCCAACCCACAGGAAAGTGACTGTCGTTCTTGGCTGCACAAGATAGCCTGCGCGCATGAGATATCTGCTGGCAACCCTGCTTCTCGCCACACCCGTGCCGGTTCTGGCTGACCCGCCCGCGATTGAGGCTGTGACAGTAGCCCAGTCCGGGGATAGCTGGCGTTTTGACATCACCCTCAGCCACCCTGACACGGGCTGGGATCACTATGCCGATAGCTGGCGGGTCCTCGATATGGCGGGAAATGAACTGGGCTTGCGCGTCTTGCATCACCCGCATGTCACCGAACAACCCTTCACGCGGTCATTGTCAGGTGTGCGGATACCCGCGGGCACGGCGGAAATCCAGATCGAGGCGCGGTGCAACATCGACGGCTGGCGTGTGCGCAGGACCGTATCCCTGCGCTGATCGCCGTCCAAACGCTCTGAACGGACCCGAGGTCACGGGTGCTGCTCCGGTCAGTCGAACTGCGGTTCACCCACTCGCCAAATTATCAAAAGAAATGCGCGCATCGCGCGCGCCGCTGGATCACACCCGGTGGTAAGGGCTCCCGGCAAGGATCGATGCTGCGCGGTAAATCTGTTCGGCCAGCATCACGCGGACCAGCATGTGCGGCCAGACCATCCGACCGAAGCTTACCAGCTGATCCGCCTGGCTGCGCAATTCCGGGGCGATCCCGTCGGCTCCGCCGATCACAAACGCCAGATCGCCGTGTCCGTCATCGCGCCAGCGCGCGGTCATATCCGCAAACTCCGGAGAGGTCATCACCCGCCCACGCTCGTCCAGCGCGCAGAGGACCGCGCCCTTGGGCACGGCTGCGCGCAACAGATCCGCCTCGGCGGCCTTGCCGCCGCCTTTGCGGTCCTCAAGCTCCACCACACGTCCCAGGCTCAGACCCAAGGATCGCCCGGTCCGGTCGAACCGTGTCAGATAGTCATCGACAAGTGTCTTTTCCGGCCCGCGGCGCATTCGGCCAACCGCACAGATATGGATCCGCATTCCGCCCTATCCGGCGTGGCGCCGGGCTCAATTCGCCGGAGTTCCGGCAGGTAACCACATTTTCTCCAGCTGGTAGAACGCGCGCACTTCGGGACGGAAGATATGCACGATCACATCGCCCGTATCGATCAGCACCCAATCGCCGGTATCCTTGCCTTCGACCCGCGCGATCCGGCCAAACTCCTGTTTGACCCGGTCTACCAGCTTTTCCGCGATCGCCGCCACCTGGCGCGTGGAGCGGCCAGAGCAGATGATCATATAGTCGCCAATGGCCGATTTCCCGCGCAGATCTATCTCCACGATCTCCTCGGCCTTGTCGTCGGAAAGTTGCGAAAGAATGGAGGCCAGCAGCGTCTCGCTGGTGGCTTCGGTTCGGCTCGCACCTCTGCGTGCAGCCGTGTCATCAGCAGCCTGTGCCGCCTCTGTATGGATCGACAGATTACCGTCCTCCTGTGATGCGCTCGGGACAATCCCGCGCCGTCCATAGCCCCAAGCTAGCAAGACCGGCGTGACATTTCAATGAATCGACCAACACTGTTTACGCGTCGCGCTCAATCCGGCGGTATTGTTGCTCAATGGCGCGGGGCGCGTTACGGTCCCGGGTTTGAGTTGGGACATTTGGGGGAGGATGTCATGCTGCGCACTGTGGGCAACGCCCTTCGGGCGGCAGCGGCTGTCTGGGGCCTTACAGTTTCCGCGTCGCAGGCCCAGCCCATCGACCGGTGGCATTACATCACCCGGGAGAGCGTTCTGTTTGCGGACCGGGTCGCCGGGCTGCACGGGGCCGGGGTCATCCAAGCGGATGAGATCTTTGCGATGCTCTATCTCGGCCTGCCAGAAGAGAACGGCGTCGTGTCGATCGTTCTGCCCACGCCTGATCCGGCCGAGCGCCTGACCTCTGTCCTGGTTTCTCCCAGCGGGCAGCGGTTCGAGCGGAACCTGAGCGCGCAAGAGCTCGATACCGCCCCGGTGGGTTCGGGCCGTCAGGCCTATTCCTTTCCGATCACGGATGAGGATGTGGATCTCTTCAAATCCGCGACCGCGTGGGAGCTGCGCATCGGCGATACCGTCTGGTCGATATCCCTGGATGGCAGCCGTCGGGCGATCGAACTGGCCGAAGCCGAACGGGCCCGACAGCTTTCCGAACTGACCAGAGAGCTGGTGCCCACCGATTGAGCCGCCTTGATCAGTCCGGCAGGACCTCATGCCCCAGCACGCGCACCTCGCGTTGCGGGAACGGGATCGAGATGCCGTTATCCTCAAACGCGTCCCAGAGCGCGAGATAGACATTGCCGCGGATATTGGTCAGCCCCTGCGTGGGATCGCGGATCCAGAACCGCAGGATGTAATCCACACTGCTGTCGCCAAACCCGACAATATGGCAGACCGGCGCCTTTGGGTTTGTCAGCACACGGTCGACGCTTTGCGCGGCCTCGATGGCGATGCGCCGCACCGCATGCGGATCATCGCCATAAGCGGTGCCGAAATAGATATCCAGCCGCACAAACTCGTTGGAGTGTGACCAGTTGACCACCTGTCCGGTGATCAGATCCTCGTTTGGGATCAGGTATTCCTTGCCATCGCGGGTGACCACCGAGGCATAACGCGCCCCCAGCGTCTGGATCCATCCGAATGTGTCGCCCAGCGAGATCACATCACCGGGCTTGATCGATTTATCCAGCAGGATGATGACGCCCGACACCAGGTTCGAGACGACCTTTTGCAGACCGAAGCCCAAGCCCACGCCGATGGCGCCCGACAGAACCGCAAGACCCGTCAGGTCGAACCCCAGCGATTGCACGCCTACGATGATTGCCAGCCCATAGACGATCACCTGAATGGCCTTCACCGCCAGTACCTGCATGGAGGGCGACAGATCCTCGTTGCGGCGGATATTGGCGGCCGTGGTTTGGGAGATCAGCCGCGCAGCCGTCACCACCACCCCGATCACCACAAAGCCAACGATCACAGTCAGGACCGAGATCCGCACCTCGCCCACAGTCAGTGCCAGACTGTCGAGGAAGTCCGACACCGGTTCGACCAGGTTGAGGTAGTAAAGCGTGGCATAGATCCAGACCGCCCATTTCACGACCCGCCTCAGGAACGGATTGCGCACCAGGCGCGCGGCGAACGCGATAAAGAGCCAGGCCGTGGCGAGCGTCGCGGCCAGCCCGATCAGATAGCTGCGCGAGGGCCAGGTGACCTCCTGCATGACAAAGTACGTGGTCCAGGCACTGATCGCGAAAAAGATCAGAATCAACCGGCGGCGCACCTGCACCAGCATCCGATAGCGCCATTTGGCCCAGCCCTCCCTAGTGCGGGCCCAGGCCTCGATCCGGGGATCGGTGATATAGCGCAATAGCCAAGCTATCGCGACAAGCGCCAGGATGATCAGGATCTGATTCTGTCGCCAGCCGGGCGTGATGATGCCCTGAAAGAACAGCAGGAAGTCACCCCAAAGGTCCAATGCCATTTGGGTCAGACTTTGAATTTCCGGTGTGGCCTGCTCGTCCATGCGCCCCTCTGTCTGTCAGAGTGCCCGCAAATGATCGACCGGACAAGTCGGCGTCTGCCTAGTGCTTTGATGCCTCCAGCGCCGGTGGCAGGGGGAGGAGTTGCAATCCATATTCCGGATCCCCGGCCGACACGGCATGAACCCCAAGCGCCAATAGGATGAGGGTGGCGATCAACAGGGCAAAGAGCGGTGACAATGATTGTTCCATGTGCGTCATACGATCATTAAAATTGTTTGGATCACCGGGCACGCGGTTTTTTTTGTCCCGTGCGCGCCTCTTGCCTCGACTCGCGGAAAGACGTAAGCGCAATAGTATGGCTTGGCTTTTTGATATGGATGATCGCGCGCGGCTGCGCGAACGCTTCTACGGCGCGATCCTCACGGTGCTGGCCCGTTCCTGACGCGCACCCCCGCCACGACCGCTTTTTCAAGACCCACATCCAGGGAGAGACCCATGTCCCCCAAGACGCTCTATGATAAAATCTGGGATGCCCATGTCGCGCACGAGGCCGACGATGGCACCTGCCTTCTGTATATCGATCGCCATCTGGTGCATGAGGTTACCAGCCCGCAGGCCTTTGAAGGATTGCGGATGGCAGGGCGCAGTGTGCGCGCACCCGACAAGACCATCGCGGTGCCCGACCACAACGTGCCCACCACGCCCGGGCGCGACGACCCCAAGAACATGACCGAAGACAGCGCGATCCAGGTCGCAGCGCTGGACAAGAACGCCAAGGATTTCGGCATTCACTATTATCCTGTGTCGGATGTGCGCCAGGGTATCGTCCATATCGTGGGGCCCGAACAGGGCTGGACCCTGCCGGGCATGACTGTTGTGTGCGGTGACAGCCACACAGCGACGCATGGCGCGTTCGGTGCGCTGGCCCATGGCATCGGTACGTCCGAGGTTGAACATGTGCTGGCCACGCAGACGCTGATCCAGAAAAAATCCAAGAACATGAAGGTCGAAATCACCGGCAAGCTGCGCCCGGGTGTGACCGCCAAGGACATCACGCTGTCGGTGATCGGAGAGACCGGAACCGCCGGCGGCACCGGCTATGTGATCGAATATTGCGGCGAGGCAATCCGGGATCTTTCCATGGAAGGCCGGATGACCGTCTGCAACATGGCCATCGAAGGCGGCGCGCGGGCTGGGCTGATCGCACCGGACGAGAAGACCTTTGACTATGTGATGGGCCGCCCTCACGCGCCCAAGGGCGCGCAGTGGGAAGCCGCACTTGCCTGGTGGAAAACGCTCTATTCCGATGACGACGCGCAGTGGGACAAGGTGGTGACGATCAAGGGCGAAGACATCGCGCCGGTCGTGACCTGGGGCACCTCGCCCGAGGACGTGCTGCCGATCACCGGCGTCGTGCCTGCCGCCGACAGCTTTGAGGGCGGCAAGGTCGGCGCCGCGCAACGCTCGCTTGACTACATGGACCTCAAACCGGGCACACCGCTTGCGGAGATCGAGATCGACACCGTCTTCATCGGTTCCTGCACAAACGGACGGATCGAGGATCTGCGCGCCGCGGCCGAGATCCTCAAGGGCAAGAAGATCAAGGACGGCCTGCGCGCGATGGTGGTACCAGGCTCCGGCCTTGTCCGGCTGCAGGCCGAAGAGGAGGGCCTTGCTGATATCTTCAAGGAGGCCGGGTTCGAATGGCGCCTTGCGGGCTGTTCGATGTGTCTGGCGATGAACCCCGATCAGCTGGCCCCGGGTGAACGCTGTGCGGCAACATCCAACCGGAATTTCGAGGGCCGTCAGGGACGCGGCGGGCGTACCCATCTGATGTCGCCCGCGATGGCGGCGGCGGCGGCCGTTACGGGTCGGCTGACAGATGTGCGCGAGATGATGTGACAGGGGGGTGGCGGGACAAGTCCCGCCCTACCGCACCCCGTAGGGCGGGACTTGTCCCGCCACCCTTCAAGGAGATACGACGATGGACAAATTCACCACCCTCACCGGCATCGCCGCCCCGACGCCGATGGTCAATGTCGACACCGACATGATCATCCCCAAGCAATTTCTCAAAACCATCAAACGGTCGGGTCTGGGCGTGAACCTCTTTGACGAGATGCGCTATGACGACGACGGCAACGAGATCCCCGGTTTCGTGCTGAACCAGCCGCAGTATCGCTCAGCCGAGATCCTCGTTGCAGGGGATAATTTCGGCTGTGGATCCTCGCGTGAACACGCCCCCTGGGCGATCAAGGATTTCGGCATCCGCTGCGTCATCGCACCGTCCTTTGCCGATATCTTCTACAATAACTGTTTCAAGAACGGCATTCTGCCCATCGCCCTGCCACAGGATGCGGTCGATGTGCTGATGAAAGACGCCGAAAAGGGTGCCAATGCCCGCATGGATATCGACCTCGAGGCGCAAACCGTCACCACATCGGATGGCGAGGTGTTTCATTTTGAACTCGACAGCTTCAAAAAGCACTGCCTGCTGAACGGTCTCGACGATATCGGCCTGACGCTGGAGAAAGCCGCCTCAATCGACAGTTTCGAGGCAAAGGCGACCGCAGACCGGCCCTGGGTCTGACGTCATGGATGGGCACCTCCGGCGGCAGAATCCGCCGGGGGCCGCCTTTGTTTTGCACCGCTGGATTAACGGATGTCTTGCCGTCCATCGGCCTTGCGACACAAGATGTTGTGTTTGCACAGTTTCTCAGCGCTTTCTTTGTGGGATTTGATGCAAAGACGCACCAGTTTCTCCACGAATTTGCCGTAATCCCGAGGCCTTCTGGTTGCACTGTTGAGCGGTCGGCTGAAACAAGGCACAAATGTGACAAAATTGAGGCAGACCGCAATCGCAGAGCTGTGCGTGCGGCATCAAAATGGAAAAGGGCGCGGCAACGCATCGCGCCTGTCCAGTTTGAAAAGGAGCGGAACGTGATGGGACGGATCCCCGGAGCACTTTTGCGTGCGGTACTGATCGCCGCAACCATTGCGACGCCTGCGCTCCTTTTGACCGGTCCTCTCTCGAACGGCCCTGAAATCATCGTGTTTATCGCCTTGGTCGCGGGCATCTTCGTGTTTTCCGAATACCATACCGTCTTTCCATCGATTCTGGAGTTTCGGGACGCACCCCCGCTCAACCGCCTGCGGTTTCTTGCCTTTGCGGGCACGGTTGTGACGCTGACCCTGATCGCCAAGAACGCGATCCATTCGACAGAGTTTACATCCGCCCTGGCCGGTATCGGCGCGCTGGTGGGGCACACGCTCGATTTTCCGTATTCGCCGGTGCGCCTTCTGGTCTTGATGCTGCCTGCGGACGCGTCTGCCG
The DNA here is from genome assembly GCF_021404545.1 of Aestuariivita sp. Lineage (GTDB taxonomy): Bacteria > Pseudomonadota > Alphaproteobacteria > Rhodobacterales > Rhodobacteraceae > Aestuariivita. The sequence continues at coordinate 41,672 of NZ_JAAWWD010000006.1, forward strand.
ATTTGTTCACGAGCGTCCGAACGGCGGCCGGTGTTGGCTATGCGATCTGCCTTCTGGCGATCATCGCATTCATTCTGGCGGTGCGGGTCAAGGGCTGGCCTACCGGCAACGGCGCTTTCAATGTCTGGACGAACCTGCCGCTTTTCGATCCCACGGCAGGCGGCGACGTGGTTGACAGGCTTTACACCGATGCGCGCGTCAACATCATTATTGGCGTGCTCCTGCCCTTTATTATTCCCGCGGCAATCAAGCTGAGTTCGGGTCTGATCGATCCCGCCGGGCTGGCGGATGCCAATGTGCTGGTGTGGACGATTTGCGCCTGGGCGTTCATGCCTGCCAGCATGATCATGCGCGGCATCGCGATGGCCCGTATCGCGTCGCTGATCGAGGAAAAGCGCCGCCGGGCCTATGCCGTGGCCGAGGCCGAGGGCGTACAGGCCGCATGAGGCTGCGCCTCGCGCTGTGCCTGGGGGCGCTGTGCTGGCCGATGAGCGCGCAGGCAGACACGCTGCGTATCGCCACATTCAATGCCGAGCTGACCCGGGATGGACCGGGCCTCCTGCTGCGCGATATCAGGCGCGGAGAGGACGCGCAGATCGGCGCCGTTGTCGAGGTGATCGCAACCGTGCGCCCAGACATCCTGGCGCTGCAAGGTCTGGATTATGATTTTGGGCTTGAGGCGTTGACCGCCCTCTCCGACTTGTTGGCCGAGGCGGGTGCCGCCTATCCGCACCGCCTGGCATTGCCGACGAACCGGGGGGCGCAAACCGGGTTGGATCTGGATGGCGACGGGCGCGCAGGGGACGGATCGGATGCCCAGGGGTTCGGTCGCTTCTATGGTCAGGGGGCAATGGCGCTCGTGTCACGTTACCCCATCGACAGTGACGCCGTGCTCGATTTCACGTCGCTGCTCTGGGCGGATTTGCCCGGCGCCGCGCGCCCAGTCACCGCCGACGGCACGCCGTTTCCAACGGCAGAGGTTGCGGCGGTGCAGCGGCTGTCGTCCTCGGGTCATTGGGTTGTGCCGATCGCGGTGGCGGACAAGCAGATCACCGTGATGACCTTTCATGCCAGCCCACCGGTCTTTGACGGGCCCGAGGATCGCAACGGGCATCGGAATGCCGATGAGATCCGGTTGTGGACCCATTTGCTGAACGGCGATATGGGACCAGTGCCCGAAGGGCCATTCGTGATCGCCGGTGCAGCCACGCTCGATCCATTCGACAGCGAGGGGAGGCACGAGGCGTTGCGAGCCTTGCTCGACGATCCGCGTCTGCAAGACCCGCAGCCGATCAGCGCAGGCGCGGCGGCGGCACCGGACCAAGGGCATGAGGGTCCGAACGCGCAGGACACCGTAGATTGGGAGGGGGTGGGGCGTCTCCGGGTGGATTACGTCTTGCCCGCATCCGATCTGAGGATTGTGGGTGCGGGCGTGTTCTGGCCTGACGTCGGGCAGCCTGGCCATGAGGCGGCGTCGACCGCCAGTCGCCACAGGCTCGTCTGGGTGGATATCGACCTGGCGCGCTAGAGACGCATTTGGTCTATGATTTGCCAATCGCGGTGCGCAGCGCGACCTCGGCTTCGGTCCTTTGAAAGCCAGGCAAGATCCCTTCGAATCGGGTGCCGTCAAGGCTGTGCGGCGTGTCCCAGAGATAGCGCATTTCCAGCAGGCATCGCCCCAGCGGCCAAACCGGACGCGCCACCTGCAATGGCAGCCAGTTCATGCGCCTCAACCGGACACGTTGTCCAGTGATCTGAGACAGCATGCCTGCGATCTTATGACCGGTCAGCGTGTAGCCGAGAAACGGGATGTCGGCAAAGCGGGGCAGGCTCTCGCGCATCCGGGCCAGCGCTTCGGCGGCGCGGGTCAGATCGGGCAGATACGCCCAAGCATGCGGGATATCGGGATTTCCGGGATAGGTGAACCGCCCCTTTTTCAGGCGCGTGATCATGATCTGATCAAACCAGTTGCCCGAGGTCCGGGTATCCAGGAAATCGCCTGCACGCAACAAAATGGTGCGGACACCCTCACCCTCATAGGCGCGTTCCATCTCGATCCGGAGGCGGCCCAACGGGTTGGTTGCGGCATGAGGGCTGCCCGCTCCCCAGGGGATCGGTGTGTGAGGGCCGAACACATAGACATTGCCGGGCAAGATCACTGTCGCATCCGACGCCTTGGCCGCGGCCCGCACGCGCGCGTGCAGATCGGGCAGGACGCGCGCCCACTGGGGATAAGGCGGGTTCCAGCCGTTGACGATGACATCCACGCCCCGGGCGGCTTGCATTAGGTCGTCGCGGGCACGGTCAAAGCCGCGCACCGTCCAACCCGCGGCGGCAAAGGCATCGCTGGCATTGCGTCCGAACCGGCCCGTCCGGCCAAGAATGAGAACGGTTTGTGTCATAAGGTCGATCCCTTGTGGCGAATTTCGATCCTGGCAGTATCGGTCGGCTTTGGTGATAAATAAATTGCATGAAGGTGCAGCCTATGTATTCAATAATGAATGGATCGCGATCTGGTATTCACCGATTGGTCTCATGTTCAAAGCTTCCTCGCGGTGGCCGAAACAGGCTCATTATCCGCTGCCGCCGTGCAATTGGGGCAGAGCCAGCCAACCATCGGGCGCCATATCAGAGCCCTGGAAGACCGGCTGAAGGTGGAGCTGTTTCACCGCCACGCGCGCGGTTTGGCTTTGACCGAAATCGGGGCCCAGATGCGGCCCGCCGCCGAGCAGATGCGCGCGGCGATGGCCGCCATCGCGCTCAGGGCCGAGGCGCAAGCGGGTACCGAGACAGGCACCGTCCGCGTGGCGTGCAGCCTTTTTGTCGCCCATTATATTCTGCCGCCAATCATTGCCCAGATCCGGCAGACAGATCCGGCGATCCAGCTTGTCGCTATCCCCAATGACAGCAGCGAGAACCTGTTGTTTCGGGAGGCCGATATTGCAATCCGCATGTACCGCCCCAATCAGTTGGAACTGGTGGCGCGCCATGTGGCGGATCTGGAAATGGCGGCCTTTGTCGCGCACAGCTATATCGCACGCCGCGGTCTGCCCGAGACGATTGCTGAGTTCTGGGAGCATGATCTGGTCGGATATGATCATTCGACGTTGATCATCGACAGGATGCACGAGCTTGGCTGGTCGGCGGGCCCAGAGGACTTCGCGGTTCGCTGCGACAACCATCCTGCCTATTGGGAACTGGTACGCGCGGGTTGTGGCATCGGCTTCACCCAAGCTGCGGTCGGTCGCGCCGATCCAGGGGTCGAGGAATTGGACTTGGGCCTGAAAATCCCGCGCCTCCCCGTCTGGCTGACCGCCCATCGGGCGGTGCGCCGCGCGCCGCGTGTGGATCGGGTTTGGTCCGGATTGGCCAAGGGGCTGTCCGAGGCGCTGTGCGGAGGGCGGTCAGATCAGGCCGGAAACTGAAGCAGGGCCAAACCGGCGAACCTACTTCAGCTTTCTGAGCCACTTGGTAAAGACCTCCGTCGCGCCGGTGACGGGTTTTTCGATGTGCAGCGTATAATATCCAAGAAGGCCCTCGGCGGCATTTGGAAGCGCGCATAGCCGACCAGCGTCCACATCATCCCGGATAATGAACTGCGGCGCCAGGGTCATTCCCATACCGCCGATGCTCGCGCGGAGGGCGACGTCATCGAGATCGAAATGCCCTGCATATCTGAGCTGGACATCCGGCATGCCCGCGTCAGTCAGCCAGGCGGTCCAATCCCAATTCCCGGTGGTGCATTGCAAGGCGGGGATGTTTGCCAGATCGCTAGTATCGGGGATTTGCGCCAACAGTCCCGGAGACAGGTAGGGACGGCAGCGATCCTCGAGAAGTATCTCGGTGTCGCGCCCCCACGCAGCCGCTGGACAATAGGCGATAACCACGTCGGCGCGCCGCCGGATCGGCATGCCGGGGCTGTTATAGGTCTCTACCCTGACCGCGATCTCGGGCCAGCGGGTCTTGAACCCCTCCAGCAGAGGGATCAGCCATCGCGTCGCCAGCGTCGTTGGAACCTGCACTGTCAAGTCGTTGCCGTCGCCCATTGCGCGTTCTATCGAACGGTCAAGCATCGCCAGACCCGGACCTGCATGACGCAGAAAGGTCTCGCCCGTCTCCGTCAGGTGGATTGCGTTGTTCCTGCGGTGAAACAGAAGAACTCCCATCCCCGCTTCGAGGTTCTGCACCTGTCGGCTGACCGCACCGGCCGTCACGCCCATTCGGACGGCGGCGGATTTGAAGCTGCCGCATTCCGCGACCACCGCAAACACACGAATGGCGTTCAAGGAGATTTTGCCAGATCTATGCATGAGGAAACCTCATCCAGACTCATGATTTGTCGTTTGAAAGATGTAGGAAAGGTGCGTCTAGCTTGCGCAAGGAACAAGTGGAAATCCAGGATACATTCACCAATGGCGTATCTTCCGGCGATCCTCTGGGTGTTGCTGAGCACAGCCTTGTGGACACTCATTTTTGCCGCTGGCAAGTTCGCCGATGGGGCATTGGATCCGTTTCAGATTACCGTGTTGCGGTATTTCGGTGCGCTTTTGACGCTGCTGGTTCTGGTGCCGAGCCAAGGCGGGATCGGTGCCCATCGGAGCAACCAGCCGCTGGTGCATTTTGCCAGAGCGGTCAGCGGATGCGGCGCCGCCGTGGCCATTACCTGGGCGTCCGCCAATATGCCGTTGATCCAAGCAACCGCAATCGGCATGCTTTATGGCGTGCTTGCGCTTTTGCTCGGCATGGTGGTCCTGAAGGAACGCGTCAGCCCCAGACACTGGATCGCGGTGGTCGTCTCTGTCGCGGGCGTCTCTATCATCCTCTTCGGCAAAGGCGCCTTTCAAGGCGGCTGGTCAGTCTTGCCTGCTCTGGCCACACTGGCAAGTGCGACACTCTTTGCGGTAGAGGGCGTGCTCATAAGCGTCCTCGGGCGGGCGGAACGTGCGTTCACCGTGATGCTCTATGTCACTGTATTTGGTCTTGGCCTGATGGCGTGGCCAGCATATGCGGGCTCGCAGCCTACCTCTTGGGAGGCCGCGCTGCTCTGTGTCGCGTTGGGGCCCTTGGGCGTTCTCGCGCAATACTGCACCATTCGCGGCTACCGGTCGGCACCGCTCTCGGTCGTTGCCCCTGTCGATTACTCCTGGCTGCTTTTCTCGGCGGTGTTGGGCGCTGTGATTTTTACGGAAACGCCCGGTATCGCGACATGGATTGGTTGCGGGGCCATCATCCTTGGCGGCGTGGTCTTGGTGGGTGTGGGCCGCCGGGGCTGAGGCAGGTGCCTGAAGTGGCGCGAGGCGTTGGCCGCCACATCCGTCTTTGACACATCGGACAGGCCTCCATAAACCGATCCCGCGCGGATCGGATCACCCCATGATATTGACCCTGTGGCCCCGGCGGGATAGGCCGCATGCAACTGTTCTTAAGGAGATCCTCATGGCAAACCCCTCGCTTCTGATCCTGGCCGGTGATGGCATCGGTCCCGAAGTCATGGCCGAGGTGACGCGGATCATCGACTGGTACGGCGCCAAGCGTGGCATGGCCTTTGACGTAAGCGAGGATCTGGTTGGCGGAGCAGCTTACGATGCCCATGGCACGCCATTGCACGACGACACGATGGCGCGCGCGCAAGAGGTTGATGCGGTCCTGCTGGGCGCTGTCGGTGGTCCGAAATACGATGCCCTGGACTTCAGCGTAAAGCCCGAGCGTGGCCTCTTGCGGCTGCGCAAGGAGATGGATCTTTATGCCAATCTGCGCCCGGCCCAATGCTTTGATGCGCTGGCCGATTTCTCGTCGTTGAAAAAGGATGTGGTGGCGGGTCTCGACATCATGATCGTGCGAGAGCTGACCAGTGGGGTCTATTTCGGAGAGCCCCGCGGCATCATCGAGGAAGGCAACGAACGCGTGGGCATCAATACCCAGCGCTACACCGAGAGCGAGATCGACCGGGTCGCGCGCTCGGCCTTTGAGCTTGCCATGCGCCGGGGTAACAAGCTCTGCTCGATGGAAAAGGCCAACGTGATGGAAAGCGGTATTCTGTGGCGCGAGGTCGTGACCCGCGTCGGTGCCGATTACCCAGAGGTCGAATTGAGCCATATGTATGCCGATGCGGGAGCGATGCAGCTGACCCGCTGGCCCAAACAGTTCGATGTCATCGTGACCGATAACCTCTTTGGCGATCTTTTGTCGGATCTGGCGGCGATGCTGACGGGATCGTTGGGTATGCTGCCTTCGGCCTCTCTCGGGGCGCCGATGGCCAATGGCCGACCCAAGGCGCTTTATGAGCCGGTGCATGGTTCGGCCCCCGATATCGCGGGGCAGGGCAAGGCCAACCCAATCGCCTGTATCCTGAGTTTTGCGATGGCGCTGCGTTATTCTTTCGATGCCGGTGGTGAGGCGGATCGTCTGGAACGTGCGGTCGAGCAGGTTCTGGCAGATGGAAAGCGCACAGCGGATCTGTTGGGGGAGGAAGGGGTGGAGCCGGTCACCACGTCCCAGATGGGCGATGCGGTTCTGGCGGCGCTGGATGCGAGCCTCTGACACCATTCGAGGCGATGGAGCCGTTTTCCCAGCCTGAGGAGAGGGGCGGTGCCGCGCCTGCCGTGAAACTGCGCCGCTTATCTCTCCCGGCCCAAGTCCCTGATTGCTCCGAACTGGCGGTGTTGGCCTGCGTTGGGTTGCGCAAACAGTCAGATGACCGAAATCTGGTTTCGGGGCATTCGGTGGCCAAGGGATGCCGCGCCGTATCGCATGCCTTGGGTCAAGGGGCGCTGCCACGTGCTGGGCGGCGCGAGATCCGCCTGATTGTATCGCCTCCTGATCGTCCCAATTCGGGGATTGCCAAAGCCCCAGGCCTCAGCTATGCCGCGCGCCACGGTCGGAGTGTAGCTCAGCCTGGTAGAGCACTGTCTTCGGGAGGCAGGGGCCGGAGGTTCGAATCCTCTCACTCCGACCAATAATTCCAGATACTTAACCCGTTTAGCTATGACCCTCGTTGAGGGTCGGTCCGGATTTGATCCGGATTATGCGGCTTTTGAGGCGGGTTTCGGTGAGTCCAGCCCCCTCAGAAACCGAACGGCCGCTGACTGGGCTGGCACCCGTGTCAACGGCCAAATCGAAAAGTTTGCACTGAATGGATACCAGATCGCGGACGCGATCGCAATCGCGGGAGGGGCCGATGTCTGAGGTTCTCCCCTTCTGCAAGATCAAGCTGCAATACCTGCTGGAAATGGTCACCGACCACGAGCTGGACGATAACGCCCTGCGCGTAGCGCTCTACCTGGCGCTTGCCCATGCTGACCATGAAACCGGAGAGAGCCGCCCGTCTTTCGAGACCATCGGCGCGGCCATCGGCAAGCACGCCAAATCGGTCAAGCGCGCACTGAACAAGGTCGAGGCGGCGGGTTACTTGACCGTCAAACGCGGGACCAACAAGGGTAATTCCTCTCGCTACTGCCCGACCGAAACGGCCCTGAAACGGGCCACCGAGCGCCGCCGGGAGGGGGACAAGGTTGTCCCGCTTAGCCGCGCCAAAGGGGGACAATCCTGTCCGCAAAGCGGGACAGACCTGTCCGGCAAAGGGGGACAGGATCGCCCCCCGAACAGAGAACAAGAACTTAGAAAAGAACAAGGGCGCGCGTCCGCGCCGGATTTGCCCGATGAAGGGCAATCCGGCGGAACGCGCTCAGAACGAGCCCTGGACGGCCAGCGCCTGGTCTTTGTCCCGAGGGGCATCTGCTTTGTTCGGGACTGGAATGAGCGGCTGGCCAGGGAAGGCATGACCACGTTGGAACGCAGCCTGCCATTATCGCCGCACGAGCATCACCTGGGCTTCTGGCTTCCTGCCCGAACACCGGCCCCGGTGGGCAGCGCTGAATGGCAGGATCAGCTCCAATTGCTGAGAGATTTGATCCGCGACACGTCGGCAACCGTGGAGTACCGCCATGCGGTCTGAGGAAACAGCAAGGCGACCCATGTCATACGCTGGCGCTTCTGCCACGGGACCTTGCGAGGGGCGGCAAGCCTCCCCTTCGAACCCCACCGGCGCGGGAAAAGCCCGCGCAAAGGAGCCGCTGACGGAGACCTTCGTCTTCCGTTGCACGGCAGCCGAGAAGGCCCTACTGCGCGCCAAGGCCGAGGCAGCAGGCCTGCCCGCCGCAACGCTCCTGCGCGAGGCGCTTGGCCTGACCGAAGCGCGCCGCCGCAAGCCCGTGCCGCGCGTCGATCCGGCGCTTGTGCTGGCCGTGGGGCGCATCGGTGGCAACCTCAACCAGATCGCACGCTGGTTGAACCGCGCGATGCTGGTGGGCCGCACCGACCTCGACAGCCTGACCGTTGCGCGCCGCCTGTTGGTGATCGAACGCCAGCTCGCCCAACTCCTCGAAGAGGCGCGGCGGTGCTGATCAAGTTCTTCCCAAGCGGCAAGGGTGCAGGCGCGGGGCCGGTCTGCTACCTCGTGGCCGAGCGCGTGCTGGCCTATGACGGCAACCGCGACCTGGTCCGCGATGCCGACGGCCAGCCCCTGACCGTGACGCGCGATCCCTTGCCCGAAGCGCTGCGCGGTGATCCGACCCGCACAGAGGCTTTGATCGACGCCAGCCGCCACCAGTGGACCTACCGCGCAGGCGTGATCAGCTTTGCCGCAGAGGACGCGCCCAGCAATGCTCAGCAAGCCGAAGTCATGGACGCCTTCGAGCGGCTGGCCTTCGCCGGGTTGGACGGCGAGCAATTCGACATGCTCTGGGTCCGTCACAGCCACGAAGACCGCGTCGAGCTGCACTTCTGCACCCCGCGCCTTGAGCTGACCACCGGACGCAGCCTCAACATCGCGCCGCCGGGCTACCAGGACGCCTATGACAGCCTGCGCGACCTGATGAACCAGCGCCACGGCTGGGCCGATCCGATGGAGCTGGAACGCGCCCAGGAGGTTCGTGACACCATCGAGGCCCCAACCCGCGCCCAAGGCCGCGACGAGCTGCATGCGTGGATCCTCGATCAGATTTCCATGGGCCTGATCGAGGATCGCGCCAGCATGCTCGATGCCCTTGCCGATGCGGGCTTTGACCTTCCCCGCGTCGGCAAGGCCTACTTGACCGCCCAAGACCCCGAGACCGGCGAACGCTGGCGCCTGAAAGGAGAGATTTTCCATGAAGACTGGCAAGCCGACCCGGCTGAGCGAGAAATTGAACGCAGAGCTGGACACGATACGCCGGGACTACGCCGCCTCGATGGCATCCCAGCTGGAGAGCTTCAGGAGCGATTTGACGATCATTGCGAGCGACGCGCAGCGTATCATCAAGAGCGATACGCGCAACTTCCTGAACGAGAACAGGAGCTTGTTCGAGACGCGGACAGAACAGATCAAGCGCTGGCTGACGATCTCTCCCTACGTGATCTCGGGTCTGATCGCGACGGGGATCGCCTCGATGATGGCCGCGAGCTGGTTCTGGACGTCCCTGCTGACACGCTCGGAGTTGACGGAACTGGGGCTGACGCGGTTCGACCAGGGGGAACAGACCTGGCTGACGCTGGACCCCGCCAAGACCGAGTTGAAAACCTGCACGCTGGCGGGGTCGCCGGTCATCTGCATCAAGATCGAGGAGAGATGAATGACGACGCCCCTGACAGCATTGGAACGCGACTTGCTCGCCTGCGTCGAGCGGTTGGTGACGGCCTGCGAAACCTCAGCCGCAGAATTGAGCGGCTTGGAGACACGCTCGACCAACAGGATCGAGACACAACTGGCTGGCTTGGCCGACTGCGTGACCTTGCTCATTCGTTCGCAGGCCGCATCAATGACGGCCTTGCGGGACTTGTTGAACAAAGCGGCGACCTACAGCGCGCTGGACGCGCAGTTGAACGAGAGCTTGAGGCTAGCGAGGGACGCCGAAGAGAGGCTGAGACAGAGCTGAACGAATTGCAGATCGAACGAGGCCACAGCCATGGCCTGGGACGTTAACGAGAAAGGAAAACCAATGAGTTTTGTACACGATTACTTCACCATGAGCTATCATCAGGCCCGCGACTACGGCATCGACTATCGCAACTTCAAGAAGGTGGACCGACTGCCCGAAGGCGTTCCGCTCATTGCCATCGCGGGCGTTTGGGGCGATTACCAGAACATCCGTTGCCTTTTTATGGACGCCGCAGCGAACGGCTACATGCGGAATATTCGCAAGCGGAGCAATGGATATGTGATCCGCGAACTGGGTCTGGATGCCAAGGAGCTTATGGTTGGGGAGAACGTGCTAATACCGGCAAGCGCCGTTGCGAATGTGGCCGACAATGCCAGATAGCAAAAATTGACAAGCTATGGTTTGGCGCAGTAGCTCATATTGCAATACTAGGGCATTGCAAGAATCAAATTTTTGCCATATTTAGATATTACAAATCATACGAAGATGCAAAGCTACAGGTTGGCAAATGTCCGTCTCACGTGCAAAACAGCGGCAAGCTGAAAGCAAGATCAATCTAGCTGCCCAGATGGCTCAGGCCTTCACTAATCCATTGGGCGGCTGGATTGCGACATTCCAGGAGGCAATCGGTATGAGTGCGCCGGCCCTTGCCGAGCGGCTGGATGTATCCCGCAATAGCGTCTACAGCTCGATCCAGAACGAGCAGGCCGGAACCATCTCCCTGAACCAGCTCGAAAAGATGGCCGAAGCCATGGGCGGCAAACTTGTCTACGCGATCATCCCACGCGAAGGGCCGGTTGAGGAAATCGTCATGGCCCAGGCGCGAAAGAAAGCCAAGCGCATCATACAGCGCACCCGCGCGCATATGGCCCTGGAAGAGCAGATCGAGGGTCTGCGCAGCCAAGAAGAGATGATCGAGGAACTGGCCAGCGAAATCGCCCGCGAGATGCCGAAGAACTTCTGGAAGTGACCCTGGAGCTGCACGAACCCATCGGCGCGACACCTCTGACGCCCGACGAGTTGCTTGGCCTTAAGGCCAAGCACATCACCACGCGCGGCGAGTTGAACGAGCTGGAGGGTGAGAACATCATCGAAGGGCTCACCTGGCTGGACCGGCGGCCCAAGTCCTTCGACATTCTGACCGACGATGCTGCCCGAGAAATCCACAAGCGTTTGTTCGGCCAGGTCTGGGATTGGGCAGGCGTCTATCGCCTGACCGAGAAGAACATCGGCGTGCCGGTCTGGCAAATATCCACCGATATGCGCACTTGCCTCGACGATGCCCGATACTGGCGCCAGAACGGCAGCTACGAGCCGCTGGAAGCCACCGCGCGTTTCCACCACAAGTTGGTATGGGTGCACCCCTTCGCCAATGGCAACGGACGCTGGGCGAGGATCATGGCGGATGCATACCTGGCTACGATTGAACCAGACATTTTCCTCGATTGGTCAGGAGGCGGGACACTCATCGTCGACAGCGACCACCGCGCGCGCTACATCGCTGCGCTGCGGGCGGCGGATCGGTATGAGTTTGGGCCACTAACAGAATTCGTTACAGAAATCGCCAACTCGATTTGAACCATCCAGAATTGCAGCGCCTTATCGCATTCGTTAGTAGAAGAAGTAGTCTTCGTCCTCGTCCTCGCCGACATCGATCTCATCGAAATCAAGCCAATCCTCTGTGTCTTCATGACTTGGATAGAAGTCATTTTCGCCAAGGCTCCAAGGGAATGCAGAAACCCCGAACGCGCTGACGTCATAGAAGTGAACGTCATTGTCGTTCATCAGCTTGAAAAACTTCTTTGGATCTTCGGACTGACCAATTTTTTTAGCGCTGACAGCTGATTTCCATCCGCGCGCCTCTGATTCATATAGAAATAACCATGCCGAGGAACCAAGACTTGCATTCTGATATCGACCAAGAGCCTCTGCGAATCCGCCTTTCACGAGCCCGTTGTGATCAGCATGCGCCAAGACCAAGTCGACCAACACGGATTCGACCTCGAAGCAGAGTTTCTTGAGGGCCTTCGACAGCTTTAGATCAAATTGAAGATGCATATATAGAAACCACAAAAGCGAAACGATATCATGCCTTCGGGAGCATTCTTCCACACCCCACCGGAGCATCCTTTTCTGCGGTTGATCAAGGTCGTCGCCTCCTTTGAGACCAACAAACAAAGGAGCCACCCAACTTACAAAGCGTGGTGAGGAATAGAGCAAGGTTTGAAGATGGCGCAAAGACAGCTCTTTGTCAGAGCAAGAAGCAATCTTTTTCGCAAAACGGCTCAGGCCGTAGCCGACGACATTCGAGCCAGGGTACGCGTCGCGTTCACTGGCCAACAGTGCGAATAAACCATCTAAGAACTCCTCATCTTCAAGCCCTTTCAAAAGGTTGAATTTGGGTTCCCAGCGGAGGTTTTCGGGCAATTCACCTGAAATTACCCCAGTCTTTCCGTCGTGGCTCCTCAGTTCGAACTTTCTGATTTCCTTTTCGAATCTGGCGATCACCCTTTCTGCTTCCGTGGTGTTTTCAACACCGATCTCGTAGTCGTCGATGTTGTGGAACACCTGCCGCTTTTTCAAACCCGGCCCATTCTTCTTCAATTCATGATCGATACGAGACAACACGAGCTCAGAAACCACACGTGAGGTGTCAGGGCCAATTGGAATGCCAATGGTTTGATTTCGGTTGCAGGCTCTGACTAAACGGTCAAGCTCGGCACTCCAATGCTTTTCGAGTGTTTTAGCTTTATGCTGCTTCAAGGCTTCGGGTTTCCCCAAGGCAGCCCAAGGGATCGAATGTGAGTAGATGGAACCGTAAAACCTGTTGATGTCCAAATGTACGACAGATGGGTAAGCGCTTGACAGATATGCTTGTTTTTTGAGCTTCCCTGAAAACGACGATCTCTGAAACGCCCGACCGCCTACCGTGACATTGTCTGGAAACACGACCTTGAATGCGGAGAACTGGCTGATTGCCATGACCTTTTCGACATCTGACCAATTCTCGGCCAAGAACTCCGAAAGCAGTGCGTAGTTTATTGGATTGATAACACCAAAGGTTCTGTGGTTGCCTTGGAAGGTTGCTCCATCCAAGAAAACAGTCTCACCAGAGAAGTCTTTCTGCGGTTTCAAATACGCCGGTTTCGAGGCGAGTAGTGATCCGAACTTGACGGTTCTGAAGGTAGGAGGCAGCTCGCGTGGATAAAATCCACGCTCAAGAAGCCGTTGAAAAATCACATCTTTACTTGCCACAGGTCAACCGTCCATCGTAACGCCCGCATTCGAAAATGTTCTAGTCATTGCGCCGAACTATGTCTTCTATCTCGCTAGGTTCAAAAGCTACGTCGCAAGACCATTGCCCAAACCCACCAACTTCGTTCACGGCGTCGACCCACTCGGCCAAAGCATCGCGTTTCGCCTTGTTCTGAGGGCTGTCGGTGCCCTTGATTTCCAAAGCCAACATCTTCCCGCTTGTGTACTTCACTAAAAAATCTGGCACAAAGCGCCTGCGAGAACCTGACCAAAGATATTGGATTTGAAATCCTAGATGATCATTCTTTGCGTAGGTTAGAACATCGCTCGATCTCTCGAACACATTGGCGGCATGTCCTTCCCATGAGGAATCCCCCACCAAATGGCTAATATGTGACTTAACAGCAGGGAAATTGGGCTTGGTCGTGTACCAGGTGCGCATTTGTCCCGTGGAACCGATTGGGTTTTCCTCGTCGAAGATCGGCGTCAACTTGGTTCTGTTCTGTTCGAAAACGCTTTGCATCAGGTGTTGAACTACCAGGTCGATGTTCAACGCGATCAGTATGCGGCGCCTCAGAGGGTCGGAATGAAAAAGCGACGGAATCTCCAGCGATCCAGACTCGATGAATTCCTCGACGACCCGGACAAGTTGCGCGGCAAGCAAATCCTCCGCACCTTTGAAGCTATGGCTCAAACCTGCAAATCCCTTTCGGGCCGCTTGAAACACGAGGCGTTGAAGCCTGAAGCCGTCCGGGAGCTTTTCTAAGTCAATTGAAGAGACTTTGCCTAAGTCTGTTGCACCGCCCAGAGCAGGGGCCAAGTCTGCGCTAATGGGCGTGGAGGCAGGATCAAGCGTCAGCGTGTCAACGTTCGACCAATCGACAGCGAGTTCGCGCCGGACAACGGATTCTACACGAACCACGTTCGGCCATTTGATCTCCAGATTGGCGCGTTCAGGAATGACTTCAATCTGTGTTGTTGGCTTAGGCGGAGGTGGGGCTTCACCGGACTCCCCAGCTTCGGAGATTGAAAGGGGAACGCCAAAGACGTTCACGTACTCAGGTAAAAACAGGCCATTCTCGTCGGTGTCGTAGGAAACCCGCCGCAGGCCCCGACCGACAACCTGTTCGCACAGCAACTGCGATGTGAAGGCGCGTAAACCCATGATATGGGTGATATTTTTTGCATCCCATCCTTCGGACAGCATTGCCACCGAGATCACGTTCTGCAGGTCTTGGCCGGCCTGACCGCGTTTGCCGACATTGTCGATGATCTCGCGAAGCAGCTCTTCCTTCTTGAGGCCACCCAAGTGCCGCTTGCGGGTTTCCGGAATATCAGATGCTTCGACGATGTCCTGGAGCCTCTGATCGTAAGCTTTGTCGGAAGTGGCCGCCTCGCCGATCTCCGCCTTGTCCAGCACCTTTGAGTCCACGCGCAAGGTCTTGTTCGGGGCCTGAAGCTCAGGCCAATGCGCGTCGCCTTGGTTGAAGTAGTGTTCGATCCGGGCCGCTGTCTCTGTCCGATTGCAGACCGTCAGCATGACCGGCGGTGAGTGATGCCCGGCTTCGGCCCAGTCCTTTGTCGTCTCTCGCCAGTCCGCCCCGAGCAAAGTGTAAGCGTCCTGCACCAGCTTTGGCAGCGCTTCGTGAGGTTTTGCCTTGGCCCGGTTCAGGTCTTCCGAGACCGACTTGTCGCGATAGATGTGGTAGAGTTTCGATTGCAGCGTTCGGGAGTCGGGTAGCGCATCATCCCGCACGACCACCCGCGGGGTCTTTACCAGCCCTGCCTCAATCGCGTCGTTCAGCCCGAAATCAGAAATGATCCAGTCGAAAAGCGCTGTGTCGGTGCTGGCCTTACCGGTAGGAGCAAAGGGCGTAGCTGAGAGGTCAAAGCAGCGCTGAATCCGACGGGTCTTGTGGATGCGGTCCAGCCCCTCGATCCAACGGGTCGCCTCATCCAGATCGATCCCCTGATCCGCCGCCTGTTTCTTGGAAATTTTTACCTCTGGCGGTTTGCGGTAGGCATGATGCGCTTCATCGTTGATGACGATGATGTCCTTGTGCGGCGCCAGTTTGCCCAGGACACGGCGGGTGAAGGCTTCGTCGGATTCCTTGCCCTTCTTGACGACGGAACGGTCCTGTTCCTTCAGAGGCATCAGCGTGTGCCAGTTTTCGATCAGTACTTCGGCCTGGTTCAGCTTCTGACGCATCGATTCAGACGGGCAGAGGTTGAATTCGTCGTAGTAGCTGCCCTCGCTCGGCATCAGCACCTGCAGTCGACCCTTGACAGTCAGCCCCGGCGCAACAATGAACACCGCGCGGCTGAAATCCTTGTTCCGCTTCGGATAGGTCAGCGCGTTCAGCACTTGCCAGGTGATGATCATGGCCATCACCGTGGTCTTGCCCGCGCCGGTGGCCATCTTGTTGCACAGCCGCTCCCACGCACCTCCATCGCCAGGCACATGAATGCCCTGCTTGTAAGCCTCCGCGCCTTCGACCCACCAGATCAGCGTCTCAATCGCCTCCAACTGGCAGAAGTAGAACGGGTACTGGCGCGCATCCTCATCATGCCAATGCTCCAGCAGCTTGCGTGTCACGATGGTTACGCCGGGGTAGCCATCCTCGCGCCATTGATCTACGCGATCGCGGATCGTGTTGACTATGGCCAAAACTTCGGTGCGCTTGGTGTTGTTGCGCGCGTCAAAGACCTCATAGCTCGCAGGTCGCCGCTCCGGCTTGATCTCCAGCTTGCCGCCTTTGCCCTGGACCCAATGCTGCGCAGGCCGCTCCCAAGGTCGATTAATGATCAAAGACATCTCTCAACCAACCTGAATGCTTCGCTCTGGCAATCTCAGACCCTTTTGGGCGAGTTGCTTGGCTTCTTTGCCTCCCGTGCGATAGCTCGTCTTGCCCTTGTAGAGCCATCGAAATGGTATCTCCCCTTTTGCCTCGGCCGCTCGTGTCAAATCGGCTAAATCCTCAAAATCGGGCGTTTGCAGTTTAGCCTTCAGCCACTCCAGTTTTCTAATCATCACAGCGACTTCACCAGAGCCGCTGGCGGGATGTGGTTCGATCCACAATGCGAATTCATCTCCAACCGTGAAGCCGACACCATAGTCCCATCGGTTGCCGTTGGGTTCATCGGCTTTGAAATGCTCGTCAAGATCAACACTGCCCGAAAAACTAGCGGCACCCCTGACACTGACTTGTCCTCGATATTCGGCTTTTATTGCTTGTTTACCAGCTTCGCCATCGAGCCCGGCTGCGTTGGCGGCATCCAAAAATGCTGTCATCTCTTTGCCGCCTTAGCATTTGCCCTAGTGACGGCCTTCGCTACAACATCTGCCGAGCGTCCAGCGAAACCATTTAGGTCCCCCCAGTTAGCAACCGCTTCATCGTCTGACCCAGGGTCTAAAGACGAAATCTCTTGAGCCGCCTTGCCTCGCTCAAAGAAGTACACACGGTAATCCTTGTTGAGCGAACTCTCTGCGATTTGCTTGGTCGTAGGATTCGAATTCAGTTCAAACAGCTCGCGCACGTCAGACTCTGTTCCACCACACTCTTGAATTTGGCGAAGCGCCCAAATCAGATCGAGAACTACCGTGGAGTGCGTCGAAATCACCACTTTGTACCCGCGCTTCAATAGCTCCAAGACTAAGAGTAAGAACGTAGATACTGCTCGAGGATGGAGCCCCATCTCGGGCTCTTCGATGACAACCCATTCGATGTTGTCGCGTTTGGAGACCTTCCCTGCCGGACAGAGCCAATAAAGTCCCAGAAGAAGAGGTACGAATTCTCTCTGGCCAGCCGACCAAGCCAGGAAGGGAAGCCCCTCAGATAAGCCGTCGATTTCCAGCGTCAGGGTTTTGGTAAAGTCCTTGGGCTCTACGGTTAGCTGCGCACCGCCAAATAGGTTCTCAGCAATTGGCCCTTTGAGACTCTCGTTGAGCCGACCTTTCGCTGGGAACAGTTGCGCGGTCGAACCGAATTCGTTTTGGAGCAGGATATGAACCTGATGCGCGAAATAGCGAAGCACATAAGGATCACCGAAATTGAAGTTCCCAAAGGTTTGAGAAACTCCAGAGGGCAAACTAACAACTCGTTGTGCAGGAATGTAAAAGAGTCTCTCAGTCTGCGTGGATTTAGGCTTCTTAAACTTGGTAAGCGACTGAAGTTCGTAGCGCTGTCCTTCCCATGTAACGTGCGGGCTGTCGTTCAACATGCCTGCCATACCGCGACCATAAAAGCCGTTGATCACCGCGGCGGGATCGCTGTTGAACACAACGTTTTGCTGCTCAAAAACCCCAAGTACATGGTTTCGGTCCGCCGCGAGCTTTAGCGTTTGCAAGAAAACACTCTTACCGCTGGCTTGCGGCCCAACCAAAACCGTCAGGTCGCCCAAATCCACTTTTGCTTCAGAAATTGGTCCGACATTCTCAAGGCGTATTGAAGTACGTATTTTTCTCTTCTTGATTGGCATCTTTATCCCTCCAGCGCGACGATCTTGAGGGACTCGATCCCTCGATCATCCACGATCTTCACCGCGATCCGCTTGTTGTCCCCGGCCTCGAACGGCAGCGACACCGTGCCGTGGAACTGTTCCAGCAGGTCCTCGTCCAACTCCGCGCGGATCGTCTTTTTCAGCCGGTTCCAGCCGCCCTTGGCGTCCGCCATGGGGAAGAACACCTGATGCGGCATCAGCGACCGCTGATCGTAATCCTGATCCAGCGACCACATCGCGATCTGCTTCTTGCCGCCGCCCTCGATCTCGCCGGTCTTGGGGTTGAAATAGTCAAAGCCATGCACCTCGACCTCCCACATCCCGTCATCGCGCTTGCGGACATCGACTTCGGGCTGGCCCATCAGCCAGAAGGACTGGTTCGAGGATCGCGCCTTCTTCAGGTCCTCGGTTAGCATGTCCGTGTTCATCTGCACCTTGAGGAAGGTCATGCCGGGCACGTTCATCTCGTCGATGTCCTTGGCCGCCTCCGGGTCAAAGGTGAAGGCGCAGAACAGTAGGAACGCAGGCCTCGGCATCAGCGTATAGGCTTCGTTCATCGCCTCTTCGACCTGACGCTGCTCAAGCGCGGCATGTTCGGGGCCGAAGCTCACCACCACACGCTCGCCCGTATCGGCGACCGAGCCGCTGGCATGCAGGAACTTGGTGCCGGGGATCACCTCGAACTCGGCAAAGCGCATCATGTTGCCGCCCTTGCCGCGCACGCCGGTCTTCAACAACTCGTCGCGCCAGAGCGATTGGCGCGAGGTTTCGCCAGAGCGGGCGACGGTGCTGTCGGCCTCCTCCGCTGGTAGGCTTTCGTCGAGTGACAATACCGTAGGCGCAGGCACCGCCTCGACAGAGAAAGGGCCGGTGATGCGCAGCTTGGTCTTGTCGATGCGGGGCTTGTCGTAGAGCGTTTCCTGATCGGCGTGATCGGCGATGGACTGGTCCATGCGGCGCTGCATGGCCTGGCGCGCTTTGTGGAAGGCGTCGAAAGGGGCCTTCGCTGCCTCTGGCCAATCGGTGGGGAGGTCAAACGGCACCTCCCATTCCTCCAGCACGTCACCATCGCGGAACGAGACCTGCTTGCCCTTGCGATAGCCCTGGGTGGGCTTGATCGGCAGAGGGGGCGCGGATTTGAGCGCGGCGTTCAGATCGTCCAGCGCCGCTGTGATCTTGGGATGACCCTCGCCATAGATCGTGTCGATGTCGGGGTTGTTGGCGATGGATTTCAGCGTGATATGCGGCACGGTTTCATAGTCGAACCCGCCCTTCAGCCCCTCATGGGGATAGCGCAGGGCGTAATAGTCGAAACTGGCGGTCATCAGCCGCTGTTTGGCCAGCGTGATTGCCACGCGCGAGGTATCGCAGGTGATCCACCGCCGTCCCCATTTCTCGGCGACGAAGGCCGTGGTGCCGGAGCCGCAGGTCGGATCGAGCGCCAGATCGCCGGGATCGGTGGTCATCACCATGCAGCGTTCAACAACTCTAGGAACAGTTTGAACTACATACGATCTGGGGTCTGATGCTGAGCCACCGGTTGCGGTGTCCGCCCAGTTGTTACCAATTGGTAGAACCGGATAGTCATTCAAGAAACGCTTGTACTTGAGGATTGTACCCGAAGCGATTGTTCGGTTGGCTTGAACTAGACGCCTCATCCCGTCGGGGTTTGTGGTCCAATACCGATTTCCAGGCCTGGCACTGATCCCGAAAGCGTCGACAGGAAAATCACCTGGCGGGCGCTGGCTTGTGGCATTGTCATGCCGGAAAATGGCCCCCTTTTTCGGCGCACTTGAAAAGTCCTGCCGTTCTTCGCGGGTAAGTGTTCGCTCTTTACCGGTTTCATCGCGCAGCCAAACGTATTCACCACTTCCCTCCATATGGTCGCTTTTGTCCCGAAGAGGTTGTCGAAATTTGACCTTGGATTTGTCCCTAGCGTACCAGAGGATGTAGTCATTCACGCCTGCCAAAAGCTGGGATGTCTGACTGCTTGTTTTGATAAATGTAATGACTGAAACTTGGTTCTCGGCTCCGAAAACCTCATCCAAGAGCACCGTAGAGCGGTGCAAGTTCTCGTCACCAATCTGGACAAACACCGATCCGCTTTCGGTCAAAAGCTCCCGCGCGAGCATAAGACGGTCACGCAGATAGGTGAGGTAGGAATGGATGCCCAGTTCCCAGGTGTCCCGGAACGCTTTGATCATCTCGGGTTCTTGAGTGAGGTCATCGTCTGACCGGTCTTTGACTTCTCGCTTGTTGGTGAAGGGCTGAAAGTTCGACCCGTATTTGATGCCATAGGGCGGGTCGATATAGATCATCTGCACCTTGCCGCCCATGCTCTCCTTGGTCAGCAGCGAGTTCATCACCAACAGGCTGTCCCCCGCCACAAGCCGGTTCGACCAGCCCTTTTCGTGGTGGTAGAAATCCAGCGCCTGGCGCAGGGGCAGGTTCTCGAACGGGGCAGCGAACAGGTCCGGCTGCCGCCATTGCGTCGCCGCATCCGCCCCTTTGAGCCGCTTGGCCGCATTGGCCAGGATCGTCGCCGGGTCCACCCGTTCATGGACATGGAGCGAGACGGTATCGACCTCAAAGCTTGTCTTCTCCGCCTTGCCCGTCCAATTCAGGTAAGGAGCCTGCAACCGTTTGAGTTCTTGCAGCGCGTCCTTCATCCGCTCGGGGTCATCACTGGCAAGTGCCGCGTCAATCAGCGTTTCAATCGCCCCGCGCGCGCTGTCAAAGTTCAGCACCGGGTCCAGATGCGGGTCATATTGCCAGCTTGTCTTTTCGCCGTCGGGATCAGTGTCGGCATGGACCATCCCCACCTCGGGGTTGTTCACGCGCGTCTCGCCATGCCGGTAAGACAGCACCTCGGTCGGTTCATCCGACTTGCGGCTGGTCTTCTTGCGGGTGCCCGTAGCGGCCTTTGGTTCCCTCGCCACCGGGGCCGTGAGTTCCAGATCAGCCACATCCGCCCGATAGACCGACCCGCCACGCCCCTTGCCCCGGCCCAACGTGCCGTCGTCAATCAGCGCATCCCGCGCGGCCTCATAGGCCTCTTCGGTTAGCGTCGGGATGTGATCCCGCAGCCGCGCCAGCATTGCCCCGTTGCCAATGGAGGAGCCATCCTCTGGCGTGAGAGACAGGATCAGGCCAGAAAGTTCAGATGACATATGCGCCCCTTACCCTTGAAATCACTTGTGTTCATTTTGGCAAACCATAGCGGGATCACCCATCGATTGCATTGCGGAAATGCGATGCACCTGCCCGCGGTACAGTGGCGATGCGGCGCGCGGAATAGATCTCCACCGTCGACGCCAATGGTCGTTGGTGCCAGCGTTAGACCGATCGGGGCCCGGTAGCTCGGTCAACTTGATCACATAGAGCTGGTAACTGGCATGCTCGCTCCCGCCGGTGTCTTTCCAGCGCGCGGTGAACTCGTCGATCAGTGGGGTTTTGCTCATATGAAATTAGTTGCTCGGAACGGGAATGCGTTCAGTTAGAAATTGTTCGAAGGTGGCGTTTTCGACCACATGGGCGCTGGCATTGCGTTTCCTGGTAACAACCTTCTCGGTCAAAGCGCACAGGCCAAGAATTACCATCCCCGGGACAAACCACAGCCACGTCGTCAGTGATAGCTGCCCGCTGTTGAGCAAAGATTGAATAAGGGGCCACAGCAAGAAGGGCATGGCGGCTACGGTTGCCCACCTGACCGGCTTCATCCTTTCTTCGGCTTCCACAGCAAACCGGTCATGTGTCTCGACTAGGTCGTGCTCCCATGCCAGATATTCGTCCATGACTTGGCCTGCGAGGTAGTGGCCGCAGCGGCAGTAATCACGCGTGATGTACTCGACCTGTCCGCAGGCTGCGCAGCGAACCGCATTGATGCTATCCGCGTTCGGGCGCAGGTGTTTCTTTTGGCGGTCGCTTTCAGAGTTTTCTTCAGCCCGGCAGGCGCCTTCTAGTAGGCGCTCAATATCCTGGCCAAGCCGTAGCTTGCGTGGGCGTAGTTTCAGTACATCATCGGGAAATTCTTCATTTAGCATCAGCTTACCAGCCTCAATACACTGTCGATTCTTGTTGTTTCCGGTTCCCCGCCTTCAATCGACAGGGCATCGGTGTTCATGAACTCATCGAAGAGAAATTCGATGGCATCCCATTTCTTTTCGGGGATCACAGTCAGCCCACGTTCAATGATCCGGCGCTCGACCGCGATTCCGATTTTGCGATAGGCGACCGCGATCTCTTCGTGCCTTCGGTTCTTGCCATCTTCCGTATCGCCCTCGAGCATCCAGAGCGGGTCGACGTCGAACACCTCATAGATTTGCAACATTAAATGGGCGGTCAGGTCTCGCTGGCCACGTTCGTAGTTCTGATACGCACTTCGGCTAATACCCAATTTCTGCGACATCTCTTCTTGGGAGAGCCGGGCCATATTTCGAACTGCCGCAAGGCGATTTCCAAGGCCAACTACAGCCATACTCAACTTTCGTTTGTATTTGTGTTGACCTCATTCGTAGTCATTTGTATCAAATCTAGATACGAACGATGGCGACACGCTTGATTCACATACCTTCAGCGTAGTTTTGTTTTATTCTGGAAGCAAAACGATTTCTTTCGCCTTAGTTTGTGAGCAAACGATTTGAGGAGGCGAAGCATGGCAAAGCATCTCGAGACACCCAAAGAACTGGCCGAGCGCGTCGGCATTCCCGTGTCCAACGTCCGCTACCTGATCCGCGAAGACATGTTGGACCACATCTATACAGCCCCTGGGCGCCGAAATCCGAAGATCCCTTCCGGCGCATGGGAGCGTTACGTTGACAATTTCACGGTGAAGGCATGCCAAGAAGATCATCCCCGCCGCGCCTCGAGCGCGACCGCAAGCGTCCGTCCGAGGGCAACTGGTACATCTATTGGACCGAAGGGGGACGCAGCCGCGAGCACTCGACTGGCACTGGGGATCGCGACCAGGCTGAACTCTACTTCGCAGAGTGGAAGCTAAGGCGCTTTAGGCCGGATCGAGCAGTTGAGCCGCACGAATTTTATGTGGCCGACGCAATTTCGCACTACCTGGCAAAACGGCTTGATGACGTCACCGATCCGGAGCGCTTGGCCAATGCGGCCAAGCCGATCATCCAATTTTTCGATGGTTATGCCGTTGGCGATATCAATGATGCGCTCATCAAGGAGTATTGCCAGAAGCGACGAAAGGGCCGGGGTGATAAGGGGCTCAAGGACGGCACGCTTAGACGAGAACTCAGCCTGTTGTCGACCGCTATCCGACGCGCCGAAGAAGATCAGCTGATCACGCGCAAGATAGCCGTTCGACTTCCACCGAAGCCCGAAGGGCGAATCCGATTCCTGACGTGTGATGAAGCGATAAAGCTGATCCAAGCGTCGCGAAGTTTCGATGCCCCTTTGGAAGATGGTGTGCCAACGGAGTCGAAAACCGAACACCTTACCTTGTTTCTCCGGATCGGATTGCTGACTGGCCAGCGGAAGGAAGCGATCCTGTCCTTGCGTTGGTCCGATATCGATTTCTACAGCAACATCATCTACTGGAACCCGGTCGGGCGTCGACGGACCAAGAAGGAGCGCCCAAGCTCGAGACTGCCCGCGCGCCTAAAGAAACACCTGTTGCGCAGGCGGAGGCGATTTCCGGAAGACGAATTCGTTCTCACCCATCGCGGCAAGTCCCTGCAGAATATCAAGCGTGCGTTTCGAACCGCCGTTGTTGCAGCAGGCCTCGAGACCGAGGGAGACCGGAAAGTCGTACCGCACTCCCTGAGGCACACTTGCGCGACCTGGCTCATGCAAAAGGGTGCGCCCAAGTGGGACGCCTGCGGCTTTTTGGGCATGACCCTCGAGACGCTCGAAAAGAACTATGGACATCACCACCCGGACCATCAGCGCGGGGCGGCGGATGCAATCTGACGTCCGGATCATTTCCGGAAATAGACCATCACAGACGTGAACAAAGGAGCAGTCAAATGGTAACGCATCACAATAAATACAGGGGGTTAGGTTCCGGCCCGATCCTTCGGGAGGCAGGGGTCGTGAGTTCGAATCTCGCCACTCCGACCAATAGTTTCAATGACTTAGCTGATCTCTGCAAATGCGTCTACTGTAACGGTAAGCACATAGTAAGCACGGCGTGGGTAAATCCAGGTCATTTGATGTCGAATCTGACCCGTTCGGCTATCGGTTCAGCTGCTTCGGCAGGATCGCTGCCATGGCTGAACGGAACTCACCCTGTCGTCCGTTGCCCGGAAACGGCACAACCTCAAACTGACACGGTATTCCCGACGCTGCAATCGCTGCTTTGGCAGGTACCTCGATACCTTTCATGAAGGCCACAACAAGCGGCGTTTCGTAGTCCCTCAGGGAACGGTTTTTGGGGCAACCTCATGTGCTTGCAGAGGACATTTCAGCCGCTGTTTCGATCTTCGATGGGACGGGTCATATCATCCATGACGCTCTTGGACTTCGGCCGGGGCAAGGGGTGACCCCTGTTTCGGCCGCGTTGATGAAACTGGCGACGTCTCGGGGTCAGAGCATTGAAACAGGTAGATTGGCCCGTCCGCTGCCGGGCCGGACCCGTTGACCTTGGCAGGGCTGGGAAACTGAGCGCAACCGTAACCCATTTGTCAGCATATGGTCCGATGTGGACTCTTGTGATGTTCGACATGCCGACCGACACCATACAGCAGCGAAGGGCGGCTGGCGCCTTCCGCAACGTCTTGCCTGATGAAGGGTTTGAGCGCAGCCGGTTCTTGGTCTACGCCCGTTGCGTAAACGATAAAGAGGTCTTTGCCACGTGAGGCAATCGGATCGAGCGTCATCTGCCCGATATGGGCGACATTCAGATCCTGAACTTCACCG
Organism: Aestuariivita sp.; assembly: GCF_021404545.1. GTDB lineage: Bacteria > Pseudomonadota > Alphaproteobacteria > Rhodobacterales > Rhodobacteraceae > Aestuariivita. The sequence goes on from NZ_JAAWWD010000006.1 coordinate 66,220, forward strand.
ACCGCCAATGTCGTGGTGGTACTCATTTCTCGGATCAGGGCCGTCCGAAGGCCCGTGAGACTCCAAAACAATTGGTCATGTCCTGATGCGATGCGCGATGGACAATCACAACGTCTCTCTGCCTAAACCCTGTAACTTCAGGTTGTTAGGCAGAGATCCATTGTAGCTGTTCAGAATTCGCGGTCCAACCGCAACTCAGGAGCAGGACAAACGGTCCATGGTCTGTTTTGTCCTGCTCGCCCGACTTTCGGGCGCCACAAGCTCTGGGCAAATACAGTTCAGCTCCGCTCTGCACCCAAAACCACTGATGAGGCGAACTCATTGTTGTCCGCTTTCCCGGAGGTTTTTAAATGCGGGCCGACGTGCGGCGCAGCCGCACATGCACCCGGCTGAAGCCAAATCTACTTAGGTCTGGCGAGCCTCTCGGCTGTGCCCGCGACCCAGCCCGCGCTTTTCTGTCCGAGACTCAAATCCGAACTGAGGGGCTTTTCGAGGATCACACCGTTTTGGAACATCAGCAAGCGATTGGTGAAGGCGCTATCATTCCATCACCAGCAATCGGGCGGTTCTCACAGGCTGATACCAGGAGGTCATTGTCAAACAGCGTACCACCTGCTTAGATCGCCACAACCACTTGGGGAAGTGTTTGAACGCATATGAAAGACCTTGAAGCAGATATCTTCCTGCGGTTCGATGACGTCAAGAAAAGCTATGACCAAAAACACCTTGTGGTGAAAGGCTTTGACATGGACGTGCGGGACGGTGAGTTTATCACGCTGCTTGGGCCGTCTGGATCAGGCAAGACTACGGTTTTGATGATGCTGGCCGGGTTTGAAAGTGTCACATCCGGCGATATCTCTATTGCGGGCAAGTCGATCAACCGCACGGCGCCGTATAAGCGGAATATCGGCATGGTGTTTCAAAACTATGCCTTGTTTCCGCATATGACCGTGGCAGAAAACCTCGCCTATCCGCTGACGGTGCGCAAAATGCCCAAAGCGCAGATCAAGGAACAGGTGGCCAAGTACCTCAAATTGGTCGAGCTTTCCGAGTTTGGCGAACGTCGCCCGGGTCAGCTGTCTGGGGGGCAACGTCAGCGTGTGGCATTGGCACGCGCCATGATTTTCGAGCCAACGCTGATCTTGATGGATGAACCGCTTGGTGCGCTGGACAAAAATCTGCGCGAACAGATGCAGTTCGAGATCACCCGCCTACACAAACAGCTTGGTTTCACAGTGATCTATGTGACCCACGACCAGACCGAAGCTCTGTCGATGTCCAGCCGGATCGCGGTTTTCAACGACGGCGTCGTGCAGCAATGCGCGCCACCTTCTGAGCTGTATGAGCGCCCGGCCAATGCATTTGTGGCGGACTTTATTGGCGAAAACAACTTTGTCCCTGGCAAGGTCAAATCGATACACGGGGATACCGCACAGGTTGAAACCGATGGCGGGAGGATCGTGGCACAAAAGGCCCATGGACTTGGCGAAGGCGCTGCTTGCCGCGTGTCGATCCGGCCTGAAAAACTGTTTATTCATCCCACGACACATGCGCATGACAATGCCCTGACCGTGCGGTTCAACACACGCATCTATGTTGGCGACTTTATTCGCTATTACTTCAAGCTGCCTGATGGCACCGACATTATCGTTAAAGTCCTCAACGATTTATCCGCACCGGAGTTTGACGATGGCGCGGAAGCCCAGCTTCTTTGGCTGGCATCCGACTGCATTGCCTTCCCGGCTGGGTGAGCGAAGACAGGGCAAGCCGGGGCCCTTTAAAACACCCGGACGGACAAGGAGATACCGATGAAGAAGCATCTGACGTTACTGACCGCCTTGGCGCTGACCGCCAGCCCCCTTGCGGCCCAAGACCTTACCGTGACCTCATTCGGCGGGGCCTATGGCGCTGCGCAAAAGGAGCATATGATCGATCCTTTTGTGGCCGAAACTGGCATGAATATCCTGTTTGAGGATTACGGTGGTGGCATCGCTGAAATGAAAGCACAGGTTGAAGCGAACAACATCCAGTGGGACGTTGTCGATGTCGAAGTGATCGACCTCGAACGTGCGTGCTCCGAAGGTTACCTTGAGATTATCGACCAATCAGTGTTGCCGGACGGTGACGACGGCACGCCCGCCGCCGAGGATTTCATCCCCGACGCCTTGGCCAACGAATGCGGCGTCGGCAACATCGTCTGGTCCATCGTCTTTGCCTATAACACAGAGAACGGCCCCGGTCCGCAGACCATCGTCGATTTCTTTGACACCGAAGCCTTCCCCGGCAAGCGTGGTTTGCGCAAGCGTCCGCAGGTCAACATGGAATGGGCATTGATCGCCGATGGCGTGGCGCCCGAGGATGTTTATCAGGTTCTCGCGACCGAGGAAGGACAGGCACAGGCCTTTGCCAAGCTGGACACCATCAAGGAAGACATCGTCTGGTACGATAGCTGGTCGCAGGCACCCGTTCTGCTGAATGACGGTGGCGCGCAAATGGTGCAGTCCGCCAATGGACGCATCTTCGCGGCCATTCAGGAAGGATCCCCCTTCGCAATTGGCTGGGATAGCCATGTCTACGATCTGGATGTCTGGGCGATCATGCGCGGCACCCCGAATATGGAAGCCGCGATGGAGTTCATCAAGTTCGCCACCCGCACGGTGCCGCTCTCTGGCATGCAAGATGTCGCCTATGGTCCCACCCGTCGTTCTGCGCAGGCGTTGCTGCCCGACAGCGTGAAACAAGATCTGCCAACAGCGCATCTCGATGAAGGCCTAAAGGCCGATGGCGTCTTCTGGGCCGACTTCGGCGAAAGCCTTGGTGAAAAGTTCAACGAATGGTTGCTGCAGTAAACCAGGATTCCCCGCGCCGGTGTCCGGTGCGGGGAATACAAGCTATCCGCACATGACAGCCACGTCCCATGGATTAGCCCCTGCCGACGCCCGCAACGCGGCGCGTGAGGTGCGTCGGCAGAAGCTGCAGGCGTTCTTTTTTGTGACGCCTCTCCTGGTCTTCATCGTCTTTGCTTTTGTCGCGCCGATCACAACGATGCTGTATCGCAGCATCCACAATCCAACAGTGGCAAATCTGATACCCGACACCCTGGTGGCGTTGCAGGATTGGTCTGGCCAAGAGCTTCCCGACGATACGGTGCTGATCCAATTTGCGACCGACATGAAACGCATGGCGAATGAGCGGACATCGGGCCAACTGGCCGATGAAATCAATCGCGCGCTGCCGGGCATGTCCAGTGTCGTCAAATCCACCGCGCGCGGACTGCGCCGCGTTGACGATGCCGAGATTGCCACAAATGGCGCGACCCTTTTGCGGGAGGCCAATGCACGCTGGGCGGATCCCGCGACTTGGAATGCGATCAAGGTGGCAGGCCAGGCCTATTCATCGAGCTACTACCTGACCTCTGTCGATCTTGAGCGCGCGGCGGATGGCAGCATCGTGCAGCGCGACACCCAGATCTACGTCAAGCTTTACACCAAGACCCTTCGCATGGCCTTGATCATAACGGTGCTGACGATCCTCTTGGGCTATCCGCTGGCATTCTACATGGCCCATGCATCGGATAGCAGGGCGAACTTCCTGATGATCTTCGTGCTGCTGCCGTTCTGGACCTCGCTTCTGGTGCGAACCACCGCATGGATTGCGCTGCTGCAAACAAACGGTGTGGTCAATTCAACACTTCTTGCCCTGGGGATCACGGACCAACCGCTTGAGCTGCTTTACACCCAGTTTTCAACCATCCTTGCGATGACGCATATCTTGCTGCCGTTCATGGTCTTGCCGCTCTATGCCGTGATGCGTGGCATTGACCAAAGTTACATGCGGGCTGCAATGTCGATGGGAAGCAAGCCCTTGGGGGCCTGGTACAGGATCTATCTGCCGATGAGCTTGCCCGGCCTGTCCGCTGGCGCGCTTTTGGTCTTCATCATTTCGGTGGGATACTACATCACGCCCGCTTTGGTCGGTGGCACTGATGGGCAGATGATATCCAATATTATCGCGTTCCACATGCAGCAATCCAATAACTGGGAACTTGCCGCGGCATTGGGATCGCTCTTATTGGTGCTGATCCTGCTGCTCTATTGGTTGTTTGACCGCTTTGTCGGCACTGACAACATCAAGCTGGGATAGATGATGAAACAGTTCCCTGAGTATTTCACGCTTTGGCATGTCGCGGGTCACTATGCGCTGCGGGTCGTGGCGTTCTTGGTGTTGCTGTTCTTGATGGTCCCGATCCTTGTGATGATGCCATTGTCGTTCAACGCCGAGCCGTTCTTTACCTTCACCGAAGGTATGTTGTCGCTGGATCCAGAGGCCTATTCGCTCCGCTGGTATCAAGAGATCGTGGATGATCAAAACTGGCGGTTGGCCATTTGGAACAGCTTTGTCATTGGGATTGCAGCCGCGTTTATTGCAACGACGCTCGGGACATTGGCCGCTGTTGGGCTGGCCTCACCATGGATGCCTTACAAACGGCTGATCACGGCGCTCTTGCTGTCGCCGATGATTGTTCCGCTGATCATTATCGCTGCGGGCATGTTCTTTTTCTACACCCAGTTCAATCTGGTCGGCACCTATGCTGGCCTGATCATCGCGCATGCGGCACTGGGCGTTCCGTTTGTGATCATTACGGTTACGGCCACGCTCAGCGGATTTGACAGGACGCTTTTTGTGGCGGGCCTCAGCCTTGGTGCCTCTCCTGTGAGAGTGTTCTGGGACGTGGTGATCCCGCTGATCAGGCCAGGTGTGATCTCTGGCGGGCTTTTTGCCTTTGTGACCTCGTTTGATGAGGTCGTGCTGGTGTTGTTCCTGGCCGGACCGGAACAACGCACGATCCCAAGACAAATGTTCTCTGGGCTACGCGAACAGATCAACCCGACGATCCTTGCGGTGGCTACGTTGCTCGTCGTTTTGTCTGCGGCCCTTCTCTTTACCCTGGAGTTCTTGCGCAGAAGATCGGTCCGATTGGGTGGGGCAGGATAGCTGGTGTCCTACCGCCGTGCCGCACTGCACCTGGACTCCGCGATTTTAGGGCCGAGTGGTTCCGGCTTTGTACGGGACCCGTTCTGTGACACTTGCGGGGCAGGCGCTTGCAAATCGGACTGCTCAAGGGGGGCGGACGGGGCAATGCCAGCGGGTGAAAAGGTCCACATGCCGTTTGAGTGCGCAGTTGCCGGTTCGGTGCGGACTGATCCCCGTTATCGGCGTACCAGCTTTGCAGGAGGCTTCAAAAGGACGCAGATTGGATCCGTCATGCGTTGTCCAGCACCGCCAAGGCGCAGATCACTGGACTTGTGACAGTCTTGATCGAGACGGTCCAGCCGCTGGTGGTGCAGCAGGTCATGTCCCCAATATCTACGTTCACATCCTGAAACCCGAGAGGGATGCCATCCATTGGGTTCACGGCCTTGTAGACGGCCTCCTTGATTACCAGGAGAAGCCTGCTCGACAGCAGGTCGGGCGTGTAGCGGGCCAGTTCCTGTGGTGTCGATATGTCGGCCTCCAACCCGGGCGGCAAGGGCAGATCCGGCTCGATGTCGATCCCAATCCCCCTGTATCGGCCGGTTTTCGAGACGGCTGCAACGGCGAAATCAGAGTCGTGCGCAAGGGCGCCAACCAAACCGACCGGCCAGCACGGTGGTTCGCCGCGGGTTCGCGGAATGGCTTCGGGCGGATGGCCAAGGCGCGCCATAAGGTCCCGTGCAACGATTCGGGCCGCGCCGCTTTGTCGGCGCACTTTCGGGACCGCCATGCGAAGGGGGGCTGCTTCTTCAGGCCATAACCTTTCGCCATCCTCAGGCAAGATCCGACGGCAAGCGACCAGCAGATCCGGGCGCGAAAGAGCTTCAAGCGCGGCCTGAAGGTTTGCTGCATCACTGTCCATGCCAGTTCTATCGCCCGCTCCGCATGAGTTTCCTGGCAGGCTAGTGCAGGTTTTCCCCAATTATCAACATGCAAAGCCTTTCGGTCGTCCTGCTGGTGAGATGAATTTTTTCTCTTTAAAAATATATAATTAAGCAAAAAAGTTTGAAAGCCGAAAGATTTACTCGCCAAATGGTTGTTCCTGGAATAGAGTTTTCGTGTCAGTGTGGAGGCGGGATTGAAGGGACTAGTCTTCAATCGAATTCTTAAGAGGGAACATTGCGATGGATGACATTCATGAAAAACTTGGCGTCTGGCTTTCGAGCGTAAACACCAACATACGCGACAAAGACGGTGCCATGCATCCGATGCCGGTGCATGAGAATACGGCGATCCTGAACGCGGCCAAAGGGGCAATGGACACCCCGGCGATGATGCAGGTTACCGGCAATCAGCCGGTGCCGGAGCAGCAGCAGGCGCTTTACGAAGCGCAGAAGACATACGGTGCCAATAGCGACGAAGCAGTCCAAGCGATGCTGAATGCGCCCGCCACCGGCCTGATGCATATTTCTGACATGGCCCGTACGGCAACCGGCTGGAACCCGGTTCTGCTGGACAGCAATGCAAATTCCGTCGCCTATGATGCCTATCTTCAGAAGATGCTGAGTTTTCCGCTGGTGACGTTGAACTATGCCAATCACGAGAAAATGGAGCGTACCACCAGTGACTGGAACACGCTGATCGATGCGATTGCCGACACGTTTGAAGGCATCGCGGCGGAGGATAAGGGCGCGATTGTGAGCGGCCTGAAGAACCTGGCCCAGGCGGCGTCGAGCAAGGAAAGCACCGAGCAGACCACCGCACTCTTCTGTCAGAACGCGATCAACACCGCGAACGATACCTATCAGTTCTTCCTCTACAACAGCACCGCGACGTTCAAGGAGGAAAAAGGCAAGGGCTTTGACATGAAATCCAATGAGTTCAATGTCCTCAAGATCAAGCTGACGCTGAAGTTCGCGCTTTGGACAGAGGAGGCCGTGAAGGTGATCATCGGTCAAACGTCACAGAGCCTGGATGACTGGGTGAACGGCAACAGCACCACGCTGGAGGGTACCAGCCCGATCCCTGCGCTGCAGCAAGGCACTCCATAAAGACCGGGATCCGGGTCGGGTCAAGCGGATGCGCCACCGCGCGTGGCGCATTTTGACCGGGTGTTTCGGACCTGCGAGGAGGTGGATACAACGATGACCGATCAATCCGAGCCGTCTGCCGCCCAATGGCACAGGGCGCACAGCGTCCGGCATGTCAAATCCAAGGGCGCCCTTCACGATCCCGAAAAGGCGGCGGCGCTGCGTGCGCTGGATCCTCCGGCGGGCGTTGTGCTGTCAGGGGCCGGTCTGGCAGGAACCCAGGCGGATCAAGCCAGGGAAATGAACGCGGCTGCCAGAAAGGCACTGGACGAATTTGGCAACCAAAGCCAGAATTTCGCCGACGTCTTTTTCACCGCTCCGGCCTCTGCTTTGGCCGTTCTGACCCAGGGTGCGCGCGCAACCGCGGGCTTTGAGCCGCAGCAGGAGCCACCGAGCACATCCGAGTTCAATGCTTTCACCTCGGCCATCGGGACGAATCCGTTGCTGTTTGTGACCTCGGCGATCCAGTTGCACGGCAACTCGGCGGTTTACACGACCGTGGAGGCAGCGATCGAAGGGACGGTGGATCTATTGCCCTTCGGCATGCCGGACGGACAGCAAAAGGACCTTGCGGCGCTGTTTGCGGAGGAGGCAGAATTGGCAAGGCAGGACGGCAGCACGCCCACGCGCCCGTTCTCCATCTACCTTTTCCAGATCAGCGCATCCGACCAGTTGGGCTTTAGCCTGACAGGGTCGAACTGGTTGGTCAGCGCTACATATAAGGCCCCGCCTTTTCATCGAAACAAGAAACTTGAGATCCGGGTCGAGCTGCAAAACGGGCTCAATGCGGTACTGAAATGGAAGCCCGAGCAATGGAGCGTCGAATGCGCCGAAATCGCGAAGGAAACCGATGTGATACCCACTTTTAAGGAATGGGTTGCAGGCTTTAGTACGCCGGTCCCGGATACGATCTAGGACGTATCGGCGCGCTCTGTCCCAGGACAGGGCAAATGCCCAGGCCGACAAAAGAAGAGACAAAAGACCATGACCGACTTTGCGCAGGACGATTTCGACAGGTGGCTGGCCGCGAATACCGCGGGGGGCAACACAGGAGAGATGGACCCGGCGCTGCGGCTCCTGGGGTCCCTGGCCGAAGGAACACCTGTGGTGCTGAACAGCACCCTGACAGGCGCCCATTCACAACAAGCCCTGGAAAAGGACGCCGCCTATTCCAGCGCCCCTGCGGGCGATCCCGCGATCGAGGCGCTCAAGCAAAGCCCGGCCACGGGGGCGTCGATGATCATGACGCTGGCCCAGGCGCAGTCCGGCTATAACCCGTCGGATCCCGCCCAATTGGGATCTGCCAGCATGTTCGTCGCCTATGTCAATCAGGTGCTGCAGTGCCCGCTCTATTCAGCCGCGATCAACGATCTGATCCAGCTGGATCTACAAGGCAGCTGGGATAAGGCCATTGACCAGATCGTGAGCTATTATGTCGGCATACCGCAGCGTGATCTCGATACCATCCGACAGAGCCTTGTGACGATCGCGGCGGCGGCCTCGAGCAACCCGTCGACCAACCAGGTGACCAACCTTTTTGCGCAGACAACGCTCAGCGCGGGTGATGATATCGACGCTTATCTGTATCAATCGAACGTTGTCATGCGCTCCACACGGCATTCGGGCGGCAAGAACCAGCCCGATTACACGACGAACCAGACCAATATGACGTTGCACAGGGTTCAGCTGCGGTTCGATCAAGCCAATTGGCCGGATCAGGCCGCGAATGTTTACGCCGCCACCCACCAATCGCTGGCGGACTGGCTGGCCGGTGGGTCGACCCCGACGGGGGACCTGCCCGACAACTGGGCGCCGCGCTAGCCGTGCCGGAGCGGGTCGAGGCCATGTTACCATCCTCTCAATTTCGGACATCCTGAGCCGGGGGGCAGCCGCGCGTGCACGCATCTCAAGCCATCGCCATTGTCGGGATGGGCTGCCGTTTTCCCGGTGGCGCCGCAACGCCTGCGGCTTATTGGAACCTGCTTGAGGCAGGCGTGGACGCCACCTGCGACGTTCCCAAGGAACGTTGGGACATCCGGCGGTTCTATGACCCTGATCCCGCCACGCCTGGCAAGATCTATACCAGCCGGGGCGGGTTCCTGCGTGAATCGATCCGCGAATTCGACGCGCGGTTCTTTGGCATTTCCCCCCGAGAGGCCGCGCAGATGGATCCCCAGCAGCGGCTGTTGCTGGAGGTCACCTGGGAGGCATTCGAGCATGCGGGCATCGTGCCGGACGATATGCGGGGATCACCCACCGGTGTGTTCGTCGGCGGCTTTACCATCGACAACAAGATCCACCTTTTGAATGCGCTGAACCGCGAGGCCATCACCAGCCACACCGCTGTCAGCGCGACACTGGGCATGCTGTCGAACCGGCTGTCCTATATCTATGATCTGCGCGGGCCCAGCATCACCAGCGACACCGCCTGTTCATCCTCGCTCGTGGCGTTGCACCTTGCGGTACAGGCGCTCAGGAATGGGGAATGCGACACGGCACTGGCCTGCGGCGTGAATGTGATGTTCCGCCCGGCTTACATGGTCGCGATGTCGAAAGGCGGCTTTCTGTCCCCCGATGGCCGCTGCAAGAGCTTTGATGCCCGTGGCGACGGCTATGGCCGTGGCGAGGGCGCGGGCGTACTTGTGCTCAAACCGCTCCGCGCGGCCGAGCGGGACGGCGATACGATCCAGGCGCTGATCCTGGAAACCGGCGTGAACCAGGACGGTCGCACCGACGGCATCACCCTGCCCAATGTCGATGCGCAAGCGGCGCTGGTGGAACGGGTGCTCGACCGGGCGCAGGTGACGCCCGATGCTGTGCAGTATGTCGAGGCGCACGGCACGGGCACCCGGGCGGGTGACGCTGCCGAAGCGGAATCGCTCTCCCGCGCGATTGCACGGAAACGGCCGGCGGATGCGGGGCCTTTGGTGATCGGATCGGCCAAGTCCAATATCGGGCACCTGGAGGCCGCAGCCGGCGTCGCGGGGGTGATCAAGGCGGCCCTTGCGCTGAAACATCGCAAGATCCCACCGAGTTTGCACTTCCGCAGCCCGCCGGACACGATCGATCTTGAGGCGCAGCGGATCAAGATCCCCACAAAATCGCAGCCCTGGCCAGAGGCCGAACGCGCCGTGGCCGCGGTCAACTCCTTTGGCTATGGCGGCACCAATGCACATGCGCTTTTGGCCGAACCGCCTGCGCGGGCCGCGATGCCCGTGCCTGTGCCTGTGCCCGAACGGCCTATGATGCTGCCGGTTTCGGCGCGCAGCGATGCCTCTCTCATCCGCCAGTTGAAACAGCTGCACCAGGTCATCCGAGCCCATCCTGAAACCGCGCTGCCCGACCTCTGCTACACTGCGGCACGACACCGGTCGCATCACCCGTTTCGCGCGGCGGTGGTGTGCGACGAGCTTGCCCAGGTGAAAACGCAGCTGAAGAATTTCTTTGCCGGTGACGCCAGCGAGCGCGTTTTCGTGCCACCGACCGACGGGCGCGTCACGCCGAAACTGGCCTTTGTGTATACCGGGATGGGGCCGCAAAACTGGGGGATGGGGGCTGAGCTGATCGCCCGCGATCCGCTGGCGGCCAGGGCGTTCGAGCAATGCGACGCGATCTGGTCGGAACTGTCGGGCCGGTCACTCAGGCCCCTGTTCGCCGATGGGACCGGGGATCCGATGGGCGCGCCGATTGATGCGCAGCCTGCAAATTTTGTAATCCAGGTCATGCTGACCGAGGTCCTGAGGGCCTATGGCCTCGCCCCGGCTGCCGTGGTTGGCCACAGTACCGGCGAAATCGCCGCCGCCTGGGCAAGCGGCAGCTTGAGCCTTGAGGATGCGTTTCGCGTGACATGGCACCGCAGTCGCCTGCAGCAGACCCGCCTCGGTCAGGGGCGGATGATGGCCGTCGGCCAGCCGGAGGGTGTGACGCGCGCAGACCTTCCCGACACGCTGGATGTCGCGGCTGTCAACAGCCCCCGATCGGTGACGCTGGCGGGGACGGAAGACGCCCTTGCCGCCTATCGGGCCGAGGTCGAGGCGCGGGACGGGTTTGCCCGGCTGCTCAACGTGGGTGTGGCCTATCACAGCCGACAGATGGCCGGTCTCCAGGACGAGGTCCTGTCGTCCCTTGGGTCACTCGCGCCCCGTGTGCCGCAAACACCACTCTATTCGACCGTGACCGGCGCGCGGATCGAGAGTGCGGATCAGGACGCCGCCTATTGGTGGCAGAACCTGCGCCAGACGGTGCGATTTGCCGATGCCGCCGCCGCGATGATTGCGGATGGTCATACCGTGTTCCTGGAAATCGGGCCGCACCCGGTTCTTGCAGGCGCGCTGGTCGAGGCGATGGCGGCTGCACATGTCAAGGGGTTCTGCGTTGCCGCGCTCCGGCGCAAACGGGCCGAGCAGATCGCGGTCGCCTCTGCGGTGGCCGAGATCTATGCCCATGGTGTGGATCTGGAATGGCAGCGGCCTTGTCCGGCTGGAAATCGCGTGCATTTGCTGAGCTATCCCTGGGACCGCGAAGAGTTCTGGAGCGAGTCCGAGCTGTCTGCGCGCGACAGGTTGGGCACCAACGAGCACCCGATGCTGTCGCGGTCCTTGGATCAGGCGACGCCCACCTGGCAGGGGGAGTTTACCCACGCGGTGCACGGCTTTCTGGCCGATCACGCCGTGGGGGGCGATGCGGTGTTTCCCGCCGCGGGCTTTGTCGAGCTGGCGCTGGTTGCGCGGCGAAACCGTGCGGCCTCCACCGTGATCGAAGATCTGACATTCGAGACGTTTCTGCCGACCTTCGGCACGCCAATGATCCGGCTGCACCTGGATGAGGCAAGCGGCGCGGTGCAGATCTATAGCAGGGAGCGCGAGGTGGACGCCGCATGGGGCCGAAATGCCACCGGCTATGTCCGTCAGACCCCCGCACCGCCACACCAGAACACGGCCGATCTGAACGCGATCCGGGCGCGCTGCCCCACCGATTTCGATGCCGCCGCCTTTTATCACAAGGCCAAGGCGCTGGGGCTGGAATATGGCACCTCCTTTCGCTGTATCCGGGCCGGCCATCTGGGCGAGGACGAGGGGCTGTTTCAGCTTAGATTGGCCAGCACCGACACGCCAACGGCGGATGATTACTATACCCATCCCGTGCTCCTTGACGGGGCGTTGCAGGCGGGCCTTGCCCTGCAATTGGCAATCGCGCCAGCGGCCGACACGGTGTCGCTGCCCACCGGGATAGGTCAGCTGCGCTTTCACAAAAAGCTTGGCACGGAGGTCTGGTGCCACATCCGGCAGCGGGGCGCGGAGGTCGCGCTTGCGCTCCACGATAAGGATGGCGGGGTGTTGTTGGAGCTTTCGGGCCTTCGGACACGGGCCTTGCCCGTCGCGGGGCCGCGTGCCCGGACACAAGACCAGCTCCTTTACACCAGTGTCTGGGCTTCACCGCGCACAACGAAATTGCCGGTCGCGAAGGAAACCACCTGGCTGGTTTTTGCGGATACGGAAGGGATCGCCGACGGGCTGAAGGACCGGGCCCCGGACACGCTGATGTCTCTCGTGACGGTAAGGCCGGGATCGGCATTCTCCCGGCTGTCCCCGACCGAGTATCAGATTGCCCGGGGCAGCCGGGACGACATGCAAGATCTGTTGGAGCATGTCGGCGGTCAGGAGCTGGCCGGGGTGATATACCTCTGGCCTGTCGATATCCCGGATCTGGGGCCGGAGCCAGGGGATGCGGCAACCGGAGAGGCGGATGTCATCGACCTGTTGCACCTGATCCAGGGGCTTGGCGCGCAATTCGGTGGCGCGGTGCCCCCCCTGACCGTTTGTTGTGCCGCGTCGCAGATCGTCGCGGTCGGGGACACGGGGCGCAGCGCGCCGGGCCAGCACGCCGTCTGGAGCGCTATCCGCGCGGCCCAGCTCGAACTGAGGCAGATGTCCTTCAAGCTGGTCGATCTGCCCACGCGGAACGGGTTCATCGCCTCCAAACGCCTGATGCATGAGCTGCATTTGGTGCAGACCGATACAGAGGTTGCGTATCGCGGCGGCTATCGCTTTGCCAATCGCGTCATACGGTTCGGGCCCGAGCGCTATCCGGTGCGGATGTCACAGCCCGGCGCCCGCTATCGATTTGCCGCGGTCAGCCGCGGCGGCACCGACCAGCGCGGTCTGATCGAAGTGGCGCCGCGCGATCTGGGCCCCGGCGAGGTAGAGGTTGCGCTGCACTGGACCGCATTGGGCGGGTTTGACCACCGAAGCATCCAGGACCACCCCGCACCGGATCTACCGCCACTGGCGCTGCGCTGTGCGGGTCGGGTCACGGCATTGGGAGCCGAGGTCGCCGACCTTGCGCTGGATCAGGCCGTTGCCGTCCTTGCGCCACAAGCCCAGGTGAATTCCCACCTGGTTTTGCCCGCCGCGCAGGTGCTGGCCTATCCCGAGGGGATCGCGCTCGATGCCGATCGGGGCGCTTTGCTCGATTGGATGACGGCGCATCACGCGCTCTTTGCTTTGTGCGATGTCAAGCCAGGGGATTGGGTGCTGGTGCATCAGGCCGAGACAGGGGTCGGATTTGCCGCGGCGCAGCTCTGTGTCGTGTCGGGGGCGCGGGTCATCGCGACCGCGGGAACGGACGCGCGGCGCGCGGCGCTGCGGGATGCGGGCTGCCACGTGGTCAGCGACGCCCGGTCCTTTGCGTTTCGTGATGCGGTCCATATGGCGACCGGGGATCGTGGCGCGGATGTCGCGCTGACCCCCCTTGATGGTGAGCTGCGTGCGGCGTGTTTCGACGCCGTCCGCCCCGGAGGAACACTTCTGGATTACAGTCCGGTTGCGGCGGCAGGTGGCCAGATCCCGCTGAGCCTTCTGGATCGCGGCATCCGGCTTATCCGTTCCGATCTTGCCCAAGCCTTTACCGCGGATCGACCGGCTGCCGAACGCGCACTGGCAGGTGTTCGCAAACATCTGGTCAAGGGCACAATGCCGCCGATCCCGGTCACGCCGTTTCATCCGTCCGACATCGAAAAGGCGCTGAACGCCAGCGTGCAGGACAGCCATATCGGGCGGCTGGCGCTGGAGACAGGCGGCAAGATCGTGCCGCTGATCGCGTGCCCTCCACGGCAGATCGTTCATCCGGATGCGGGTTATCTGATTACCGGCGGATTTGGCGGTATCGGGGTCGAGACGATCCGCTGGCTGCTGGGCGCCGGTGCGCGCCATATCGCGGTGCTCAGCCGATCCGGCCCGAAAAGCAGCGCCGCCCAGGCCATAGTGCAAGACGCTCGGGCGCAGGGTTGCACGCTGTTGCATCAAGAGGCCGATCTGGCCGATCCAGTGGCCGTCCGACAGGCGCTGGCGCTTTTGGCGTCCCGAATGCCCCCGCTGCGTGGCGTTATCCATGCGGCGGGGCTGCTCGCGGATACCGATATCGAGCAGATGACCGCAGGCCAGGTGCAGGCGGTAATGGCGGCAAAGGCCACGGGTGCCCTGACCTTGCATAACGCGCTGGCGGAGGCCGATCTGGAGTTTTTCGTCTGCTATTCGTCGATCGCGGCCTCTTTGGGCAATATCGGGCAGTATAACTATGCGGCTGCAAACGGCTTTCTTCATGGGCTGGTGATGGCACGCCGCGCGCGGGGTCTGGCGGGGACCTGCATCAACTGGGGGCCTGTGGCCGATACCGGTATGGCGGCCGATGATCACCGCATCACCGAGCGATTGGCCCGCGCAGGTCTGGCATCGGTGTCGATCGACATGGTGTTCGACGTGATCGGCGAGGCGATCCGGCACAATTGGGTCAGCTTCGACGTGGTCGATATCGACTGGGGTATCTGGGGCCGCCAGGCAAGTGCCAAGTACCGGCTGAGGCTGAGCCAGGTTCTGCCGGAGGAGGACGCAGTCGGCGTCAGCTCTGCCGTTGCCTTTCGGGAGATGATCTATAGCCTCAGCCCGAACGAGCGAACGTCGACCATCTTTGCGCTGGTGGCGAAGGTCACGGCGCGGGTTCTGCGATTGAATGAAAGCCAGATCGACGCCTCGGCCAATCTCGCGGATCTGGGCACGGATTCGATCATGGCGGCCGAGATCCGGCAAGAGCTGGCCGCGCGCACCGATGTGAGCCTGCGCACGGTCTATCTGACACGCGGACCAGAGCTTTCGGATATTGTCAGACGGCTTGAACTCGCCATTCTGCGCGGCGACACGGTCTATTCCGAGTAACCTGTCGGCGTCGCATCGCGTTGGTAAAAGGGGCGGGCCGGATCAGTGGAGTGGGGAAATGCCCAAGGTTCAACCGGGAACCGATAGGGGGCGGCCGTGAACGGCCCGCATTGTTTCCATTCCCAAGATGCCTTAGCATCGAAAAACGATCTTGGCCCCGATAGATCCAACTGAATTTAGCTGAAAAGATGCGTGCGAAATGCCGGACCTGAGCAATATGACCGCCGAGAATTTCTCTGAGATGGAAGGGCTCGTCTTCACCGTCACCTCAACGGATCCAAAGGTTGAGCTTGAACTCGTCGAGGTCAAGAAACTGGGGGCCGGAGAGCGGCCAGGCGGTGCGTTTTCGCTGCTTTGGCAAGGGCCATCGGAACCTGCGCTGACCCAGGCGACCTATTGTTTGTCACAAGCCACAATCGGAGAGCATGATATATTTCTGGTCCCCGTGGCGCAAAAAGAGATCGGGTATCAGTACGAGGCGATCTTTACCTGATCCGGACCGGGCAGTTCCTTTACGCAGCCGGTGTCCAACGCAAAAGGTCATAGACGCCTTTGTCTTCTACCACCTTGAACCCCAGACGCCGATAGAGCGACATCGCCGGGTTTTCCTTTTCAACGTGGATGCCGATGCCTTTGCCGCCATCGGCCGCCGCATCCTCCATCAGGTCCTTCAGAATGGCGCCGCCAATACCCTGGCCGCGTGTCTCGGGCATCAGGGCGATATCGATGATCCGGTGCTCGCTGTCCCAGCGTTCCAAGTAAAGCCGCCCGATCCGCTGTTTTTCTTGCTCGATGATCAGCCAAAGCGCATCCGGATAGTGTTTTTGGTAGTGACCGTGCTGCGCCGAAAACTGCATGTCGATGAAAGCCTGCTTTTCCGGCTCATCCCATGGCGTGCGCGACAGCTCACCCTCGCGCGTAGAGCGATAGAGCCGCGACAGAAACGTCATATCGTCCACCGTGATGCCCCGATAGCGGATGTCATGACCCGACGCATGCCGGACTGGCGGGAGGTGCAGCAAACGCTCGGTCGTCTCTTGGTTCATTCCTCTTGCGCAAACGATGCCGTCACATCTTGGGTGATGGCCATGCTTGTGAGGTTGGTGCCGATCCGTGTCCAGCCGGCCTGCCAGAGACTGGGGCGCAATTCGGTGGTATAGTCGATCATGTTTGCCCGTGTATCGAGTGCAAAGAGGCTCAGCGCCCTGTTCGCGTTGGGGTGCAACGCATACTGGCTGTCGCTTTGGGCAAATGCGATGACCGCGGGCGTTGTCCACTCTGACAGGTCGGAGCCGGTCTGGTGGGTGGCGTAGATCGGACTGGCCTGACCGCTTCCGACCTGAGCGGTCAGATAAAGGCCATTGTTGGCTGACACGCCCACCGCGAAATCCTGTATGTCCGCGTCGAACCCGGCCAAAAGAACCCAGTCTGTAAACGTGTCCTCGGCTGTGGCTGTCTGCACCCGCATGTAGATGTTCGATCCGACGGCGCCAAAGATATGCACCAGTGCATTGCCGTCAATCGCCAGCTCGAGCTGCTCAAGCTCGCCAACATACCCCGAGACATCCTGCCAGCCGATCCAGCTCTCGGGTTTCTGAGGGCGATCACTGTTCTGGAAGTTGATAAAGGGTGTCTTGTTTGCATTCAGACCACCGATGATCAGGCGCCCATCAGCGTTTTGCGTTGCGGTGATCGACACCAGGCTGCCGGGGATCTGGATCCAGTCCGACCAAGGTTGGCTGGGCAACGCCGGGACCTCGACGGTCACCTCGATCGGAGTGTCCGTGCCGGGCGGTATCACCGTTTCGGTCACTGTCTCAACCTGATAGGGGTTCATGAACTTCCACCAGATCGCACCGTCCTTGTTCGCGCTCGTTCCAAAGACATTCGGGCGTCCGTTCAGCCCGTTGATCAGCTTGGTGTCGTGAAACGCCGATACCGATGGCGGAATGCCAAGATCGACCGGAAGATTGAACCGTTCGGGTGCATTGGGCTCCTGGTTTTCCGCGACATAGATCAGATGGTGCGTATCCTTTTGCTCCGCCAGCAGAGACACATAGCCGTCCATCGTCGTCGAGGCCTGCAGGGGCGTTGACTCAAAAGACAGATCCGTCAACGTCGTAAAGCTGTCGGCGAATGGCCCGTTTTCGCTGGTTTGATCCACATAGACCAGATGCCCGTCGGTATCGATGGCCCCGACAAAAATGCGAAAATACGAGGGTTCTACATCCAAAGCCTCGCGTAAAACCTGTTCGGTCACGGCGGTCTCAGCTGACATGTCGATCATCCTTCATTTCGTATCACGTTGTACTGTCGGCTTCCGGGGCGTCGGCGCAACCAGCCTTCTGACAGTCTCACGCAAACAGTCCGATATCGTTTCCAAAAGAAATGCCGCGCAACTAGCTGCGCGACGGATAAAGCCCGACCAGCGCGATGATAAAGTTCATCACAAGAAAGGGCTGAAGGTTCGTATGCGGCTGCCCGCCGCCGGTTGTGCCGATGGCTTCGCTTGCCATATCGACAAGATTGGCGCTTGTATTTGTCTGATAGAGAAGATCCGGTGGGAAACCGGCAGTTCGCGCCAAAGAGGTCGTGTTGCTTGGTTCGATACCGGATCCGCCGCCGTTGGTTGTCGCTCTGGCGCTATGCGAATGCGACGGAATCTGCGCCTCGTTCAGGGTGACCGTTTCAGACCCGACCCTTTGGCCCAGACGGCGGTTGGTCAACCCGGGGCCGCGACCGGGATGCATCGGCGCGCGGCCTTGCATGTTGGGCAGTGCGGTTGTGGTGCGTCCGTCACCACCATATGTCGTGCCAATCAGCGAGAATAGCGCTGTATTGTTGGAGATCGGCAGCAGTTGCCCGTCGCAAAAGGCCCAGCCGCGCGGTGCGAAATTCCCGGCAAAGATGCGGATTTCGGCGATAAAGGGTTCCGACATGTCTGGCCTCCTAGGTGCGGCTTGGGTAAATGCCGAAAAGGGCAATGATGAAATTGATACAGATTGTTGGCATCAGGTTGGTATGGGACTGTGACCCGCCGGTATTTCTAACCATGCTGGAAGAGAAGCTCGTGTTTTGGGATTCCACGGCAAAGAATGACACGCCGACACCCTTTCCAACGATCCTGCCCTGCGGGCCCAAATCAGTTGCATCCGCGGTGTTGGCAAAAAAGTCATGCGTATGACTGGCCAATTGATTGGTGGTCAGCGTCTCTTTCTCACCGCCGCCCTTGCTGCCCAGCCGACGGGGGCTCAGCCCCGGACCGGTACCCTGGTGCAGCGGTATCCGGCCGCGCATATCCGGCAACCCAAACGTTGTCCGACCATCGCCGCCATAAATCGTGCCCAATAGCGAAAACAACGCGTCGTTTTGAGATACGGCAAGCAGTTGCCCATCGCAAAAGGCCCAGCCGCGCGGCGCGAAATTTCCGGCAAACATCCGAATTTCGCCAACAAAAGGTTCTGACATGTCTGTCCTCCGGGGCTAGTTGCGCGAGGGAAATAGGCCCTGCAGCGCGATACAGAAACTCAATGTGGTATAGGGCTGCATATTGTTATGGGCTTGTCCGCCACCCGCATTTGCGATCGTTCCGCTTCGCAAGGCGGTCGACGTGGCAGCCTCGGGGTCTCGATACGCAAACTCGGTGGCCTGTTCTGCAGCAAGCACATGGCTGGCTGGCGTAGGAGAATCTCCCACGCTCGACGAAGCCTTTGCCGCGTGGCTGTGGGCGGCGATTTCTGCCGCAGTCAGTACAACGGCCTCAGCTCCGCTCTTTTGTGCAAGTGCATGGCCGTCCCCCTTGTGCATCGGCGTGCGACCGCGCAGATCGGGCAGGGCGAATGATGTGCGCCCGTCACCTCCGTAGTTCGTTCCCAGCAGGGAATAGAGCGACTGATTTTGGTTGATGGGGAGTATCTGGCCATCCAGAAATGCCCAGCCGCGTGGCGCGAAGTTGAAGCCGAACATTCGGACTTCGGCAAGAAAAGGTTCAGACACGGATACCTCCGCTAGTTGTGTTTATGTACTCAGGGAGCTGGAAAAAGGAGGAACACCCAGAAGAGCAATCATGCGTTTGATGACAACCGTGGCATGTATTAATGCGCGCGCGCAACAAAAAAGAAACATGGCATGGCCGTAGACAGGACTCGCTCAAGACGCCCTTTTTAAGGGATCGTCATCAAACTATGCATTTGTAAAAAAAGAATTTTTCACGTAGCTGTGAGATTGAGCCGCCTTTCGGACAATTGCCCAATGCTGTCCAGCAACCCTGGCACGCCCTCTGATGCGCGAGGACCGATCGACGTCTTGGAGCATCCCAGAGACTTTGTAATTTGGCAACATTTTTTAATCATTATTGGCAGTTTCGTGCATGCGTAGCTGTTTGAATTGCATAGCTCGACTTTCTACCCTTAGTTGTTGGCTCGAGATGTTGCGCGGAAACCTGCCGGTCATGTATCCGGTCTTCTGGGCTGTTTAGGCATCATGGTCACGGTTGATCGTCGACCATGATCTGGAGAGATGATGATGGCGTATTTTGACCATGTGGCCGTTCTGGAAGCCGTTTCGAACTGGTCTCGGCACATGCCGGATCTTCGACAGTCATCGTTCCTTGGCTTACCGCTCCTGATGGCCTTGGCAACAGTCACCTTTTGCATGTTCTTGATGCCGTCTTTGAAGTCACTGCGCAGTAACAGGGGTCAAGCGCGCATAGCGGGTGAACCTCATCGTGCGATCGTACCGATCCTGGCCAGCCGCTTGATGGGGTGGAGCCTGTGTGCGCTGCTCGCCGGAGCGTTCTGGGGTGGCACGCCAAATCAGGCCCAGGCCCAGGTGACGGCGACCTGCCCGGCCATGTCGCCAGGCGATTTCGCTATCCTTCGCCCTGACGCGAATACCTGTGTGGTTTTTGGTACCGATACGAACCCAAACATCGCGATTGGCAACAATATCGGAAATCCGTTTGCCCTTCCTACTGGCGGTATCCTGTTTGGAGCCGAGCCAGGCCCCGGATTGAGCAATGTGTTCTACAATGCCGGGTCAGGCGACGTCACAATCCCGATCATAGAAGCAAATCCCAACCCTGAGGTTTTGCCCTGCGGCCTTAATGCCGCCTGCAGTGCGACGGTCTTTTTCACGTTCTCCGGCGTGGATTATTCATTTATGGTGTCCACCGCCGCCGGGACGAACACGATCGGGAGCACATCCACGCCCGTGGTTGTTGTCTCAGACACTACCCCGCCGACGATCACCTCCGTGGTGCGCCAGAGCCCGTCTACTGCAACCACCAGTAACGACACGCTGACCTTCCGGGTCACGTTTGATGAAGACGTACAGAATGTCGATGTGACGGATTTCAACGCCAGCGGCACCACCGCTGACGCGACCAGCGTTACAGGGGCGGCATCGGTCTACGACGTCACGGTTTCCGGCGGCGATCTGGCTGCGCTGAACGGGGTTGTGGGGCTGACCTTTGACGGCAGCCAGAACATTGCTGATCTTGCGGGCAACGGACTGACCAACACGACCCCTAGCACCAACCAGACCTATACTGTCTCGAACCCTCCCGAGCTTGATGTCCGAAACGCTGCGGACAATGCGAATATCCTCGATGGCAGCGCGTCTGTCACGGTGCCGCTGGGCACGGATTTCGGTAGTATTGAGGTTGGATCCAACACTGTCCGCAGCTTTAGAATTGAGAATAACGGCATCGGCGCGCTGACCCTGGGCAGTCCGGCCTTGCAGATCTCAAACACCACCGACTTCACGATCGTTGGTGGTCTGACCAATTCAGGAACAATTGCACCCGGCAGTTTCAACACGATCTCGATCCGTTTCAATCCGGGCTCCGAGGGCACAAAGACGTCGATTGTGACCATTCGCTCTGACGACTCGGATGAAGATCCCTATACGTTCACGATTCAGGGCATTGGAGAGACCCGACCGACGATCACCTCGGTCGCGCGCCAGGCTCCGGCCAGTTCCCCGACCAGCGCCGACACGCTGACCTTCCGTGTGACTTTCGACAAGGACGTACAGAATGTCGATGTGACGGATTTCAACGCCAGCGGCACCACCGCTGACGCGACCGGCGTTACAGGGGGGCCATCGGTCTACGACGTCACCGTCTCGGGCGGCGATCTGGCTGCGCTGAACGGCACGGTCGGGCTGACCTTTGACGCGGCCCAGGATATTCAGAGCCTCGCAGGTCTCGCCTTGACCAACATAACCCCGGGTTCAAATGAATCCTATTCGGTCATAAACCTGCCTGAAATCGAGGTCGCCGAGACCGGGCAGGGGCAGGGAGCCTTGACGGATGGTGGCACGCTGGCGCAGGGCAGTCAGGCGGCCGGATCGCCTCTGACGCTGACCTTTACGGTGACCAATACGGGTACCGACACGCTGACCCTGGCGACGGCGACCGCGTCTTCGCCGAGCAATGTGACGGTGAACGCCATTTCCGCTCCGGGCAGCCTGAGCGTGGCCCCTGGGGGCGGGACGACAACATTCACATTGCAATATACCCCCCGCGCTGGCTGGATCGTATTCCTTTGGTCTGAGTTTCACCAAAACGCCGCGGGATGAAACACATTTCCGGACCCCCGGAACCCCGTTCCCCACCGTTTCCC
>NZ_JAAWWD010000070.1 GCF_021404545.1 Aestuariivita sp.
CCGGCTTTCCGCAACACGCACAAGTGCACCCCCCCGCCGACGATCGCGGCACCGAAAGCCGTTCGCACTGTGTACCCACGCATGTCCTGCTTCAAGGTACCGAAGAGCTGCAAGTGCAATTGCGGCGACAACGCAGCCTGCGAGACCTTCTTCAAAACCATCAAGGCCAAGCTGATCTGGCGGCGATCATGGGACAGACGGAGGCAGGCTGAAAGGGCGATCTTCGAATACATCAACGGGTTCTACAATCCACGCCGAAGCCACTCAGCACTGCGCTGGAAAAGCCCCGTCGCCTTCGAACGAAAGCTGGCCTAAACGAGCACCGGGAGCGGCATCAAACCGTGACAGGTCTACAGACGAACCATGACTCCTCAAAGTCAAACCGTTCTCTGTCTGGCCCGCGCCTGGCGTGCGGATCGGCACCGGGCGGAGCAGACAACCGGGCGCTGCACCTACGTTCCGTTGGTACTCCAGCCGGGGGAGGCGTTCCACTTCGATTGGAGCGAGGGCTGGGCCAATATCTGCGGCGAGCGGATCAAGCTGCAGGTGGCCCATATCAAGCCGTCCCGCAGCCGGGCGTTTCTGGTGCGGGCTTACCCGCTGCAAGCGCATGAGATGCCATTCGACGCCCACTGGCACGCATTCCGCGTGTTCGTCGACGTGCCCGGCCACGGGATTTATGACAACATGAGGACTGCCGTTGATCGTGTTGGCAAAGGCAAGCAGCGGGACGTCAACGCCCGCTTCCAGGCCAGGGCTCGCCACTACGTCTTTGATCCGGAGATCTGCAACCCGGCAGCCGGATGGGAGAAATGCCAAGTTGAGAAGACCGTTCAGGACGCTCGGAATCGCCTGCGGCAGGTCATGCCCGTCTTCAAATATCTACACGAGCTTAACCAGTGGCTGGAAGATCGCTGTATTGCGCTATGGACCGAGACAAAGCACCGGGACCTGCCTGGCACGATCGCCGATCTCTGGGAGGCAGAGAACCCGCATTGATGGTGTTGTCGCCGACCTTCGACGGATTTGTCGAGCACAGCAAGCGTGTGTCGCCGACATGCTTGATGACTTTCGAATGCAATCGCTACAGCGTTCCGGCCAGCTTCGCGAACCGCCGTATCAGTCTGCACGTCTACCCCGAACGGCTGGTCGTAGTGGCGGAAGGCCAAACCGTTTGTACCCATGACCGCATCAACAAGCGGTCGCACCACCAGCCAGGCAGGGTCATCTATGATTGGTGACCCTATCTGGCTGTCATCCAATGCAAACCCGGCGCCGTGTGCAATGGTGCTCTGCTCATCGAGATGCCCGACGCCTTTCGCCGCCTGCAGGGACATATCTTGCGCAAGGAAGGCGGTGATCGGGAGATGGTCGATATCTTGTCATTGGTTTTGCAACACGATGAAGACGCCGTTCCGTCTACTGTGAAACTGGCGTTGGATGCGGGAGGGCCCACCAAGACGCATGTCCTGAACCTCCTGCACAGGCTGATCGAACAGAAGCAGACAGACTTGCGAGAGGTCTACCCCCCACCAGAGGCTCTGGCCTTCGACATGGTGCCGCAGGCCAATGTCGATCGCTATGATGACCTGAGACGGGCCGGGGAAAAGCGCCATGCCTCATGCTCCAGCAGGCGCTTCGATCGTGATCATGCTCCGCAGCCTCAAACTGCATGGCATGGCGCAGGCCGTCGATGATCTGGTCGCCCAGGGCGCACCAGCGTTCGAAGCAGCAACGCCAATTTTGTCCCAACTGCTCAAGACCGAGATTGCAGAGCGCGAAGTCCGCTCATTCGCCTACCAAACCAAGGTGGCACGCTTCCCGTCCTACAAGGACCTCGCAGGCTTGGACTTCAAATCCAGCGAGGTCAATGAAGCCACCGTCCGCCAGCTGCACCGTGGTACCTTCATGGAAAACGTCGAGAATGTCGTCCTGATCGGCGGGCCCGGCACGGGCACGGGCCACATTGCAACAGACATTGGCGTTCAGGCCATCGAACATCACAGATGCAAAGTCCGTTTCTACTCGACCGTGGAACTCGTCAACGTCCTGGAGCAGGCAACAGCGCTCGGAAAGACCGACAAATTGGCCCAGATGCTGACCAAGATCGACTTGGTCATACTCGACAAACTCGGCTACCTGCCGTTCAGTTCATCCGGTGGCGCGCTCCTATTCCATCTGTCGAGCAAACACTATGCGCGCACCAGCGTCGCCACCACCACAAACCTCAGCTTCTCAGAATGGGCCCAGGTCTTCGGCGGTGCCAAGAGATGACCACCGCGCTTCTCGACAGGCTCACACACCGCTGCCACATCCTGGAAACCGGCAACGATAGCTACCGCTTCAAAGCCAGTTCCGAGGCGGCACTGAAAACAAAAAAAAGAGATGCCAGCATTGACCAAAACATGACCGCTGAGACATAAACAAAGGCGGGTCAAATCTCGGTGAAAATACCGGGTCACTTCTCACCGAAAATAACAGGCAGACCCGTTGCATCGCAGCCGCCACCCGTTCTCTGAGGTCATTCGAACAGGGCTTTGTCATCCACGCTGGCCTCCCTCACCGGTATGGATTCTGAATTACAATCGAAGCCAATTGGGAACCCCAGTCCGATTCCCAGAAGATCTGAGCCGCCCGAGGTCACCGACTCATACGTTCGCAACCAGATGCGCAATGAAGCGAGTTGCACGGAGGCGAGGTAGTTGTCGTCACGTTTGTCGTATCTGGTGGCGACTGCGCGGAAGTGTTTGAGTTTGCTGAAGAACCTTTCAACCTGATTGCGCAGTTTATAGGCGGTCCGGTCAAAAGTGGGGATGTTCACTCGGTTTGGCATGGGGCGGATGTTGGCGCATGTGCCACGGGCGGCAAGCGCTTCACGCAAGGCATCGCTGTCATAGGCACGATCCGCCAGACGCGTTGTCCCGGCAGTCACGCTTTTGAACATGTCGTGCGCCGAACGGCTATCATGGGCCTGACCGTCTGTCAGCTTGAGCAGGATCGGACGGCCAATGGCATCCACCAGCGCATGAATCTTCGTCGTCAGGCCACCGCCCGAGCGACCCATGCAACCGGATCGCCCCCCTTTTTTGGGCCGTTTGCCCCATGTTGATGAACCCGGATGGATGAGCTGTCCATCATCTGGATGTCGCCCTCGTAAGCCTCTGATACAGCCTGTAAAAGCATCGCCCAAATACCCGCCTTCCGCCATCGGTTCAACCGGTTCACGCAGGTCGTATGCGGCCTGCATCGCGCTGGAATGTCGGCCCAGGGGGCACCAGTCCTCAGCCGTCAGAAAATGCCGTTCAGCACGCGCCGATCATCCACCCGCTTCACGCCCCGAGACTTCTGCGGCAACGAAGGTTGAATGATCGGCCATTCGAAATCCGTCAGATCCAAAAGCGCCATGCTCACCACCTCCTCTTGGCAGACGTGAATCACAACTCGGTTGATTTGGGAATCCTGTTAATGGGTATGTGACCTAGGCGATCCGGGCACCCTTGGCGATCAGGGGCGGTTTGGCATTCAACGCATCGACCGAGAATCCGGCCAGGGACTTGTATTTTTTGGCATGAGCTGCCAGATCGGCCCGCGCAATCACATCCTCGATCACTTCGAAATCGCCACCGCAGAGGTTCTCAACCCGTTGCAGGATCGCGTCGGGTCCACTGCCGCGATTGGCCAGACTGACGCTCGTGGTGATCGGGCGCATCCCGGCCTCGTAGGCCTCAAGCGCAGCCCGGGTAACCCCATGCTCCAGCACACAGGCGCCGATCTGGCGCGCGTCGATGATTGCCTGGCCGGCGCCGTTGGATCCCACCGGATAGGTCGGGTGAGCCGCATCCCCCATCAGCGTCACATGGCCATGGGTCCAGCGCTCCAGCGGGTCACGGTCGACCATGGGGTATTCAAAGACCTCCTCGGCGCTGTCGATCAGCCGGGGCACATCGAGCCAGTCAAATCGCCACTCCTCGAAATCGGGGCGGAAATCGGCGATGTTGGCTGTGCGGTTCCAGTCTTCCTTGTTCCAGCCTTGGGCGGGATTGATCCGCTTCTCTGCGATCCAGTTCATCGTGACCTGCCCGGTCTCGGGATCCGGGTCAGAGATCGGATAGGCCACCAGCCGTTGTGTGTCATGCCCGATCAACGCCATCGCGCCGCCGCCAAAAAACGGCGCAGCAAGAGATGTCGCCCTCCAGAGCACCGCCCCATCCCAGATGGGTGGTCCCTCTTGCGGGTACATTTGCGCGCGCAAGGCTGAATGAATGCCATCGGCGGCCACAATCAGGCCACCCTCGATCCGACCGGTCTCCAGGTGCAGCACAGCACCTGAGCCAGTGTTCTCAAACGCCACCGCGCGCGCACCGGTCACGACGCAATCCGGGCCCGCGCGGTCCAGCAAAGTCTGATAGAGCAGCATCTGCAATTCACCGCGATGGATGGAGTATTGCGGCCAGTCATAGCCGGCCCAAGTCCCGCGGGGCTCCTCCCAGATTGTTTTGCCCAACTTGGAGTAGAACCCGTATTGCCGTGTGCGGACCCCGATCCGGTCCAACAGGTCAGTCAGCCCCAGATCGAAAAGCTCGCGTACTGCGTTGGGTTGGATATTGATGCCCACGCCCAGGGGGCGGATCGTGCGGGTGGCCTCGAAAACGCGGAACGGGACGCCGATCTGGTGCAATGTCAGCCCAAGGCTCAGTCCGGCGATCCCGCCACCAGCGATCAAAACGGTCATAGCATCTCTCACCTTCCTGCGCCCCAGTCAATCAGGCGCGCAGCCGGGGATCAAGAGCGTGACCCGTATCTTCTTCTCGCTAAAAATACGAAAAATATCCGACCGTTACGCCCGCGCAGCGGCGATCAGATCGGATCCAAAAATTCTGTCCGAATAGTCTTTCATGTAGATCTTGAGCCAAGGCGTGAAGCGATCCGGATGCAATGCAATCTCGGTCTCCAGATCGCGGTAGTTGATCCAGCGGGTCTCCATCACCTCATCCCGGTTTGGCGTTATCGGCATGCCATGGGGGGCACGGGCGAGATAGACATCGACCACTTCGTGTTCGATCAACCCGTTGCCGACCTCGGCACGGTATTCCAGATGGTGGCGATGTTCGGGGAAGATCCCGGTGATCCCCAACTCTTCGTTCAGTCGACGTACCGCGCAGCTGGCAGGTTTTTCATCCCATTCTGGATGGGTGCAACAGGTGTTCGCCCAAAGCCCAGGCGTGTGGTATTTGCCCAGTGCCCGGCGTTGTATCAGGATTTCTGACCCACGCAGGACAAAGACCGACACGGCCTTGTGTTTGAGGCCGCGCCGATGCGCTTTGAGCTTTTCGACAGGTTGAAGCTGGCCGTTCACCCAGGCAGGGATCAGGATGGTCATACCCGCTCGGGCGCCACAAGGCCGGTCAGATGCGCCAGATTCTTGATACCGATCTTGATGTGGGCCATGGGGCGGGCTTTGACCAGTTTCTTGTTCATGTAAGCCTCGAATGTCAGGCGCTGCACGTCGGTGTCATGGCAGAGCGAGACGAACCGTTCGCGCCGCATGTCAGATCGGTAATACGCATTCTGCATCGATTGCAACACCCGGAACACGGTCTTGTGCTCTTTCATGAAATGCTTGCGCGCCAACTGCAGGTTCTTGACCCGGCCCGAAGCCAGTGTCGCCGCGCATGCGGTGGCCGCCACACGGCCTGCGACCATCGCATAGTAGATGCCCTCACCCGAGGAAGGTGCGACGACGCCCGCCGCATCGCCTGCCAGTACAACGTCCCGGCCATTGTCCCATTTGTCCAGCGGGTGCAGCGGGATCGGCGCGCCCTCACGGCGCAGCGTTTCGCAATCGGTCAAGCCGCTGGCGGCGCGCAGATCGGCGGTGGCTTTCTTGAGATCCACATCCGTCAGGCCGGTGCCCATCCCGACGCTGGCGCTGTCACCATGGGGAAAGACCCAGCCATAGAAATCCGGGGAGATGGCGCCATCATAGATCACGTCACAGCGGATCGGGTCGTAGACGTCATTCTTGGGTGGGGCCTTGATGATCTCGTGATATGCCAGCACATATGGGATCTTGTCCCATCCCGCGACTTCGGCCTTGCCCACGCGCGACCTTGCGCCATCGGCACCGATGATCAACCTGCACAACAATTCCTTTTCCGCGCCAGACGATTTTTCTCGAAAAATCACGCGCGTTCGGCCACCCTCACGGTCAATCCGCAGGAAAGTGCCCACATGATATTCAGCGCCCGCATCGACGGCGCGGCGGCGCAGGAACGGATCGAAATCCTTGCGATCCACCATGCCGACAAAGCCGTTTTCGATGGGAATATCGACCATGCGTCCGGTCGGTGAAATCATGCGCGCGGTGTTCACCTTGGCCACAAGCTGTTCGTCGCCGATAAGAAAATCCGACATCAGACGGGGCGGGATCGCGCCGCCGCAGGGCTTGATACGCCCCTCGCGGTCCAAAAGGGCAACCGAGTGGCCCGAGCGGGCCAGATCTTCGGCGGCTGTGGCACCCGAAGGACCGCCCCCAACGACAACGACATCATACATCATGCTACTCTCCCGGAACCAGTTCAGTTGTGCGGCTGCCGCGCCGGTCCATGACCTGCACAGCCATCGCCGCGGCAATGACGAAAAGGGCGGCCTCGGCCACGAACACGGTACCAAAGGCATCCGCGTCGCTGGTCACACCAGCGCGCATCGCATCGACGGCCGCAGCACCCGCCAGCCCGCCAAAGCCAGCGGCCATGGCCTGGGCGGCACCCCAAAGGCCCATCCGCGTGCCCTCG
Source organism: Aestuariivita sp. (assembly GCF_021404545.1). Taxonomy (GTDB): domain Bacteria; phylum Pseudomonadota; class Alphaproteobacteria; order Rhodobacterales; family Rhodobacteraceae; genus Aestuariivita. The sequence goes on from NZ_JAAWWD010000070.1 coordinate 6,795, forward strand.
CGGCTCTCCCGGCCTTCGCCGGCCAGCGCCATCATCGATCCGATGGCCGCGACCGCGAACATGCCGTTGAATACACCCAAGCCGACCACCGCGGGGACCAGCGGCGCTTCGGGGCCAAGCTGACCCAGTGCTGCGATAACTGTCAGCATCACCGCTGACCCAAGACATCCCGATACGACCCAGAACCTGAGCGACCCGATCCGCAGCCCTGTCGCCGCGATGCCCACCAGAACCATGCCGAGGAACACGCCCCCGTTTTGCGCGCCCGCCAACGAGGTGGATTGACCTGGCGTGAAACCGAAGACGAGGCCCGAATAGGGCTCCAGGATCAGTTCCTGCATGAAATAGGCGGTCATCGACAGAAACACGAAAGCGGTGAAATGGCGCGCCTTGCGTTCGGCCCAGATCTCGCGAATACCATGCGAAAACGGCATGTCCTGCGGCACGGGAGAGCAATCGACGCTCCGCTCGATCCCCCAGATGGCCAGCGTTGTCAGAAGGACCGCGCCACCCGTCACAACAGCCACGATCTTAAGCAGCAGCGCGTGGGTATAAGGATCAAGGAACGCTCCGACCGTCCCGGCGGTGATCGCGATCCCCGCGATCATCATCAGCCAGGTGATCGTGGCTGCCGCCGCACGCCGCGCAGGCGCGGTGGCCGTTGCCAACAGTGCCAGCAGCGATGTACCCGACGCGCCAACGCCGATCCCGATCATCGCATAGGCCAGGATCGAGATCGCCAGGCCCGGCCCGTAGCGTGTTTCAAGAACCTGAACGCCGAAGGCGGCCATCAGCCCGCCCAGCGCCAGAACGCCCATGCCGCCAATGATAAAGGCCGTGCGGTTGCCCTGGGTGTCGGAGCGGAACCCCCAGTTGGGCCGCGTGATCTGGATACCGTAATGCAGCGCCACCAGAAATCCCGGGATCACAGCGGGCAGGGCCAGCTCGACCACCATCAGCCGGTTCAGCGTTGATGTGGTCAGCACCACGATGGCGCCCAGACACATCTGGACCAGGCCGATGCGGACGATATCGGTCCAGCTGAGCGTACGCATCACAGCACCTCCAGCGTGCGGATGGCAAAGGCCGTGATCATCATGCCTGAGACATAAAGCAGGACGCCCGTGCCGTTGTACCAGGGCGCCTTGCCCTTGGGATCCTTGAACATCACCGTCATCGCCCAGAATTGCAGCGCCAGCACTGCGGCGACGCCTGCGGCATGAAACGGCCTGTCCCACATCATCAACAGCACGATCACGATGACCTGCGGAGCCGTCATCACCAGGCAGGCAACCTTGGCCGCCTTTTCAGGCCCCAGCGTGACCGGCAGGGAATTCACGCCCATCTGGCGATCCCCCTCCAAAGCCTTGAAATCGTTGAGGGTCATGATGCCGTGCGCGCCCAGACCATAGAGAAGGGCCACGATCAGCACAGGCATCGATGGCGCTCCGGCACTCAGCACAGCAGCCCCGGTCACCCACGGCAGCGTTTCATAGCTGAGACCGACCAGACCGGGCCCCCACCAACCGGACCGTTTCAGGCGCACAGGTTCTACCGAGTAGGCCCAGGCGGCCAGCACACCGAGGATTGTCGCACCGAAGCCCCACGGGCCGAGCTGCCAGCCGACAGCCAGCGAAATCGCCGACATCGCCAGCGCGATCCAGAGGCCCCAGCGGCCCGGAATGCGACCCGAGGGGATCGGGCGATCGGGCTCGTTGATCGCGTCTACATGCCGATCGCACCAGTCATTGGCGGCCTGGCTCATCCCGCAGACAATCGGGCCGGCCAGAACCACGCCCAGCAGGACCAGCGGCAGATTCTCCGCCGGGGATACGCCTGACGAGATCACACCACACAGATAGGCCCACATCGGCGGGAACCAGGTGATCGGCTTGATCAGCCGCAGCATCGCCACCGGTTCCGGATATCTCCGTGAGGGTATCGTTTCGCTGACACTCATGTGTCAACTATTGCTGACACATTGAGTCGGCGCAAGCAAAACACGCCCGCCTGCGGCAAGCTGCACGTCCCGGCGCAGAAACGAGGGGGCTAGCGGTCTTTTTCCTTGTTCAACAGACCGTATTTTCGCAGCTTGACGTAAAGGCTCTGCCGCGAAAGGCCCAGCATTTCAGCCGCGGCAACGCGGTTGTTGCGGGTCAGGCTGACAGCGGTTTCGATGCACATCTTTTCGACGACATCGGTGGTTTCGGTCACAATCTCTTTGAGCGTGGCCGAGCCCACGAGTTCCATTACGTTTCGGCTGGAATCGTCCACTCCTGTGGATGCGCCGCTTTGGCGCACGGCCTCGACCCGGCTGATGTCGCGGATCACGAAGGCGACCACCGGTTGTGAGCCGGTACTGATATAAGTGGCAGAAATCTCGGACGAGAGCTTTGAGCCATAATCATTGACCAGCTTTGTCGAATACACGCGCATTTGGCCGCTGCGTTTGGAGTTCTCGATCAACATACTCAAGTCGATCTGTCCACGATGCAGGAAATCACCCAAGGACCGCCCTTTGACATCGGCCAGATGGGCCGCGTCAACCAATTCCAGGAAACTGTCATTGGCGCTGGTGATGACGCCCTTGGCGTCGCTAAAGACAAAAGCGTCGCTGCCATCCCGAAACAGCGCGGCCATCGACATGGTGGTCTGGTCCTCGGCTGTTCCGACCTCATCCTCCGGTTCAATCCGGCACATGATGATACGTTCCCCCGCCGCGCGGAAGACCGTAGGCAACAGGCGCAGCCTGTTGCGGCCAGTACGGGTTTCCAGAACCAGCGATCCGTCCCCATCGGAAATCGAGGCATTCAAAAGCGCTTCGACCAACTCGCCAGAGGCGCGGTCCTTGAATGCCTGGACAAAGGGGCTTCCGGCCAGCGCTTCGCGCCCCAGACCCAGCATCGCAGCAGCGGGATCGTTCATATCCTTGACCCGGGCATCCCGCACTGCCACAAACACGATCGCGTCGCGGGTGTTGTTAAGCAGGACACGGTATCGCGCATCAAATTCCCGGCGGGCCTCATAGCCCTTTTCCAGCGCGATCTGCGCCTGCACCAGTTGCTGCTGTGTCTCTGCTATCGGGCGCAGGTCGCGGCCCAGCATCAAGACGCTGTCACCGTCCCCATAGCGATGAAAGGTATAGCGCACGGGGAATTCCCACGAGGCGTTGTCTTGGTGATTCAGTTCGATCTGTTTGCGAAGGTCGACACCGGCGAGATAGGCGTTATGGGCATCAGCGAATTTCGGAATGCTCTCTTCGGTCAGAAAATCGATCAGCGGGCGGTTTGCCCAGTGGTCGAGGGTACCAAACGAGTCGCTTGCGTCGTTCAACAGAACGGAGGTGATGACACCATCTCCATCAACGATCAGCGCAATGTCCGAAGCTGCGGCGACGATGCCCTCGAAATACTCGGTTGTCATCTCCGACGAGGGACCGGTGCTCCTTCCGGGGGAGCTGCCCGAAGTCATCTTGGATCCCATTTCGGGACGGGCTTCGGCCTTTGTTCGCACTGCTCTACCACCACATCAACGTCGCTGGTGACCAGATCGGCTCCGGTCAGACGTTTTATGCCTCTTGTTTTTGACAGGATGATGCCACCAATCGCAAACAGCGGCGGTTCACTCATCCTTGATCTTATATCAATAACAATTCCTGAAATGGTTTCAAGGTGCCGACGGCGGGAGCAGGAAAACAAAATCGCATCATAGTCATTGCGCAAGATGCGTGATCGGATGACATCCTCGGGCTGCCCGCACATGGTCTCGACAGTGGCGCCGCGCCGACGCAGCTGCGCGGCGGCGACGAAACAGCCCAGGGTGTGTTGCTCGCCCTCGCAGGCTACGATCAGGATATCCAGTGTGCGTTCGGCCGGGAGATGATCGTCCGGGTTAAGGAACTCGACCTCGGTCAGTAGGCTCTGCAGTCGTACCGATGCAATCGTGACATCGGCAAAGCCCAACTCGTCCTGGGCCCACTTCTGGCCAATGGATCTGGCCGCTTCGGGGATATAGTTGTCGATGATCGCCGCATCGCTCAGCCGCAGGGCCCTTAGCTCCGACAGCGCGTCCGAAGGGTTGAAGTATGCCTTGGTCATCAAGCGGCGGTCCAGAATACTGCGGATATAGGGCCGCGCCTGATTGACTTGGACCGCTGCTTGGCGGGCGTTCAGAACGGACACGACTTCCATCGCCAGCGTGCCAAAGGCGCTTACACCATGAGCCGTTGAAAACCTGTGATCGTCATGTGGCATGATGCCGTCCCGTTTCGCGGGGGTTGTCGCGTTTGGTCGCATGTGAATCATACGACTCGCGCCCAGCATCCCGATCAAAAGCGCATATGTCAAAGAAAATTGACAGTTTGAGTTGGAGGAGGTGGCTCAGCGAGGATTTGGTCTTTCCCTTAGTTAACGTGTAAAAAAACGGACTTCCTCAGTCCTTTTCAGACGCGGTTGTTAACCGAGCCTGACTGGACAAACCGCAAGTGTAAGTTTTAGTTGACACTTTGTGTAAGCCAAAGATACCCTCTCAATGTGACCGCAATCTCGAAGGGGGAGTCGGCGTTGCCAAAGGCTCAATCAGGACAGGGGCTGGCCCAAGGGCTCTATACGCCAGAAGAGCGTGCGCGCCGCGATGAAACGGTGTGGACGCTGATCCAGGGGATCCTCGCGCCGCTTCAGTTTCTGGTCTTTCTGGTCTCGGTCGTTTTGGTGTTCCGCTACCTCTGGACGGGGGACGGATACATGGCGGCGACCGTATCGATCCTGATCAAAACGGGCTTTCTCTATCTGATCATGGTGACCGGGGCGATTTGGGAAAAAGTCGTTTTCGGTCAATACCTTTTCGCCCATGCGTTTTTTTGGGAAGATGTCTTTTCCTTCCTCGTGATCGCGCTGCATACCGCCTATATCTGGGCGCTTTGGGCCGGGGCGCTGTCCTCGACCGAGCTGATGTGGCTCGCGCTGGCGGCCTATGCGGCCTACGTGATCAACGCGGGTCAGTTCCTCCTCAAACTCCGTGCCGCCCGGCTTCAGGCCGAGGCCAGCGAGGTGCCCGCATGACCGAACTGCCCCGCCTTGCCGAGACCGGCGGCTGCCGGAACACGCCGATCCTAAAACAGCGCGGCCAGCACCAGGTGTTTTGCGGGCTGACGGGAATCATCTGGTTGCATCGCAAGATGCAGGACGCGTTTTTCCTGGTCGTGGGCTCGCGCACCTGCGCGCATCTGCTGCAATCGGCGGCGGGCGTGATGATTTTCGCCGAACCCCGCTTTGGTACCGCGATCCTCGAAGAGACGGATCTGGCCGGTTTGGCGGACGCGCAGGAAGAGCTGGACCGCGTGGTGGCCGAGCTTTTGTCGCGCCGCCCCGACATCCGCCAGCTCTTTCTGGTGGGCTCCTGCCCGTCCGAGGTGATCAAGATCGACCTGCAACGCGCCGCCGAACGGCTGAGCGAGACGCATGCGCCGCATGTGCGGATCCTGAATTTCTCGGGTTCCGGGATCGAGACGACCTTTACCCAGGGCGAGGATGCGTGCCTTGCGTCCATGGTGCCGGTGCTGCCGCAGACAGAGGCGCGCGAATTGCTGCTGGTCGGGGCGCTGCCCGATGTTGTGGAAGAACAGGCCGTGTCGCTCTTGGAGCAGATGGGCATCGGTCCGATCCGCGTGTTGCCCGCCCCGCGCGCCGACAGCGATCTGGCCGTGGGCAAGAACACAGTTTTCGTGCTGACCCAGCCGTTTCTGGGCGATACCCATGCCGCGCTTGAGCGGCGCGGCGCGCGCCATCTGCCTGCGCCCTTCCCCTTTGGTGAGGAAGGCACGACTGCCTGGTTGCGGGTCATCGCCGAAGAGTTCGGCGTTGACGCCGAAACCTTCGACCGGGTGACGGCCGCGCCGCGTGCCCGCGCCCGCAAGGCGGTGTCGCAAGCCTCCGAGGCATTGCGCGGCAAATCGGTGTTTTTCTTTCCCGACAGCCAGTTGGAGATCCCCCTGGCCCGATTCCTGACCCGCGAATGCGGGATGGAGGCGATCGAAGTGGGTGCGCCCTTCATCCACAAGGGCGTCGTTGGTCCCGATCTGGATCTGCTGGCCGAAGGGCCGACGCTGGCCGAGGGGCAGGATGTGGATCTGCAACTGGATCGCTGCCGCGCGGCGCGCCCCGATCTGACCGTCTGCGGTCTGGGTCTGGCCAATCCGCTGGAGGCCGAGGGGCTGGCGACCAAATGGGCGATCGAGCTGGTGTTCACGCCAGTGCATTTCTACGAGCAGGCGGGCGATCTGGCGGGTCTTTTCTCGCGCCCGGTGCGGCGTGCGGATCTGCTGAAGGTGGAGGCCGCGGAATGAGGATGTGCCTGGAAGAACATCTGTGCGCGGCCGCAATTGGATTTGCCATCCGCATTCCCGCACCGACTGCCAATTTGCATGAGGTGCCCTCATGAAATTGACAGTCTGGACATATGAAGGGCCGCCACATGTAGGCGCCATGCGGGTCGCAACCGGCATGACCGGTCTGCATTACGTGCTGCACGCGCCGCAGGGCGATACCTATGCCGATCTGCTCTTTACCATGATCGAACGGCGCGATCATCGCCCGCCGGTGACGTTCACCACTTTTCAGGCGCGCGATCTGGGCGCTGACACCGCGCATCTGTTCAAGGATGCCTGCCAGCGCGCCTATGACCGGTTTCAGCCTGAAGCGATCATCGTGGGCGCCTCCTGCACGGCCGAGCTGATCCAGGACGATCCCGGTGGCATGGCCGAAACGATGGGCCTGCCGGTACCGACCATTCCGCTGGAACTGCCCAGCTATCAGCGCAAGGAGAACTTCGGCGCGGACGAGACCTTTTTTCAAATCGTGCGCACCCTGGCGCGCCCGGCTGAAAGAACCGCGCAGATCACCGCCAATCTGATCGGGCCCACCGGCCTTGGCTTTCGGCATCGTGACGACATTGCGGAGGTGACCGCGCTTTTGTCCGATATGGGCATCAGCGTGAATGCGGTGGCCCCGATGACCTCGTCCCCGTCGGACATCGCCCGGCTGGGGGCTGCGCATTTCAACGTGCTGATGTATCCCGAAACAGCCGAGACCGCCGCGCGCTGGATGGAGCGGGAACTGGGCCTGCCCTATAGCAAGGTCGTGCCCATCGGCGTAGGCGCCACCCGCGATTTCGTGGCCGAGGTGGCCGACCTGGCCGGTGTGGCACCCTATCTCGATGACAGCCGCTTGCGCCTGCCCTGGTACTCCAAGTCGGTCGATTCGACCTATCTGACCGGCAAGCGGGTCTTCCTGTTTGGCGATGGCACCCATGTGAAGGCCGCCGCCCGCATCGCACGTGACGAGATGGGGTTCGAGGTTGTGGGCCTGGGCTGTTACAACCGCGAAATGGCCCGCGATATTCGTGCGGTGGCCAAGGGATTCGGCGTCGCTCCGCTGATCACCGACGATTATCTGGAGGTCGAGCGCACCATCGAAGAGCTGTCCCCGGAGATGATCCTGGGCACCCAGATGGAGCGTCATATCGGCAAGCGTCTGGGCATTCCCTGTGCCGTGATCTCGGCGCCCGTGCATGTGCAGGATTTCCCCGCGCGCTACTCTCCGCAGATGGGGATCGAAGGCGCCAATGTGATCTTCGACACCTGGGTGCACCCACTGGTGATGGGTCTCGAAGAGCATCTGCTGACCATGTTCCGCGAGGATTTCGAGTTCCACGATGCCGCCGGTCCGTCGCATCATGGCGGCAAGGCCGCGCCGCGTGTGGAGGATGTTGATGGGGGGCCAGCCCCCCAGACCCCCCGGGAATATTTAGAGCCAGAAGAAGCTGCGGACCTGGTGCCTGCGTCGACCGTGAGTGTCATCTGGCTGCCCGCGGCGGAGAAGGAGCTGAAGAAGATCCCGTTCTTTGTGCGCGGCAAGGCGCGGCGCAATACCGAGACCTTTGCCGCCGAACGCGGTGTGTCTGAAATCAGCGTCGATACGCTTTACGAGGCGAAAGCTCACTATGCGCGATGACCGGGCCATAGACGGGCGTCTGCCCGGATACCGCGTGGTGATCGTCACGCTGGACAGCCACGCGGCTGGCCCGGCCGAGCGTGCGATGGACAGGCTGACGCTGGATTATCCGGGTCTGTCGGTGTCGATCCATGCCGCCGCCGAATGGGGCGAGACCCCCGGTGCATTCGAGGCCGCCGAAGAGGCGGTGTTGCAGGGCGATATCATCGTGGCCAACCTGCTCTTTCTCGAAGAGCATGTGGCGCCGATCCTGCCCGCGCTGCGCGCCCGGCGCGAGGCCTGCGACGCGATGATCGGTGTGGTTGCCGATGCGGCCATCGTCAAGCTGACCAAGATGGGGTCGTTGGATATGATGGCCCCGGCCTCGGGCGCGATGAAGCTGATGAAAAAGCTGCGCGGCTCGTCGAAACCCTCGTCGAATTCAGGTCAGAAGAACATGGCGCTTCTGCGCCGGCTGCCCAAGATCCTCAAGTTCATTCCCGGCAAGTCGCAGGATCTGCGGGCGTGGTTTTTGACCATGCAATACTGGCTGGGCGGCTCGGACGACAATGTCGAGGCAATGTTGCGATTCCTGTTGAACCGCTACGCCAGGCAGACCGGATGGGCTGCGGCGCCGGAGGCGTCGCTGCCGATTGATTACCCGGATGTGGGCCTTTATCACCCCGATCTGCCGCAGCGGATCACCACGCATGTCACAGACTTGCCCCGCCCCGCACAGCCTGTCGCGACTGTGGGTCTTTTGATGATGCGGTCCTATGTGCTGAGCTCGGATACCGGGCATTACGATGCGGTCATCCGGGCGTTCGAGGACCGTGGCATACGGGTTTTGCCTGCTTTTGCCGGCGGTCTGGACGGGCGGCCCGCGATCCACAGCTATTTTCTGGATGACGAGGGGGCCAGTCGGATCGATGCGATGGTGTCGCTGACCGGGTTCTCGCTGGTGGGCGGGCCTGCCTATAACGACAGCGAGGCGGCGGTCGAGGTGCTGCGCCAGCTCGACATTCCTTACATCGCCGCGCATCCGCTGGAGTTTCAGACGCTGGGCCAGTGGTCTTGCAGCGGTCAGGGACTGGGCCCGATCGAGACGACCATGCTGATCGCGCTGCCCGAACTGGACGGGGCCACCAACCCTACCGTCTTTGGCGGGCGCCTGGGGCCGGAGGGGTGTCAGGGCTGTGTCTATAACTGCCCCTGCAAGGTTGGCAGCAAGGAGATGGTGCCCTGTCTCGAGCGGATCGACAGCCTGGCCGAAAAGGCCCTGCGTCTGGCGCGGCTGCGCCAAAAGAAGAATGCCGAGAAGAAGATCAGCATCGTCCTGTTCGGCTTCCCGCCCAATGCCGGGGCCGTCGGTACCGCAGCCTATCTGAGCGTGTTCGAGAGCCTCCTGAACACCATGCGCGCGATGAAGGCCGAAGGTTACGCCATTGAGGTGCCCGACAGCGTCGAGGATCTGCGCGCGGCCGTGCTGGAAGGCAATGCCAAACAGTACGGCCAAGAGGCCAATGTCGCCGCTCATGTCAGCGCCGATGAGATCGTGCGCAACACGGCGCCGCTCAAGGCGATCGAAGAGGTCTGGGGTCCGGCACCCGGCCGCGTTCAGTCGGACGGGCGCGGTGTCTTTGTTCTGGGCCGCGAGTTCGGCAATGTCTTTGTCGGGGTCCAGCCGGCATTCGGGTATGAAGGCGACCCGATGCGTCTGCTCTTTGAAAATGGCTTTGCGCCGACGCATGCCTTCGCCACGTTCTATCTGTGGCTGCGCAACACTTACCAAGCGGATGCGGTGCTGCATTTCGGCATGCATGGCGCGCTGGAATTCATGCCTGGCAAACAGGCCGGTGTGGGTGCGCGCGACTGGCCGGATCGCCTGATCGGCGAGATGCCCAACATCTATCTCTATGCCTCCAACAACCCGTCCGAGGCGTCCCTGGCCAAGCGTCGATCCGGAGCTGTCACCATCACCCATCTGACGCCACCCCTGGCGCAGTCGGGCCTTTACAAAGGCTTGCAGGAGCTCAAAGACAGCTTGACCCGCTGGCGCCGCATGGATCCCGCCGATGATCAGCGCGCCGAACTGGAGTCGCTGATCGCCGAACAGGCGGAGGCCGTGGACATGGCAGGGACTCCGCCCATGCAGCTGTGGCTGAAGCTTCTGGAGACCGAGGACGCGCTGATCCCTGACGGGCTGCACATTCTGGGCAAGCCGTTTTCGGATGCCGAGCGCGAAGAGTATCTGTCGCTGATCGACATCGCCGATGACGAGACGCGGCAGCGGGTCGCGGATCTTCTGAAACACGACAGCGAGTTGCCTGCGCTGATGCGCGCGCTGGATGCGCGGTATATCGAACCTGTGCCGGGCGGCGATCTGATCCGGTCCACGGATGTGCTGCCCACTGGGCGCAATATCCATGCGTTCGACCCCTTCCGCATGCCCACCGAATTTGCCTGCCGTGATGGGGCGATGCAGGCGCAGCTGTTGCTGGACACGCATCCTGAGCTGCCCCGGTCGGTCGCGCTGGTGCTCTGGGGGTCGGACAACATCAAATCCGATGGCGGCCCGATTGCGCAGGCGCTCGCGCTGATGGGGGCCAAGCCGCGGTTCGACAGCTTTGGCCGTCTGGCCGGAGCCGATCTGATCCCGCTGGAGGAGTTGGGCCGCCCGCGCGTCGATGTGATCATGACATTGTCGGGGATTTTCCGCGATCTTCTGCCGCTTCAGACCCGGATGCTGGCCGAGGCCGCATTGAAATGCGCCCAGGCCGATGAGCCGCTTGAGATGAACTTCATCCGCACCCATGCGCTGGCCTATATGGACAAGGCAGGCGTCGATATCGAGACAGCGGCGCTGCGGGTCTTTTCCAATGCGGAAGGGGCCTATGGCGCCAATGTAAACCAGCTTGTGGACAGTTCCGCCTTTGGGGATGAGGACGAGCTGGCCGACGCTTATGAGGCGCGCAAATCCTTTGCCTATGGCACCGATGGCAAGGCCGCGGCGAATCCTGCGCTGCTGCAACAGGTGCTGAGCGAGGTCGACGTCGCCTACCAGAACCTCGAATCGGTCGAACTGGGCGTGACCACGGTCGATCACTACTTTGATACGTTGGGCGGCATCGCCCGCGCGGTCAAACGGGCCAAGGGCGAAGAGGCCGCCGTCTATATCGGCGACCAGACGCGCGGTTCGGGCAAGGTGCGGACGCTGAAGGATCAGGTGGCGCTGGAAACCCGCGCGCGCTCGCTGAACCCTAAGTTCTTTGAAGGGCTGCTGAAACATGGCGCCGAAGGCGTGCGCCAGATCGAGGCGCAGGTGACCAACACGCTGGGCTGGTCGGCGACGACCGGTCAGGTGGAGCCTTGGGTCTATCAACGGATCTCCGAAACCTTTGTTCTGGATGACGAGATGCGCAACCGTCTGGCGGCGCTGAATCCGACGGCGTCCAGCCGTATGGCCAATCGTCTGCTGGAGGCGTCTGACCGGCAATACTGGCAGCCCGATGCCGACACATTGGCGGCGCTGCAAGATGCAGCCGATGCCCTTGAGGATCAGCTTGAGGGGGTGGCGGCCGAATGACCCCGAAGACGCCCCTGACCCGGATTACCGACGCGTGCGCCGCTCCCGCACGGGCCGGTTTCTTGAAACCCGATGAAAAGGAGGGTCGCTCCCCCTTGGAAAGGAAGCCCGCATGAGCCCGCTCGACAGCAAGAACCCCCCCGCCGCCCGCGCCGCGCAGCGCGAGGCCGAAGGTTTGGCCAAACGCGGCCTTGGTGCGCCGCCCGTCCTGAAAAAGGGCGAGGATGGCGAAGGCTCGCTTCAGGTGCATCAAGATGCGTCGATGAAGATCGAGGGCGCCAAGGTGTTTTCGGTCTACGGCAAAGGCGGGATCGGCAAATCGACCACCTCGTCGAACCTCTCGGCGGCGTTTTCGCGGCTGGGCAAGCGGGTGCTTCAGATCGGCTGCGATCCCAAGCATGACAGCACCTTTACCCTCACAGGCCAGTTGCAGCCCACCGTGATCGACATCCTCAAGGAGGTCGATTTCCACGCCGAGGAGCTGCGCCCCGAGGATTTCGTGACCCTGGGCTATAATGGCGTGATGTGCATCGAGGCGGGCGGCCCGCCCGCGGGCACCGGCTGTGGCGGCTATGTGGTGGGCCAGACGGTCAAGCTCTTGAAACAGCATCACCTGCTCGATGACACCGATGTGGTGATCTTTGACGTGCTGGGCGATGTGGTCTGCGGTGGCTTTGCGGCCCCCTTGCAGCATGCCGACCGTGCGCTGATCGTCACCGCCAATGATTTCGACAGCATCTATGCGATGAACCGGATCATCGCGGCCGTGCAGGCCAAATCCTCGAACTACAAGGTCAGGCTCGCTGGCTGTGTCGCAAACCGGTCGAAAGACACCGATGAGGTGGACCGGTTTTGCGACACCGTCGGTTTCAAGCGGATCGGGCATATGCCCGATGTGGATGCCATCCGCCGCTCGCGCCTGAAGAAAAAGACCCTCTTTGAGATGGATGACGACGAGGACATCGTCGCCTGCCGGGCCGAATATCTGCGGCTGGCCGAGCTTCTTTATAATGGGACCGAGGCCGTGACGCCCGCGCCCATGGAAGACCGCGATATCTTTGAGCTTTTGGGGTTCGATTGATGCACGCCTACGACCAGACCCTGGCGCGGGTCGAAACCTATTTCGACAAGACTGCCACCAAGACATGGGAGCGTCTGACAAGCGATGCGCCCGTTTCGAAGGTGCGCGAGACCGTGCGCGCGGGCCGGGATCGCATGCGCGCGCTGATGCTGAGCCGCCTGCCCGCCGATCTGACCGGACAGCGTGTGCTGGACGCGGGCTGCGGCGCGGGTCAGATGACGATTGAGCTGGCGCGCCGTGGTGCCCATGTGGTGGCCTGCGATATCTCGCCCAGCCTGGTGGAGATCGCGCAGCGCCGCACCCCGGCGGATCTGCTGGATCAGATCACCTTTACCAGCGGCGATATGCTGGATCCGGTTCTGGGCAATTTCGACCACGTGGTCGCGATGGATAGCCTGATCTACTACAAAGGCTCCGACATCGGTCAGGCCCTCAAAACGCTGGAGCCGCGCACCGGCGGCAAGGTCGTCTTTACCACTGCGCCTCGGACGCGGCTATTGATGGGCATGTGGTATGCGGGCAAGGTCTTTCCCCGCTCTGACCGCTCACCGGTGATGATCCCCCATTGCGCAGAGCGGCTCGCGCAGGACGTCATGGCCGAAGGCGTTCGGCGCAGACTGCGGCTCGTCGATCAGGTCACGTCGGGCTTTTACATCTCGCAAGCGTTGGAGATGCATTCATGAAGGCACGCCTGAAAACGCTGTCGCTGTCGATGCTGCCCTTTGCGGATGCAGCCAGCGATGCGTTGCCGATGGGCCAGCTTTTGCGCCTGTCGCTGTTTCAGGTGTCGGTCGGCATGGCGACCGTCATGCTGCTGGGTACGCTGAACCGGGTGATGATCGTCGAGCTGTCGGTGCCCGCGATGATCGTGGCCTGCATGATCGCGCTGCCGGTGCTGATCGCGCCGTTCCGGGCTCTGCTGGGTTTTCGCAGCGACACCTACCGCTCCTCCATCGGGTGGAAGCGGGTGCCTTATATCTGGTTCGGCTCGCTCTGGCAGTTCGGCGGGCTGGCGATCATGCCGTTCGCGCTTTTGGTGCTGGGTGGCGATGTCTATCACGAGGTGCCCTTCGCGGGCGAGGTGCTGGCCGCCCTGGCCTTCCTGATGACCGGGCTGGGCCTGCACATGACGCAGACTGCCGGTCTCGCCCTCGCCTCTGATCGCGCCACGGAGGAGACCCGGCCCCGGGTCGTGGCATTGCTCTACGTGATGTTCCTTGTGGGCATGGGGATCTCGGCGGTGGTGATCGGCACGATCCTGTCGAACTATTCCGATCTTCTGCTGATCCGCGTAGTGCAGGGCGCCGCCGTGGTCGGCGTGGTCCTGAACCTGATCGCACTTTGGAAACAGGAGCATGTCCGCCCGATGAGCCGGGCCGAACGCGAGGCGCCGCGCCCGCTGTTTCGCGATGCTTGGTCCGATTTCATGCAAGGGGGGCAGGCCGGGCGCCTGTTGGTGTGCGTCTTTGTCGGCACCATGGCGTTCAGCATGCAGGACGTGCTTTTGGAGCCCTATGGCGGTGAGATCCTGGGTCTCTCGGTCTCGGCCACGACGATGCTGACGGCGATGTGGGCCGCGGGCGCGCTGTTGGGTTTTGCCTGGGCCGGACGGCAGCTCAATCGCGGATCGAACGCCTATCGTCTGGCGGGCACCGGGATCCTGGCAGGGATCTGGGCCTTTTCGATTGTGATCTTTGCCGCCCCGCTGAACTCCGCGCCGCTCTTTTTCGCGGGTGCTGGTCTGATCGGGTTCGGGGGCGGGCTCTTTGCCGTTTCGACCCTGATGGCGGCCATGTCGATGAAGGCCAGCGGCATCGCCGGTCGCGGTCTGGCGCTGGGCGCCTGGGGCGCGGCTCAGGCCACCGCGGCGGGCATCGCCATCGCGCTGGGCGGCACACTGCGCGATTGGGTGGGCGCTGTCGCCATGTCCGGCGCGCTGGGCGAAGGGATGGCGGTGCCATCGGCAGGCTATTCCTTTGTCTATCACGTCGAGATCGGCCTTTTGTTCCTGACACTCGTCATTCTGGGTCCGCTGGTGCGCAGCCCGGGCCGTTCGCAAACGCAATCCTCGGAACCGATCAGGCTGGGCCTGGCGGATTTCCCGACCTGATAACTGTCCGCATAGGAGGGACATGACATGACTGAAACCTTTTGGGGAGAGTTCGACCTGGCATCGCTGACGCTGTGGCTCTTCTGGATCTTCTTTGCCGCCCTGATCGTGTATCTCCAGCGCGAGAACATGCGCGAAGGGTATCCTTTGGAAGACGATGCGGGTGAGCCGTCGTCGAACCCCAGCCTGTTTCCGATCCCGTCCGACAAGACCTTCAAGCTGCCCCATGGGCGCGGCGAGTTGACAGTGCCCAGCGGCCAGACGCCCGAGCGCAGCGATCTGGCGCTGGAAAAGGTCAGCCCCGCCAATGGCTTCCCGCTGGAACCGACGGGCGATCCGATGCTCGACGGGGTGGGGCCGGCCTCCTGGGCGCCGCGCCGCGATGTGCCGGAGCTTGACGGGCATGGGCATCCCAAGATCGTGCCAATGTCGGCCAATGAAAGCTTTGCCGTCTCCGCCGGGCCCGATCCGCGCGGCATGCCGGTCGTGTCGGGCGATGGCGAGGTTGTGGGCGAGGTGACCGATCTGTGGGTCGACGAGCCCGAGCAGCTGGTGCGCTATCTGGAGTACCGGCTGGACGGCAAATGGGGCGAGGGCCAGCGTCTGGTGCCGATGACCATGGCTCGCGTCTGGGCTGGCAAGGTCAAGATCAACTCGATCTATGCCAAGCACTTTGCCACCGTGCCCACCATCGCCTCGCCACGTCAGGTGACGCTGCTCGAAGAGGACAAGGTCGCGGCCTATTACGGCGGCGGGCATCTTTATGCCGATGCCAGCCGTCAGGACCCGCAGATCTGATCGCAACCGGGTCGCGCGCCTTGCCTTGCCGGGCGCGCGACCCGCCCTGAAACCCGAACGGAGATACTCGCCATGTCTCATGATGATTTTGAAATCGAGCCCGTTGAGGGGCTCCCCGCTCGCCCACCGGAAGGGGAAGTGATCCTCTGGCAGGGCCGCCCAGACTGGCGGCGACTGACCTGGGAGGCGCTGAGCCTGCCCTGGGTGCTGGGATATTTTGGTGTGCTGGCATTTTGGCGGTTTATCTCGGTCGTCGACCAGATGCCGCTGGGACAGGCGATCGGCGCCACGATCCCGTTCTTTTTGGTCGCGGGACTGGCCACGGGGCTTCTGGCGCTGACCGCCCTCGTTCAAGCACGGGCCACGATGTACACGGTCACGAACCGCCGGGTGGCGATGCGGATCGGTGCGGCACTGACCATGACGCTGAACCTGCCCTATACCCAGATCGCCAACGCGATGCTGGATCTGCGCAAAGGCGGGTCGGGCACCATCGCGTTCGAGACGATGGGCGACACGCGGCTCAGCTATCTGATGTGCTGGCCCCATGTGCGGCCCTGGCACATGAAGGCGACCCAGCCCGCTTTGCGCTGCATTCGCGATGCCGAAGCGGTCGCCGAGCTGATCGCGGACGCCGCTCAGGCGCGTGTCTCGCAACCGCAGGTCTCGCGCACCCTTGTGTCGGAACCCGCATCTGCGGTCGCGGCGGAGTGAGAGCGATGAGCGACAACACATCCGACACCCCTCATCTGCGCCACAAAGAGGTCGAGATCGTCCCGATCTTCATGGTGCGCGCGATGTTCGCGCTGGTCGTTGTGTGCCTCGTGCTGGTTTCGGCCGCGCGCATCACCGGCCGCCCCCTGGAAGCCACGCCCGCCAATACGCCGGTGATCGCGGAACGTGCCATTTATCTGTCTGGCGATACATCGGGCGCCGCCCTCGTTCTGGATGCCAACGGATCGGTTCTGGCCGATCTGCCGGGCGAAGAGGGCGGGTTCATCGCCGGTGTGCAACGCGTGATCGACCGCGAGCGCAACAAGCATGGCGTGCCCCTGACGGCGCCTGTGTTGTTGCAACTGCGCGAGGGCCACCGCCTGTCGATCACCGACCCCTCCACCGGGTGGAGTGCCGAGCTCATGGGGTTCGGCGCCACCAACTTCCGCAGCTTTGCCAGGCTGCTGGATCCCTCTTGACCCAAGGAAAGGAAGCCAACCATGGGACTACTGACCAAAGACGTTGAAAGGCACCCTTGCCAGGTCGAAGTGAGCCATCGCTTCGACAGCCTGCATGCGCATGTGAAGTTCACCGACGGCACCGTCATCTATCCCGGTGACGAGGTGGTCGTGAAGGGCCCCGAGATCATGGCGCCCTATGGCGAGGTGGTCGTTGAGGACCGCGATGCGGTGATCTTTCGCGCCTCCAAGCTCGAACAGCTCTGGACCCGCCTGACTGGCGATTTCGAGTTCATGGAATTGTGCGAATTTTCCTTTTCTGAGGAGGTCAAGCTATGAACGTTCAAAACCCCCCGCAGAAACACACCGCCGACGCCACCACCGTCGAGGAAGGGCTGGCCATCGCCGAAGCGCAGGACAAGCAGTATAACGACGAGATGGCCACCGAAACGGCCATGGCCAACACCCTGCTGACCCCGCGCTTTTACACCACCGATTTCGATGAGCTGGATGCCATCGACGTCAGTTCGGTCCGCGAAGACTGGGACAAGCTGATCGCGCAGATGGAAGCGGATCCAAACAAGGGCCACTTCAAAAAGAACGAAGACTGGGACCATGTCGATTGGGAGAACATGGAGCCTGAACTGAAAAAGGAATTCATCGACTTCCTGATCAGCTCGTGCACGGCAGAATTTTCGGGCTGTGTCCTTTACAAGGAGATGAAGCGGCGCGGCAACAACAAGGACATCACGCAGCTGTTCCAACTGATGGCGCGCGACGAGGCGCGGCATGCGGGGTTCATCAACGATGCCCTGCGAGAGGCCGGGCTGCGGGTCAATCTTGGCTTTCTCACGCAGAAAAAGAAATACACCTATTTCCGGCCCAAATTTATCTACTACGCCACGTATCTGTCGGAAAAAATCGGATATGCGCGCTATATCACCATCTTCCGCCATCTGGAGGCGCACCCCGAACATCGGTTCCACCCGATCTTCAAATGGTTCGAGGAATGGTGCAATGACGAGTTTTCGCACGGCGAGGCCTTTGCCCTTTTGATGAAGACCGATCCGAAGCTGACCGAGAGCTTTACCAACAAGCTCTGGATCAAGTTCTTCCTCACGGCGGTCTATTCCACCATGTATGTGCGCGATCACCAGCGGCCTGCGTTCCACAAGGCGCTGGGCGTGGATCCCGATTGGTACGCGCATGAGGTCTTTACCAAAACCTCGAAACTCAGCGAGCAGATCTTTCCCATCACGCTGGATATCGAACATCCGCGCTGGCAGCCCACGCTTGAGGCGCTGCAACGCGCTAATGTCGATCTGGCGGACGCGGTCGAGCAGAAAAAGCCGCTCAGGAAGATCTGGGCGCAGATGCGTGCGGCGCGGTGCTTTGTCTCGCTTCTGCTGATCCCGGCCAATAGGCACACGGTGCCTGCCACCACCCGGCTGGAGCCTGCATATTGATGGCACCCTGGATCGCAGCCCTGATTGCCCTTTTCGTCTGGTGGTTTGCCACCGGGGCAATCCTGATGGTCGTCAAATACGCTGACCGTCGGGGGCTGCGAGCCCGTCAATGGGCTGTCATCGGCGGGTTGCCGATGCTTGCGCTGGGGGTCTGGGGCTATTCCAGTTCCCTGACTGACATGTCGATCACCGGGGCTTATGTCGGGTTCTTGTCCGCTCTGGCAATCTGGGGCTGGATTGAACTGGCGTTTCTGACTGGCATCATCTCGGGGCCGATCCAGAAACCCTGTCCCCAGGACATTCCCGAATGGGAACGGTTCCTGCGGGCCTGGGGCACGGTGGCCTTCCACGAACTGCTCTTGGTGGTGGCCCTGATCGTCACCCTGGTCGAGGGGTGGGGGGCTGCCAACGCATTCGGGATGTGGACCTTTGTGGTTCTTTACGGCGCCCGCATCTCGGCCAAGCTGAATCTTTACTTCGGCGTGCCAAAGATCAACACCGAGTTCCTGCCGACGGCCTTGATGCATCTGCCCAGCCATTTCCGCATTGCGCGGCTGAACTGGCTGTTCCCGATATCGGTCACCGCTTTGACCTTTGCCGTCGCCTGCTGGCTTGAGCGCCTGCACGCCGCCACCACCCCGGGGGAGGCCATCGGCTTTGCCCTGCTCACCGCCATCACCGCTCTGGCTTTGCTGGAGCATTGGCTGATGGTTTTGCCGCTGCCGGATGAACGGCTCTGGCGCTGGATGCTGCCTGCCGAAAGCACAGCGCCCAAACACCAACACACGCTACCCAGAAGACACGAGGACGCCCATGGACTTTGACGCTTTGTTTCAATCGCAGCTGGATACCCTGAAAGACGAAGGCAACTATCGCATCTTCGCCGAGCTTGAGCGGAAATCCGGCCAGTTCCCCCGCGCCAAATGCCATGACGGCGAAGCGCCGGATGAGGTGACCGTCTGGTGCTCGAACGATTATCTGGGCATGGGCCAGCACCCCAGAGTGACCCAAGCCATGAAGGATGCGATCGACAGTTGTGGCGCCGGGGCCGGTGGCACGCGGAATATCAGCGGCACCAACCACGCGCACAAGCTGCTTGAGGCCGAACTTGCGGATCTGCATGGCAAGGAACAGGCGCTGTTGTTCACCTCCGGTTATGTGTCGAACTGGGCCGCGCTCAGCACGCTGGGCGCGCGCCTGCCAGATGCGGTGATCCTCAGCGACGAGTTGAACCATGCCTCGATGATCGAAGGTATCCGCCACGCGCGCTGCCAAAAGGTGATCTGGAAACATAACGACCCCGAGGATCTGGACCGCAAGCTGGCGGCCCTGCCCGCCAACGCGCCCAAGATCGTCGCATTCGAGAGCGTCTATTCGATGGACGGCGACATCGCCCCGCTCCGCGAGATCGTCGACGTGGCCGAAAAACACGGTGCGATGACCTATCTCGATGAAGTGCATGCCGTTGGCCTTTACGGTCCCCGTGGCGGTGGCGTGAGCGAGCGCGAGGGGCTTGCCGACCGGATAACGCTGATCGAAGGCACGCTGGGCAAGGCGTATGGTGTGGTCGGCGGTTATGTCACAGGGTCGGAGGCACTGTGCGATTTCATCCGGTCGTTTGCCAGCGGATTCATCTTTACCACTGCCTTGCCACCGGCGGTCGCGATGGCCGCGCGCGCCTCGATCCGGCATCTAAAGCAGAGCAGCACCGAACGCGAAACCCAGCGCGCGCGGGTCGCCTATCTGCGTGCGCGCCTGGATCAGGAAGGTATCCCACATCTTTCAAACGCCAGCCATATCATCCCGGTGATGATCAAGGACCCGGTCAAATGCCGGATGCTGTCAGATTACCTGATGCAACAATGGGGTATCTATGTGCAGCCGATCAATTACCCCACCGTGCCCAAGGGGACAGAGCGTCTGCGGTTCACCCCGTCACCACTGCACAGCATTGAGGATATCGAGCACCTGGTGGTGGCGCTGAAAACGCTTTGGAAGCAATGTGCGATCTCACATGCGGTTGCCTAAAAGTCGCATGGTTGTGACTGTTGACTCTCGCGCCGATGCGTTACGTATTAGCGCGACGAGGTTTTAGGAGGATTACCCATGAACCGTTTGATCGCAACTGTGATCGCAGGCCTTCTTGCAGCGCCGGTTTTGGCCGATGGCCACGCGGCAGGCGACGCAGAAGCAGGCGCCAAGGAATTCAATAAGTGCAAATCCTGCCACATGATCGTTGATGCCGATGGCGCGGAGATCGTGAAGGGCGGCAGAACCGGCCCAAATCTGTGGGGCATCGTCGGGCGCCAGGCGGGGACGATCGAAGGCTTCCGCTATGGTGACGATCTGGTTGCGGCCGGTGAGGCCGGCCTGATTTGGGATGAGGCTAACTTCGTGTCATATGTCGAGGATCCGCGCGCCTTCTTGCGGACCTATCTGGATGACAATTCGGCGCGCTCCAAGATGACGTTCAAACTGCGCAAGGGCGGCGCGGATGTCTGGGCCTATCTCGCCTCGGTGAGCCCGGCGCCTGAAGCGACCGAAGCGACGAACTGATCTTTCGGACATGCTCCGACACCAAAGCCGCGGCAGGTTTGTCGCGGCTTTGGTTTTTGCGGGGGTGCAGGCCTCTCGTGTGCCGGGTGTGCACGGCTGGTTTACAATCGGGCGCGCGTAGGGGACAGTCGGTGGAATGTCGGACCTTCTGCGATTGATTGAGGGCGGGCGGCGGGACAAGTCCCGCCCTACGGCCGGGATGTCGGACGCGGCTTGGCCAGACCTGTGCCCAAAGGAAAGAGACCTCCATGGCCAAAGGCTATATTATTGCGCATGTGAACGTGCGAAACGCCGACGCCTATCAAGGTTATGTCACCGGCAACACACCGATCATCCAGGGTCGGCATGGGGCACGCTATGTCGTGCGGGGCGGCAAAGGCCAGACGATGGAGGGGGCCACGTTCGAGCGCCACGTGGTGATCGAGTTCGAGAGTTTCGATGCAGCGCTGGCAGCCTATAACGACCCCGACTACCAGGCTGTCGCGGATATCCGGCGTGCAAATGCCGACAGCAACATCTATGTTGTCGAAGGCGCCGACTGACCAGCGGCGATTTGGGCAGGCCCCTGACACCGACAGGTTTCTCCGGCCCCGCCGCCTGCGCCGCGTCGGTTTCTCCAGATCGGCGCTGGCTCTGGCACGCCACCCCGCGTGGCAGGCCCGGCGCGGTTGGGTTTCTTGTTCAAACGCGGCGCACCTCTCTCGGCGGTCGACCAAGGCGAATGACCGCAAAGACACGAGCGCGGTCAAAGCCGAACGGTCTTAGCGCAGCCGCTTCAACAGGTTCAATGAGGCATAGCCATCAGGGATCAGGCCCGATGCCACCTGATAGGCGCGCACAGCATTGATCGTCAGGGGACCGATCCGGCCGTCAATGCCGCGTGTATCGAACCCGCCTGCCGTCAGGCGCCGCTGCAATTCCTTGCGCTCGTCATAGGTCAACGCCCTGTCCCCGCGCGGCCAGTTGCCCTGGATCGCAGCGCCTCCGCCGATCCGGTCAGACAGGTGCCCGACCCCGATCACATAGGCATCGGCGGTGTTGTAGCGTTCGATCACACTGAAATTCTCGAAGATCAGGAACGCCGCGCCCTGTCCTCCGGCGGGCAGCAGGATCGCCGCCTCGCCATGGTCGGGCACGGGTTGTCCACGCATATCCATCACACCCAGCCGCGACCAGGCGCTGGGCTGTTTGGTGATGCTGCGCTTGGCCAGACGGTAATCGAAACCGTCGGGCAGTTGCACCTCCACGCCCCAGGGCTGTCCCGTCACCCAGCCGAAATGCTTGAGATAGGCTGCGGTTGAGGCCAGCGCGTCTGTCGGATCCTCAGACCAGATGTCGCGGCGCCCATCGCCGGTGAAATCCACCGCATGATCCAGATAGGAGGTCGGCATGAACTGCGTATGGCCCATGGCCCCGGCCCAACTGCCGGTCATGGTCTGGGGACTTGTATCGCCGCTTTGCAAAATGGTCAGCGCCGCGATCAGCTGTTCCTCAAAAAACGGACCGCGCCGACCGTCATAGGCCAGCGTCGCCATCGAACGGATGACGTTATCCTGGCCGCGAAACGTGCCATAGGCGCTTTCCAGACCCCAGATCGCGGTCACGACCGTTTTTTCGACACCGTAGCGCGCCTCGATTGCGTCCAATGTCGTGCGGTGCCGGTCCAGCGCTTCCCTGCCATTGCGGATGCGGGTGTCCGAGACGGCACTGTCGAGGTAGTCCCAGATTGTCTTGGTGAACTCCGATTGATTGCGGTCGCGGCGAACCGCCTCGGCATCATAGCTGACACCGCGAAAGGCGAGGTCCAGCACATCCGCACGAATGCCCTGCGCCATCGCGCGTGTCCGGAACCCGGTGATCCAGTCCTGAAAGCCGCGATCCGGACCGATGCCCGCCGCGCCGCCTGTCGATACGGGCCGCGCTGACGCCGAGGGCCGTTGCATCGGGCGCATGGATTTGGGCGCCATCAGACCCTGCACCGCGCCGGTTTGAACCGCCACGGGCACCACCCGCATTTCCGGTCGTATTGATGTCTCGACAGGCCCGGCATGCGCCGCAGCCACACCCAAACCCCATGCCAGCATCACAGCCAGAGGAACCCTCATCGTCATGCCTCATTGTTTTTCTGCTCACGCGCAGTGTACCTCAACAGTCGATTTGGCAAAAGGACTCAGTCTGTGGGCGGGCGGGTGTCTGCCATCGCGGTGATTTCGGCCTGGATCTGAGCCACGGCCTGACGCAAGAGGGGGATCCGGTTGGGACGAAAGCTTGGTCCGGTGCGCACAAGACTGCGCATGCGATCCAGCCGGAACACCCGAAAATCCTGTCTGAGCAGGCACCAGCCCAGCATCATGGTGGACCGGTCCATATAGCTGAGGCCCAGTGGTTTGACACTGCGGGTCGTCTGCGCCCCTTTGCCATCGCGATACGCGAATGACACAATGACCTCATCCCAGGTCGCTTCGCGCAGCGCTTTGACGTCAATGCCGGGCGGCGCTGGCCGGTCAAACCGGCGCGCGGTCAGCACCGCATGCGACAGGCGGTGCGATTGGCTTGGCGGCAGGCGCGCCTGTAGTTTGCTCAGAGCGGTTCCCGCGGCAATGGCCAGTTCGGGGTCGCCGATCTGTTCAACCTCCCTCAGGCCCAGAACCAGCGCCTCCAGCTCCTCATCCTCAAACCCCAAAGGAGGCAGTGCGTTATCCTCGATCAGAGTATAGCCGAATCCGGCTGCCCCATCGATCACAGCCCCCAGTGATCGCAATGTGTCAATGTCGCGGTAGATCGTCCGACGTGAGACGCCCAGATCATGTGCCAACGCGTCCGCCGTTGCAGGCGGAGCAAGGCGGCGCAGGGCCTGCATTGTCTGGAAGAGGCGAGAGATCCGGGACATGCGGGTATCCTAACCGAAATCTGCTGACGGAAATTGTCACCATGTGCGTTTAAGGTCAAATCAGTTTCCGCCAAAAGGACATATGTGATGATTGCGCTGCTCACCTATCCGCCTCTGGGTCATTCCTTCAGCCTCAGCCCGTTCTGTGCCAAGGCTGCCTTGTTGCTTGATTACTCCGGCCAGCCCTGGAGGCGGGAGGACACCAATGACCCGCGCACCGCACCCTACCGGAAGCTGCCGGCCATACGAACGGCGGAAGGACGGGTGATTGGCGACAGCGATGCGATCCGTCTCTACCTTGAAGGGCTGGGCGCCGATTTTCAGCCGGGTCTGAGCGATATCGAAAAAGCCTTTAGCCGGGCGCTCATTCGCATGGCCGAAGAGCATCTCTACTTCCACGTTGTTTTGGATCGCTGGGGCCGCGATGAGGTTTGGCCCACGGTTCGCCAGATGTATTTTCATGAGCTCCCCGCGTTGCTGCGTAAACCGATATCCAACGGTTTGCGGCGCAGCCTGATGCGGGGCATGGACGCACAGGGCCTTGGGCGGTTCAGTCCGCAAGAGCGGCTGGAGCGGGCCGAGCAGGACCTCGGCGCAATCACCGATCTGTTGTGGCAGGGTCCGTATCTGATGGGTGCGACGGTCACATTGGCCGATATGAGCGTGGCCCCCATTCTCAACGCGATACGTCAGACGCCGGTGGAGACGCCCTTTGCCTTGCGGGTGGCGGGTGATCCGATCCTGACCGAATATATCGACCGGGTGGAGGAAGCGGTTCATGGCCCCAAAACCGCACGTCTGACCGCATGACGCCCGAGGTTGCCCAGGCCTTCAAGGCGCTTCCGCGAGAGGCGCAGCCAGGGCTGATCCGGCTGCGGGCACTGATCTATGATTGTGCCGCCGGATTGTCTGAAACGGGCGGTGTGCAAGAGGTTCTGCGCTGGGGGCAGCCCGCATATCTGCCGGTCAAGCCACGCGTTGGCTCGACCCTGCGGCTGGGGGTTCCCAAGTCGGGGGGCTTCGCGCTCTATGCCCATTGCGGGACGTCGATCATCCGGGATTTTGCCGAAACCTATCCGGGCCTGGACCGCATCGAAGGCAATCGCGCGGTTCATTTTGACAGGGCGGATCAGATCGATCCATCGCGCCACGGCCAACTCATTCATCATGCCTTGACCTATCATCTGAGACGGTAAGGCCGTTTTGCCTGCCTGGCGTGTCTGCGGGAACACGGTATTGATCGAGGTTATCGACGCTTGCGCTCCACCTTGCGCTTGGTCTTGGCGGCCTTGCGTTTGCCCTTGGCCACTTTCCGCCGCGCGGGGCGTCCCGCCGGGCTGGGCGCGCGGGGAAGGGATTTGTCGTTGATCGAGACCAGCTCCAACTCCAGCCCGCCTGTCACTGGCGTGGCCTGGGCCAGCCGCACGGTAACGCGCTGGCCGATGGCGATCAGCAACCCGGTATCGGACCCCATCAGCGTCCCGGCCTCGCGGTCGAAATGGAAGTATTCGCGCCCCAGGGACCGGATCGGGATCAGACCGTCTGCCCCGGTCTCGTCCAGTTTCACGAAGGCGCCGAACCGCGCGATCCCGCTGATCCGGCCCGAAAACTCGTTGCCGACACGCTCGCTCAGATAAGAGGCCAGATAGCGGTCGGTCGTATCGCGCTCGGCCATCATCGAGCGGCGCTCGGTGTCCGAGATATGCTGTGCGGTCCGCTCTAGCCGGTCGATCTCATCGGGCGACAACCCGTCCTTGCCCCAACCGTGGGCCGAGATCAGCGCGCGATGCACGATCAGGTCGGAATAGCGCCGGATGGGCGAGGTGAAATGCGCGTAACTCTTCAGAGCCAATCCGAAATGGCCGAAATTCTCAGGGCTGTAATAGGCCTGGGTCATCGACCGCAGGGTCGACATGTTGATCAACTCCGCCTCATCCGTGCCCGCCGCCGCGTTCAAAAGCGCGTTAAGATGCCGGGTCTGTAACACCTGACCCTTGGCCAGCGTGAAGCCCGCCGCACCGGCGGTTTCGCGCAGCGCGTCCAGCTTTTCAGGGCTGGGTTCCTCATGCACCCGGAACAGCAGTGGCGAGCGTTTGGCGATCAGCGTCTCGGCTGCGGCAACATTGGCGAGGATCATGAACTCCTCGATCAGCTTATGTGCATCGAGCCTGTCGCGGAAATTGACCGAGGCGACGGTGCCATCCTCGGCAATCTCGATCCGGCGTTCGGGCAGGTCCAGATCCAGCGGCTGGCGCGCCTCCCGCGCGGATTTGAGCGCACGGTATGCTGCGTAAAGCGGTTGTAGAACCGGTTCCAGCAGCGGCCCCGTTCGGTCATTGGGCTGCCCGTCGATGGCCGCCTGTACCTCTTGGTAATTCAGCGACGCGGGGGAGCGCATCAGGCCGCGCAGGAACCGGTGCCCGATCTTTGCGCCATGCGCGTCGATCTGCATACGCACGGCGATGCAGGCGCGCGGCACCCCTTCGTGCAAGGAACACAGATCGCCCGAGAGCCGGTCTGGCAGCATCGGCACCACGCGATCCGGGAAATAGGTGGAATTGCCGCGCTTGCGCGCTTCGGTATCCAGGGCGGTGCCGGGCCGGACATAGGCCGCCACATCCGCGATGGCGACCCAGATGACATGCCCGCCGGGATTCCCCGGATCGTCATCTGCCTGGGCAAGGCACGCATCATCATGATCGCGCGCATCGGACGGATCAATGGTGATCAGCGGCATCTCCCGCAGGTCGTCGCGCCCCTTTAGCCCCAGTGGTTTGGCGGCGTCGGCCTCGGCAATCGTGGCCTCGGGGAAATCATCGGGGATGCCGTGCTGATGAATGGCGATCAGTGAGACAGCTTTGGGTCCGCTTGGGTCGCCCAAGCGCGATACGACCCGCGCGCGGGGCAGGCCCATACGGTCTTTGGGGCCGGATTGTTCGCCCTCCACCAACTCCCCATCGCGAGCGCTCAGCGTGGCGGCTGCGGGCACCAACCACTCGTTCTGACCGGCCTTGTCGATAGGCACGATCCGCCCGCCTTCAGCGGTCTTGCGGAACACGCCCAGAATTTTGCGTGGCGCCGTTCCTATTCGGCGGATCAGACGTGCCTCGTAATTGTGATCTTCTTGCTGCACCACGGTCAGGCGCGCCAGGATACGGTCCCCGGGCTTGAGGGCGGGATCGCTGGCGCGCGGCATGATCAGGATGACCGGCTCCACGCCCTCGCCATGCCATTCCATCGGGCGCGCGAAGAGATCACCATTGGCATCGGGCGCCTTGATCATCAGAACCGACACAGGCGGCAACCGGTCGGGGTCGCGATAGCTGCGCTTGCGCTTTTCGAGATGCCCCTCGGTCTCCAGCTCTTTCAGGACGCGCTTGAGGTCGATCCGCGCAGCCCCCTTAATGCCAAAGGCCTTGGCGATATCGCGTTTCGAGGTGAGGGTCGGGTTGGCGGCGATCCAATCGAGGATCTCGGCCTTTTCGGGGATACGGCTCATATTCGCCTCCTATACCACCCCAGGGCGCAGGGACACCACATCAATCCTCTGCCTGAGCACGCGGGGTCAGCGGTGTTGCGCCAGCCGCGTCAGATCGTGCAGCCTGTCCACATCCGCCAGCGTGGCGCACCGGGCCACGCGCCAGCCGGGCAGGGTGGCCAGCGTATCGGCCATCGCATGCTGCGTGCTCCACCTGGCCCCGGCAAAGACGGTGGGCGGCACCGCGCGCAGGCGTTTCATCCCGATCAGCCAATAGCCCCCATCGGTCGCTGGGCCGATCACGGCCTCGGCCCCGCCCAAAGCGGCAAATGCCTCGGCAACGCGCGCGCGGGTGATGCCGGGAATATCGGCCCCGATCACGCAGACCGGCCCGGGGGGCATTGTGCGCAGCATCCGGCCCATCCGGTCGCCCAGATCGCCCGCGCCTTGCGGCACGCGCACCAGATCGCCAGGCCAGACGCGGCTTTGCAGCCCGGCAGCATCGGGCGAGACGGCCAGCACGATCCGCCAGCGCGGATCGCGCAGCCGACGGATCAGTGACAGGGCCTGCCGCCGGAACCATGTGGCGGCGGCCACCATGCCTATATCGCGGCCCAGCCGCGTCTTGACCCGGCCCGGGCGCGACTCTTTCAGCATGATGACCAGTCTGCGCTGTCTCAAAGAGCCTGCACCATCATCTGATGTGGCACGCCCAGATCGTCGTGCTGCGGCCCTTCGGCGACAAAGCCCAGCTTCTCATAAAATCCCATCGCGGTGACTTGCGCGCTGAGTCGGGCCGACGTGACACCAGGCACGTCGCGCGCAATCTCCATCGCGGTGCGCACAAGTGCGGCGCCCAGACCGCCGCCGCGTGCCTCTGGGATCAGGCAAATGCGCCCAATCTTGGCGGTATCGCGCGAAAACACGATCCGCGCAGCGCCCACCGGCCTGTCCCCATGCTCCGCCAGAAGGTGCACGGCATCGTCATCGAACGCGTCGCGATCCTCGGGAAAACCCTGCTCGTCGATAAAGACAGAGGCGCGCAGTCTGTAACAGATCTCCGGATCGTCGCTGACGCGGATGGTGACATGGGTCATGCGAAATACTCCCGCAGGATCCGCGCATAGATCGCCTTGAGCTGGTGGATCTGTTTGACGGGCACGCATTCATCGACCTGATGCATGGTCTTGCCGACCAGACCGAACTCGACCACCGGGCAGTGATCCTTGACGAACCGCGCGTCCGAGGTGCCGCCCGTGGTGGACAGCACCGGGGTGATCCCGGTCTCGGCCTTGACCGCGCGCGCCACCAGATCCGACAGCGGGCCGGGCGGCGTCAGGAAGCTCTCGCCCGATATCTTGGCCTTTATGTCCACCGCAACACCAAAGGCCTGGGCGACCTCGTCCGCTTCCCGACGCAGCCAGTCGGTCAGCGCAGCACCGGAATGAAGATCGTTGAACCGGATGTTCACCGTTGCTCGGGTCTGGGCCGGGATCACATTATTGGCGAGGTTGCCGGTGTCGATGGTGACCACCGCCAGGGTCGAGGCGTCAAAATGCTCCGACCCCTGATCCAGCTTATGGGACGACAAACGGTCCATCAGACGTGCCATCGCGGGCATCGGGTTCCTGGCGCGGTGCGGATAGGCCGAATGACCCTGCACGCCGGTGACGGTGAAATAGGCGGTCATCGACCCACGCCGCCCGATCTTGATCATTTCGCCCATCTGGTCAGGACAGGTCGGTTCCCCCACCAGGCAGACCGACATACGCTCGCCCGTCTCTTCCATGTGATCCAGCAGGGCGGTTGTGCCGTCCACCGCATCGCCTTCCTCATCGCCGGTGATCGCCAAGACGATCGCGCCGTCGGGGGGTGTATCGGTCACCAGATCCACCGCCGCCGCGGCAAACGCGGCGACGCCCGATTTCATGTCCGTAGCGCCCCGCCCATAGAGGACCCCGTCCACGATCTGTGCCCCGAAAGGCGGGCGGGTCCAGGCATCTGCGTCACCTACGGGCACGACATCAGTATGCCCGTTGAAGCCGAATGTGCGTGCATGCCCCTTGTCGCCCCAGCGGGCGAAAAGATTGCCAACGCCGCCACGATCCACGCGGGTGCAGGCAAACCCTGCTTCCGACAACACCCGTTCCAGCAGCACCAGCGCCCCGCCCTCCTCTGGTGTCACCGAGCGGCAGCGTATCAGGTCGGCGGTCAGGGTGGCGGCATCCGTGGTCATGTCCGGGCTCCTTGTGGTGGTGGGATCAGGCGTCTCCCGCCACAGTTGAGCGGAAATCCCGGCAAAGCCAAGCCCCCCGCGATCAGAATTTGGCTCGCGCCGTTTCTGCGGGCGTGGTACCCTGAAAAACCAAGACCCGGCGGGCAGATCGGGTGGCACGCATTATACAGGCATAACACCAGGCATGGCTTGGATCGCTATTGCAGATCATTCCGGCACCGAATTTGACGCGCGGGGCCTTGGCCCGCACGGGGCGCGTCCGGATGCGCATCTGGGTCCCATCGCCGCCAACATGCTGGTCGAGCGCGGCACCTTGATGATTGAGACAGGCCTTTCCTCGCAACCACGGCCACGGCCCCTGCTGACATTTCAATCCACAATTGGCGGGCCGTTGCAGATCAATCTGCAATCCATCCCAGGGGGCGGGATGACACTGGCCATCGCGAATGGAGATGACCTTCAGCATTGTGCGATCAGCCATGCAGAGACCGGTCGGACAGATCTCTTGCGTATCCTTTATTGCTGGGACGGGCCAGCACGCCGCGGTCTGGTGGCGGTCGAACGAACCGGCTCATCGGCGGTTACACTGGTTCCGATCAAAGACCCGAGGCCCATCTTGATGCGCGATCTTCGGGCTTTGTGCCTGGGCGGTGAACAGCGCTTAATCTCGGATGATGTGTCGTTCTTTGCCGTTGCGACCCATATCGAACGGGTCGGCCCATCCCCGACCCTGACACCTGAGACACCGGTGGCGACCCCGCTGGGGTATCGCCCGGTCGGGCAGCTCAGGCGGGGTGATACGGTTCTCACGGCCAAGGGCGAGACTGTTCCGGTCTTGCACCGGATCGACCGTGAGGTCCCCGCGCGCGGCACACAAAGGCCGATCCGTCTGCGCGCGCCCTATTTCGGACTTAAGCAGGATATCGAAGTGGCGCCTGATCAACGGCTGGTCATTCGCGGGTCGGAGGTTGAGTATCTTTTTGGCCATGAGGCCGTTCTGGTGCCTGCCCGCCATCTTGCCGGCGCCTCGGCCGCCATGCCGACGTTCCGGGCGGGTACAGTGCGCTATTGCCAGGTCCTCTTGCCCGATCATGAGGTTCTGGACGCCGCGGGCACCGCTGCGGAAAGCCTCTATATCGGGCGCATCAGACGCAAGCGCCGTCTGCTTGCGGCCAGTCTGCTTGCGGATCTGGACCAGGCCTATCTGCCGGATCAGGGCGTTTCGGCCTATCCGGTGCTCCGGGCGTATGATGCACAGGTTCTGGCCGATTATCGCGCGGCCTGATCGTCGGCCTCATCCCCAAAGAACGGGGTTACCTGTGCCACGATCACCGCGTTTTCGTCCAATGCCCTGGCCATCAAGGCACGTTCTTCGCCTTCAATCTCATGGCCCTGGGCCAACCGCTCGTCCAATGTGCCATAGCCGGTGACATCGAGCGGCGCGGTATCGGCCTGCTTGAGGATCGCAACCGTCTCGCGGACCGCTTCGGCCTCATCCACACCGCTGGCAAACACCATCAGCGCCGCCCCGGTGGAGTCTTGGGGCAGCCCGTCCCCTTCCTTCCGCCCGATCTGGACCAGAAGGGTATAGACCTCTTGCTTGCTCTCGGATTTTGCCATTGGCCGTAGGGCGGGACTTGTCCCGCCGCCCCCCTAGTCGCGCAGAAGCTCGTTGATACCGGTCTTCGAGCGCGTTTTTTCATCCACGCGTTTCACAATCACAGCGCAATAGAGGTTCACATTGTTTTTTGACGGCATCGAGCCCGCGACCACCACGGAATAGGGTGGCACCTCGCCATACATCACCTCGCCCGTTTCGCGATCCACGATCTTGGTTGACTGGCCGATGAACACCCCCATGCCCAGGACCGAGCCTTCGCGCACGATGCACCCTTCCACAACTTCGGAGCGGGCGCCGATGAAACAATTGTCCTCGATGATCGTTGGACCCGCCTGCATCGGTTCCAGCACGCCGCCGATGCCCACGCCGCCCGACAGATGCACGTTCTTGCCGATCTGCGCGCACGAGCCCACGGTGGCCCAGGTATCGACCATCGTTCCCTCGTCCACATAGGCGCCCAGGTTCACGAAGGACGGCATCAGAACCACGCCCGGCGCGATAAAGGCCGATTTGCGGACGACACAATTGGGCACCGCCCGGAAACCGGCAGCCTTCCACTGATTGTCGCCCCAGCCTTTGAACTTGCTGTCGACCTTGTCCCACCAGCCGCCGGCCTGCGGGCCGCCGCCCTGTTGTTCCATGTCCTTGATCCGAAAACCAAGCAGCACCGCCTTTTTCGCCCATTGGTTCACATGCCAGCGGCCATCCTCCTGCCTTTCGGCCACCCGCAGACCGCCGCTATCCAGCGCACTCAGCGTGTCCTCAATCGCCTCGCGGGTCTCTCCGGTGGTGGCGGGGGTGATGGTGTCGCGCGCCTCCCAGGCGGCTTCGATTGCGGCTTCGAGCTGTGCGTTTGACATCGGGCGTTCCCTCGTGACTATGGTCTGGCCCCTATAGCGTCGGGGACAGGGCGGGGCAATGGACTGTTATCCACCCTTACGCCAGCGGATCGGGCGCGGGGTTCGCCCCGCAGACCAGCACCGCAACGCGCTCATTTCGGGCAGGAATGTAAGCCCCACCCATCACCGCAGCAAGCGCGGCTGCACCCGCAGGCTCAACCAATTGCCGCATCTGGCGCCAAAGGTGCAACTGCGCGGCAGCGATTTCTGCATCGGTCACGGTGATGGAATGCACGCCCGTTTCGCGTGCCAGAGTGAAACAGATCTGCCCGATTTTGCGCGCGCCAAGCGCGTTTGCAGCGATACCGGAGACGTCAACATCCACCGGGGTGCCTGCCTCCAACGCGGCGTTCAGCGCGCAGGATGTGGCGGGCTCCACCGCCACGACCTTGCGCCGATTGCCCAGCCAGGCCATCGCTCCCGCGATCAGCCCGCCGCCGCCCACCGCGACAACGACCGTGTCGGCCTCAAGACCCTGATCCTCCCACTCGGCAGCCAACGTGCCCTGACCTGCCACGGTGGCAGGCGCGTCATAGGCATGGACCTGCATCGCGCCGCTTGTCGCCTCGAACGCCTGCGCGGCCTCCATCGCATGTGCATAGGCGCCGGGCACGACATGGCATGTGGCCCCTGTCTCGCGGATCAGTGCGATCTTGGCGGGGCCTGCCATCTCGGGCCCGAAAATCGTCGCATCATGCCCCAGACCCCCCCCGGCAAAGGCCCCCCCCCCCCCGGGATTTCCCCCCCGGGGCCCCGCCACCCCCCCCCCGGGCCCACCCGCGGGCCCGTCCCGTTAACACCCCTGACCCGCCCCCGCAAAAGAGAGAGGAAAAA
>NZ_JAAWWD010000047.1 GCF_021404545.1 Aestuariivita sp.
GTTTTTTTTGTTGTGACGCGGCCCGGCCCACTGCGCCCCCCCCCCCCGTGTTCGGCGGCAGCGTCAGATGCCGCCATAGCGCGGTGTGCCGGGCGGGCGGTGCTGCAGCGAGATCCCATGCTCTTCAGCGCCCCGCTTCATCGCTTTGGACCGGAACTCCTTGGCGTTGTCGACATGAATGGTCTCCGGCAGGCCCGCGGAGGGCCAATCTGCGTCGATCCCAAGGGCGTTCAGCCAGTCACTCTTAGGCTGCACCACATGCTGGATGGCCAGTGAGACGGATAGCGCCGATGGTGGCTCAAGGGTCAGGTAGAAACCAGCCACCATACGGCTCGCGATATCGATCGCGAGCGTCAGCCAAGGCCGTTGCAAAGGCTTCCGATGGATCCGATCCACAGCGATGACATTGACCAGCGTGTGATCGATCTGGACAACTTCATAGGCTCGCTCAACCCGATAGCTGCCCGGCACCGGTCGATGGCGTTGCCGCGCGACCTTTGCCCCTTCTCGCGCCGCGGACAGCTCAGCCGGGTTCAGGGCCATCACACGCTTCCGCAGTGTAGACCAGCAAGGTGCCTTCAGCTCCTTTGCACGACATCGCCTGCGAACCTCTTTGTGAAGCGCGTTGATGCTCGGGCTCGGACGGTGACTTGAAAAACTGATCGATCGCCTCCGACACCACCGCTTCGATCTCATCCGGTAGGCGGCGGCTCCCGGTTTGCGTTCCAGGCGAAGATGCCAGAAGCGAACTGGTGAGAGGGCGCGCCTTGTAGGCCCGGATCAGCTCATAAAGGCGGGAACGTTTGACCCCCAACTCTCGGCACGCTGCGAGGAAATCAGAACGCGAGATACGCTGCTGAGTGGTCAACCGACGGATCACCGCTTCCCGCTGAACCGCCTGTTCCCAGGCGTCATCATCCGCCGCGGCGATGTCCAAACGATCGACCATGCCCTGAACCCAGAAAACACTATCTTATGTCCGATAATGAAATTAGAATCCACAAATGAAACAAGAACGACATACAGTCTCATGAATTCCGACCCAATCTCAAAAACGAAGAACCGGCAAACCCTTGAAAACAAATGGCCCACAGTCTCAAGAATTCCAGCAGTCCGACACAGAGCATGAGACGTCGACCTCAGCGTCTGCAGATACGACGGCTGAGTACGAGCGCGACGAGAGGGATCACTCGGAAAGCACTCCGATCGCCTTGCCCGCGCATGTCGCCGGATCAGGCACGCTTGATCGGTTGGTTGAGAATGCACGTGGCTACGCCAAAGCCTCGACGGCCGAGAACACCAACAGGGCTTACGCGGCCGATTGGAGTCACTTCACGCGGTGGTGTAGGATGAGAGGAACAGACCCGCTGCCCCCCTCGCCCGAACTGGTCGGCCTCTATCTGGCCGATCTGGCCGCGCCGACAAATGGGTCCCCTGCCCTAACTGTCTCGACCATAGACCGGCGTCTCTCTGGCCTCAGCTGGAATTACGGGCAACGCGGGTTCTCTCTCAACCGCAAGGACCGCCACATCGCCACGGTACTGGCCGGGATCAAGCGCAAACATGGGCGCCCGCCAGTGCAGAAGGAGGCGGTCCTGCCGGAGGACATCCTGGCGATGGTGGCTTGTCTGCCCTTCGATCTGCGCGGGCTCAGGGATCGGGCGATCCTGCTGCTGGGCTTTGCCGGTGGCTTGCGCCGCTCGGAGATCGTCAGCCTGGATATGGGCAAGGACGACACGCCCGGCAGCGGCGGCTGGATCGAGATCCTCGATGACGGCGTCGTGCTGACATTGAATGCCAAGACCGGCTGGCGTGAGGTCGAGATTGGCCGTGGATCGGCTGAGCAAACTTGCCCGGTCCATGCGCTGGAGCAGTGGCTGCATTTTGCGAAGATCGATTTTGGGCCAGTGTTCGTGCGGACCTCGCGCGATGGCAAGCGCACCCTGGACGCGCGCCTTTCGGACAAACATGTCGCCCGGCTGATCAAGGCGATGGTGCTGAAGAGCGGCATCCGTGCAGAGCTGCCCGAAGCTGATCGCCTCGCGCTGTTCTCGGGTCATTCCCTCCGCGCCGGGCTTGCCAGTTCGGCCGAGGTCGATGAGCGGTATGTGCAAAAACAGCTTGGCCACGCCAGCGCCGAAATGACCCGCCGCTATCAACGCCGCAGAGACCGGTTCCGGGTCAACCTGACCAAGGCCGCGGGACTGTGATGGGGAGTTCTCAGCTGTGAACTCCTGCACTGTGCGGTCAGTTAAGAATATGTTCACAGCTGTGAACCCGCGATCTTTCCGCCCCGCCCCGTCCCGGACTGACGGACGAGCCACCTCTCTGCTCTCAAACCGGCCGTGGACCATTCCGAACCAGGCCAGACCGCTTGGCAAGCCAGAGCAGTCCATCCGGCGAGATAGCCGATCCACACCCGTGCAGGCCGGACCCTTCCCCGCTTAACCTGCCCATTCGCGTGCCACCCTCTTTTGGCGGCGGGCGCACGATGAGACCCGCCACATCCTCGGGGAGGCAAATCACAGATCTCGCGCGATCCTTTCTGCCGACCCCCCCCTATGCCGCCTCGCGCCGCATCAACGCCATGACCATCGGACCGCAACTGAAGGCGCCGTCTTCGGCCTTGCGGGTGAGGCTGCGCAAATACCCCCCGGGCGAGGAAATCTGATCGAACCGTTCCAGCATGGCGGCCACCACTACCGCGGCCTCCTCGGGGCCCATGGCGCGTTGCGCGGCCTCCCAGGCGGATGGGGAGATGCCCATCATCGGACGCACGATGTCGGCCGCGCGCACAAGCTGATGCCAATGCCGGATCTTGTCGGGCACATAGGTTTGAATCTCGGCGCATGTGGCCAGGACCAGGCCCAGCGGGACATTGGGCAGATGCTGATCCGTAACCATGGGGTCCGGTTCTGACCGTGGTATGTCAGCGGAGCAGGCCTCGTCCGCCTTTGCTTTTTTTAAGCAAGGTTCAAGATCATAAGAGTCTGTCTTTGAATTCTGATAATGCTGCCCGGAATGGTGGTCATTGGTGCTCAGATTTTGTGTCTGAGGCTCCAGAATGTCACGTGCTTCGGTCAACGCATCGACAAGATCCGTCCGGATCGCGTCGAGATCTTCCAGTGTTAGCTTGCGGCGCAGCGCACGGGCGGTGAGCACCGCCAGATCGCCGAGCCGGTCCCAGAGGGGCATAGGCCGCGTCTCGGCCCCATAGGCCACCAGACCCGCCAAATCGCGCCGCATGAGGCTGACCGACTGGCGCAGGCGCTGATAGCGTTGCTCCGCGGCGCGGGTATCCTCGGCCAATGCGCAGATCTCTGCAAACCGGCGGGGCAGGGGGCTGAGATCAAAGCCGAACGCCTCTTTTGCGTCGCCATAGCGCCGGGCATAGCGTTTGCCATTCGGGCTGTCGCGGCGCAGGATCAGCCCGGCACGGACCAGCCCCGCCAGGTGGCGGCGCATGGTCGAACAGGGCATGCCGTTCAGGCGGGCGCAGATCGCGGCATTGGACGGATGGATAACCAGATCGGCGCTGTTGCCGCCAAGGATGGTGCCTGGGTGAAAGCTGAGCAGGGCCTGAAGCACGGTCAGCTCGCGGTCGGTCACTCCCAGGCGGGTACGGGCGGTGGCCAACTCGCGCAGCACCTCCCATTTGTTGGCGCCCTGCGGCGGCAGGTCGGGCTGCGCCGCGCACTGCTGTGCCAGCAGGGCAGCATCCATGGGTCGCCGAAACGACGTTATGGGCGTATAGGTCATGATATTCTGTCACGTGGCACAGAAAAGACGCGCCGCGAATCACTTATGACTTGCGGGAAAGGGTGCCGACCAGTATCCTGAGGGTGCTAGACAACAAGATTTGGTCTCGTGGGGCATCCGCTTTGCGGGACCTTTTCTTTACCTGTTCGTGCCTCCTGTTTTATCTGCTCTTGCTCTCAGTCTTCTCCGCGCCTTTGCCAGCGCGAATGAAGCTCTTCCAGGACGCTGTCGGCCCTGTGTTCCAGCCAATCGGCAAAGCTGCCATCGTCGATATCGAGACGCAGGCCTTGCGCGGATTTGCGCAAGGTACCCAACCGCTGCCCCGCTGCATGCAGCGAGCGGACTTTGGGTTTATCCTTGCTTTTCTGTGGTTTGGGTTTGGCGTCGCCGCGCGCGACTTCGGCCAGCACGGTGTCGAACGCCGCCTGCGACGGGTCGGTCTGTGTGTCGGCGCCCGTGACCATGTCAGTGACGGCCCGGCTGTGGGCGTCTTCGGCGAGGCGGATCAGGTGATCGGGGCTGAGATGGGTCGCTTCGATCGCCTTGGCCAGCGTGTCCCACCGGGGGCGGCCCACGCCATGGGCGGGACCGATGGCGCGGGCAAGATCCGGTGTCACGGTATCGACGATGGCCAGCGCCATCGAGATGGCCGATTTGGCCACGGTCAACACTTCGGCGACCTGCGACTGAGTGCCAAAGCCGACTTCGATCAATTCACGGGCAAAGAGGGCCTTTTCGATATAGCTGAGATCGCGGCGGGCCATGTTCTCCGAGATCTGTGCCCGGACAGCGGCGGTGTCGTCGAGCGTGGCGACCAGGGCGCGGACTTTCTCGACCTTGTCGGATTGGCGGATCGCCTCAAGCCTGCGGCGGCCATAGACCAGCAGATAGCGGTCGGGTTCGGTAGGATGGCGGCGCACGAGGATGGGCACGGTCTGGCCGTTCGCCTCGATCGCGTCGCGCAGGTCGTAGATATCCGACGGGTCCAGCCGATCGGTGAGGCGGGTATCGTCGATGGTCCGGGGATCGAGCTCCCAGACGTTGTGGCCATCCACCGCATCGCGGGCCGAGCGCAGGGCCCGATTGGCGGTCATCATCGACGGGGTCGGAGCCGTGGTGGACGGCGCAGGCCCCCCCGCAGCGGCGAGGCTGTCGAGCATCGAAAGCCGCTTTTTCCGGTTCTGTGTCATGGGCGCCCCCAGGTTTGCTGAATCAGCGCTGCGATTTCATCGTTGACGGCGTTCAGGCTTTCCATCGCGCGGTCATAGGTGGACCGGGTGAAGGCGCTGCGCTCGACCTCGTAGAGTGTCTGTTTGGTCAGGCCCGCATCGGATATGGCGGTGGATTTCAGCATCGGCGCATTCAGAACCTTTTCGGCATACATGGTGCGCAGAAAGGCGACGATCCGGTTTTGCGGTGCGTCGGTGGGTTCGTACCGGGTCAGCAGATAGCGCATCCAGTCGTGGGACATATCCGCGCCCGAATCCGCGATCACATCCATCAGATCGGCGGTCATGCGCAGAAATTGCGACATCGACATCACGTCCAGCATTTCAGGATGGATCGTCACCAGCACCCCGGTGGCCGCCGACAGCGCGGACATGGTCAGAAACCCCAGTTGCGGCGGGCAATCGATGACCACCACATCGTAATTGGCATCGACCTGGGCCAGCGCCTCTTTCACCCGGAAAAAGAACAGGCCCGCATTGCCCTGCGCCAGTGCGCGGGGGGTGTCATGCTCGAACTCCATCAGTTCGAGATTGCCTGGGATCAGATCGAGGTTCGGGATATAGGTGGGCCGGATCACATCGCGGATCGGCACCGGATCGTCATAGCGGATGGCATCGTACAGCGTGCCGCCCTGCGGCAGGTCGTATTCCGGCTGCACCCCGTGTAACGAGGTGAAGGAGGCCTGCGGGTCGAGATCGATGCCCAGCACGCGGTAGCCCTTGAGCGCCAGCCGCTGGGCCAGATGGGCCGAGGTCGTGGTCTTGCCCGAGCCGCCCTTGAAGTTCATCACGCCGATGATCTGCAAATGGTCGCCGTCGCGCCGCCCCGGCAGGTAATCGCCGGATCTGCGCGCGGTCTTTTCCAGCAGCACCCGCAACGCCTGGATATCGTGCGCCGAGTAATGCCGCCGGTTGCCCGGGGTGACTTCGGGTATGGGGCCTTTGCCATCCAGATGCAGCTTGCGCAGATAGCTGTCGTTGACACCCAGAAGGGCGGCGGCCTCTCCGCTGGTGAAGGTGCGCATGGTTTTGGCGGCGTCGGGGGGAAACAGGCTCTCGCGCTGCGCATGAAGCTGCGTCGCGAGCGCCTCGGAATGTTGCCTTATGACTGCGTTCAGGTCATCTTGCGCAAAGATCTTGTTCATCTGCCCTATCACCTCCCGTGACGTGTTCACGGTTTCTGGCGTTTTTATGCTTCTTTTCGTGACTATTGCCGCAACAAGCGGATTCGCGCAAGGTATTTCCACATATGGTGTCTTTTCGGCACGGGGCACACAAGCGGCGCGCCATACCGGATCGGAGGGGCGCGCCCTTAACGCTCTTTCTCGTCGAGCCAGTTTTTGATGATCTCGCGATGCCGGACGCGCCCGTAGCTGGGGAAGTGGCCGCCATGCACAACCCGCACCGGCAGATCGTAAAGGCGCACCATCGACGCGTGATAGTCGGCGGCGTTGGCGTGGTAGGTGTCTTCGATCAGCGGCCCGTCATAGACGATATCGCCGGAAAACAGGATACCCGTCGCCTGTTCCCAAAGAGCGATGCCGCCGGGCGAATGGCCGGGGGTATGGATGACCTCGAAATGCCGGTCGCCCAGATCGACGATATCGCCATCGTCAAGCAGGCGGGTGGCAGGGGCGGCGCGCACGTCATATGTTGCGGACGCATAGGGCAGGGGCGGAAGGCAGTGAAAGATGTCGTCCGTTACATAAGGATCGGCCAGGATCGCGGCACGGTCGGGATGGGCGAGAATGTCGGCCTCGGCCCGGTGTACGGCGCGATCGTCAAATTCGTGATGACAGCCGATATGATCGAAATGAGTGTGGCTGGCCACGGCGGTCAGCGCCCGTTCCGTCACCAGCGGCACCCACTCGCGCAGCGAGACGACGCCCATGCCGCTATCGACCAGCATATCGCGGTCGCGGCCGCGAACATGCCAGACATTGCAACGGTAGAACTCTTGGATATGCGGCTCGTCGATGAGCGTGACTTCATCACCGACGCGGCGGATCCTGTACCAGTCTTCGGGGCGGGCGCGCTCCATCTCTAATCCTCTGCTGCAAAGACGCAAAAGGCGTCCGCATCCGCCGACAGCATCATCGTTCTCTAATCCTCTGCTGCAAAGACGCAAAAGGCGTCCGCATCCGCCGACAGCATCATCGTTTCGCCCTCGCCAGGCAAGCGACCGGGGGGAAGATGGGCGATCAGGACCCTGTCGGGGTCGGCATCCATGCTGAGATGCGCGCGGATGTGGGTGCCAAAGAAGGCCGCCGTCTTCACCCGTGCGGGGCCAAGCGGGACGGGACCGTCACCTGGACGGATCGCCTCGGGCCGGATGCAGACATTGACGGGGCCTGTCCCGTGCCCGCCAAGCGCCAGCGACCCGAGGGGCGTGTCGATCCCCGAGCCGGCCCCGCATCCGGGGATATGGTTCATCTCGCCCATGAAATCGGCGGCAAACAGCGTCGCGGGCTGGCGATAGATGCGCATCGGCGGGCCCTGATCCTCGATCCGGCCCGCGTTCATCACCACGATCCTGTCGGCGATGGCCAGGGCTTCCTCCTGATCGTGAGTGACATGGACAAAGGTGGTGCCGACCTTGCGCTGGATCGCTTTGAGTTCGTCCTGCATCGCGCGCCTGAGCTTGAGGTCGAGCGCGCCAAGCGGTTCGTCCAGCAACAGCACATCCGGTTCGACTGCCAATGCCCGGGCGAGGGCGACGCGCTGGCGCTGGCCGCCCGACATCTCATGCGGGCGCCTGGATGCGGCCCCGGCCAGCCCGACAAGATCAAGCAGAGCCTCGGCCCGGGCGTGGCGGGCGCGGCGGGCCATGCCGCCCATGCGCAGTCCGAACCCCACATTGTCGCGCAGGCTCATATGCGGAAACAGCGCATAGTCCTGAAACATCGTGGTCGTGGGACGGCGGGCCGGGGCGACATGGGTCATGTCGCGCCCGCCGATCAGAACCTGCCCCCGGGACGGGTCGATAAAGCCGCCCAGCACCGACAGGAGCGTGGTCTTGCCGCACCCCGAGGGGCCCAGAAGGGTGATGTACTCCCCCGCCTCGATCTGGAGGGCGATATCCTTGAGCGCGTGGAACGGACCGAACCAGTGGTCGATACCCGTCAGCAGCACCGGAGCTGTCATGAGCGGCGTCCCCTTGCAAAGAAAAGCTCGACACTCAGAACGACCACGACCGAGATCAGAAAGACAAGGCTGCCGATGGCGTTCAGCCGGGGCGAAAGCCCGGAGCGGAGCATCGACCAGATTTCGACCGGCAGGGTGACGTCGAAGCGGGTGAGCAGGAAGGCGATGATGAACTCATCCCAGCTGAGCGTGACCGACAGAAAGAACGCGGCCGCGATGGCGGGCGCCAGCATCGGAACGGTGATCAGCAGGATCACGCGCGCCTCATCCGCACCCAGATCGCGCGCGGCGCGTTCGGCGTTTTGCTGCTGTGCGCCCATCGAGGCATAGATGATCGCGAAAGCCAGCGGCAGGTTGATGACCACATGCCCGATCCCGGCTGTGAGCAGCGACAGCCCCAGCCCCGCGCGCGTCAGCACGATCAGAAGGCCCAGACCGACAATCAAGTAGCTGACCGTGAGCGGCGCGATCAGCACCCCGCGCAGCAGCGCCGATCCGGGCAGGATGTGGCGGGCCAGCCCGTAGGCCGCCAGAAAGCCCAGCACCACAGCCAGCGTGGAGGCGCCGAGAGCAACCAGCAGCGAGTGCGCCAGCGCGCCTGTCAGATCGTCATCCCCCAGGATGTCGGCATACCAGCGCAGCGACGGCCCCTGAAACGGCGGCACCGGCAGATTGCCATCCTGAAACGAAAACAGCACCAGCACCGCAACCGGCAGGTAGATGAACACGAAAGCGGCCATGAGATAGAGCCAGGGCAGGGCGTGTCTCATATCCGGTCGAGCCTCAGCCAGCGGGCGCAGGCCAGGTAGGCCAGTGTCACGATGCCCATCAGAACGATGGCCAGCGCCGAGGCAAGCGGAAAATCGGCGCGGCGCCCAAGCTGGACCATGATCACCTGCGGCACGGTCAGTTCGGTATTGCCGCCCAGGATCTGCGGCGTGACATAGTCTCCGATGCACAGCACAAAGGTCAGAAAGGCGCCTGTGACGATGCCCGGCAGGGTCAGCGGCAGGATCACGTGGCGAAACGTCTGAAACGCACTGGCCCCCAGATCCATCGCTGCGCGGCGGTAATTCGGCGAAAGCTGGATCAGGTTGGCATAGATGGTCAGCGTCAGCAGCATGACGAAGAAATGGACAAAGCCGGTGATCGTGGCAAAGCGCGTGTTGGCAAGCGTCAGCGGCTCGGCGATGAGGCCCAGGTTGAGCAGCGTCTGGTTCACCACCCCTTCACGCGCGAGCACCAGCAGCCACGCATAAGATCGCACCACGTAGGAGGTCCAGAACGGCAGGATCGCCAACAGGAGGGTCAGCCGCTGCCAGCGCTTGGGCACGCGAAACGCAATGATCCAGGCCAGCGGATAGGCCAACAGGACCGAGACGATTGTGACCGTCAGCGTGATCTCAAGCGACACGAGGATGGCGCGCCAGAGATAGGCTTTTTCCGCCAGTTCGGCGTAATTGGCCAGCGACAGCCCCCAGACCAGCGTCCGGCCATCCAGTGTGGCCAGGCTCATCGCGCCCATCACGATAAGGGGCAGGATGAAAAAGGCAAATGTCCAGAGAAGGGCCGGGGCGACAAAGCCCCAGCCACGGGCGGTCTGCGTCACTGTTGCAGCGTGTTCAGCCACAGATCCTGCATCTCGATGTCAAGATCGGTGTCAGGCGCGGGATAAAGCTGGGTCCGGGCCAGATAGCCGGGCTGTTCGTCCCAGCGCAGCACCGCCTTTTGCGCGTCTGTCAGGATCTCGCCCGCCTTGGCGTTGGCGGGCATCCCCCAGAAACACGAGGACGTGGCCAGCCGGGCCTGACCTTCGGGGCTGGTGATGTATTTGATGAACTCCAGCGCGAGGTCGGGCTGGGATGTGCCTTGGACGATGCCGATCGACTGGGCCCAGCGAACCGCACCCTGATCGGGGATGGTCCAGGTCAGTTCGGGCTGATCCTCGGCCAGTACGGCTGTCAGCCATTCGCCGCCGCCGACAACGATATCCACCTCTCCGGTGGCCAGCGCCGTTTGCGCGGCAACCACGCCCGCGACAGAGGCCGCCCGGCCGCGCATGGTCGACAGAACCTCGCCAATGGCGTCAAGATCATCGGCGCCGATCTCGGCCGTTGGGATGCCCGCGGAAATCGCGGCCAGCCCGATCAGCGGCAGATAATAGTCATAGATCGAAATCCGGCCCTGATATGTCTCGGACCAGACGGTTGCGAGGTCTTGCATATCCGCCGGATCGACCTTGTCAGCATTATACGAGATCGTGTTGTAGCCGAATTTCTCGGTCACGGCATAGGTGACGCCATCGACGGTGTTGTTCTCGGCCATCACGACTTCGGGGAAGAAGTCAGCGATGGGCAGCGCATCCTCGGGCAGGGGGGCCAGAATGCCGCCTTCGACGGCGCGGAACACGTCGATCCCGTCGATCACCAGCACATCCCAATCGCCGGGCCGGGACTGTTCCAGCAGGGCCAGGGCGGCGCCGGTGCCCTCGTATTCGCGCAGGTTCACCTTGACGTTGTGGGCGGCCTCGAACGGTTCGATCAGCGCCGGGTCGGTATGGTCGCACCAGACCAGCGCATTCAGCTCTTGCTGGGCGGTGGCGGGGCTGGTCGCAAGAAAAAGCGCTGCGGAGCAAAGAAGAAACGAGGGCAGGCGGTTCATGTGATGTCTCCCGGTCGGATTATGGGTTGGCCGCACAGGCGCGGCGCATTACGAAAAAAGTTGAAGTCATTCAATTTTACAGTCAACACTATTTTTACCACCGCGCTCAATTCTTGATGGATCGCCATGACCGGACTGCGTGAAAAACAAAAGGCCGACCGCAAAAGACGCATCCTTGAGGCTGCGGTGACGCAATTTCGGGCAGATGGGTACCGCGCGGTGCGAATCGAGGATTTGGCCGAGATGGCCGAAGTGTCGGTTGGCACGGTCTATAACTATTACAACACCAAGGGCGATATCCTGATCGCCACGGTCGCAATGGAGGTCGAGGAGGTGCTTGCCTCGGGCGCGACAATCGTCGCCGACCCGCCCGCCGGGGTTGGGGATGCCCTGTTGCAGTTGATCTTTGGCTATTACGATCATTCGCTGGAGTATCTGTCAAAAGAGATGTGGCGCACCGCCATGGCGCTGTCGATCCAGGCCCCGCAAACCCCCAACGGCCAGCGCTATAGCGCGTTGGATGCGCGTCTGTCGGCACAGGTGACCGATCTTATTCGCGCGCTTCAGGCGCGCGGCGAGGTCAAGGCCGATCTTGATGCGGAACCGCTTGGCCAGGTGATCTTTAACAATCTCAACCAGATGTTTATCGAGTTCGTCAAAGACGACGCGATGAGCCTTGAGACGCTGCGCGCGCGGGTCGCGGAGCAGACCCGCCCTGTTGCCGATTTGATCGCCAGGGCGGGGCCGGGCTGACAACGCGTCGGAGGCATCCTCATCC
Organism: Aestuariivita sp.; assembly: GCF_021404545.1. Taxonomy (GTDB): domain Bacteria; phylum Pseudomonadota; class Alphaproteobacteria; order Rhodobacterales; family Rhodobacteraceae; genus Aestuariivita. Next base: position 11,572 of record NZ_JAAWWD010000047.1, read on the forward strand.
TTGCGGCAGAAAACCTTGCAAATCTTCCACATGATGGAACAAATGCAAGGTAAGATCACCCGAACCCATCAGAGCCGCATCGAACGCGCGCTGGCAGACCAAGCGGGCGTCGTCCTGCTGGGGCCGCGCCAGGTGGGCAAGACCACGCTGGCTCAGGATATCGCCGAGGCGCGCGACGCCGTCTATCTGGATATGGAGCGCAGAGCGGACAGACAGATCCTCGACGAGCCCGATCTTTACTTGGATGAGCAGATGGGGCGTCTGGTCGTGATTGATGAGGTTCAGTTGATACCGGGCCTGTTCGGCGCGCTGAGGGGGCAGATTGACCGCCGCCGCCGCAAGGGGCATCGCGCCGGGTAATTGCTGCTGTTGGGGTTGGCCTCCAACACGCTTTTGCAGCAAAGCGCGGACTCCTTGGCCGGGCGGGCTGCTGAACGCGGCCGGGATCGCGAGGTCCCCGGGCCCGGCGGCCTGCGCGCGGTGCCCGTGGCGGGTGCCCTTGATCGGCTGCGCACCCTATAGCCTTGCCTGCGGCGCGCCACATCCCGCAGGATCGGCACGAGACCAGCCTTTCGATCATCTCGACACCGTCGGGATACGTCGCCGCGCCCGATCCATGGCCATGCGCAGGCCCCGCATGTCGCTTCGGCTTTGCGCCATCAGAGCGTTTTTATGGAGCTTTGAGCCGCCCGTATTCCGTCTGAATCGGTTCGTTGGCCTGCATGGCATAGAGACGACAGACGAGGGTCTGACCGTTCGCTGTTGCCGGTATCCCCGGCATCCGGGGTGATTTAGATCCATCGAGCCGCGCCATTGGTAATTGCGCCAAGCGCCAGCTGCCGCTGATCGGGCGCGATCCCCGAAAATCAGCGGTTGCGTCGTCACGCGATCCCGCTTTCTATCCCAGACCAGCGCGGGCGCGATGCTGCGGATGTGAGCAATCTCAATCCGGTGGGAAGGCAGGGCGCCCAGGCTTGCATCCAAAGAGAAGGGGCTGCGGTGGCCGACATTCTGACAATCACGCTGAACCCGTCCATCGATCTTGCCACATCGGTTGCGCGGGTTGTGGCGGGGCCGAAACTGTATACCTCATCGCCCAGAGTGGATCCCGGCGGCGGCGGCGTCAACGTAGCCCGGGCGATCCGCATACTTGGCGGGCGGGCGACCGCCCTGCTGGCGGTGGGCGGCGCCACGGGAGAGCGCCTGCTTGATCTGCTGGCCACTGAGGATGTGGACACGCTGCCGGTGCCCGTCGGCGGCGAAACGCGGCAAAGCTTTGCCGTGACCGACGAGAGTAACGGCGCGCAATTCCGCTTTAGCGTGCCGGGGCACACCCTGGGGCGGGCCGATGGCGATCTGTTGCTGCAAACCATCGCCCGGGCCGCCCCCGAAGACGGTTATGTCGTGCTGAGCGGCGGTGTCGCCCCCGGTCTGGGAGACGATTTTCCACAACGCATTCAGGCCGCGATTGCGCCGCGGACCGATCGGCTGATCATGGATACGTCCAAGGCCGCGCTGGCCAGAGTGATCGCCGAACCCTCGGCGCCCGCGCTCTTGCTTCGCCTTGACCGAAGAGAAGCCGCGCAGGCGGCCCGTCGCGAGATGGAGACGCTTGACCACTCTGTGGCCTTCGCATCCGATCTGGTGGCGCGGGGTGTGGCGCGGATGGTGGTGACGGGACAGGGCGCGGAAGGGTCGATCATGGTGACCCAGACCGCCCGGTATCATTGCCGGGCCGCCGCCGGGCCGGTGCGCAGCAAGATCGGGGCGGGCGATGCCCTGGTTGGCGCGATGACGCTGGCCCTGGCCAGAGGCGACACCCCGGATCAGGCGCTGCGCTGGGGCGTTGCGGCGGCCAGTGCGACAGTCGGCACCGAAGGCACCGCGCTGTTCGCGCTGGCCGACGTGCAGGCACTTTTTGAAAGCTGCACCCTTGCCAAGGTGTAAGAAAGGCGAAGGGCCGTCCTGATCGAAGGGTCCGATCTTTTGGGGCGCCTTGACCCGGTCCTGGGGGATATCGCAGTTGCAATAGACGACAGATGAGGCCCCAAGGCGTTTGGACTGCGACTGGCAATGTCGCACAGTGCCGGTTACCGGCTGCCGGTGCCGTGATCGGATTATCCGGCAGGGTCGGTGTTTCCGCCCGGGGATTTGCGATAGACCAGTGGCGCATCGGCCTGAGCGGCGTGAGTCTGAGCCTGCGCCTGCAAGGCGCTGTGATGGGGCGACTTGACGCAAACCGGATCCGTGGCCGAGGGATCGCCCAGGATGGCCATCGCCTGACAGCGGCATCCGCCGAAGTCGATCGTCTTGCGCGCACAGCTCTGGCATGGCTCGGACATCCAGCCGGTGCCGCGATAGGCGTTGAACGCGGCCCCCTTGTACCAGATCTCGCCAAGCGGTTTATCCGCGACCCGGTCAAAGCTCAGATGCGGGATCGTCTCGGCGGCATGGCAAGGCAGGACCTTGCCGTCGGGGGTGATGTTGAGGCCGGATGTCCCCCAGCCCCCCATGCAGCGCTTGGGATACTCCTCGTGATAATCGGCCGGCACATAGTCGATCACAAGCTGCCCCTTGAGCCGCGCGCGCGCCTCTTTGACGATCCGGGTAGCCTCGCGCGCCTGATCGCGCGTCGGCATCAGCGCATCGCGGTTTTTCAGCGCCCAGCCATGGAACTGCACGGTCGCGATTTCGATGCGGCGGGCGCCCATCTCCCGCGCCATGTCCAGCGCGCGCGGCAGTTGATGCAGGTTGCGGCGGTGGAGGACCACATTGAGCGTGAGCGGAAACCCGATGTCTCCGATCCACGCGGCCACCTGCATCTTGCGCGCGAAGCCACCCGCGTAACCGCCAATCTCATCGGCCATTTCGGGATCTGTGCCTTGCAGCGACAGTTGCACATGATCGAGGCCAGCCGCATCCAGCGCCGCCAGGCGCCGTTCGGTGAGGCCGATCCCGGAGGTGATCAGGTTGGTGTAAAGACCCGCGGCACGGGCGGCGGCCACAAGCTGGGTCAGATCCCGGCGCGACGCAGGCTCACCGCCCGAAAGATGGAGCTGCAAGACACCCAGGTCCGCCGCCTCGCAAAACACCCGCGCCCATGTGGCGGTGTCGAGTTCGGCCGCCTGCCGCGCCATCTGCACCGGGTTGGAGCAATAGGGGCATGACAGCGGACAACGATGGGTCAGCTCGGCCAGCATGGCGATGGGGGGTGCGACGGTCATTCGGTCACATCCAGATAAAGACGGGTGCGCAGCGCGCCCAGAAAACCGGCGCTGTCTTTTCGGATCTGGTCGACGGGCGCGTCATAGCGTGCGGCGAGGGTGTTCGTGATCTCGCCAAAGCTGCGTGTGCCATCGACCTCCGACAGGATCGCATGGCCCACCGCATCCAGCGTCACGGCGCGTTCGGGGGCCAGCAGGACCCATGTGTCGCGCACAGTGTCGTGATGCAGGCGCACGCCACGCGGCAGGACGGGTATGTCGGTCTCGCGCATTTCAGGACGCCTCTTTCAGGCCCAGCCCCTGACCCGGGACCCAGGCGCCGGGCGGGATGCGCGCGGGTTCGACATAGGCCCCCCAAAGCGCATCGAGCTGCGCCCAGAGCACATCCGTCTTGAAGATCAGCGCCTGTGCCGCTGCGTCCTGCTTGTCGGCGGTATCCGCATGATCAAGGACCCAGGCAAGGCCGAAAGCCACGTCTTTGGGCGCTTCTTTCAGCCGGGTGCTGAAATAGCTGAGCGAGCTGTCATCCGCGAAATCGTAGTTCCTCAGAAGGCCCTCGATCCGGCTGGCATGGATCCTGGGCGCGAAAAGTTCGGTCAGGGACGACGCCACCGCTTCGAGCAGGGTCTTTTCGCGCACAAAGCGGACATAGGCATCGACCGCGAATGTCGTCGCGGGCAACACCCCCTTGCGCGAGGCGACATAATCGGGGTCAAGCCCCACTGCCTCGGCCAGCCGCAGCCAGCGGCGGATGCCCCCTTCATTCTCGGCGGTGCCGTCGTGATCCTCGATACGCGCGCGCCATTGGCGCCGCAGATCGGGGCAGTCCACCCGGCTCATGAAGGCGGCGTCCTTCATCGGGATGGCGTGCTGGTAATAGTAGCGGTTGATCACCCAGGCGCGCACCTGATCGGGCGTGCAGCCGCCGCCATGCAAAAGGTCGTGGAACGGGTGCAGATCATGATAACGCTCGGCCCCGATCTGGCGCAGGCGGGCTTCAAACGCGTCGCGGCTTGGGGTCATCTAGGTGATCTCCATTCCGTCCTGGCCGATGATCCAGCCCGCGGCCTCGGCCTGTGCTTTTTCGTCGGACGCGGGACGCAGCACCGGGTTGGTGTTGTTCATATGCACAAAGATCTTGCGGGCAATCCCCATGTCCCGGAACGCGGCGATGGAACCATCCGGGCCGCTCATCGACATATGGCCCATGCGCCTGCCGGTCTTTTCGCCCAGGCCCGCGCGCACCATCTCGTCATCGCGCCAGAGGGTGCCGTCAAAAAAGAGCAGGTTGGCCCCACGCAGCCGGTCGCGCAGGTCGTCATTCAGCATCGCGCAGCCGGGGATGTAGAACGCGGATTTGCCCTCGGCCACAAGTTCAACGCCGACGGTCTGATCGCCGATCAGGTCGGTCTGCACCGCGTCCCCCTCAAGATAGAGCGGCACCTTGCCCGGCACGGCAAAGAGCCTGGCCATCAGCCCGGGCGACAGTTCAAACGGTTGATCAAGGGCGATGGTCTTTCGCGCCACAACCGATGGGTTGAGCGCATCGAAGATCGGATTCTGGGCCAGCACATCGTGAATGCCGGCAGTGGCGAACAGGGTGAAAGACTGCATCTCGCGCAGGCTGAGCAGGCCCGCGACATGGTCGATATCGCCATTGGTGACCAGCACTGCGCGTAACGGAAGCCGGCGCAACCCTGTCGGATGAAGGACGCGCGCTTGCGCCATCTGCCCACGGATATCCGGGGACGCGTTCAAAATGGCCCAGGATGCGCCATCCGCGGACACCGCCAGCGAAGACTGTGTCAGGGACGGGATCGCACCGCCGCGCGCGAGATTGCAATTGTCACATCCACAGTTCCACTGCGGCAGGCCACCCCCGGCAGCGGCCCCCAGTATCTGCGCGCGGAACGCCATCTATGACCCCCGCGCGCAGACGCGTTCAGAACAGGACTTCGCGTTCTTCGTCGCTGTCGGGTCCATACATGTTGATCTCCATTCCGCATTCGATTTCGCGGATGATCGGTTTGGTCCAGGCCATGAGTGTTTCCTCCCAAAAATAGCGGTTTGTGTTGACGTACAAGCTGGCAGAGCGGGGCAAGAAAGGCGACTCCTAAATTCCAGGGAACGGGCGGATCCTGGCCTGTCTTGGCCCCTGTCATTCATCGTCGTTCCAGCCACCAAAAGAGATCCTCCTATTTTGTAACATACTGATTTCGCAACCAAGATATGGCTCTTTACGTCCATTGCCAGCGTATCGGACCTGAACCGCGACCACGTTTGCGTTATCCGGTCTTTGCCATACCCAATATGCCGCAAAGAGATTGCCGCGCGATGGGCTTGGACCGGTTTGGGTGGGCTGAGCGGGCATGCCGCCGCTCAGCCCGATGTTTGCCCTGCGGGCTTACTGAGGTTGCAGCGAGTCCGCCGTCCCTTGGATAAAGGCCACCAGGTCGGCCACATCGCCGGGGGTCAAAAGCTCGGAAAAGCTTGGCATCCCGCGATCGACCGCGACACCGTCAAGGATCCAGTCATGCGCGTTTTCCAACGTGCCTGGCGCGGAATACCCCAGGTTCGGGATCGCACCGCCATTGTTGACGCCCGGCACCCCGTGGCAGAACAGGCAGTTCGCCACATAGATGCCCAGGCCCGCCGAGATCCGCGCCGGATCATAGGGCACGCCCGAGACCAGTTCGGTCCGGGTCGAGATCTCGGCCTCGGGCATGGGCGCATCGGCACCGACCCGGAAGGTAAAGACCCGGCCCGCGCCGACGCGGTCGGTTGCGCGCTGCATCAGACCATAGACCCCGCCCCAGCCCACGGCGATGGTGACGTATTGCACGCCCTCATGCTCCCAGGTGTTGGGGGCGGCGACCACGCCGGAGGTGACCGGCACCTGCCAGAGCAGATCGCCATTGGTGGCGTCATAGGCGATGAACCGGCCATCCGCCGTGCCCTGGAACACCAGGTTGCCGGCGGTCGTCAGGGTGCCGCCATTCCACGGGCTGATGTATTCCGCGCGCCAGACCTCGCGCTGCGCGACCGGATCCCAGGCCAGAAGATGGCCGAAGGGCGTTGCTTCGGGGGCCACCACGTTGAAGAGATAGCCCAGGTTCCAGCCGATGCCCGACATGGTCGACATCGGTTGATGGCTGTTGAGCTGCCAGTTGGGATCGGTGGATTGCACCAGCGGCACCCCTTGCGCCGGGATATAGACCAGTCCGGTATCGGGGTTGAAGCTCATCGGATGCCAGTTATGCGCGCCATAGGCGGAGGGCACGGTTTCAAAGGGTTCGTCCAGCGAGCGGGCGGCGGGGTTCTCGATCGGGCGACCGTTGTCGTCATAGGCGGTGGCCCAGGTCGTTTCCACGAACGGCTCGGCGGAAATGAACTCTCCCGTGGCGCGGTCGATCACATAGAAAAACCCGTTTTTCGGGGCCTGCATCAGAACCGCGCGCATCTCTCCGTCGATCTCCAGATCGGCCAGGATTATGTGCTGGGTCGAGGTGTAGTCCCACGTGTCGCCCGGTGTGTTCTGATAGTGCCAGACATATTCGCCGGTATCTGGGTTCAGCGCCACGATAGAGGCCAGAAACAGGTTGTCGCCGCCCGCGGGGCTGCGCAGGTGCCGGTTCCAGGGGCTGCCATTGCCGGTGCCGATGTAAAGCAGGTTCAGATCGGGGTCGTAAGCCATCGCGTCCCAGACGGTGCCGCCGCCGCCGGCCTCCCAGTAATTGGCCGAGGGGTCCCAGGTTTCGGCGGCCATTTCCATGGCGGCGTTCTCGAACGGCTCGGAGGGGTCGCCCGGCACGGTGTACCAGCGCCAGGATTCCTCTCCGGTCGTGGCGTCATAGGCGGTGATGTACCCGCGCACGCCAAATTCCGCGCCGCCATTGCCGATCATCACCTGACCGTTGATGATCCTTGGCGCGCCGGTGACGGTATAGGACATCTCGCGGTTTTCGATGGTGTCGACACGCCAGATCCGTTCGCCGGTGGCCGCGTCAATGGCGTGCAGATAACCGTCATACGCCCCGACATAGACCTTGCCCTCATAGACGGCGACGCCCCGGTTGACCACATCGCAGCAGCCCCGGTCCCCGAACGATCCGGGCACTTCGGGGTCATACACCCAAAGCGGCTCACCGGTCACGGCATCGAGCGCATGCACGATGGACCAGGACGCGGTGACATACATCACCCCGTCGACCACGATGGGTGTGGACTGCACGCCCCGGTCGGAATTGAGGCCATAGGACCATTCCAGACCCAGCTCCGCCACATTCTCGGAGGTGATCGCGTCGAGCTGCGAATACCGGGTTTCGGCATAGTTCAGCCCGTAATTCAGCCAATTTCGATCATGGGCGTCATTGGCGATGATCGCCTCTGTATCAATCGCCCCCACGGCTGTGCGGATCTCCTCCTCCGTTATGGTTTGCGCCATGGCCGGCGCGGCCGCCAGAAAGGCGGCCCCGATGAATGAGTATCGCAGCATAATGTCCTCCTCCACAATTTTGCTGGCTTTGTCTTGCGTGCGTTCTGGGTTCTGATCACTCCGTGGTTTCGGCCAGATCGGCGATCATCTGATCGCGCATGATGAATTTCTGAGGCTTGCCGGTCACCGTCATCGGCACCGTCTGTTTGATGTGGACATGGCTCGGCACCTTGTAATGCGCGATGGCGCCCCGACAAAAGGCGCGCACATCCTCCTGTGTCAGGGTCGCACCGGCACGTGGGACAACCCAGGCGCAGACCACCTCGCCCAAATGCGCATCCGGGATACCAAAGACCTGTGCCTGCGCAATGTCCTGGTGGGTGAAAAGAAACGCTTCCACCTCGCTTGGATAGATGTTCTCACCGCCGCGCAGGATCATATCCTTGGCCCGCCCGGTGATGTGACAGTAGCCATCGGTGTCGATTGTAGCAAGATCGCCGGTCTGCATCCAGCCGTCGGTGATCGCCTCGGCGGTGCGCTCCTCATCGCCCCAATAGCCTTGCATGACGCAATAGCCGCGGGTCAAAAGCTCGCCCTGGACACCGGGCGGCACGGTGCGGCCCGCCTCATCGACGACCTTGCATTCCACATGGGGGTGAATACGCCCGACCGTGCTGACGCGTCTGTCGATGGGATCGTCGATATCGGATTGGAACGAAACCGGCGAGGTTTCGGTCATGCCATAGGCGATGGTGACCTGATCCATGTTCATTTTCTGCTGGACCTGCCGCATCACCTCGATGGGACAGGAGGCGCCGGCCATAATCCCAGTGCGCAGATGGCGCAGGTCAAAGCGGTCGAGATCGGGCACGCCCAGCTCGGCCACGAACATCGTCGGCACACCATAAAGCGCGGTGCAGCGTTCCTCGGAGACGGCCGCCAGCGTGTCTTCGGGGTCGAACCCTTCGCCGGGGACGACCATGGTGGCGCCCTTGGTGACGCAGCCCAGCGTGCCCATCACCATGCCGAAGCAATGGTAGAACGGCACCGGGATGCACAAGCGGTCGGCAGCGGTGAGCCCAAGCGTGGCGGTGACGTTGTTGGCATTGTTAACGATGTTGCGGTGGGTGAGGCAGGCGCCTTTCGGTCTGCCGGTCGTGCCGGAGGTGAACTGGATGTTGATCGGATCGGTGGCCCGAAGGTCCGCGCCGATGCGGTCGAGATCGGCGCGCGGCGTCTCGTCTCCGATGTCACACACGGCGTCGAAACCCAGCATGCCCGGCGGCGGGGTGTCTGTAATCGCGATAACCCGCTTGAGGTCGGGCAGCCCGGCCGCCGATAACGCGCCCGGCGCCGCCCCGGCCAGCTCGGGCGCAACAGCGTGCAGCATCGCAATATAGTCGGATGTCTTGAACCGATGCGCCGTGATCAGGGTGCTGCATCCTACCTTGTTGAGCGCATAATCCAGCTCATACGGGCGGTAGGCGGGATTGATACAGACCAGGATCGCCCCGATCCGGGCGGTGGCAAATTGGGTCATCAGCCACGCGCTGTGGTTCGGAGACCAGATGCCGACCCGGTCCCCGGTTTGCACGCCAAGCCGCAGCAGCCCACCGGCAAGCCGGTCGACCTGATGCGCAAAATCGGCATAGCTCCAACGGATCGCCTCGGCGCGAAAGACGGCGGCCTCGCGGTCGCCATATGCCGCGACCGCCCGGGCCAGAAGCGCCGGGATCGTCAGCTCAAGAAGCGGCGTGTCGGACCGGCCGCGCACATGCGCCATGCCGCCGATCGGGCTGCGGTCTGCCACGTGGGTGTCTCCCGATAGTGATATCCGATGCGGTGGGCCAGGGGCACGCGGCGCCCCCGCCCGGATGCGAACCCGGCCGCCCTCAGGCCCGGGCGACGTTGATCACCTGCATCTGCGTGTATTCCGCCAACCCCTCGACCGATTGCTCGACCCCGAGGCCCGAGCCCTTGAACCCCGCCATCGGGATATGCGGCCCGATATTGAGTTGCTGGTTGACCCAGACCGATCCGGCTTCGATCCGGCCCGCAATATCGGTCGCCGCATCGACGTCGGCGGAATGGACAGCGCCGCCCAGCCCGTAATCCGACGCGTTCGCCCGGGCGATGACATCGTCGATATGCTTGAAAGCGATGACCGGCAGGATCGGGCCGAACTGTTCTTCGTCCACGATCCTTTGACCATCGGTCACATCACGCACGATGGTGGGTTCGACAAAATAGCCCTTTCCGTCGCGCGGGTGCCCGCCGGCAATGATGGTGCCGCTGGCCCTGGCATCATCAAGATAACCCTTCACCTTTTCAAACTGCGCCTTGTTCTGGATCGGGCCGATGGTCGTGCCCTGTTGCAACCCGTCGCCCAGCACGGCCTGGGCCGCAATCTCTGACAGGGCGCCGCAGAATTCGTCATAGATATCCTCGTGTACATAAGCGCGCTTGACCGCGAGGCAGACCTGGCCTGCATTCAGGAACGCGCCGCCATAGACCTTTTCCGCGGTCGCGCGCACATCCACGTCCGGCAGCACGATGGAGGGATCGTTGCCGCCCATCTCGAGCGTCACGCGCTTCATCGAACTGGCAGCTGCCGCCATGATCCGCTTGCCGGTCTCGGACGAGCCGGTGAATCCAATCTTTGAGATCCCCGGATGGGTCGACATCTTGGGGCCCAGATCGTTGTCGTCGGTGATGATGTTGATCAGGCCCGGCGGGAAGATATCGGCGCAGAGCGCTGCGAGCTTCAGCGCCGAAACAGGTGTTGTCGGAGCGGGCTTGAGCACAATCGCATTGCCCGCCATCAGCGCCGGGCCGATCTTCCAGCAGCACAAGAGCAGCGGAAAGTTCCAGGCGATGATCCCGCCCACAACGCCAAGCGGTTTATGGCGCGTCTCGATGAAGAACTCGGCGTCGTCCTGGATCACGCGGTCCGGCAGGTCCAGCGTGGCGGTGTGGGCCAGATAGCCAACGCTCCACTGCACTTCGCCGATTGCCTCGGGCAGCGGCTTGCCTTGTTCGAGGGTGATGATGCGCGCCAGCTCCGCCTCGTTCTGGGCAATCGCTGCGGACAGCTCTTCGATCTTGGCCCGGCGCGTTGCCATCGAGGTGGCCTCCCAGGCCTTTTGCGCCGCCGCGGCGGCGGCGACAGCATCGTCAAGCTGTGCTTCGCTGGCATGGGGGACCCGCGCGAACGGCTCCTCTGTGGCGGGGTTGATGATGTCGAGCATCGTGTCGCCAGCGACAAGCCGCCCCCCGATGAGCATAGGATAGTCCATGAGTTCCTCCCGTTTTCCGTGGTGTGACCACGGTTTTCTCAGGGGAACCTGTCAGGTGGATGGATCAGTGCCTATAGGGCGGTTGGAGGTTTGACGGCGGATCTGTATCGCTTTGAGACAGTCGCGGCGCCTAATTGGCGATCCCGAGGTCCTTCATCCGCCTATAAAGCGTCGCCCGCCCGATCCCAAGCTGCCGCGCGGCGGCCGAGACGTTGCCCGAAGACCGTGACAATGCGCGCAGAATCGCCGAACGCTGGATTTGCGCGATATCCCGGCCCGCGCCCGGCGTGCCCAGCAGATCGGCCGCCGGTTGCGCCGCGATCGGCCCGTCCAGACCCAGATCGAATGCCAGCCGTGCCGCGCGCGTGGCCCCGATAACCAGGTCGTCGGGATCCACCGCAAGAAGGGCCGTGCCGTCAGCCTGGGTGACATCCGCGACCATGATCCGCGCGCCAGGATGGCGCAGGCGGAAATACGCGGTCTCGATCCGCCGCGCGCATTGCACCAGCGCATCGACCAGCAACAGATTGGCGGCGCTTGTCTGATCCGCCCGCACCGTGCTGATATCAAGCGCGCCGATCACCTCCCCCTCGGAGCCGAAGACAGGCGCGCCAATGCAGGTGAGCCCGGTACTGCGGGCAAAGAAATGCTCGTCGCGGTCGATGATCACGGGGCGCAGTTCGGCAAGGCTGGTGCCCATGCCATTGGTGCCCTCGACCTCTTCGGAACACAGCGCACCCGGCTCGAGCCCGATGGCGCGAAAAAACGTCTCGTCTTCGGATTTGCAACGATGATCGATCACGACGCCGGTTCGGTCGGTCAGGTAGAGACCACATCCCGCAGCGCCCACCAATTGAAACAGCCGGTCAAGCTCTGTCTCTGCCACAAAGCGAAACGTGCCGTTCTCTTGCCGGATATCCTCAAGATCGGACCCATCAAGGCGGTGCAGCCTTTTCTGATTTCCCGGATCCAGCCCGTACCGCACCATGGAGCGGAACCACGAGGCCGCAATGCTTGACCGTGCGACCGCCGAGGGCGACAACGCCCGCGCCGTCACCCGCTCGATATGAGAATTGTGATGTGTCAATGCGTTCTCCTCCAACCCTTGACCCCCATCCTAAGCGGCCCGTTCACTGGCTGCCAAGAGCGGTGGCCGCGGGCCGGGCGGCGATTGACCCCGGCCATCCGCCCGGGGCGGCCCGAGCGCGTCTTGCGGTGGCCCGGGTGGCGGCGATCACAAGATCAGACCTGGCACGCCGTGGTGGCACGCTAGCGTCGATGGGTGGCCGCTATCCTCGAAATCTCTTCATATATCCCGGCAAGGATGTTCAGACATTGCCCGGCATCTTTGAGACGGGTGTCAAATTCGGGCAGGCTTGAGATCTGCTCGATCAACAACCGTCTGCGGATAGCGCCATAGTCGTCCGTGATCCGCCGTCCTTCCGCGGTCGTCTGATAGGTCACGCCCGTGCGGCCAGACCCTTGTTTTTCAATCAGATCCGCAGAGAGGAGCTTGCGCATCGAATACTGGATATTCGGAATATCGTCCCGGTTGGTCAGCCGCGCCAGCTCCTTGATACTCTTGGCGCGGTCATTCATCCGAACGATATGCAAAAGCGCGTTTTCAGGACCGCTCGCCCCGACATCGCTGACCGAAGCAAGGCATTCGGTTTGCCATCGCCCGAACGCCTCGAAGCAGCGCATCAGGGCGAACTCCAGCTCGGTGCAGACAACCTCGGTGTCACTCTCTGAAAGATGCCAGCGATAGTCGAGGTCGTGATCCTCTGCCTTGTCCGTCATCTGCGTCTCCTCTTTTTTGAACATAGCATACCGACGATTTTGTTTGACGAAAATATGATTTTGCACATATTTTAGAATCAAAAATAGAATTTAAAATCTATCCTATAGGGAGACAACAGATGTCGATTAACGTGATGAAGGCCAAGAACGGCTTTAAGCTGGGGACTTTTTCATCCAATTGCTCATCGGGGATGACGGTGACCAAGTCACCCGACCGCTGGGTGAACAGCTGGGAAAACAACCTCAAACTTGGCAAGATGCTGGACGACGCTGGCATCGACTTCATGCTGCCGATTGCCCGCTGGATCGGTTACGGCGGAGAGACCGATTTTCACGGAGGTGTCCTGGAAACCGTGACATGGGCGACAGCGCTGCTGGCCTCGACCAAGAATATCAGCGTATTCGCCACCGTGCATACGGCTGCAAACAACCCCGTCATAGTGGCCAAGCAGATGGCCACCATGGATCAGATCGGACAGGGGCGCGCCGGTCTGAACATCGTCGCGGGCTGGAACAAGCCAGAATACGAGGCCCTGGGACTGACGCTGCCCGATGATCACGAAACGCGCTATGGATATGCGCAGGAATGGTTCGATATCGTCGAGAAGCTGTGGACGTCGGAGGCGTATTTCGACTGGGACGGAGAGTATTTCAACCTCAGGCACGTGGCGGGCGATCCCAAGCCCGTGAATGGCCGCCCTCCGATTCTGAATGCGGCGGGATCCGAGATCGGGCGCGCTTTTGCAACGGACAATGCCGACTATCTGTTCACACCGGCAATTGATCTCAGCCGGTCGGTCGAAGAAATCAAAGAGCTCAAGGCCCTGGCAGAAACCAAGGGGCGCGATGTGGGCGTGCTCACGTTCAGCCACGTTATCTGCCGCGAGACGGAGCAAGAGGCCACGGCCTTGCGGGATCGCCTCATGGGGGATCTGGCTGACTGGGACGCGGTGGACAATCTGGTCAATCTTCAGTTCGCGCATGCTCAATCGTTCCCCCATGATCTGCTTGCGCAAATCAAGAACCTGTTTGCGATGGGCCACGGCGGCTTCCCGCTGGTCGGAACGCCGCGTCAGGTCGCAGACGGGATCATCACGCTGCACCAGACCGGCTTTGCCGGGACGACACTGTCCTTTGTCGATTACGTTGAAGAGTTCCCCTATTTCCGCGACAATGTCCTGCCCTTGCTTGCACAAGCGGGGATCCGGTCATGAACCAGCCCCTGGCAAAATCGTTCACCAACGCGATGCGGGCGTTGGTGGGCAATTGTTCTGTCATCACGGCGGGGGAAGGCGAGGATATCTCGGGCCTTTTGGTGACATCCGCGATTTCGCTGAGCGCCGATCCTCCTTTGCTGCTGGCCTGCGTTAACAGGGCGTCGTCCAGTTGGCCTCTGCTGAAGAAATATCGGAAATTCGGCTGGTCGTCCCTTGGTGCGGACCACCAGAAGGTCGCCGAAAACTTCTCGGGCTTTGGTGGCCTTAAAGGTGCCGACAGATATCAAGGGGCAAAGTGGCGCCCGGCGGAGACAGGCGCGCTTTTGTTGGAGGGGGCACCGGCCGGTTTCGACTGCGCGCTTGAAGAGATGATCGACCGCGCCACCCATTCGATTGTGATCGGCCGAGTGCGCGCGATCAGGCAAAACCCGGCAGCGGGCGCGCTGGTTTACTGGAACGGGGCGTTTCGCCCCTTGCCGGGCGCGTGATGGGCTGAAAACCTCTGGCATGGCCCGGATCAATCGGCGTTTTCAAAGAAACGACAGGCGAAGGTACCGATTGACGCAAATCAAGACATGGATCGGGCTGGGCACGCTATAGGTCGATCATGCCAGCAGCCATGAACAAAACAGATCTGCTTGCGGTATTCGACAAGGATCTGGCAAAGTTGCGCAAGACCCTCGGCGGCCTCGATGAACAGACCGCCTCGTTGTCGGCGCCCGGCGATAGCGTGACACTCAAGGGTATCCTTGCACACCGTACCCATTGGATGGGCCTGTTTCACCAGTGGTACGAAGATGGCCTTGCCGGTCGCCGGGTTCATGTGCCTGCCAAAGGGTACAAGTGGAACCAGCTCAAGACATACAACGCTCCACTCTATGCCAAAGGCGAAGAAACGGCCCTGCCAGACCTGCTTTCAGACTTTGAGAGCGCGTGTAACAGGCTGCGCGCGTTCATCGAAACCCGCGATGACACGGAGTTGTACACTGCGGGCAGATATGCATGGACCGGGAAATGGACAGTTGGGCGATTTGCGGAGGCAACCGGCCCGTCGCACTTTCGGTCCGCCAACACCTACATCCGAAAGGCACTGCGTGCCGCGACCTGACAGGCCAGGGCGAGGGGAATGCCACAAGGATGCTGTCAACCAGGCCGAAGATCGGGCCGGTTTCGATCGGTCAGGAAATTCTGGCCACGCACATTTTCGTAAGCCAGGGCCGCGCGGCATACATCCTGATCCCGATATGTCTGGCCAACGATTTGAATGCCGGTGGGTACCTGACTTTGGCCGAAGCCCGACGGGGCGGAGACCACCGGACACCGGCAGAGCATGTTGAAAGGGAGGGTCAAAGCCCACCCGGTCAGCGGGTCGACACGCGCACCGTTGATGGTGATTTCGTCGGTCACACCATCGCCGTCGGCCGGAACCGAGGGTATACCCGTGGTGGGACAGACGAGCAGCCGGTGGCTGGCAAAGACCGCACTGAGCGCGCGGTACATGTCGTTCTCAACCTCGAACGATTGCAGGAACCTTTTGGCGGTACTGCCGCGGGAGCTCTTGAGATGGGCGATGGTGTAGGGCATCAGCAGGTCTGGGTCATGATCTGCGAATTGGGTCAGATAGGTGCCCATCAGATGGTTGAGATGCCCCATCGCGCCGTCCAGAATGTCGGCTGTCCAGGGCAGATCGACCTGCTCGACGATGGCCCCGGCGTCGCGGAACACCTCCAGCGCGGCCTCGGTGTTGCGGCGCACCTCGTCACTGACGGTATAGAACCCCAGATCGGGAGAATACGCGATTTTCCAGCCCTTGATGGATTGCACGTCGGTGGAAATGTGCAGTTTGGGCCGCAGCGAGACGATGTCGTCAGGGTGGGGGCCGCACATCGCGTTTTGCAGCAGCACCATATCCCTGGCCGTGCGTGCCATCGGACCGTCCACCGCATAGCCGTCAAGGTTGAAGGGCGAATCCGTCGGGTTGCGACCAAAGGTCGGCTTTAGTCCGTAAAGGCCACAGGCCGAGGATGGGACCCGGATCGACCCGCCGATATCGGAGCCGGTGCACAGCGCCGATGTGCCCGAGGCCAGCGACGCCCCGGACCCGCCAGAGGATCCGCCGGGAGACAGGCGCAGATTCCATGGATTGCGCGTCACGCCCCAGAGCTTGCTATTGGTGATTACGGTCCCCGAAAACTCGGGCGTCGCGGTGCGCGCATGCATGATGCCGCCTGCCCGCAGGACATGGTCATTCATCGGCGAGGTGGAGGTCGCAACATAGTCCTGCATCACGAGCGCGCCGTTTGAGGTGGGATATCCCGCCACATCGCCTTCGTCCTTGATGCCGATGGCAAGCCCGTCCAGCGGCCGGGTACGTTTGTCGGCGGCATAGCGGGCTTCGGCGCGTCGGGCCTTCTGCAGGGCCTCGTCGAAATGGGTATAGCTCAGTGCGTTGACCCTGGGCTCGACCGCGCCCGCGCGATCAATCATGGCCTGCATATGTTCGACCGGCGACAGGGTCTTGGCCCGGAACATCTCCAGCGCCCTGTATGCGGGCAAGTAGACCAGATCGGTATCAGACATGCGTCATTCCTTGCACGGTCATGTTTCGAAGGTGATGCGTCCGGCGCAGATGGTTACGGCAGGCATGGCATTGCCCAGTTGATCGGGAGGCATCGCATCGAGGTCGGACCCCATCACCACCACATCGGCCATCATGCCGGGGCGCAACCGGCCCTTGCGATCCTCGTTGAACTCGACCCAGGCATTGTCGCGGGTATAGGCGGCAAGCGCGTCGCGCAGCGTCAGCCGCTGATCCGGCCAGTAGTCCGGCAGTTCAATCCCGGCCACCGCGCCCTGGATGCTTGGCATTACGTCCACCGGAACCACCGGCCAATCGGTTGAAAAGACCAGTGCGGCGCCGGTGTCGCGGATTGTTCTCCAGGGGAAGGCGGTCTTGAATTGATGCGGATGCAGGAGGTCATTCGGCTCGTAAGGCGGGAAAAACCCGCCCCGTGGAGAATGCAGCGGTTGCATCGAGGCGACAACGCCAAGCTGTTTGAACCGGGGAATATCGTCGGGATGGATCGTCTCGACATGCTCGATGCGATGTCGGCTGTCGCGCGCGCCATTGGCCTTTTGCGCCGCCTCGTAGCCATCCAGCGTCTGGCGCACGGCCGCGTCGCCAATGGCATGCACGGCGATTTGCAGGCCCATGGCATCGGCGCGGATACACGCCTGCTTGAATTGCGCGTCCGAGAACAGCGGTTCGCTGCGGCTGTCGGTGCCCGGATAGGGCTCCAGCATGTAAGCGGTCCTGCTGTCCAGAACGCCGTCCTGGAACATCTTGACCCGGTTCGACCAAACCATGTCGCCCGTGTATCTCGCGCGCATCTCGGCTGCTTCGTCGATGCGTTCGACCGGGTCGGTATGTTTCAGATGCATGGGGATCTCCGTGCGACACAGAAGCGTGCCCTCGGCCTCCATCTCGGACAAAAGCTCAAGCTGGTAGAAATTGCCGTCCATGTTGTGCAGGCCAGTGATGCCGTGCCGGGCACAATGCTGGAACCCTTTGGCGATTGCGGCCTTGTCGATGGCGCGGGTCTGACGGTCCGGTGCGGGAACGGGATCCGCTCCGGTCAGCATACCGAGCATGTCCCGACCGCCGAACGTCGTCATCTTCAGGATCGGCTCAAAGGCGGCGGGCTCCAGCAGTTCGCCGGTCGCAAGCCCATCCGCGCCCATCACCACCTCCGAGCCGACGCCGCAATCGGCACCGTGCATCAGGCCCGCCATTTCCAGCGCTCTGGTATTGGCATAGACTGTATGGTGATCGGCGGTAGAGGCCGCAAAGGGCCGATCCGGAATGGCCGCGTCCAGATCGTGGCGGGTGATCGGCCGGTCCCCCATCAGCGCATAGTCGATCGAGCAGGCAAAGAGCAGCGTATCGTCGGGCCGTTCAGCCGCATAGGGACGCAGGGCAGCGGCCAGTTGCTGGGCGCCTTTGAGGCCATGCAGGTTCAGGAAATCCAGTTCGGCAGAGCCGCCGAACAAATGCACATGGCTGTCGATGAAGCCCGGTAAGACCGTGCCGCCCTGGGCGTCGATCACCCGTGCAGTCCCGGCCATGTCGCGGATGTCGGCGGTGCTGCCAACGGCAGTGATCATCCCATCTTCGATGGCCAGGGCCTCGGCGTCCGGGCCATCGAAGGTGATGACCCGCCCATTGAGAATGACAATATCAGGCATTTCTGTCTCCAGGGATCGGAGCGCCGGGTCCGACGCCCCGTCTGCGCATTCGCAGGGTTACTTTTGCAGTTCAGTCCAGATCCGGGTGTAGATCTGCTGCACCGCGGGCGGGCAGACCTCGGCCACATAGGCCGCGGCCTTAAGCTCGTCGGGGATGACCACTTCGGGGGCCGAGGACATCTCTTCGGGCATGTATGCCTGGGATCCGGCAATGCCGTTGGCATACCGCGCAAAGTTAGAGATCAGGGCGGCGTTTTCCGGGGCCATGATGAAATTCTGGAAGATCTTGGCATTCTCGGCGTTATTGGCCTCTTTCAGCACGACGACATTGTCCATCCAGACTGGATAGCCTTCCTGCGGGTAGCCGAAGACGATATCGGGGTTCTGCTCGCGCGACCGCAAAGAGGCACCGTTCCAGTTCACCCCGGCAGCCAGATCGCCCTTGGCATATTTCTCGATGGTTCCGTAGTCGATCGAGAGCCAATGCTGCTTGGCCTCGACCAGGGTATCGCGGACCTTCTTCAGGATCTCTCTGTCCCCGGTGCACTGTTCGCCGCCATGGAACTTGATCGCCAGGCTCATCACATCGGTCATTTCCGGGACGACATTGATCTTGCCGCGCAGCTCCTCCGGCGGGTCTAGAAAGATGCTCGATGTATGCGGGTTCCCGTCATAGACGGATGTATTGACCGTGACACCGACCGTGCCCCATTGCCATGGCACCGAGTATTTCCGGCCTGGATCAAAAGCGACATCCACCCATTGCGGGTCCATGTGCTTGAAGTTTTCCATGCTGTTGGGATTGGTCTCCAATAGCAGGCCTTCGCCAACCCAGATCGGGATGAAGGTGCCAGAGGGCACCACGATGTCAAAGCCGTGGCCGCCTGCCTTGACCTTGGCCAGGGCGGTGTCGTTGCTGTCGAAATCCGTGATCGTGACCTGGATTCCTGTCTCGCTCTCGAATTTCTCGATCAGTTCGGGGCTGGTATAGTTGCCCCAGTTGTAGATGTTGAGTTGACCTTCGGCCAGGGCCGGTGAAGCCAGGGCCGTTGCAAGGCCGATTGCAGTGACGAGGTTTTTCATTTTGGGTCTCCCTGATCTATTGTTTCTTGCTCTTTGACAGCAGGTAGAACGCGACAACCAGAGCAACGGATATCGCGAGCAGAACAGTTGAAATCGCATTGATTTCCGGGGTCACCACGCGGCGCAGCTGACCCAGCATATATGTGGGCAAGGTGTCCTGGCCGGCGGATTTCGCAAATTCGGTGATGATCACATTGTCCAGCGAGATCACGAATGCCAGCATAGCGCCGGCCAGGACACCGGGCCAAAGCTGCGGCAGCGTCACCATGCGAAACACCCGCCACGGCGTGCCGTAAAGATCCGCCGCCGCCTGTTCGAGGCTGAGATCCATTCCCTGCAACCGGGCACGGATCGGCATATAAGCAAAGGGAATGCAAAAGGCGGAATGGGCGATGATCAGATACCACA
The DNA here is from genome assembly GCF_021404545.1 of Aestuariivita sp. Taxonomy (GTDB): domain Bacteria; phylum Pseudomonadota; class Alphaproteobacteria; order Rhodobacterales; family Rhodobacteraceae; genus Aestuariivita. The sequence goes on from NZ_JAAWWD010000047.1 coordinate 31,280, forward strand.
GCCCGGTATAGCCGGTCGCGACCTTGACCATGGCGAAGAAGATCAGCAGAGCGACCGCCGTGACGATTTCGGGGATCATCAGCGGCTGGTTGATCATCCCGAAGACAAGGGCCGAGCCGCGGAACGTGCCGGTGCGCGTGGTTGCCAGCGCCGCCATTACGGCCACGCTTGTTGCGACCAGGGATGCGCAGGTGGCGATGATCAGGGACAATACCGTGGCGTCCTGGACCTTCTCATTCTGCCAGGCAGAGACATACCACCGCCACGAGAACCCTTCCCAGATCGCGATGCTTTGTCCGGCGTTGAACGAAAAGACCACCAGAAGAATGATCGGCAGATAGAGCAGCACGAAACAGCACAGCGCCACGAAGGCAAACCCGGACTGTCGGCGGACATCGAAAGCGCGCGGCTTAGTCATGGCGCCCCTCCTGGGTTCCTGCGGAACGCACATAGACGAACAGCGCAACCATCACGATGGCCAGCAAGCTGATTGACAAGGCCGCACCCAAGGGCCAGTTCCGGCCCTGTCCGAACTGCAATTCGATCAGATTGCCGAGCATGAGCTGTTTCCCGCCGCCCAGAACGCGGGGGGTCACATAGGCACCCAGCGCGGGCACAAACACCAGGATCGAACCCGCCACGACACCGGGTTTGACCAAAGGAAAGATGACCTTGCGCAGGATACGCCAGCGCGAGGCATAAAGATCATAGCCCGCCTCGATCAGGGAGAAATCCATGCGCTCCATGCTGGCATAGATCGGAAGAACCATCAGCGGCAGATAGACATAAACCATGCCGAGGGTCACCGCGAATTCGGTAAAGAGCATCTGGATCGGCGCATCTATGATGCCCAGCTGGATCAGCCCGGTATTGATGACGCCTTCGTTGCGGATGATCTCCATGACGGCAAAGGTGCGGATCAGCAGGTTTGTCCAGAACGGCACCATGATTAGCAGCATCCACATGTCCCGCGTTTCGCGGGGGCGCGTGGCAATAAAATAGGCCGTCGGGAAACCGACAATGAAGGCAACCAGGGTTGTCACGAGCGAAAGCTTGACCGAGCGCCAGAAGATGGAGAGATGCGCATCCGCAAAAGACAGCGTGTCATCGAAGAAATCGCGTTCCACGACGACATTGAACCAGGCGTCGGTCGAAAACGTCCAAACGACCCCGCCATAGTCACCGGGTGTCAGGAAGGAATAGACCAGGACGATCAGCAGCGGGCCGGTCGCGGCAAAGAGCAGGATCACGAGTGCCGGAGTGAGGAGGAGCCAACGTCGACGGGCGGTTCGCACTCCGTTGGGCATCGGCTCAATCCCTCAGCACCTGGGCGACGCCCGGATTGAAGCTGATGCCGACCTGTTCGCCGACCTTGTGATCTTCGGCTGCATCAGGTTGGTTTTGCCGCCGGATGACAAAGGTCGACCCGTCTTGGGTCATCACGTGATAATGGGTATCGGTCCCGAAATAGACAATGTTCTTCAACAGACCATCGAGCAGCGCGCCCTGGGCTTCCAGGGTGGCGTGTTCGGGGCGCACGGCAATCGTCACAGGCCCCGAAACCGCCCCGTCAGGTGCGCTTCGCGCGGCGATCTGTCTGCCCGAAGGCAGCCGCACAAGGGCGGTATCACCTTCCAGCGACTGAATTTCGGCAGTGACGAAATTGGTATCGCCGATGAAGTCTGCCACGAACCGCTCGGCAGGATGATCATAGATGTCCTTGGGTCCGCCGACCTGCAGGATACGCCCCTTGTTCATCACCGCGATCCGGTCCGACATGGTCAGGGCTTCTTCCTGATCGTGGGTGACGAACACAAAGGTGATCCCGGTTTCGGATTGCAGGCGTTTGAGTTCGATCTGCATTTCCTTGCGCAGTTTGAAATCAAGCGCCGAAAGGGGTTCATCCAGAAGCAGAACTTCGGGCTTGGGCGCCAGAGCCCTGGCCAGCGCAACCCGCTGTTGCTGCCCGCCGGAAATCTGGCTGGTCATCCGGTCGGCCATCTCGGTCATCTGCACCAGCTCCAGCATCTCGCCGACAACCGATCTGATTTCGGATTTCGGACGGTCCAGCATCTCCAGCCCAAAGCCGATGTTTTCGGCAACGGTCATGTGCGGGAACAGCGCATAGTTCTGAAACACCGTGTTGACCGGGCGGGCATAGGGCGGCTTGGACAGAATGTCGTCGCCATGGATGGTCAAGCTGCCCGAAGACGGATCGACAAAACCGGCAATCGAGCGCAGCAAGGTCGTCTTGCCACATCCCGAAGGGCCAAGCAGCGTGAAGAATTCGTTCTCGCGGATTGTGATGTTTATGTCCGTGAGCGCCGTGAAGGCCGTCGCCCCACTGCCGAAGGTCTTGGACAAGGCAACGATGTTAATCATGCGGCGCGCGCCATCTGAGCTTTCTCCCCGCGGCATATGGACGGTTCGGCCTTGATTTGGCTCTTGCGCGATTCAATATGATCAAACTCTTTAGAGTCAACTTTAATATTGTAGCCAGCTCTAAAAATCCATAAAGTTAGCGCATGGCAGGACTGCGGGAAAGACAGAAGGAGCAGCGCCGCGAGGAGATGCTGAGCGCGGCGCTGTCGCTGTTTCGCAGCCGCGGTTACGAGTTTGTAAAGCTTGAGGAAATCGCCGAGGAGGCGGGGTTTTCGGCGGGCACGCTATATGGGTATTTCAAGACCAAGAAAGATCTGCTTTTGGCGGTTTTGGTCAAGGATTTCGAGTACGGGTTCTTTTGCGGCAAACAGACCCTTGATGGCCCCGCGACCGACGCAATCAGCGCGATCAATCAACTGACCAGGTGCCATTTTGCCCACAGGGAGGCCGGACCAACCTCGGAAATGTGGCGGTTCGCCGTGGCTGCTTTTCTTTCGCACCCAAAATCCGAGTTTTCCCGGCAATATGAAACCTGTTTGTTCCGAATCCACCGCCAATATGTCCGCCTAATCCGGAAATTGAAGGCGGACGGGCACCTTCCGCAATCTGTCTGCCCCGAAGAGATGGCGACCTTTCTGGACAGCACGGCAAATATGGGGTTCCTGGAGTACATCCGCAAAGAGTCAGCGTGCGAAGCGGAATTCGAAGCCCAACAACAGCGACTGAACCACCGCATCGTCGACTGGGCACGCAAAAGCGCGCCCCAACCCGGTTCAAGCAATCTCGGCAACCTTGAAGTGGACCCCAGCTGAGAGCGGCTTGGATGGTCATGCGCCCTGAGGGGCGGGTGAGCGCGTGCCAGGATCAAATGCAACCGCCGACAGAGCCCCCTTATGCGGCAGGTCCTCAGCCAAGCGGCATCAGACCCCCGCAGATCGCGCCCATGCACCACCCGAACCAACGCGGATCTCACGCGGGACACGACATCTGCTAAAGGACACTCTTCAAATGCTGGATCGTGTACGGCTTTTTCAGGATCGCAACACGAGGAAACCGCGCCACGAGATCCCCGCCGGAGCCATAGCCCGTCGCCAACACGACGTGCAGACCATCCCGGAGGCACTTCTCGACCACCGGGTAGGAAAACTCATCGCCGAGATTGACGTCGATGAGCGCAAAGCCGATCTCATTCCGCTCCAGAATGGCCATCGCGTCGGCCACGTTGCTGGCGGTGTGGACATGGCTGGCGCCAAGGGACACAAGCATATCGGTCGCGTCAAGCGCGATGATCATGTTGTCTTCCAGGATCAGCGCATTGCCCGAGAGGCGCGCATCGCCAGTCGCCTGGCGGAGGATCTGCGCCTTTGGCGCACCGGCGGGTTTGGCCCGGCGCACATGCTTGGCAGGAAGGACAAAATCCGCCTCCAGACCCGTTTCGGGATAGCGCAGGTCAGCCTCGCCGGTCAACTCGAACGGAATTGACCGCTCGATGATGGTTGTACCGAACCCTTTGCGCGTTGGCTTTTTGACCGGCGGTCCGTCCTGTTCGCGCCATTGCAACACCGCCGCTCCGTCATCTCTCTGGTCAATGTCGATTGTGACCGATCCTGACGCGCCGCTCAAAGACCCATATTTGGCGGAGTTTGTCACAAGCTCATGGATCACCAGCGCCAGCGTGGTGAACGCATTTGGGGTCAGATCCAAGGAGCGCCCTGTGACCCGTACACGATCGGCCTTGGCCGACAGGAAGGCCTTCACCTCGACGTCGATCATGGACCCCAGCGATGTCCAGTCCCACTCGGCGTCGGTCAACTGGTCATGCGCGCGCGCAAGCGCATGGATGCGCGCATCCAGAACCGATCGATAGGCGTCGATCGTGGTGGCGTCATCCTGGCCTTGCGAAACAAGCCCGCGGATCAGGTTCAGGATGTTGCGCACACGGTGGTTCAGCTCTGCGATCAGCACCTCTTGGTGATCCTGGGCGCGCTTGCGGGCCGCATTGCTTTCATCCGCGAGCTTGAGAACCACCTCAAGCAGCGTCACGCGCAACGCATCGGCCGCGCGGCGCTCACTGTCCTTCCAGGGCGCGGAGTGGTCGCGCACGATCTCTTGCCAGGCAGCAAAGCTTTTGCGTGGGGTCAGACGGGCATTGCCGACGCTCTTTTCAGCCGGTTTTTCGGGATTGCCGGCCCAGGTGACGGATTGCGCAAGCTCAGACCTGAACAGAACCAGGTAATCGCGCGGGGTTCGAGAGACAGGCAGGGCCAGAAGGCCCGCCACCGGCTGCGACAAGCCCGCGGCCTGGGGATAACGCGACACCAGGTGATCGGTGGCGTAGATCTCTGCGGGCGGGGCCGTGTTCAGAAAGCGCGACAGCTCCCGGAACTCGTCATGGGTCGGTGCGGCACCCGTCGCCTTGTAGCGTCCGTTCGACAGGATAGCGGCCCCATCGAAAGGGATGACGGCCGCGATTTCATCCGTGAAGGCATCGAAAACCTTGAAGAGGTCCTGGCCATCCGACAGCTGCGCCATGAGCCGGTCATGCAGGTCGCGCGCCCGGTCCACATCCGCCAGTTCCTTGTGCATCTCCAGCTGCGCCAACTCATAGTTAAAAAGCTGCGCAAAAAGCTCGATGGTGCTGCGTCTTTCGTAATCGACATGGCGGGGGGCGCGGTGATGACAGGAAAAGAGGCCCCAAAGCTTGCCATTGCGCAGGATCGACACCGACATGGATGCGGCAACGCCCATATTGCGCAGATAGTCCAGGTGGATCGGCGACACTGCGCGGGTGACGGCCATCGACAGGTCCAAGGGGTCGCCATGCGGGTCAAATTCGGGATGAATGGCATGGGTTGGCCCGTCAACATCCGCGATGATGCGCAGAACGTTGCGGGTATAGAGCGCGCGCGCCTGTTTCGGGATGTCGCTTGCCGGGTAGCGCAGGCCAAGATAAGGCTCCATGCCCGGCTCAAGCGTTTCGGCAATCACCGTGCCGCTTTCATCTTCGGCAAATCTGTAGACCATGACCCGGTCAAAGCCCGACAGGACCTTCAGCCCGCGCGCCGCTTCCTTGGCCATCGCGTCCAACGTGTCATGCCTTTGAACGCGGGCGATCAAGGCCTGGACATTGTCGGCGTCGTCCATGTGCCGGCTCTTGACCGTTCGAGGTTCGAATTCGAACACGATGTTGCGCGCGCCATTGTGCATGAAGACGTCGAAATGCCGGTCATCTCCGAAGACGGGATAGGAAAAGACACGTGCCGCCCCCTGTTGCAAGGACAGCACCTGCATCCGGGACCGGAGATGGTGTATGGTTTCCTCAGGCAGAATATCGACGATCCGGGTGCCGATCAGGGCGTCGGGGTTCAGGCCCAAGACCGTGCTGCAATTGTGCGATACATGTGTCACCATCCAATCCAGCGACATCGCGATAAGGCATCCGTAATCCTGAACTCTGCCGAGGATATGAATCGGTTCGCGGTCGCAATCCGTCAGGTCGACATGTGCGTTTTCGGAACGGAGGTTCTGGTCAGGGGTCTCAGACATGAGCGTACAGACGTGGTTCCGGGTCCTGGGATGCGCAATGGTCGTAGAACTGAAAGATATGGTTTGCGTCGCAGACGATGCGGTCGGCGGCGAGACCCTCCGCCGGAAGACGCGCTGCCTGCGCACAGAAGGTCTGCCAGACCTCGATATAGCTTGGCGCCGAGAAATAGGCGCTTGCGCGCCGCACCTGCATGTCCCGCGCCCCAAGCCACCGCTTGCCAAGCAGGGCAGATCCCAGGCGAGAGCCCGCGATCACGTAATCCAATGCCAATGACATGGGCGCAACGGGCAGATCCCGTGTCGACACGCTTGCATCGCAACCCAAAACCGTGAGGTCGGCACCGGCCCGGGCATGCAGGTCGTCCATCATGTCTTGGCTGAGATCGCGGCGCGCATAGGGCCTCAACGCGCCCAGGGCCCGCCGCTGCATGCCCAAAAAGGCCGCAAGACCGTGACGGTCCACAAGATCCCATCCCGACACGCGGGTGTCGAGACGGTAATGGGCCGACGCCGTCTGCGCGCGCAGCCGCGCGCGCAGGGTCATCGTTGGATCTTGTACCAATGCTTGTATCTCGGAATGAATGATGGATCGGATGTTTGGTACGGTTTACATCGCTCCACCATTGCAGTCATTAATCTATGACATAGAGAGCCACAAAAAAGACTCCGGCGCAGCACCGGCCAGAAGCGGCCCTCATCAGCCCGTCGATCAGACAGAAGACACTTTTTTCAATGGCTTGGCGACTTTCTCCGATGTCACCGACACAGCGGCGCGATCGTTCAGCGGATCATGCGGGTTTGGTTGGGAACCTCCGTCCGGTTCGCGCGTTGCCAGCCCATGAACGCATCCGACGCACAACTCGACCCGATCACGAGCATATGGTTCGACGTGGTGCTCACCAGGGGCGAGGCCTTTCCGGCGGCCCTGCCGCGCGTGACCTTCGCGCTCATCGCCGCGATGCTGATATGGCTGGCCCGCGCTCTGATCCGACGGCTTGGCCAAAGGTTCGGGTTTCGCCGGAACCTGATTGACGTCTTGCTGCTGGTGGCAGGCGTGGCCGGGTGGATCTTGGCAGGGTTGATGGCGATCCCTATTGTGTTTCCACCGGTGACGCCGTCCAATGCCCTGGTAACGCTTGGGCTCGGCTCGGTCGCCGTTGGATTCGCGTTCAAGGATGTTTTCGAGAATTTCCTGGCCGGCATCCTGATCCTGATCCGCGAGCCCTTCGAGATCGGCGATCATATTGATTGCGAGGACGTGGAGGGGCATGTGGAGCAGATCACCATCCGAGACACACATATCCGCCAGACAGACGGGCAGCTCGTGGTCACGCCCAATGCGCATCTCATTCACAGTCCTGTCCGCGTGGGCACGAACCGCGAGGTCCGGCGCGCGGGAATCATCGGTGGCGTTGCCTATGGTGAAGATGTGGACGCAGCCCGCGACGTGATCGCTGGTGCCGTGCGCGGGGTGGACAGCGTCCGTGACGATGTGCGCGACATTCAGGTGTTCGCCCATGCCTTTGGCGCGTCCTCGACTGATTTCGAGATCACCCGGTGGACCGGGTCCCGCCCGGTCGACATCCGCGCCAGCCGCGACCAGGGTGTCGCCGCAAAAAAGCCCGCGCTGGATGAGCCGGAGATCGAAATTCCATTCCCGTACCGGACCCTTACCATGAACGACCCCATCGAGGTGCAGCCCGTGCCCGCCAAGGACGATGCCGCGTGATCACATCCCGCCGCTTTGCTGACGGCGCCGACGCGCTGCGCGTCCGCGCCCGGCCTTCGGTGGTGGCGCTGACCCTTGCCAAACACGCACCGATTTCCGCCATTCTCTATGGCCCCCCCGCGATCTGGGCCGGGGTCACCGGAGAATGGGCTTTGATGACGGCGCTGACCGTCCCTGCGGTTTTGGGGCTTTTGGTTTTTGCGCTGGTCCTGCGCCATCCCCTGCCGGGCGACCTGCGTCAGATAGAGGCGATGGTCAGCGTCGCGCTGGTGTTTCTTCTGGGCGCGCTCGGCGCGGCTCCGGCCTTTGCGACGCTCGGACTGCCTGCGATCGACGCCGCCTTCGAGGCGATGAGCGGGATCACCACAACGGGTCTGAGCGTCGCCGCCGCCCCCGATAACTGGCCCTTTGCCGCGCATGGCCTGAGGGCCTGGCTGCAATGGGTGGGCGGGCTGGTGATGGCAACGGCGGTTCTGGCACTGCTTCTGCCTGCTGGCGTGCCAACCCGCCGTCTGGGCCAGGCCGGTATCAACGAGGGCGACCGCATCGCCTCGACCCGCACCAAGGCGCGGCAATTGCTGGGCGTCTATCTGGGCCTGACCGTGCTGATGACAGGCGCGGCGCTGCTGGTCATTCCCGATTGGCGCGAAGCGCTGGTGCTGACCCTGTCGGGTCTTTCCACCGGCGGCTTTGCCCCCCGCTCGGATTCGCTGGCCTCCTATACCGCGTTGGCTCAGACCGTGATCATGGCGTCTGCGCTGCTTGGCGCCGTGTCACTTCTGAGCTTTGTCCTGATCCTTCAGGGCAAATGGCAGAGCGCCTGGCACATTGGCTCGCTTCGGCGGGTGGGGCTTGGGGTTGCCGTCCTGGGTGTGGCGGCCGCCGCCCTGACGCTCCTCGATGGCGCGACAGAGCGAAGCGACAGCTATGGTGTGTTCCTCGATTTGGTCTCGGCCCTCACGACGGCGGGGTATTCGACCGGCGCGATGCCCACGACGGGCGCTCTGTTGATGCTGTTTTTCGTAGCCATGCTTATGGGTGGCGATACCGGCTCGACCGCGGGCGGCTTCAAGCTTGCCCGCCTGGGCCTGCTTCTTCGGGCGGCCCGACATGCGCTTCGGGCCCCCGCGCTGCCGAAAAACGCTGTGGCACCGCTGCGACAGGACGGAGAAAAGGTGGGAGAAAAGCTTATCATCAGCGTTCTGGCACTGGTTCTGATCTATGCCACGGCGATGATCCTGCTGTGTATCCACTTTGGCCTGCATGGGTATCCCTTCACCGAATCGGTCTTCGAGACGATCTCGGCGCTTTCCACAGTGGGTCTGTCGGTTGGAATTGTCGGGCCCGATTTGCCCGCCGATCTGAAACTGTCGCTGACGTTTGCCATGTGGCTCGGGCGGCTGGAGTTCATCGCGGTGCTGGTGCTGCTGGCGCCGCGCACCTGGTTGAAAGGAGCCTAAGACCCCATGCGTGTCACGATACTTGGCGCATCGCGCTTTGGCGCGGCCATTGCCGAACATCTGATCGAAGACGATCACGAGGTGATCCTGATCGACAAGGACCGCGACCGGCTTGACCGTCTTTCCGAGCGGCTCGATTGCGGGATGATCGAGGGCGACGGCACCATGCCGACCACCCTGCGCGAGGCCTATCGGGACGAGGCGGATGTGTTTATCGCCGTCACCAACGCCTCGGATGACAACATCCTGGCCTCCTTGGTTGCGCGCTCGGTTGGATTTGGTCGGGTGATCCCGCAGATCACAGCGGCCGAGCTGATGGATGTCTGCCATGAGCTGGAGCTGGACGACGTGATCAACCCCCACGCGACTGTGGCAGAGAGCATCTGTGCGGGGCTGGAGGACAAGACCCCGCTTGATCAGGAGACGGTATTGCACAATGAGTTGGCCCTGAAGCGTGTCACCGTGCCCGACCGGCTGGACGGGCAGGCCCTTTCGGAGATCGACACGCCCGAAACCGCCCGTGCCATCGCGCTGATCGTGGGGGAAAAAGAGCGCTTTGCCGACATAGACACAAAGGTCAGCGCCGGAGACTGCGTCCTGTTCGCCGTTGACCGCGACGCCCTCAAGCCGCTTGCAAGGGCCTTTGCCGATTGACGCCTATTCCGTCACGGCGCGGCCAAGCTCCTCCGCGTGCAGCCCGATCCGGTGCATGTCGCGGTCAGTCTCCTTGCGTCCGATGGTTTGGGACACGGCGGCGTTCGCGTCCGCTAACAGACCGATGGCAAGCGATGCGATCACCATGGTGACAGGATAGATGAAGCCAACGGCAGCCAGCGGATCGCCCCGTCCACACCGGGCCGTCGGCCGGATCTTTCCGCGCCATCCTCGGCCCCTTTGCATCCTGCCAAAAAAGGGCGATTGTATACTTGACAAACCCACGTGAGATTCCTATCTAAAACTCATAGAGTCAAAGGAGTCCACCATGTCTGTTCTGTCCGCCAAATACATGCACGATGAAGCCGCTGCGTTCGCGCACGTTGAAGCGATGCTGTGGGCCGATGGACCGGTTTGCCCTCATTGCGGTGTCGTGGAGCGCGCCTACAAGCTGGAAGGCGTCCGCACCAAGCCCAGCAAGAAGAACCCCGAAGGCAAAGAGCGTCACGGCCTGTGGAAGTGCCGCGACTGTCGTGGTCAATTCACTGTCCGCAAAGGCACGATCTTCGAAGAAAGCCACCTTCCCCTGCACCTGTGGCTGCAAGCCATTCACCTGATGGTATCCAGCAAGAAAGGTATCAGCAGCCACCAGCTACACCGCGTTCTGGGCATCACTTACAAGAGCGCATGGTTCCTGACCCACCGCATCCGCGATTGAATGCGTGACGGTGCGCTTGCCCCGTTCGGCAGCAATGGCGGCGCAGTTGAGGTTGACGAGACGTTCATCGGCAAGGAGCCGGGCGTCACGAAGGCAAAGAACGCCCGTGGCGGCTCTCACAAGATGAAGATGCTGACACTGGTGGATCGCGACACCAAGCGCGCCAAGAGCATTGTTGTGGACGACCTCAAGAAGTCCACGCTGATCCCGATCCTGCAAGAGAACATCGCTAAGGAAGCCTTCATCCTGACCGATGAGGCCCGCCAATATCAAGGTATCGGCGCTGGCCGCGTGTTTGACGCCCATGATTGGGTCAATCACGGCAAAGAGGAATACGTGCGCCGCGAGAACCCAGAGGTTCACACCAACACTGTTGAAGGCTTCTACAGCATCTTTAAGCGAGGCATGAAGGGCGTGTATCAGCACTGTGGCAAGCAACACCTGCACCGCTATGCGGCTGAGTTTGACTTCCGGTACAATAATCGCATTGCTAACGGCATTGAAGATTCAGAGCGTGGCGAGATTGCACTTAAAGGCGCCGTCGGTAAGCGCCTGACTTATCGGCGGACTGACGAAGCGCTAAGCTGCGGCGTTCCGAACTGAACCGATCAGGGCTCGGAATATCATTTCAGCGGCTTCCATCGTGGCAGCCTTAGCCAGTATCTCAAAGCCAGCGTCTGGTCGTGCCTTCAGTGATGAGCAAACAAAGTACCCGTCAGGCCCACCCATACCTTGGCCCATGGCCTCGCGGTACATCTTTTGCGATAGTGGGGTAACGAACACAATCTGCTCTCCCATTTCGCCTTCCATGTAAAGGTCTTCCATCATGTTGGACACCAGCGAAAACTACCGCATTCACCCTGAGCCCAGAATATCTGCCAACCAATTGTCAGAGTATGCACTCGCCTCTCCTTCTCGACGTCAGGCGATACTGCGCAATGCAAAATACGCCCCAACTTTTTTGGTAGTACGATACAGCGAAGCTCGCTCGTCTGTCTGCGACTATCTTCTCAACGGAACGCGACCTGTTGCAATGTTGCATAAAGCCGAAGCGGAACTCAAGGCAGTAGCCGCGTCACTGGGGTCGAAGTTCAAGGAAAACGACGCGCTCCTGTCCGCTGAGGCAATCGCCTCATTTGCTGCGTTTTCATCTGACCCGAAACAAATGCCCAAAGCGTTTTCCAAGCTGACCTTTGCGCCGCTGGTTGGGTATATGCCAAAACTACCGCTATCCGGTGTCGAGGTGTCTGTTCAGATTGATCTGGTGAGCAAAAACGTGGCGAAAGACACCTGCGGGGGGGTGTTGCTGCAAACATCTAAGACTATCTCCGCCAAGAGTTGGCGAGATGAGCATTCGCTATATGCTACATCGCTCATTTGGATGGCATCGGCCCAGCACCTTAAGGGGCATGGTGAGGTTGACCGAAACCTCTGCTATGCGATTGATCTGTTTGGCAAAAGAGCTATCAAGGCGCCAGCGTCCTACAAGACACGCGTCAAGAACCTTGAGGCCGCTTGCGGTGAGATTGCTGCGATGTGGGACAGTATAGAACCCCCCGCTGACCTATGACCAAGACGGACGACTGCCTACGCGTTATTGGCGATATTGCCATTCGCTGGTCTGAGGTTGAGAGCAACCTTAAAGAACTACTTTGGCTTTATGTCGGGACAGATCGGCCAACATTTGACCTTTTGTTCGGGAGATCAAATGGGGATCACATCGAAAAAATGCTACGGCGAGTAGTAACGGCAAAGGAGGTTGATGACATCGCCAGAAAAGATGCCTTAGAAGCGCTGACTCGATGCAAGGTTATCCGAGACAATCGCAACACCATTCTACACAAAATGCGTTCCGACCACATAGAGGATGCTGCTAGCCTCTTCCCCAAATTAGTTGCGACACAAGAGAGCTTGACGGCATACTCCGAGGCTCTGAGCACATGTATGGCCAAACTATCGCTGTTCGTTGCCCGTCGGGAGGCGCTAGAAACTCCCGATGGCTTTGATGAAGCCCCGGATGCGGACGAAAGAGTACCAACTTATGAGCCGATCAGGTGGCCACCAAAAAGCGACAGAATTGAAATTGAGGACACTCAATGACCAAAGATAAACAACAACTAGACCGCTTCAAAGAAGCCGCCCGCGAACTAGAGGCGGACGACGACGAAGAACGGTTTATCGAGAAGCTAGGCAAGCTGGTGAAGCAAAAGCCGGATGAGAAGAAGGACAACTAACCCCAAGTAGCGGGCTTGTTAGCCACTTCTTCGATGCGGCGCTCTAGCTTTGCGATGCGCTCCGCCGCTTCATCTGGCGTCTGTGCGCTTGTCTTGGTTTGGAACTCAGCAATACGAGTATCTTTGATGCTCAGCAACTCTTTCACCGCATCTAAACGTTGCCTGTAAAGAATCCATACAACACCCCATATAATAATCCCGAGAACGATGACCGTAACGGGCGCGGCGCTAATCACGCCCCACTCCTTTTGAATGTATGCAATGGCTGATTCCATCAGTCATGGTAAGATCGCCCCTTCGGGTTTGTCAAATATACAATCGCCCAAAAAAGGGCCTCGCCCCGGTATGTGTCAGGGGCGCGGCCTGGTCTGCGTGTCCGGTCGGTCAGATCTTGGCAAGAATGTCGTCCACGGTTGCGCGGATCTGTTCTTTGGTCTTGCCGGTCTTCTGCTGAAGTTTGCCTTCAAGCTGCTCGCGATCGCCTTTGGCTTCTTCGATTTCATCGTCGCTCAGCTCACCATAGGTTTCGCGCAGCTTACCTTTGATCTCTGTCCATTTGCCTTCGATTTGGTCGCGGTTCATATCGTCGCTCCTTTTGATGGAATTTGGGGGAAGGGTCGTTCTTGTCGTCCGGCGTATGGACCGCGCGTTGCGGCGCGGTTGTTACACGTGTTTCCTGTCTTCTGAGATAGAAACGCGCGGCAGCGCGAATTGTTCCACCCGATCTTGCAGCTTTAGACCAGCGATCGGCGCGCCCAGATTACGCGCAAGGCGCGCGGCGCCGAGCGCCATGACGGGGGCCATCGGTCAGCTTTTCCAGCGGGTACTCGACCGGGTCGGGCCCGATGCTCACCAACAGCTCGGCCGAGGCAATGGCACCATCCACATGATCGGAGACCGGCACGCCGAAAGCCCCCAAATGGGTGGACGCGTCGGGCGCAACGCAGCCTTTGGCCATGAAGGCAGCGCCTTGTTCATGGCGGCACAGAACGACATCTATGCAAGACGCGGTGAGCGCATCCATCAGCGCGTTGGTTCCTTCGCCCTGCAAGGCGAAGACCGTCCCGATCCCGCCTTTAGGCAGCGGATGACCAGCGCGGCCCTGTTTCCCACAGGTTCAGATTGCCCCCATGGCCGTGACCGCATCGGCCACTTTGCGGAACCCTGCGATATTGGCGCCGCGCACATAGTCGATCCGATTTCCCTCCCGCCCATTATCGGCCACGCGGGCATGAATCGCGCGCATGATATCCTTTAGTTTTCTGTCCACATCTTCGGCGGGCGCGAATTGGCGGTGGCTGTTTTGGCTCATCTCAAGGCCCGAGACAGCGACGCCGCCTGCATTGGCGGCCTTGCCTGGCGCGTGCAGGATTGCCGCCGCCATGATCTTGTCCTGCGCATCTGCGGTCAGGGGCATATTGGCGCCCTCGGCCACGATCCGCGCGCCACCATCGACCAGCTCTTGCACCATCGCGGCACTCAACTCGTTCTGCGTGGCGCAGGGGAGGGCGATGTCGGGCTCCAACGACCAGGGCGTCTTGCCCTCCACAAAGCGAAGGGCTTTGGACGGTGGATCTGCGATATCGCCTCCGGCCGCTTTTTGGGACCGCACCCAGGCGATTGTGTCCTGGTCGAGACCGTCCCGGGCCCAAAGCGTTCCGCTGGTATCGGACAGGCTGATCACCTTGGCGCCGCGCGCCAGCGCCTTTTCCGCAGCGTGAGTAGCCACGTTGCCTTTCCCGGAAATCGCGACGCGTTTGCCGGTGAGATCGTCGTTCAGATCGCCAAGCATCGCTTCGACAAAATAGACCAGCCCATAGCCCGTGGCCTGGGTCCGGATGGCCGAGCCGCCAAATGACGGGCCTTTTCCGGTCAGCGCGCCGGTGAACTCGAGCGCATGTGCCTTATAGGCGGCAAACAGCCAGCCGATCTCGCGCGTGCCGACGTTGATATCGCCTGCGGGAATGTCACGATCCGGGCCGATATGCGGGGCCAGCTGACGCATGAATGCCTGGCAGAACCGCATGATCTCTGCGTCCGAGCGACCCTTTGGATCGAAATCGGACCCGCCCTTGCCGCCGCCGAGGGGCAGTCCCGTCAGGGCGTTCTTGAAAACCTGTTCAAACCCCAGGAATTTCAGCATAGAGGGCGACACCGTCGGATGAAATCGCAACCCCCCTTTGTAGGGGCCGATGGCATTGGAGAACTGCACGCGCCACCCGCGATTCACCTGGACCTGGCCCGCGTCATCTTGCCAGACGACGCGAAAGCCAATGATCCGGTCCGGGACGGTCAGACGCTCCAGCACCTTGGCGGCGGTGTAGTCGCCATGGGCTTTTTCGATTGTGATCGTATCGCGCACGACATGACGGACGGCCTGGTGAAACTCGGTCTCGCCGGGGGCCGTCTTTTCCAACCGGTCCATGAAGTCTTTCAGCAGTGCATCGCGCGACATCTTCGTCCCTTTTGTCGGTCGGCGCCCCGGGCCACGGGGCGACGGTAGACCCTGCAAGAGGGCCGACCGTCCTTGTGTGACAGATTAGGGTGTCTGGTTAGGGCGTCTTGCCGCGCAAGGCGCGCGCCACCATCGCGACGACAAACAGCACGAGAAAGATGAAGAACAGGATTTGCGCGATCCCGGCAGAGGCACTTGCGATCCCGCCAAAACCAAACACAGCCGCGACCAACGCGACGATCAAGAATGTGATAGCCCAGCCAAGCATGGGGTTTCTCCTTTGTTGGTTACAATATGTTAACGGCTGATGGGCAGGTTCGGTTCCATGCCGATCCGCGAAAAAGGATCAAAACCGGGCAATTGTGCACAGAGCGACGCGGCATGCCGTCGGCTGGTCCATCGAACCGAGGGGCTTGCGACATCGCGGGGGCGCCATATCGCCGCTCTCATCGGGATATACATGTCGCGGGGGAGAGAGGTGGCACGGGCGCAGGCGGCGGACGTCGTGTCGGCAGCCTTGCCCAAGCGCGGTGCGTCGATCTGAAACCGCGCGACCGGGGCAAAGACGGAACGGCAGGCCGTCGAGACGGTGGCAGAAATGATCTGTTGCTTGGCTCGGGGTGCGGCGGGGACCCGGAGATCATGAGGCCGAGGACAGCGGGAATCAGCGGTCGGCCTGACTGGTGGAGACAGTCGGCACCGGCGGACCGTCGGACGGCTCGGTGGTCCAGATCGCAACCGCCAGCGCACCGGCGAATGTCAGCGAAATGGCAAGCGCCATTGCCCAAAGCGGGGGGCCGTGGCGGCGTGCTTGCTTGTCGAGGTTGGTGTCGGGTGCGGACATGTCCATCTCCTTTTTCCATAGACACAACGCGCGACCGACCGGAATGGTTCCACGGGCGGGCCTGCCGGTCAGGGATGGGTGTCCGCCTCGGTCTCTTCGACTTCGGCCTTGACCTGCCCCCAGGCCAACAGGGTGAATACCGCAGTGCCCCCGACGACATTCCCGGCCAAAACGGGAAGAAAGAAATCCAAGGCCGCCGAACCAAGCCCGAGATCTCCCTGGAGCAGCAGGAACCACATCTCGACCGACCCGGCAATGATATGCGTGAAGTCCCCTGCCGCGATCAGCCATGTGAACAACACAATCAAAAGCACCTCATTGCCGTTTTGGCCCGGCATCATCCAAACGATCGATGCAACGAGAATACCAGCCGGGATGGCGCGCAAAAACGCCTCGGACGGTGGGAAACCGGTCGCGTGGGCAGACAGATCGGCGATCACTCCAATCAGGTCAGGTTCAAAGGCACCACTGAAGGCCATGAATGCCGCCGCGACGGCAGCGCCGAAGATGTTGGCGGTCAGCACGATCCCCCAGAGCCGCATCACAGAAAGAAAGCACCGCGTCGAGCGCTCTGCCACCAGCGGCAGGACGGTCGTGATCGTATTTTCCGTAAAAAGCTGCATACGGCCGAGGATGACCAGCAAAAACCCAAAGCTGTAGCCCAGGTTTTCAACAAGATAGCGCCATGGCGCGTCGGGTAAATAGGTGCGCAAGATGGCTTCGCCAAGGACCGAAAAGGAGATCAGGATGCCAGCCGCGACCCCCGACCAGATGAGGGAGTTGGCTGGGCGCTCCAACTCCTCCTCACCATCGCGGCGAATGACCTCATAGATCAGTTTCGAGTTCAGCCGCGTGGCTTCGTGCACCGCTTGTCGTTCGTTCATGACATCCCTTTCCCGGTATCCATAAACGCTCCTCCGACAGAATTGTTCCCAAAGGTCAGGGCCGCCCGGCCCGAAAGCTGCGAAAAAAGGTCGGAACCAATTCTCGCGTCGTCGGTTGTTCCGGGTATGAGGGATTATTGTCAAATCCGGCTCGCGGAACGCGCAGATCGTTACCGACACGGTGCGCCGACCGCGCCCGGGGCGGCCATTTTCCCGCGCCGCTCGGCCGTTCGATGTCATCGCGCACCGATGCGATCGATCCACCGTGCAGAATCGGCACGTTTGACTGATCGACAGCGGGGCCGCGATGACCCTTCGGAGAAATGGCTCTGTTAACGGCAGTGCTGATCCAAACTTCTTATCATCAGGAGCCCATCCATGATCTTTCGTATCGCACTTCTCATGTCCGTCCTCGGCCTTGCCGCCTGTGAAACCGTCGAGGGTTTCGGCCAAGACGTCCAAAGCGGCGGCCAGGCCATCTCGGACGCCGCGAACGAGATCCAAGACGATCTCTGAGGCGCCCACATCCTAGACAAGCGGGAGCGCGGTCACGGCGTCCTGCAGTCAGACATACTCAAAACAAGGAGACCCCCAATGAGTGAGGCACTTAACGTTGTCCCCAAAGTCGAACCCATCGCGACCGGTGTGCGCGATCCCGAAGCCATCGCCGATGGCCTTGCCGATGTGCTGGCAGACACTTATCGGCTGATCTTCAAGACCCACGCGTATCACTGGAACGTCACGGGTCCGACTTTCTATTCCGTCCACAAACTGACCGAAGAGCAATACGAGAACATGTTCACCGCCGCTGATGAACTGGCGGAACGGATCCGCGCACTGGGCCAACTGGCGCCAACGCGCATGGACGACATCATGGCCAGGTCACGGATCGAGGATCTGGAGGTGACCCCCTCCGCCGGTGAGATGATCGAAGACCTGGCCTCCGATCATCAGAATCTGGCCCATCTCCTCCATGCGTTGGTCGAACTGGTCGAGGCGCGCAAGGACCCGGTAACCGAAGATCTCGCGACGGAACGGTCTGCCTTCCACGAGGAAGCTGCATGGATGTTGCGGGCCATCGCCGCCTGCTGAGAGCGACCGATGTAACGAAAAACCCCGGTCGACCGGATAGCGCGTTGCGGGACTTCGGGATTTGCAGGGCTCCTCCGATGGTTCGGTGGAGCCCTGCCTGCCGACGCCCAATGATCCAAGGTCAGATATCAGGCCGGGATACGGTGTCTGTTCCGCAGGGCGGGGCCTGGATCGGGCGGCTGCCCGGATCATCGGCAATCTCGGTCTGCTTGTCCCGGGAAAACCAATTGCGACCCTCTTGTCAGCGGACCGGGTCGGAGGCACCGTTGCTTCCCAGATCGTATCATCTGCCCGGGACGATGGCTGGCAACAGCCGGGTCCAACTGGACAAAGGGGGATTGGCGAAAGCGCACTCCTTCCCGAGTTTCGGAAAGGGTTGATCGAAACGGCGGACCCTCACAATCCCGCTTGAAACCGCCAGAGCGGATTCGGTAGGTGCCGCGGATTTGTCCGTGGACACCAGGTTCGCGCATAGCGGTTGCGCCACGGCGGTCTTCATCGAACGAACGATCAGACGAACCTCAAGAGCCTTTCGGGCGACGTGGTCTTGCAAAAGTACCCCATCGCGATCTGATCCGTTCGATATCCGCCGAAGGTTCGGTCTGGCCCAGCCTCTTCGCGCCCCGCAACATTATGTGCGGCACGGCGCCATCGCGGCGGCGGCCGGTCCCGCCCTGGCGCGTTTCTGGCCCGGCATCGCTTTTTCCTGGCGTGTCTGGCGCCCTGGTCCGGCAAAAAAAAAGGAGCCCGGCTGTGCGGGCTCCTTCGGGGGATATCTTAACCTACGGGGCGTCGATCAAGCGATCCTAGCTGTTCCAGGTTGGAAGCGCCTCAAGCTCTTCTTTCGTCATCGGCACGGACACCCGCAGCGTGTCGTCTTCGCTGCGCGTGATATCGAGCTTGTCGAGCGACAGCTCAACCGGCTTTTCGCCCAGTCCCAGAAAGCCGCCCACATCCACGATCGCAGCGTCAATGGTGCCGTCTTCGGACAGGTTCAGCTGGCTCACCTCACCGATCCATTCGCCCTCGGCATCGTAGACACGCGTGCCGGTCAGATCCTCGGCCGTCAGCTGACTCAAATCAGCATCCGGCAGACGTTTTGCGTGCATGTCGCGGTCGGCGGCGGCGCCCTGCGCATAGGTCGAGCCAGACGAGCTGTCGGAGCGCGCGGCCATATCAAACCCTTCATATGCAGGCGCATCTTTCAGATCAGCCATCGAGGCCGGGATCACAAGAAAGACATCACCGGCCTCTTCGGTTTCGCTGTTGGAAACGAACCGGATCTGACCCATGTTCATGGCGACCTGCCGCTCGCCGATGCCCAGGAAGCCACCAATATCGACCAGAACGGCGCTGATCTCACCGTCGCGCGTGATTATCAGGTCGTTGATCTCACCCACGTTGTCCCAATTGGCCTGCATGCCAGCCACTTCGTCGATGTCCCAGGTGGTTTCTTCGACGGGCTCGGCGGCATAGACGTTCATGCCGATAAAGTCGGACGCGTGCAGATCCGTCTCGGCGCCCATACGCGGGAACAACGGTTGATCCATGCTGGACTGTGCCTGGGCCATACCCGCCAGGGCCATGGTTGCGGTCAAGGCGGTTGTCATCATAAGCGGTTTCATTGCTACCTCCAGGTTTTGTGAAACGAAAGGCATCTGCCTTCTGCCTGTCAACGTGCGAGGATCGTGTTTGTTCCAATAAACTTTTGATTTTAAATGAAAAATGCCCGCCGGAGATCGTCTCGGCGGGCAGTCTGGAACAGTGTCACCGGCGGTCGGGCAGGACGAGGGAGAGCCCACCGGACACGCGACAGAGCGACCCAGCATCGCCCTGTTGCCCCTTCAACTCCTGAGACCGTATTCGGTTCCGAAAAGACTGCCGCGGACCTTTGTTCAAAGCCCTTGCCGACCGCTGTGCCTTTCGGCCCCCGCAAGCGCCCGCTGAGACTTGGCACTTGGTTTGAGAATTGTGGCGCCGGTTTATCCTTGGGATTCTGGCCATGACCGAACCTCTGCCGGACGAGATTGACGACGCCCTCTGGGATGAAGCCTGTCGCCGAGCAGCTGCGATCCGTCAGGTCCTGATGCGCGGTTTTGGCCAGTCTACTGCAGCAGCTGTTGCCGATCTTGCTTTCGAACCGGAGCTCAGTCAGGCGTCTGCCTGCCGCCTATTGAAGAGGTTTCGCGCTGACGGGACCGTCCTGTCACGGGTAGCGACAATGCGCGGACGCCGCACCGGCCATCGCGCTCTGGATACGCGGCGAGAGGACATCCTCCAAAGGGCAAACCGCAAATAGTGTCTGAAGCCAAGCCGTCCGTCGGTCTCGCAGCTTGTGCGAGACATTCAAACGGATGGCAGCGTGGCGGGGCTGAAGCCGCCGCATCGGCGGACGATCGAAACGCGTCTTGCCGACCTCGACCTGCGCCTCGTTGCACAGCGCCGGGGCGAGCAGGAGACGGTATAGGCCTTGACGCCAGTTCCGGGGAGATTGCACACCTCCCGACCGCTTGAGATCGTGCAAATCGATCACACAAAGGCCGACATTTTTGTCGTCGATGAAGAAACCCGGAACCCTATCGGACGGCGCTGGCTGACCTTGGCCATGGATGTCTTCAGCCGCATGGTGACGGGGTTTCACCTGACGATGGAGGCGCCATCCCGGATTTCGACGAGCCTGTGCTTACTGCATTCGGTTTATGACAAGACTACCTGGCTAAAGGCGCGCGAGATCGATGAACCCTGGCCTGTCGCCGGCCTTCCCGACAGGGCTCACGTGGACAATGGCGCAGATTTCCGGAGCCCCCCCT
>NZ_JAAWWD010000011.1 GCF_021404545.1 Aestuariivita sp.
TGGGGGGGTGTGGCATGCGCCCCGGGGCAGACACAACACGTGATGAGGGTTGTACTACGAGGTTTGTCTGAGCTCTCGCATGTGCGCCTGCCCGCTGGGTGCGCTCTTGTGTGTTGGGGGGCCCGCCCCCCGGCCCTGGGGCCCCCCCCGCCGGTATTTTGAAAGAGAAGAATGAAAAGGAGCGGCTCCTGGCTTCTTCTGGCCTTAAATATTCCCAGGGTTTGGGACAGCGTCCCAAGGCCCGTGCGGCCGCGCACAAATAGAACAGAATGCGGCGCAGCCGCTCCGGCAAATCACACCCATTGACACAGGCTCGGCACCGGTTATAAGCGCGGCTTCATTGGTGTTGGTGGCCCCCGCAAGGGGTTCCCTGTCGTCCTGGCCAAATCCGGGGAGAGGACAACGCCCTTCGACAAAGCGCTTCATCCCGAAAACTGGGAACCGGATTTCGGACGAGATGAAGGGTAAATACGCATACGAAGGAGATCAGCCGTGACGAAACGCACGTCTGCCAAGTACAAAATCGATCGCCGGATGGGCGAAAACATCTGGGGCCGTCCGAAATCCCCAGTCAACCGCCGCGAATATGGTCCCGGCCAGCACGGTCAGCGCCGCAAGGGCAAGCTGAGCGATTTTGGCATCCAGCTGCGCGCGAAGCAAAAGCTCAAAGGCTATTACGGCGATCTGACAGAAAAGCAGTTCCGCCGCATCTATGCCGAGGCCGAGCGGGTCAAGGGCGACACCGGTGAGAACCTGATCGGTCTGCTGGAGCGCCGCCTGGACGCGGTTGTCTATCGTGCCAAATTCGTCCCCACCGTTTTTGCCGCGCGTCAGTTCGTCAACCACGGTCATGTCCGGGTGAACGGTAAGAAGGTCAACATCCCCTCCTACCGCGTTAAAGAGGGCGACGTCATCGAAGTGCGGGACCGCTCCAAACAGCTCGCCATCGTGCTGGAGGCCGCTCAGCTACCTGAGCGCGATGTGCCCGATTATCTGGACGTGGACCACTCCAAGATGACCGCAGCTTTCGTGCGCACCCCCGGCCTGGGCGATGTGCCCTACCCGGTGATGATGGAACCGAACCTGGTTGTGGAATTCTACGCCAAGAACTGATTGCGGCGCGGGTCAGCACCTGTTCAAAAGCCCTGCCGAATGGCGGGGCTTTTCGTTTGCGCGCAAAGGTCAGGCCCGGCGCACCTCGACTACCGCTCCGAACCCCGCCTGTCCGACGGAAAACGAAAACCCTGTGAGTGCGGAACCGGGCACGACCGAGGCGCCATCGGTCAGCGCATTGAACCCCGGCCAGCCATCCCGGATCCAGACCGCGCCGGTTGGCATCCGGCGGGTTACCTTTGCCTGCGCCTCAAAGCGGCCGTGCGGGCTGGTGATCTCTATGGCGTCACCATCGGCGATGCCCCGGAGCACCGCATCGTCAGGCGCCATCCACAGCATCGGCGCAGCCTCGCGCGCGGCCAGTGTGGGCAGAGCGCGGGCGTGGTCGTAGAAGGAATGGAAATGAGCAAAGGTGCGGCCCTGCGCCAGCACCAGTCCGCCCGCGCGCACCGCATCCATCGCCGGTATCTGGGGTAAACCGGGCAGGCCCATATCCACTGCCTTTTTCGAGAAAAATTCGATCTTTCCGGAGGGGGTGTGAAACGCATATGTCGGATACGCCACATGCGAGATCCGCAACGCTTCGCGTCCGCCCTGCGCGCGCAGGTCCGCGACCGTTGCGTGCCCAGTTGCGGGATGGTCCAAAACCGCATCCATCGCCGCCACCTGATCGGCCCAGGGATAGACATCCGCCACCCCCAGCCGCGCGGCAAGACCCTGATAGAGGCGATAGAGCGGGCGCGCCTGCCCTGCAGGCTCCAGCGCCTGATCGGAGAGATAGACGTGGGTGTTGGTCGCCTTGGCGCCAGTCTCCTCCAGCCAGATGGTACCCGGCAGCACGATATCCGCCACCTCCCGGGTGGTTTGGTTTGCAAAGATATCATAGGCCACAAACAGATCGAGCCGGGCAAGTGCCGCGCGCACCCGGTCCGTATCAGGAAAAGACGACAGGAAATTCGAGCCCAGCGAAAGCAGGACCTTGACCTGCCCACTCTCGATTGCTTCGATGATCGCCTCCATCTGGTTGGGGATATAGGCCCCGGCAAGGCGACGGTCGGCGGCGGAAAGATCGGTGAACCCAGCGCCATGGCTACGCGCCCCGTGGCGCGGACCGATCCCGGCCCCGGGTTTGCCGAAATTGCCCGTCAGCCCGGGCAGGCACGAGATCGCGCGGGCCGCCATCCAGGTATTGGCCGTCTTGTGCAGCGACGAGCCCCCGATCACGATCATCGCCGGGCGCGTGCCCGCGTAGGCGCGGGCCAACGCCACGATACGCTCTGCCCCAACACCTGTCCGGGCTGCGGCCCATTCGGGTGTCATCGGTGTCAGATGCGCCGCAAGCGCGTCAAAGCCGACGGTATGATCGGCGACGAAATCGGCGTCATAGAGCCCCTCGGCCACGATGACCTGCATCATCGCCAGTGCCAGCGCGGTATCGGTGCCCGGATGCAGCAGGATCACGTCATGTGCCAGCGCGCTCAGTTCCGTGCGGCGCACATCAATGACCACGATGCGGGCGCCACGCCGTTTGGCGGCCTCCACATGTTTGATCGTATTGGCCTGGCTGACCGTGTTTGCGCCCCACAGAATGATCATCTCGGAATGGGCGCCCATATCCTCCTTGGTGGAGGTTTCAAGCGCGCCGGTCAGGCCCAGGCCAAGCCCTCCCAGCCCCCAGCAGATCATTGCAGGGTTCCAATACTGGCAGCCATAGAGATTGGCGAACCGCTCCATCTGCGCGCGTTTGAGGCCAAAGCCATAATCGTTGACCGCGTTGCCGTGCCCCTGCCAGAGGCCCACGGCCTCGCGGCCCACACCCTCCATCGCAGCGGCGATGCGGTCCATCGCGGCGTCCCATGTGGTGGTCTGCCAACTCTCCGTGCCGCGCGCTTCGCGTATCAAAGGCGTCAGAAGCCTGCGATCATTGCCAACGATTTCATGGGCGGCATTGCCCCGCATGCACAAAAACCCCTGGCTGTCGGGATTGCTGTCATCGCCGGTGATGGACACTTCGCCCGTGCCGGTCACGGTCACCGTCATCCCGCACAGCGTCGGGTGGCAGTTCATCGGGCACATGGTCTGGACAGTTGTGGTATCGGACATGGCCCCCCCGGCGCTCGACGATGGTTGTGTGCCAAGCATAGGCAAAGTGCCCGCCACATCAACTCATCGGATCAATCGGCAAAAAGATGATCGGACCGCGCGATTTCCATCGCCCGCTCGGTCGGGATGTCCAGAAACGCCGCCAGTTTCTCGGCGTTTTCCTCGGGTTCCGCGGATTCCTGCATGCGGTAATGATTGGGAAAGTTGGCATCCCGCATCTGGTCGCTTTGATAGGTCATGTCATTGCGGATCGTGGGCAACAGGCGTTGCAAGGTGGCCTGCTTGGTCTGTTCGCCGGCCAGACCCACACGCATGGCATGACCGGTCAGATACCTGTCGGTAAAGGTACACTCCACCTCCAGCATCTTGGTGCGCGACCGGTCAGTGTAGAAATCATGCATCAGATCCAGGTTTTCAGGGTCCATGCACACAATCAGACGGTCGGTCTCGTAATAGTCAAACAGCATCCGCATCAGCGCCCGGCGATGCCGGGTGCGCTTCCACAGGCTGGACTGGATACCGCCAAGATCTGGGATCGGTGTGTCCTCTTCGTTGAATACATACTCGATCGTGGGCAGATTGGTGACCTGCCGGATCCGTTGGAGCAGCCGTTTGGCCACATGCCATTTCTTGCACACCACGATCATCAGCTCACGCTCGCGACCCAAGGTGCTTTCGGTTTCCCAAAACCGCATCGCGAAGCGGCGCCCGATGCGACCGCGCCCGGTCAGGAAGTTGTGCAGGCTGCGCCCCTCGTTGGAGGTGCGAAACGTCATGTCGGTGGCGGCATAGACATGGCCCAGGCGGCGCTTGAGCTCTGTCGCCTCGGGGCTGATCTTGCGCGCGAAAAGGAAATCCTGCGACAGCAGAAGGTCATAGTGATCGTTGTAGAACGTCACCGGCATCCCGTAATCGGAAAACATCAGAAAGGTCAGCGTGCGCGAATTGATCTCGTCCGCGGGGATCAGATGGCGCACCAGCGTCTGAAAGAAGGTCTCATCCGGGATCCAGGTGGTCCTAAAAAACCGCACGACATCGGGGCGCTTGGCAATGAATTTCAGGATCGCCTCGACCGTTCGGCGGCGCAGGCAGCACCACTGACTGCCGATCATCACCTGAATGTCGGCAGGCACATCCCGGGTCAGGCCCAGCCGTTTCTGTATCTCATAAAGCGTGTAAAAGAGCCGCTTGTACTTTCGTTCGTTCACCAGATGGCGATAAACCAGCCGTTCTTCCTTCCAGCCGGTCTTGATCCAGTCGCTTTCGAAGAAATCCGCGCTTTCCACGAAATCGACGTCGTTTTCATCCAGGAACCCATGCACATATTCCGCCGTCTTGATCGCCATGCAATCGCCCGACAGCATGTAAAAATGGGTGGCGCGCGGAAAAGCGTCTATGGCGGACTGGATCGCATTCAGCGTGGCCTGAACCAGCGACCATTCTCCCCAACCGCACTTGATGCGGGTATGGGCAAAGGTGACATTAGGGTTGTCGGCCAGCGCCGCGCGGATCTGTCGATAGTCCTCAGACCTGGCGCGCGCGTCGAAATGGATCGACATGTAATCACCCACAGCCGTCAGACGCTGCGCCTGCTGGATGATCGCATCGGGGTCTTTGTGGCAGAGCAGGATATAGGCTATTTTTGCCATACTGGAAACGAACCGCCTTGAGCTTCAGGACTTGTTTCTTCTTGATAATGGTGAAGACCAATTGAATAAACACGGAAATTTTGTTCTTTTGTGGCAAAAGTAAGCCGGGCGCCCAGAGTGGCAACCCGGACGACGGAGGCGGAACGGATGGGCTTTCCAGGGACCTGGATGACTGAAAGCGAAAGTGTGGTGTATCGGGTCGTGCCCAAATGCGCCTGTTCGACCATCGGTCAGATCATGTATTTTTCCGATCATGGCCGATTTTTCGATGGCGACATCCATGACGCCCAGGCCGGTATGCACAAATGGGCAATCGAGGACAGTCAGGACCCGATCAGCCGGAATGTGCAAAACCACCAGAGCTATGCGTTTACCTGCGTGCGCAACCCCTATACCCGGATCCTGAGTTCGTTTTTCGACAAGATCTGCGGCATTCAGCGCAATGGCAAACGTTATCGCGGCAATCTGGTACCGCTGTTGGTGCAGAAATACGGGATCGAGGTCGGCGGCGAGGACGGTCGGGAGGAATTCGACCAGATCAAGTCGTTTCGCCGGTTCCTGCTGTTTGCCCGCGATACCATCCGCTGGCGCAGGCCGATGGATCCGGATATTCACTGGTCGGCCATGTCAGGCCATATCTCGACCTTCATCGTGAATGGCGGGCGGTATGACCAGATCTTCTGGACAGAGAGCTTTAACGACGGGATGGCCCAGGTTCTGCGCGCGATCGAGACACCGCAACAGGTCGATCTGGACGCCATTCCTCGCTTTAACGAAAGCGAAGGGCATGGTCCCAAACGCGCGCATCCGGTTGAGGATTACTTTGACGATCTCTCGATGCATCTGATGTATGAAATGTATCATCGGGATTTCGATCTGTTCAGGTACGACTTTGACAATCCCGCGAACAAGATGCCGGTCGGCGAGATTGATCTGGACGAGGTTCACGCCAAACTGGGCGACTGAGGCACCAGAAAATGACGCATTTTCTGGGACGGCGCCCTGCCTCGCCCTCGGCGCTGCGGTTTTCTGGCCCGCGCGGGGGCGGATTATCCTGTATCGGATCGGTGGGTCTGGTTGGATGCCCTAGACCCCTGAGGGTGCGTCGCGGGTGGCGATGGCACGGTCACTGTCAGCGCGTCTGCGTGGCACGACAGCCCGCCGAGATCCGGCATCAGCCAATCGGACCCGATCAGCGTTCGGAAAGTGACAGTCAAATTGCTCGTCTGGCGCGATGGTCTGCTGCCGCAGGCGCCCATCGCGAGGCCGGTCGCACAGGCACGCCTGATCCCGGATACAGTTCGGGGGCGCCGATCTGCGCCTGCATTCTCGGCGCCACGCGGGCCTGTCGCGATACGCTCTTCACAGGAGTTGGGCGCCAGAGCCAGGACCGAACAGACAAAACGCTCCATCTTCACCTTTGATCCAGCACTTCGACACTCAGTATGGTGGGCAGGTGTCTGGCGATCTCGCCCCATGTATCGCCCTCGTCGCGGCTGGCAAAGACCGAGCCGCTATTGGTGCCGAAATAGAGACCCGCCGGATCCCGCGTGTCGCCTGCCATCGCCTGTCTCAGAACGGTGAAGAAACACCCCTCCTGAGGCAACCCACGGCGCAGGTCCTGCCAGCTCTTCCCGCCGTCACGGCTGCGCCATACGGCAGCGGCAGCATCTGGCGGAAACCGACCGGCGCTGTCGCCGTTCAACGGCAGGGTCCAGATCGTATCGGGATCCCTGGGATGAACCCGGATCGGGAATCCGAATGTCGAGGGAAGCCCGTCGGTGATGTCGTCCCAGCTGCGGCCGCCGTCTCCAGAGCGCCAGACACCGTGGTGGTTTTGCTGATAAAGTAGATCGTCCGGGCCCGCCCCACGCACCATGTTGTGAACGCAGTGACCTGTCTCACCATCACGCGGAGCGGCTGGATGATCGTGATGCTGGCATGCTTGTGTGTTGGACAGACGGTTGCGGCGCTGCCAGGTTGCGCCGCCATCCTCGGTCGCAAAGACACCCGCTGCCGAAATGCCCACCCACAGCTTCTTGGGATTATCCGGATCCGTCACGATGGTGTGCAACACCAACCCCGCCGCCCCGGGGTTCCAGGCCTTGGCGGACGGATGGTCGGTCAGACCGTCGAGCCGTCTCCAGGTCTTGCCACCATCCCCGCTGGCAAGCAGGCCCGCAGGCTTGGTGCCCGCATAGAGCGTGCCATGGTCGTAGGCCAGGGACCAAATCTGCGAAAACGTGTCGGCAAAGGGAAGCGGTGTGTCGGTCCAGTTGATCATCTGAGCAAAATCAGGATCCTCGGCGGCCCAGTCATCCATCGTGCCCCTGGTCAGCCGCGTCAAAGCCCACGTCTCGCCCGCGTCCTGTGACGACCAGATCCCAGCCCCGGTCCAATCGCCCCCGCCACCTGCCCAAAGGGTCCCGTTCGCGGGATCGGCAATCACATGGTTGATCGGCCAGCCGTCACAAAAGGGGCCCCTCGGCGCGCCGTTGTTCGGATCCTTGCCGGACCGCATAAGAAACGCGCCTTTTGTGGTGCCAATGAGAAGGGTCATTTCATCCAAGGGCATCTGGATACCTCCAATCTTGGATAAGAGCGGTGCCGTGGGCAGGTCCCGAAGGCGGCCGCGCAGAACCAACCTTGGCACCGGCAGCACGGGACAGGACGCCCCTTTGAGAGGTTCTCGGCGACCGGACCTGCCGGGCCCGGGGGCCTATCGCATCCCCGCACACCATCCGACCCCGCGATGCGCGCGCCCAATCCGGATCCCGTCGGCATCGTTGCGCGGGCGCTGCCATCCGCCGACCGGTCTCGTACATGGCGATTGGCCGTCCGGGGTCCATCATGCTTCCACCACGGTCTGGAAACTTGCGAAAATCATCCTTTGACCATCGAAGGGCATCGGGTTCGCTTTGCTCGCGGCCTGCATTTCGGCCATCACAGCCTGCATCTTTGCGTCATGTGTCGCCTTGTCCGGCCAGATCACATGGGAATAGGCGACGGTCTCATCTGGTGCGCATTTGACTGCCATCGGAAAGGAAGTGGTCTGCCCCTCGGGAACGTCATCCCCCCAGGCGTCAACGGCGGCAAGCGCTCCGTGTTTAATGAAGAGAGGTGTCAGATCTTTCGAGTGGGCAACAAATGCCTCCTTGTTCGAGGTCGGGACGGCATAGACTGCCACGGTGATATAGGTCATGGGTAATCTCCTTCGGTTGGCGTCCATCAAATGCGAGATTGAGCGCGGCGATATCGGCCGTTTCATGGCGAACACGGCCTGACGCGCGCGCAGACATCCGATCCGCGAAATTTCTTTTGCGGTTGCACGCGCAAAGCGTTCGTCCGTCAAGATTTCGGCTGTGGTCGGGATCGTCCACGTTGCGAAACCGTGGGCAGGACGGATGAAGCGACCCCCACACCTGTGAAGGATACGACAAATGCGCGTCCCGGTCAGGGTTGTCAGAGTGGTTTGGCGGGTCATGAGGAAAATGGTCCTCCCTCCACATGCCGGTGCGGCATGACGCTTCATCTTATTGACATTTATGTTGATGTCAACCTAATTACCTCTCATGCGATCCGACCTTCCCCTGGCAGTGACCCATGAAGTCCGCGACCGGTGTTTATGTCTGCACCTGCAACGGGCCGCGCGCGCCATCGGTCGGCGGTTCGACACCGCCCTGCGCCCGGTTGGGCTGACCCATGGTCAATACTCCCTCCTGGTGTCGCTGAACCGACCTGATCCGCCCAAGATCAGAGACCTGGCACAGTTTCTTGCGATGGACCGCACAACGCTCACCGCGAACATCAAACCGCTTGAGCGTCGCGGGCTTCTGACGATGTGGAAGGATCCCAAGGACAGGCGGAACCGGCGGCTGGCCCTGACCGAGGCAGGTCGCAATCTTCTTGCAGAGGCTGTGCCGATCTGGCGTCAGACCCATGATGAGGTTGACCGGACCCTGAACAACAGCGACAGCGCCCCCCTGAAGGCCGATCTTATCGCACTGTCCTTCGGGCGATAGCGTCCGATCAAAGGGGGCGGGGCGGGGTCAGACCGCACCGCACGGATCCCGCAGTGGCGCATGGGCTTATGCACCGTCGAGCGTGCCTTGGATGGAATTGCCTGTGTCAACAACCGACTGCCGCGCTACGCGGAGGTCACGGGGCGCAGATACCGGCCTGCACTTGGCAAAAAAGCCAGTTCAGCGCACCTGAAAGGGCAATCGCGACGGCCTGCCCCTCTCAGAGTGTGCCGTCCCCCTTGGGCAGGCATATCGCAAAGACCGTCCCGGAGTCGTCGGTCTTTTTCAGTTCCAGCATACCGCCATGACCCCGCACGAGTTCAGCGGCGATGGCCAGGCCCAGACCAGACCCCCCTTTGCGGGCACCGCCCTGGAACGGGGTAAACAGATGTTCGCGCGCCTTGGGTGGCAGGCCGGGGCCGGTATCGGAAATCTCGATCCACCAGGCCTCGTCATCCTCATAGGCGCGCACGTTGATTTCCCCGGGTTGGCCGGTTGAGGCAATCGCCTGCCGCGCATTGCGGACAAGATTGGAGATCACGCGGAACAGCTGTTCGGGATCGGCGCGCAGGCTCATCATCGCCGGGATATCCTCGGCAAAGCTGATAGATCTGCTGTCCTCGCTCAGTCGCTCGCTGTCGAGCACGTCCGAGACCACGTCAATCAGCTGAAACACCGCCAGGGTCGGCGCAGGCTCTTCGGCACGTCCGAAGGCCAAGGTGCTCTCGCACAGCGACACCGCACGGCGGATCGAGTTCACGAGCTTGGGGGCCAGTCGGCTGACCAGAGGGTCTTCGCTCAACTCGATACGGTCGGTGAAGAGCTGGGCCGAGGTGAGGATGTTGCGCAAATCGTGGCTGACCTTGGCAACAGCGCCGCCCAGCTGCGCCAGCCGTTCCTTTTGCTTGAGCGAATGGGTGAGGTCGGTCTGCAACTGAAAAAGCGCCTCTTCGGCTTCGCGCAGTTCCGTCACACCGGCACCGGGCTGGATGATGCGCCGGGCATCCTCCGGCGCGCTGGCATAGCGCTGCATCGAGCCGACCACCCGCTTGATCGGTTTAACCAGAAAGATCCGCACCGCGATGAACAACAACAGCGCCGTAAAGATCGAGATCACTGCCGACAAAATCAGTATGCGGATGCCGAATTCGATCATCGCCTCGCGCATCGGCCGGGTGTCCATCGTCACCTCGATCAGAAGGCCCGCTTCGCGCACCGGCGCGCCGATCACCCGGATCACCTCGTTTTCCGGCCGGGCCAGGCGCCACATCGCATCGCGGATCAGCACGAATGCCCCGGGATCGCGCAGATCGACCGTCATTTCGATCGGGCGCGGCATCGGCGAGGACAGCACCAGCTGACGCACCTCGTCACGGCGCAACACCACGTTGAACACCTCGGCATTCTCCAGCAGTTCCTTTTCCAGCTCGCTGGTGAGCATGTCATCGGCCAAAAGCGCAAGCGACGCGATTTGTGCCCGTTCGAGCCGGTCGAGCATATAATCTTCACGGAACCGCGCGACCGAGGGCACAAAGATCAAGACCTCTGCCAACATCACAAAGATGATGGTCAGGATCAGGAACCTGCCCGACAGCGAGTTGAGCATACGGCCTCTCTTGGGTTACGGGATCCAGCGCTGGACAAAGCGGACGACCCGTTTGACCGTAGGGTTATCAAACAATCGCGGTGTGAAATAGGCCCCAGCGGCGCGTTTGTTCACCTCACCGATGGTGGGATAAGGGCTGACCATAGCGGCGATCTGGCTCATCTTCATCTTGTTGGCCAGCGCCAGCGCCCAAAGGTTGATCAACTCGCCTGCCTGATACCCCACAATCGAGGCGCCCACGGGCCGTCCCTTGACCACCATTACCTTGATCAGTCCCCTGGTCTTGCGTTCCGCAATCGCGCGGTCGTTGTGGAGATATTCGAACCGCACGACCTCCAGCTTGGTCCCGTGTTCCCTACGCGCCTGCGCCTCGGTCAAACCGACCTGGGCCAGTTCGGGATCGGTATAGGTCGCCCAGGGGATATGCGCGATCCTGACCTTGGACGGCAAGCCGAACAGCATCGACCGGATGATGACACCGGCGTGATAGCCCGCCACATGGGTGAATTGCAGCCCGCCCGCCACATCGCCGATGGCATAGACCTTCTTGTTGGTGGTGCGCAGGCTTGCGTCGGTCTGGATCCCGGTCTTTGTGGTCTTGATACCCGCCGCCTCCAGGCCCAGCCGGTCGGTATTGCTTTGCCGCCCGACCGCCATCAACAGATGCGAGCCTTTGAACAGGCGGCCATCCTTGGTGTGGATCTCGATCGCGCCTGCGGCACCGGTGATCTTTTCGGCCAGAGCATCTTCGGCGATCTCGACCCCTTCGTCGCGCAGGCTGTCCAGCACGACCTTGGCAAGCTCGGGATCGTCCTTGCCCAGCGCCTTGGCGCCTTCGATCACCGTGACCTTGCTGCCCAGGCGGATATGGGCCTGGGCCATCTCCATTCCGATAGGACCCCCGCCAACGATCAGCAGGTGATCGGGGCGCGCGCGCAGATCGAAGATCGTCTCGTTGGTCTCGTAGGGCACGTCCTCAAGCCCTGGCACCGGCGGCACGAAGGGGCGCGAGCCCGTGGCGATCACCACGCGCCTTGCGCTGATCACATAGTCGCCCGCCGCGACTTCGGCGGGAGAGATGAAGGTGCCAAATTCGCGGATGACACGGACGCCGAACCCCTCGAACCGTTCCTGACTGTCGACCGGCGCGATCTGGGCGATCACGTCATGCACGTGATCCTTGGCGGCGGCATAGTCGATCCGGGGCACCACGTCGGCCACACCGTATTGCCCGGCATGGGCCTGCGCGTAAGCGGCCTTGCCACTGGCGATCAGCGCCTTGGACGGCACACACCCGAAGTTCAGGCAATCGCCGCCCATCTTGTGCCCTTCGAGCAGGACCACATCGGCCCCCATCTGGCTGGCGCCCGCAGCCACGGACAGGCCACCGGACCCGGCGCCAATGACCAGGATGTCGGTCTTGATACGTTCCATGAGGCTCAGATCTCTTTCTTGCCGCGAATGGCTTTGACCACAATGGGAAGGGCGGCCAGAGCAGCCAGACCCAGGATCGGGCCGATAACCTGCGGCGCCCAGAGCAGTGACAGGTCCGGGTTTTCTCCGCGATCGAACACGGCCCCCACACCCACACCGATCCAGGTAAAGACCAGCGCGCCCGGAATGATGCCCAGCGCCGTGGTCCAGAAGAAGTTAAAGAACCGCACCCCCACAAGCGCAGGCACCAGATTGGCGACGAAGAAGGGCACCGCGGGCACCAAGCGCAACAAAAACAGCACGCTGATCTCGTTCTCGCGCAATCCGGTCTGGAGCTTTTTGAGTTTGCCATCAGAGGCTTGGATCTTGGCCATCAGCATGTCACCCAGGCCCCAGCGGGCCGCGGCAAAGATCAGGCTGGCCCCGATGGTGGCGGAAAACACATTGAACACAGTGCCCGCCGCGAGGCCGAACAGGAACCCGCCCGTGACCGAGGCGACGGCAGCACCAGGCAGCGAAAACGCCACGATCGCCACATAGATCAGGACAAAGATCGCCGCGAGACCCGCGAAATTCGCGTCGCGAAATGCCAAGAGCGCCTCGCGATTGTCACGCAAGGTCTCGAAACTCAGCGTGTCGCGCAGCACAAATGCCCCAATAATCGCCACAGTTAGAATAGCGAGGAGCGGCAGATGCCGATTGAGCCCGCGCTTGGCGGGTGCGGCGGTATGTTCGGCGTGATCGGTCATGCCGGTCTCCTGCGTGGTGTCAGGCCTCAACATGTACCTCTCCAGGGTGATGTGGTACCCTCTTCACGCCTGCTTGATGCGGGGTGACAGGTGACGTGAGGATTTTCCCGTTCCAGACGCTGGATTGAAACAATTGCCGCTCTATCGCGGGATATTTGTTGCAGGAAGGTGGCCAAATCGACTGTCTGAGGGTTTGACTTAACTGCCAAGGCGCTTTAGAGGACGGGCTTCGATTACATGACCGGGGGCGAATCCGCGCCGCCTGGCCCCAAAAACCGGAGTTGGAGCGATGAAACGCACCTATCAACCCTCGAACCTTGTTCGCAAGCGCCGCCACGGGTTCCGCGCCCGCATGGCGACCAAGGCGGGACGCAAGATCCTGAACGCGCGCCGTGCCCGCGGCCGCAAAGAGCTGAGCGCCTAAGCGCGTCTTCAGCCGCGCGAGTTTTCTTGAGCTTATGACACCGCCGGAGGCCCCCATGGATGGCTCAGCCACCCAAGGGAATATACCTCCGGCGGTGTCCGTTTGTCTGACCGTGCTCAAGAAGCGCTCGGATTTTCTGCGCGCGGCCCGTGCGCGCAGGCAAGGCACTTCCGGCATGATGGTCCAGGCACGCGCACGCGGCCCGAATGAGGGTCCGGGCATGCGCGTGGGCTTTACCTGCTCCAAGAAGGTCGGCAACGCCGTGGCGCGCAACCGCGCCAAGCGTCGGCTGCGCGAGGTCGCGCGCCTTGTGCTGCCAATGCATGGTCACGACGGGTGGGATTACGTGCTGATCGGGCGCGCGGAGGCGACCGCCAGCCTCCCGTTCGAGCGGCTCCAGGACGATTTGCGCATGGCATTGCGCAAGATCCATGGCCCGGCATGAGTCCGCTGGCCCACATCGCCGCCCTGCCGGTGCGCGCCTATCGGCTGATCTTTTCGCCCTGGGT
The DNA here is from genome assembly GCF_021404545.1 of Aestuariivita sp. Taxonomy (GTDB): domain Bacteria; phylum Pseudomonadota; class Alphaproteobacteria; order Rhodobacterales; family Rhodobacteraceae; genus Aestuariivita. Next base: position 13,610 of record NZ_JAAWWD010000011.1, read on the forward strand.
CGGCTTTAACTGTCGCTATCAGCCGACATGCAGTGTCTACGCGCTTGAAGCGTTGGAGCGGCACGGGGCCGTAAAGGGCAGCGTTCTGGCGCTGCGCCGGATCGGGCGCTGTCATCCCCTGGGCGGTTCGGGATACGATCCGGTGCCGGATGCCGACACCAAAGACCAATCCAAGGATCGCTAACGACCGAAGTCTTCAGGCAATCCGTGCGGCCCATGATAGGCGTGATCTGCACGACGCATTTGCCGATAGTGACAAGATTGCGGGCAATCGCGGTGATGGCAGTGCAAGCTTTGCTCGCCTGGCCCAGACGACCAGACGGAAGGTTCGGTGCCTGGGGGCGCAACGGGCCGCCTGGATCGCCTGATGGACACAGCCGCTAAACCAAAAGGGCCTGATCGGCGATGTTGGTGGCCCGCCTGGTGGGCATCTGATCCGCAGCACGCCCCGACAGGGTCAGTGCCATATCTTGCAGAAATCCATCATTGTCGAACCACCAGCGATGCGAATAGGTCATTGTCTGGTCCGAGGTCGGCACATCCTTTTTGTATTGCTCGTTGCAATAAACGTCCTGGTGCCCCGTGGCCAGCAAGCTCGGCATCCCGACATGTCCCACACGCTCACGTCCGCCATTGATCAGACCTCCGGACAGGGCAAGGACGCGGTCGCGACCGGAATAGTAGTTGGTGAACCGGCGGCTGCGCTGGTTCAGAACCAGCGATCCCCAGGCGCCTCTCTCGAGCCAGACACTGTCAACGTCGCCCGCGGCAAAGATCACCTGATCGGCGCTCCAAGCGCCCTGTCCCGGCCCGATCGCATCGCCGAAATCTGAAAACCCGCGCAGGACCACCAAGGCGCCCATGGAATGCGCCATCAGATGGACCCGTGGTTTGGGAGACATGCCCAGCAACGGCACCATCCCGTCTTTCACCAGATACTGAGCCACCTCTTTGGCATCAGACCGGTCCCGATTGTAGTTGAGCACCGAGCCATCGCTGGGCCAGTCATAGCTCACGACCGCGCCGGTATAGCCATGTGCCCTCAGGCCTGTCTCCATCCTCTCCATCCGGCGCAGCATGTCGGCCTGCGATGTGTTAAACCCATGCACATAGATCACAACATCGCGGGTGCCGCCCGCTTGCCTGACCTGCGCCAGCCAGTTGTCGCGCGACAGGATGCCGCCCGCCCATCCGCCGCCGCCCGGATTGGTGCCGGTGATGGCCACATAACGGGTCAGCGCGGCCGGATTGTTGGTGAATTTTTTTTGTTGCGCGTTGAAGGTGCGCCGGGAAAAGAACAATGCCATGGAAAAGCCTATGAGGAGATTGATGAAAGCTCCACTATGGCATTGATTGTAGGATCCGCAAATCCCGTGCGGATCAGGACAGTTTTTCAAAGATGATGATGACCTCGCCGATATCCACGCCAAACCGTTTCATATAGGCACGGTTCAAGAGCCGATCCCCGGACAGCAGCCACATCCAATCGTCGAAGGTCACACGCAGGGTGCCCTCGGGCACAGGCAGGTCGATGGTGTAGTGCCAGTTGAACGTGTCGCCCCGCTCCTTGCCCCGGGCGGTTCCGATCACCCCAGGCGCTGTCCCGGTCCAGCTGTCTGGGCCTGTCTTTGTGAGGGTCCAGACACGCCGCTCGGTCGAAGCGTCCTCGTAAACGAAGTCCTCAACCAGGGTCAGCCGCTGCCCGTCCCAGGTGCCGGTTATGTCAACCTCGAACCGGCGGCGGACGGTACCGAAGACATCCTGGAACTGACCATAGGCCTTGGATTGTCCGTGGAAGAACACCTCCAGATCGAGCTTGCGATCCGACACTTGGGGATCTTCGAGTGCAGGCTTGCCGGTACACGCAACGAGAAATACGGCCAGACAGGCAAAGACGATCAGATGGCGCATGGTCCGCCTCCTTGAATTCGGATGCTCAAGAAAGTGGCGCGTGGCGCGGATCTGTCGAGGCTGGGCGCGCAGAAAATGACGCATTTTCTGGGCCATTTTCTGTGTCAGAAAATGCGGCGCCTTTGACCCGGCCATGGCCAACGCACCCGAGCGCAATCTCCGCATCTTGCCGTCGGCTTGGCAAGGCACTAAAGCCTGTGGCATGCGTGACACGCCCGATGATGATATCCACGCTCTTTTTGCCGGAGCTCCCGGCAGCACAGAGTTTCGCAAGCTGCGCAAGCGGATCGTGCGCCAAACCCGTGAGGCGATCCAGCAGTACGGCATGATCCGGCGCGGCCCCAATCCCGACAGATGGCTTGTCTGCCTTTCGGGCGGCAAGGACAGCTATACCTTGTTGGCCGTACTTTATGAGTTGCAGTGGCGCGGGCTTTTGCCTGTGGACATTCTGGCGTGCAATCTCGATCAGGGCCAGCCTGGATTTCCGGCAACCGTGCTGCCCGCATTTTTGGAAAAGATGGGGGTGCCACACCGGATTGAATACCAGGACACCTATTCGATTGTGATAGATAAAGTGCCCCAAGGCCGTACGTTTTGCGCGCTGTGCTCTCGATTGCGGCGCGGGCATCTGTATCGCATCGCACGCGAGGAAGGCTGCAGCGCCGTGGTGCTTGGCCATCACCGGGACGACATCCTTGAGACCTTTTTCATGAACCTGTTTCACGGCGGCCGTCTGGCGACGATGCCTCCCAAGCTGGTGAATGAAGAGGGCGATCTTTTCCTCTATCGCCCCTTGGCCCATGTCGCCGAGGTGGATTGCGAGAAATTCGCCCGCGCCATGAACTATCCGATCATCCCTTGCGATCTGTGCGGCAGCCAGGACGGGCTACAACGCCAGCAGGTCAAACAGATCCTCGATGGGTGGGAAAAAAACAGCCCCGGCCGCCGCCAGGTGATGTTCCGGGCCTTGATGAACGCGCGCCCGTCGCATCTGCTCGATCCGAAATTGTTTGATTTCGCAGGTCTGGCCCTCAAATCCGAACAATTTGAGTCAAACGGGTCTGAAAATCCGATTTCGGATTAAGGACCAGGACACCTTGATCTCCTAGCGTCCTTGCACAGCCGTCAAGGAGGCTTTGCAGTGCCCACCCCCCGTCATCCCTCGGAACGAACCGGCACGCCGCACTTGGGACGCAGCGTGGCATTGCCCGCTTTGTTGGCGATGATACCGGCTGTGACGCTCAGTGCGTTTTGGCTGGGCGGCGAAGGCGCGCTGGCGGGTCTTGCCGTTGGATTGCCCGTCGGCCTTCTGATGTCGCGCATCATGGGGTCGTGGCGAAATGACCCGACCTTGCCCCGCGACAGTGTCACAGGTCTGATGCTGCGCGATGGCTTTGATGTGGTGCTGGAGGACGTATTTGACAGATGCGCCGATGGCACCCTGAAATCTGCCTGTATTCTGGTGCAGATTGACGACGCCGAAGAGTTCCTTGCCAGACATGGGCAAGCCGCGATGGACGATCTGCTGCAAGTGACCAGCGACCGGATCCTTGGCACTCTGCGCGACGGGGAGAGCGTTGCGCGCCTGGCCGATAGCCGGTTTGCCATCTGCCTGCAATCGGTCCGCCAATTGGATTTGGAGCTCTGCATCCAATTGGCCGGTCGGCTGCAGGGCGTCATCGAAGAGCCGCTGCGTGTGGGAGGCGCGACCTTGTATGTGTCCTGCGCCATTGGGTTTTGCCTGCGCAGCCGCGCGCCGTCAGGTGACGCGCAAGACTGGCTTTGCGCTGCGATCACCGCCCTGGATGAGGCGCGCCAGAACGGACCATCCTCCATCCGGGCCTTTGCGCCAGAGATGCAGACCCGCCGGGAGATCCGCAGGACCTTGCAGCAAACCGTGGTCAGCGCGCTGGACAACGGTGAGATAGGCCCCTGGTTTCAACCGCAGCTTTGTACCGACACGGGGCAGGTGTCGGGGTTCGAAGCTCTGGCGCGCTGGGTTCATGACACCCGCGGCACCATCGCGCCGGATCAATTCCTGCCCGCTTTGGAGGAACAGGGCCTGATGGAGCGATTGAGCGAGGTGATCCTCACCCAGTCGCTGAGCGCCTTGCGAGGTTGGGACGATGCCGGTCTTGCAGTGCCCAGGGTCTCGGTCAACCTGTCGCAAGACGATCTCAACAATCCCAGGCTGTGTGACAAGATTTCCTGGGCGCTCGACCGGTTTGACCTGGGCCCCAACAGGCTTTGCCTCGAGATACTGGAAACCGTGATGTCGGATGTGCCCAACGACACGGTCGCGCGCAACATCACGGGGCTCAACCAGCTGGGATGCGCGATTGATCTGGATGACTATGGCACGGGTCACGCTTCTATCGCATCGCTGCGCCGGTTTCCGGTACACCGCATCAAGATCGACCGGTCCTTTGTCGTTAAATCGGACCGCGACCCCGAACAGCAACGGCTGATCGGCGCTCTTCTGACGATGGCGGAGCGGTTGGACCTGGAAACGTTGGCCGAGGGGGTCGAAACCGTCGGTGAACACGCGTTTCTGGCACAGCTTGGCTGCCACCATGTGCAGGGGTTCGGCATCGGTCGCCCGATGCCGTTCGACGAAACCCTGATGTGGTTGAGCAAACATGAGGCCAAGCTTCAGAGCGCCCCTCGCATCGGGCGCCAGATTGGCTGACAGCCCCCGGCGATCCGTGCAAGACCCCAAAGCATGCCCTCGGGCGCGGCCCTTGCGCCGACCGGGCCCGAATCTGCTTGACCTTTGGCCCGGCACTCTGTTGAACCCACCTGTCTGAATTGCATGAGGTGGCGGCCCCCGATGGACGATCAGAACAAGAATCTCATCCTGGCAACAGCGCTGAGCTTTGTCGTCATCCTGGTGTGGTTCGTGATGTTCCCGCCCCCGGAGCCGGAGCCGATTGCGCCCGAAACTGCGCCGGTATCCTCAACGGTCGGCCAGGACGATATCGCCAGCGCCCCCCGGGCCGCGGGCAGCGGCGACGCTCCGCTGGATCTGCAAGCAGAGACGCGGCAAGACGCACTTGCCGCAGCCCCGCGTATCGAGATCGACACGCCACGCCTGACGGGCTCCATCTCCTTGCTTGGCGGTCGGATCGACGACCTGTCGCTCAAGGATTACCGGGTTGAACTGGACGAGAATTCGAGCATTGTGACCATGCTCTCCCCTGTTGACGGGCCCAATGCCTATTACGCGCTCTACGGCTGGGCCGCCGGGACGGGTCTGTCGGCCGATCAGGTGCCCGGCCCCAACACCTTCTGGACCGTCACCGGCTCGCAAACCCTGACGCCAGATACCCCCGTGACGCTCAGCTGGAACAACGGAGCGGGCCTGATCTTTAGCAGGACCATTGCTGTCGATGCCGATTACATGTTCGACATCACACAGTCGGTCGAGAACACCAGTGGCGGCACGGTCTCGCTTGCACCCTACGGGATCATCGCCCGTCATGGGGAGCCGCAGGACCTGAAGAATTTCTTCATCCTGCATGAAGGGGCCATTGCGATGGCCGATGGTGAGCTGATCGAGACCGATTATGACGATATCGACCCGGCAGCCAGCCATCAAGCCACCACCGTAGCCGAAAACGGCTGGACGGGATTCACCGATCACTACTGGATGACCACACTCATTCCGCGCCCGGGCTCCGGATTTGAGTTCAGCACGGTCCACGATCCCGGTCGGGACATCTATCAGACGACGACCAAGCTGCCGACGATCACTCTGGCAGTGCAGGACGTGGCCGAGTTTTCCACCCAGCTGTTCGCAGGGGCCAAGGAATGGGACGCGATCCGCACGTATCAGAGCGAAGGAGTCCAGGGCTTTATCGACAGCATCGACTGGGGCTGGTTCTTTTTCCTGACAAAGCCGATCTTTTGGCTGCTGCATGAGTTGAACATCCTGATCGGCAATATGGGCTGGTCGATCATCGCGCTGACGCTGATCATCAAGGCGGTTCTGTTGCCGCTGGCTTACAAATCCTATGTCTCCATGGCCAAGATGAAAGAGCTGCAGCCGCAGATGGAGGCGCTGAAAGAGCGCGCCGGCGACGACCGCCAAAAGCTGCAACAGGGGATGATGGAGCTTTACAAGAAGGAAAAGGTGAACCCCGCCGCGGGCTGTTTGCCCATCCTTTTGCAGATCCCGATCTTCTTCTCGCTCTATAAGGTGATCTTTGTCACGATCGAGCTGCGGCATGCGCCCTGGCTGGGCCCGTTCCAGGATCTGAGCGCGCCCGATCCCACCTCGATTCTCAACCTCTTTGGCCTGCTGGGCAATGCGGGGCCCGAGCCCGGTTCGATCATGGCGCTGGTCTTTATCGGGATCTTGCCACTGCTTTTGGGTATCTCGATGTGGCTTCAGCAAAAGCTGAACCCGGCACCGACCGATCCCACGCAAAAGATGGTGTTCGCCTGGTTGCCTTGGGTGTTCATGTTCATGTTGGGCGGCTTTGCCAGCGGTCTGGTGATCTACTGGATTGCCAACAACACGATCACCTTCATGCAGCAATATGCCATTATGCGCAGCCAAGGTTATAAACCGGATGTGTTCGGCAACATCCTCCAAGGCTTCAAAAAGGGCGCTGAGGCGGGTGCCAAGCCCGCAGCCAAGCCCAAGGGCGGCAAGGACAAGAGCTGATGACCGGCAGGCTCACACAGCTCTGGCGCCATCCGATCAAGAGCCATGGTCGCGAGGCGTTGCGCGGGGTCACCCTGCATCCGGGTCAGGCCATGCCCTGGGACCGGTTCTGGGCGGTGCAGCATGATCAGTCCAAGCATGATGGCGATGGATGGGCCGCATGCATGAATTTCATGATCGGGACCCGCACGCCCGGCCTGGCCGGTCTATGGGCCGAATTGAATGAAGAGACACGGCAGATCAGCCTCACCCATGACAAGCTGGGGGCGATGACGTTCCGCCCCGACGATCCAATGGAGGCCAATCAGTTCCTGGCCTGGGTCGCGCCGCTGATCCCGGAGAATCGTGCGCAGCCCCGCCACATCGTCTCGACCGGGGCGCGCGGGATGACCGACAGCGATTTCCCGTCGGTGTCGATCATGAACGAAAGCTCGCACCGGGCGGTGTCGCAAAAGCTGGGCCGCCCGCTGGAAGTCGAGCGCTGGCGCGGCAACGTCTGGTTCGACGAGATGGCCCCGTGGGAGGAGTTTGACTGGATCGGCAAACAGATCCGCATCGGAGGCAGCGTTCTGGCCGTGCGTGAGCGTATCGAGCGATGCCTGCATACTGCGGCCAACCCGCGCAGCGGCACCCGCGATGCCGATACGCTGGGCGCGCTGGAAAAGGGCTGGGGCCATCGCGATTTCGGCGTTTATGCCGAAGTGATCGAAGGCGGCCCCATCGCGATAGGGGACAAGGTCGAGACCCTCTGATGGACACCCTCCCCTTCCCCCTTGCCGAAAGGCCCGATGACGCGACAGCCGAAAAGGGTCGCAAGCTATTTGCCGGGCAATGCGATTTCATCAAAGGTGTGGTGGCAATGTCGGGACTGCCCGCGGCCGACCGGCTGGAGGTGTGTTTCGCCGGTCGCTCGAATGTCGGAAAATCCTCTCTGATCAATGCCCTGACCGGGCGCAACGGTCTGGCCCGGGCCTCGAACACACCGGGGCGAACACAAGAAATCAATTACTTTGCGCTGGCCGACAGCCACTATCTGGTCGATCTGCCGGGATATGGATACGCCAATGCGCCCCTGCCGGTGGTGGAGAAATGGCAACGCCTGCTCAAGCAATATCTGTCGGGCAGACAAACCCTTCGGCGCGCCTTTGTGCTGATCGATGCACGCCATGGCATCAAGGCGGTCGATGAAGAAATCCTCGCGTTGCTCGACAGTGCGGCGGTCACGTTTCAGTGCGTTCTGACGAAGGCCGACAAAGTCAAGGACAAGGATCGCGCGCGGGTGCTGGACCAGGTCCGCGAGAAACTGTCCAAACACCCCGCCGCATTTCCCGAGATCGTACTGACCTCCAGCGAGAAGGGCGACGGGATCGCGACGTTGCGCGCGATTGTGGCCGGGATCACCTGACCGGGCCTCGCGCACGGCCAGCCCCGAGGCCCAAAATTTTCTGCGAAAATTATTGCCGTCAGCATTGAAGCCGATCACAAAGGCGCGCAACAAACCCAAGACAAAGGCAAAAACGATGAACCGGGACTGGATCGCAACCGCTGAAACCCTGTCACGTGCGCTGCCATTTCTCCAGCGCTATGCGGGTGCGACAGTGGTGATCAAGCTGGGCGGCCATGCCATGGGCAGCGATGCGGCGATGCAGAGTTTCGCGCGTGACGTCGTGCTGATGCGGCAGGTTGGCGTTAATCCGGTCATCGTTCACGGCGGCGGCCCGATGATCAACGCGATGCTCGACAGGCTTGGGATCCAATCGGATTTCGTACACGGCAAACGGGTCACGGATGCCGCCACGGTCGAGGTCGTCGAGATGGTCCTGTCCGGCCTCGTCAACAAGCGCATCGTGCAGGCCATCGGGCGGCAGGGTGGGCGCGCTGTGGGCCTGTCGGGTAAGGACGCTGGCTTGATCACCTGCACGCAGACAGATGTCGATCTGGGGTTTGTGGGAACGCCTACCAAAGTTGATCCCGCTATCCTGCGTGGCCTGTTCGATCTGAACACCATCCCGGTGATCGCCCCGCTGGGCGCAGGCGAGGATGGTGAGACCTTTAACATAAACGGCGACACCGCGGCCGGGGCCATCGCAGGTGCGCTGAAGGCAGACAGGCTGTTGCTGCTGACCGATGTCTCTGGCGTTATGACCCCAGACAAGGAGCTTGTCGCTGAGCTGACAGCCCCGCAAATCACCGCAATGATCGCCGATGGTACCATTGCCGGAGGCATGATCCCCAAGACCGAAACGGCGCTTCATGCGCTCCGCGAGGGGGTGCGCGGTGTCGTCATCCTCGATGGGCGTGTGACCAATGCAGTTCTGCTGGAGCTGTTTACCGAACAGGGGCCCGGGACGCTCATCCGGCCCCAGACGCGGCCGGAATGACAGGTTTGTGTCTGGCTCGGGCTTGTCGTACAAGGCCGGGGACATAATCTGAGGCCTATGGAAAACGAGACGATCATCCGGTTTGGCGTCTTTCTGGGCCTGTTTGCCCTCTTTGCTTTGGCCGAAACGCTGGCGCCGCGCCGCGCGCGCGTCCAGCCACGCGCCCATCGCTGGCTGACCAACTGGACGATCACCGCGCTCAACACCGTGACATTGCGCGCCCTGGCCTTTGGTCTGCCGCTTTTGGCGGTGGGGGCTGCGGTCGATGCCGCCCAGAACGGCTGGGGCCTTTTCAACCTTATCAGCTGGCCAGTGTGGCTGGAGTTCGTGTTGGCCGTTCTGATCCTGGATTTTGCCATATGGCTCCAGCATCTGATCACCCACAAGATCCCCATTCTGTGGCGCCTGCATCGGGTTCATCACGCCGACCGGGATATGGATGTGACCACCGCGATCAGGTTCCACCCGGTAGAGATTGCGCTTTCGATGGTCCTGAAAGTCGGGCTGGTCTACCTCTTGGGGCCCGCCGCCCTGGCCGTGATCGTGTTTGAGATCCTGCTCAATGGCACGGCGATGTTCAACCATGCCAATATCCGGCTACCCCTTGGGCTGGACCGGGCGCTGCGGATGGTGCTTGTCACACCGGACATGCACCGCGTGCATCATTCGGTGCATCGCCACGAGCATGACAGCAATTACGGCTTTGCCCTGTCGATCTGGGACCGCGCCTTTCGAACCTATATCCCGCAACCGGCCAAAGGTCATGATGAGATGACTATCGGGCTGGAATGGCAAGACGACAAGCCCGCGCGGCTGGGCTGGAGCTTGACCCTCCCGTTTCGCCGGACATGAGCTATGACACGCTCTCAGAGGCTGCTGAGGTCCGGTATCTGACCATTCTGGGCGGGTTTCATCCCACAGAGGAGGACGGCGTGCCGGAAGGCACACAGACCCTCTTGATGCTGGGGCCCGATGAGCCGCGTTTTTGGCCTGCGATGACCTCTTCCGCAGAATGGCAGGAAGGCACCCCCGATCCTGTGGACCGATGGTCCGAAAGGGTCATCACCGACTGGGCCGAGGAGATCGGGGCCGTACCCCTCTTTCCCTTCGGCGGCGCACCCTATCTGCCGTTCTTTTCCTGGGCCACGCGGACAGGGCGCGTGCATGCCTCACCCATCCTGCTGCTGGTCCATGATCACGCGGGACTTTTTGTGTCGTTCCGCGGGGCGCTGGCGCTGCCTGACCGGTTGGCGCTGCCTGCGCGGCCGCCCAACCCCTGTGACGGCTGTGCCGAACGCCCCTGCCTCAGCAGCTGCCCGGTCGACGCTTTGCAGCCAGAGGGTTATGATGTTCCCGCATGCCGGACTCATATCCGGGGAGAGGATCTTGGCGGATGCCTGGGACAGGGATGCGCCGCGCGCAGAGCCTGCCCGGTGTCGCGCCGCTTTGGCCGCCTGCCTGCACAATCGGCCTATCATATGGAGCGGTTCTTACACCCATGACAGTGACACTGATCCTGATGCGCCATGCCAAGTCTGCCTGGGACATCCCGGGGCTACCCGATCATGACCGGCCGTTGAATGGCAGGGGCCGCAGATCGGCGCAGGCTCTGGGCAAATGGCTCAAGACCAAGGGGCTGGTGCCGGACGAGGTCTTAAGCTCCTCATCGACCCGGACAGGGCAGACCTATGACGGTTTGGGGCTGAGTGTTGAGCCACACTATACACGCAGGCTTTATCACGCGGACCCGGAACAGATGTGGCATGTCCTTGCCGATGCGGGCGGGCGAACCGTTTTGATGCTGGGACATAATCCAGCCATTTCGGAGTTCGCGGAGGAGTTGGTGGACGTCGCTCCGGATCATGCGCGGTTCTGGGATTATCCGACGGGGGCGACCCTGGTTGTTACATTCGAGGCCGACGGCTGGGCTGGCGTTCGGCCCGGAACCGGGCGCGTTGCGCATTTCGTCATACCGCGTGAGCTGATGAAATAGCAAAGGCGGGACAAGTCCCGCCCTACGCCGACCTCAAGATGTAGGGCGGGACTTGTCCCGCCCCACCGGTCAATGACCCAGGATCTGGCTGAGGAAGAGCTGCGTGCGTGGGCTCTTTGGATTGTTGAAGAATTCCTCGGGCTCATTCTGCTCCACGATCTGGCCTTCATCCATAAAGATCACGCGGTTGGCGACCTTGCGGGCAAAGCCCATCTCATGGGTCACGCACAGCATGGTCATGCCTTCTTCGGCAAGCTGCACCATCGTATCCAGCACCTCCGAGATCATTTCGGGGTCCAGAGCAGATGTCGGTTCGTCAAAGAGCATGATGCGCGGACGCATGCACAGCGACCGGGCAATCGCCACACGCTGCTGCTGACCGCCCGAAAGCTGACCGGGGTATTTGTCGGCCTGCTCGGGGATCTTGACTTTCTCGAGGAAATGCATCGCGATTTCCTCGGCCTCTTTCTTGGGCGTCTTGCGCACCCAGATCGGGGCAAGGGTACAGTTCTCCAGAATCGACAGATGCGGGAACAGGTTGAAGTGTTGAAAGCACATCCCAACCTCGGACCGGATCCTGTCGATATTCTTGATGTCCGACGACAGCACGGTGCCATCCACGGTGATCTTGCCCGCCTGGTGTTCTTCCAGCGCGTTGATACAGCGGATCAACGTTGATTTCCCGGACCCCGACGGCCCCGCGATAACGATCCGTTCGCCGCGATAGACGGTCAGATCGATGTCGCGCAGCACGTGGAAGGTGCCGAACCATTTGTTCATGCTCTCGATCGAGATCGCAACCTCGTCCGAGACCGCCATGTCCACATCATGTGTTTCAGGAACAACGTCATTCATGGTCCCACTCCTTATCGGTGGTCAGTCGCAAGCTGTCGTTCCAGCCATTGCGAGTATTGTGAAATGCCATAGCACACGACAAAGAACAGCATCGAGGCAAAGAGCCAAAGCTCCCAATAGACCCCGTTCCAGTCGGTCGAGGCGAGGATCGGCCCGCGGATCATGCCGACGAGATCGAACATCGAGATAACCGACACCAGCGTCGTATCCTTGAAAAGACCCACTGCCACGTTCACGATTCCGGGGATCGAGATCTTTAGCGCCTGCGGCAGGATAATCAGCCGCATGGATTGCGCGTAATCCAGACCCAGGCTGTCGGCGGCCTCGTATTGGCCGCGCGGCAAGGCAGCGAGGCCACCCCGGATCACCTCGGCGATATAGGCCGCGGCGAACATGGTGATCATGATGATCACCCGCAGGATCAGGTCGAAATTCGTCCCCGGCGGCAGGAAATAGGCCAGAACCACATTTGCCACGAACAAGAGCGTGATCAGCGGCACGCCCCGGATGAACTCGATAAAGACCACGCAGATCCATTTAATGATCGGCATGGAGCTTTGACGGCCCAGCGCCAGCATGATGCCCAGGGGCAACGACAGCGACACACAGACCACGCCGAGGATCATGTTCAGCATGAACCCGCCCATATCGCGCGAAGGCACCGCCTCCAGGGCGATAAAGCCGGGCATGGCGCCGATGACAAAGCCTCCCAGCCACCATGTAACCATGGCGGCGGCGACACCGCCGAAAAAGCCCATCGCAAAGCTGTCGGCCACATAGCGGTTATAGACAGCATACCCGACCCCAACACCGATCAGCGCCACAATGGGCACCATGATGGTTCCGCCCCAGATCAGCCAAAACGCAATAAAGGGGTAAAGCCCGGTGAAGATCAGCAGCTTGCGCGGCAGATGCATGAAAAGAACCGGTGCCAGCGCCGCGATCAGCAGCACAAAGGCCACGGTCGGCCGCCAGTACTGGTCGCTGGGATAGGCGATACCGAACAAGAGCTGGTTCCAGCGTTCACTGAGGACCGAGAAACAGCCGCCCGTGGCGCCGTCCAGAACCTCCCGGCATTCGCGGATGTTCGATGTGGTCCAAACCCCGTTCAGAAGCCACGGCAAGGATCCGGCCAGGATCAGATAGATCACATAAAGCGAGACCAGCGTAAGCAGCGACCCCCACGGCCCGTTAAAGAGGTTCTGGCGCACCCATTTGACCGCACCCGTCTCGATCGTGGGCGGCGGTTGCTGGGGCAGCTGCGTTTCGCGGACATAAGCGACGGAATGTGCATGTGTATCGGACATCTCAGCGCTCCTTCAGGCTCACGGCCCGGTTATAGAGGTTCATCACGGTCGAGATGCTCAGCGAAATCACCAGATAGAACAGCATGAGCAACAAAACGGATTCGATGGCCCGGCCGGTCTGGTTGAGGGTGATGCCGCCCAGCGTGGCCGTGATATCGGCATATCCGACCGCAATCGCCAGCGATGAGTTCTTGGTGATGTTGAGATATTGCGAAATCAGCGGCGGTATGATCACCCGAAGCGCCTGGGGCAGCACGACCAGGTTCATCACCCGGTTGGGGCGCAGCCCCAGGGAGGCCGCGGCCTCGGTCTGGCCCTTGGAGACGGCCTGAATACCGGCCCGCACATTCTCGGCGATGAACGCACCAGTATAAATCGCGAGCGCGAACCAGAGTGCTATCAGCGGCGCGCCGATCTGGATTCCGCCACGCAGGTTGAACCGGTTGGCCAAGGGATCGGGCGTATCAAGCGTGATCGGCTGGCCCAGCACATAGAACGCGATGACCGCAGGCAGGATCAGGATCGCGACGCTTGGCCAGGCCATCGGCAACAGGCGCCCGGTGTTGAAAAGCAGCTTCTTGGCATAAGACCGATACGCGAACATCGCCATGATCGAGGCCAGGAGGATCACCACAACGGCCATGCCGCCCGAGCCCAGCACCGGGGCAGGGATATAAATGCCCCGATTGGTGAAGGCGAACATGCCCAGCGTCAGATCCACATCCGGATCCTCGCCCAGATAGGCGCGCGCGCCGGGCAGAACGGCGGTGATAACGGTAAAGATGATGATGATCCAGATCAGCACCGGCACGTTGCGGAACGCCTCGACATAGATCGACATCAGCTTGGAAATCAGCCAGTTGTTCGACAAGCGCAACACACCGGCTATGACGCCGAGGATAGTTGCGGTCACACAGGCCAGGAACGCCACAAGGAGCGTGTTGAGCACGCCCACGATGGTCGCGTCCCAATGGCTGGACTGGCTGGTATATTCGATCAGCCGCTGGTTAATATCGTAACCGGCCGGCTCACCCAGAAATCCATAAGAAATGTTCAGCCCCGCTTCGGCGAGATTATATGCGAGGTTGCTGCCCAGATAGGCGAAGGCCGCTATCAGCAGGATCAATGCAATGAACTGAAAGGTATATGACCGATACCGCGTGTCGTTCAGCAGCATCGACACCTTAAACGACCCCTGTGGAGGGTCTGTGAGCGTCGTCATATGGGTGGTCCCCTGTCTGTCGTCGTCCGGTGTTTGGTTAAGGTTGGGCTATGTTGCCCGGGTACCGGATCGTCCCGTAAAGGTGGAAGGGCGCAGAGATGTCTCTGCGCCCTTCCCAAGTCATGGTCTTACCGGAATGGCGGCGAGTACAGCAGCCCACCGTCGGTCCACTGTGCGTTCAGGCCACGTGCCAGACCGATCGGAGTGCTTTCCCCGATATGCTTGGCAAAGATCTCGCCATAGTTGCCGCCCGACATGATCGCGCGCTTGCTCCACTCGGCGTCCAGGCCCAGCATCTCGCCCAGGGTGCCTTCGGTGCCCAGCAGACGGTTGATTTCCGGGTTGTTGGTCCCGGCGGCCAGCTCGGCGATATTGGTCGACGTGACACCCAGCTCCTCGGCAGTGATCAGCGCATTCAGGGTCCAGCGGACGATATCCGCCCACTCGTTATCACCGTGTCGGACCAGCGGGCCCAGCGGCTCTTTCGAGATGATCTCGGGCAGCAGAACGTGATCGCCCGGGTTCTCGAATGTGGCGCGTGTCGCGGCCAGACCGGATGCGTCCGTGGTATAGACGTCGCAGGCACCGGCCAGATATTGCTGTTGCGCTTCGGCATTGGTTTCGATCGGCACCGGCTCATAGCTGATGTTGTTGGCACGGAAGAAATCCGCCAGGTTCAGCTCGGTGGTGGTGCCGGTCTGGATGCACACTGTCGCGCCGTCCAGTTCTTTGGCAGACGACACCCCGAGGTCCCGAGGCACCATAAAGCCCTGACCGTCATAGTAGTTGATCCCGACGAATTCGAACTTCAGGTCCACATCACGGCTGAAGGTCCAGGTGGTGTTACGCGCCAGCATGTCGATCTCGCCAGAAGCGAGCGCGGTGAAACGGGTCTTGCCTGTCGTCGGCACGAATTCGACGGCAGTCGGATCGCCCAGGGCCGCTGCTGCGACCGCGCGGCAGACCGACACGTCAAAGCCGTTCCATTCGCCATTGGAGTCCGGGGCCGCAAAGCCCACCAGTCCGGTTGTCACACCGCAATTGAGCGTGCCGCGTGCTTTCACGTCATCCAGCGTGCCTGCCGCGGCAGCACCCGCTGCCAGACCGGCAATGGTGAGCGCGCCAAGAAATACGGTTTTTTTCATCTTTACCTCTTCCTGATTGTCTACCCGCACATCGGGCAGTTCATCCGACCGTTTATGGTCGGTATGCATAGCCAAAAGAGGGGGCCTCCCCTCTTAATGCGCCCGAGTGTGATCGGATTCATAAGCAAAGGTCAAGTGCGCGATCATCAAATGAGATGAACAACCCTGGCGCGACCCAAGGTAAACGACAATCCGCGAGGCGATTAGGCAATCAGCAAATATCGTAGAACGACTTGGCGTGGACAAAGGCCGCGCGTTTGATATTGGCGGCCGCAACCGCCTCGTCATCCCGGCCCCATTGCTCTTGCTGCCAAAGCTCATCCAGCCGCGACATCCGCCAGACCTCTTCGGCATCGCGCCAGCCGTAGGCCGCCGCAAAGCCAAGGACAAGCGAGCCGCTCAAGGTCACCAAATCGTGAAATGCGGCCAACTGAAACGGCGTTTGCGCATGCACACGGTCCGACAGATTTGTCAGAGCCCCGGTGTCTTGTGCCGCATGTATGATGCCCACGCGCGGGTAGAGCCGCGCGCCCAATGCCTCCGCCGCCCAGTCCAGCGCCGGATCCCAGATCGCGGCTTGCCGCGCCACCAGCTCTTGCGGGTCCTCGGCGCGGTAGCACAAGAGATCGGCATCACCGTAATCGGCCAGCA
This sequence comes from Aestuariivita sp., assembly GCF_021404545.1. Classification (GTDB taxonomy): domain Bacteria; phylum Pseudomonadota; class Alphaproteobacteria; order Rhodobacterales; family Rhodobacteraceae; genus Aestuariivita. The sequence goes on from NZ_JAAWWD010000011.1 coordinate 29,744, forward strand.
TCCGCGCGACCTCGGCCTGCTGGAGGCGTACCTTGTCGATGGCGGCATTGGCCGAGCGGGTAAACGGCATCAGCCGCGGATCGATCTGATCGGTTTGCGCGTCCCATTCCGCCGCGATGGCCTGCGCCATGGCGCGAGTTGGCACGACCAGCCCTGCCTTGGCGGGTGTCTTTACCGCGCGACCGTCCAGAGCGATGGCAAAGCCCGTGTCCGTTTCTTCAACCTCTGCCTCTTTCCAGAAACGCTTCAGCGCCCATTCGCTCATCCGGCGATCCTCCATATCTCGTCTATGGCGTCGGGCAGCGCGTCCATGCTGTCCAGAATGCGATCCGCCTGCCTCAGCCGTTCGCGCGCATGGTACCCCCAACTCACGCCCAGCGCGTGAACGCCCGCGGCGCGGGCCATCTCCATGTCAAACTCGGTATCTCCGATCATCACGGTCTGATGCGGCTCAACCCCCGTTTCTCGCATCGCCTCTTCGATCATTGCGGGATGCGGTTTGGAAGGGTGATGATCTGCCGTCTGCTGGGTCACAAAAAGACCCTCCAGGCCGTGCCCCGCGATCAGCGCATCCAGACCGCGCCGGGATTTACCCGTTGCCACACCCAAAAGCGTGCCCGACGCATCGCTGAGCCCATCCAGAACCGCCCGCGCGCCGGGATAGAGCGGAGAGGATGCTGCCGATCCCGCCGCAGCGCGCAGGGCCATGTAGCTGCCCTTGTAAAGCTCAACCATCCTGGCCCGGACCGCGTCCTCTACCCGGGGCGCCAACTCGGCCATGGCGCGCGGCAAAGACAGACCAACGATGGAGAGGATGGATGCGCGATCCGGCACGGGCGCGCCGACGCCCTCGAATGCCGCGGTCATCGACATGACAATGTCGCCCTGGCTGTCGACCAGCGTTCCGTCCACGTCAAAAAGCACCAGCCGGAGCGGGCCGCTCATTTCAGATCCTCGAACGGATCGTCCTTGGCCAGGTCTTCGGTCCAGCCAAACGTCTCCCAACTGTCTTTCATATGCGGCGGCAGCGCTGCGGTGAGGCTGATCGTCTTGCGCGTCTGCGGGTGTTCAAATGCCAGCCTGCGCGCATGCAGGTGCAGTTTCTTGCTGATCACGCCGCCCAGTTGCGCGCCCCAGCCATCGCCCAGGTTCTCCTGCCCCGACCCGCCATATTTGCCATCCCCGATGATCGGGTGTCCCAGCTCGGCCATATGCACACGCAACTGATGCGTGCGGCCGGTCACCGGCTCCATCGCGACCCAGGCCGCCCTGCTAGCCACCCGGTAGAGCGTCGCATAAAGCGTGCGGGCGCGTTTGGCGCCCGGCGTACTGTCGGTGTCGCGCGGATGCAGCGCGATCATCTTTTCGCCCTCGCCCTTGGCCCCATGGCCGCCGGCCTTGACCAGCCCAGTCTTGATCTCGCCCAGATAGGGCGTGGGCACACCGGCGACCAAAGCCCAGTAGATCTTGCGGGTCTCGCGATGCCGGAACGCCGCCGTCAGCGCGGTCGCCGCGGCACGGGTCCGCGCCAAGACCAGCACGCCAGAGGTATCCTTGTCCAGCCGGTGCACCAGCCGGGGCTTTTCGTCATAGCCAAAGCGCAACGCTTCGGCCAAACCATCCACATGGCGGGTTTGCCCGCTGCCACCCTGCACCGGCAGGCCAGGCGGCTTGTTGATCGCCAGAATGTGGTCGTCGCGATAAATCACACAGGCCTGGATCATCCGGGCATCGGCGTCTGAGACAGCGGTGCGCACGACCTCGGGTTTGGCATTCTCGGGCAAGGGCGGCAGGCGCACCTCCTGCCCTTCCTCAATCCGGGTGGAGGCTTTGACCCGCCCGCCATTCACCCGCAGCTCGCCCTTGCGGCACATCTTTTCGATGCGCCCCTGGCCCAGTTGCGGAAAGCGGCGCTTGAGCCAGCGATCGAGACGCTGATCCCCTTCGCCCGCCGAGATCGTCACGGTTTGCACACCGCTCATGCCATTACCCCACGCGCAAGCCACAGGCCCAACATCAACCCCCCCACCGAACCGGCAACCGAAAGCCCGACATAGAGCCCCGCCAAACCGAACTGCCCGCGTTCCATCAACGTCACCGTCTCCAACGAGAAGGCGGAAAAGGTCGTAAATCCTCCTAGGATGCCCGTTATCACGAACGGGTTGAGATAGCTCAGCCCCCGATGCGCCGCGGCCACCACAAAAAGCCCCATCAGGACCGAGCCCAGAATGTTGACGCTGATCACACCCAAAGGAAACGCGCCCTGCCCTATGGCGCGGAAAATGCCCACGCCGACCAGATACCGCAGCACCGCGCCAATCGCCCCGCCAAGGGCCACTTGAAGAACCGTCAAAACCATCCGCGGTCTGTCGCGCTTTGCCGGGGGGGAGTCAAGTTTCCCGCTTGGCCCGGAGCTTGGCGAAGTAATCGAGCCGCTTCTTCAATTCCCGTTCAAAACCGCGCTCGACCGGTTGATAGAGGACCGGACGCTTCACCCCGTCGGGGAAGTAGTTCTGTCCGGAAAAGCCATCCTCGGCATCGTGGTCGTAATCGTACCCCGTTGCATATCCCTGATCCTTCATCAACGCGGTCGGCGCGTTCAGGATATGTTTGGGAGGCGGTTTGCTGCCGGTCTGCTTGGCCAGTTTCATCGACTGCTTATAGCCGACATAGGTCGCGTTCGACTTTGGTGCCAGCGCCAGATAGGCCACCGCCTGCGCCAGCGCGAGTTCCCCCTCGGGGCTGCCCAACCGCTCATAGGTTTCCCAGGCATCCAGGCAGACACGCTGCGCCTGTGGGTCGGCAAGCCCGATATCCTCGATCGCCATGCGGGTGATGCGGCGGGCAAGGTATCGCGGGTCCTCGCCCCCGTCCAGCATCCGCGACAGCCAGTAGAGCGCCGCGTCCGGGTCCGACCCGCGCACCGATTTATGCAGGGCCGAGATCAGATTGTAATGCGCGTCCCCCGATTTGTCGTATTGTGCCGCGCGCCGCATCAGCCGCGTGGTCAGCGCATCGGTATCGAGCGGCGCGTCGGTGGCCCACGCCGCCACCTGTTCGATCAGGTTCAGCGCCGCGCGCCCGTCACCATCGGCCATTTCCTGCAACGCATCGCGTGCATGCCCGGTCAGGGGCAGTTTGCGGCCCAGCTCCTGCTCTGCGCGTTGGGTCAAAAGCTCGAGATCCGCAAGGCTGAGACGTTCCAGCACCATCACCTGGGCGCGCGACAGGACGGCGGCGTTCAGCTCAAACGACGGGTTCTCGGTGGTGGCACCCACCAGCAGGATCGTGCCGTCCTCCATATGCGGCAGGAACCCGTCCTGCTGGGCCTTGTTGAACCGGTGGATCTCATCGACAAAAAGAAGCGTACCCCTGCCCTGGCGGCGGCGCAGGCGCGCAGCCTCGAACACTTTCTTGAGGTCCGGCACCCCGGTGAAAATCGCGCTGATCTGGATAAAATGCAGATCTGTCTCATCCGCCAAAAGCCGCGCGATGGTCGTCTTGCCCACCCCCGGCGGACCCCAGAGGATCAGCGAGCCAAGACTGCCCGAGGCCAGCATCACACTGAGCGATCCCTCCGGACCCAAGAGATGCGATTGTCCGATCACCTCCGACAAGGTCTGGGGACGCAGGCGATCGGCGAGCGGCCGGGGCGGCGCGGGCCCATCGGGCGGGTCGATCTGATCAAAGAGGTCGCCCAACGGTCAGATCCGAAATCGCAACGCGACACGCTGGCCACCGCGCAGGATATCCATTTGCACGCGCCGTCCCGGTTGGGTCAGCGCGCGAACTACCGCGCGCGGTGTCGCGGTGACAGTCCCGTTGATACCCAAGATGACGTCGCCCGACCGCGCCCCGACACGCGCGCCCACCTCGCCGGGATCGGTCACGACCACCCCCTCGATCGAGAGCGGCAGGTTGTAGGCCGCGATGACCGCCGGGTTGACCACCGCCACCGTCAGGCCCGGCAGCACCGTCCGGTTGCTGAGCTCCTGCGGCACACTGGGGGGCTCATCCGGGGCTGCGATCAGCGCCACATCGACCTCTGCCACGGCACCCCGCCTGGTGCGGGTGATTTGGGCGGTCCGGCCCAGACCGGCGACGGCCATGCGAAACACCATCTCGGAGGGGGAGTTCACCTCCTGCCCGTCCACATGGCTGATCACATCGCCCACGCGGATGCCTGCGGCGGCAAAGGGACTTGCGGCATGCAGATCGGAGATGACGATTCCTTGTGGCACATCGAGGCCCAGAGACGCCGCCAGATCGGCATCCACCGGCTGCCCGGCCATTCCGGCCCAGGGGCGCTGGAATGTCTCGGCCCCCGCCGCGGCCTGTTCGACGAACTGTGCCACCAGATTGGCGGGGATCGCAAAACCGATGCCGTTAGAGCCACCCGAACGTGACAAGATAGACGTGTTGATGCCAATCAGATCGCCATTCACGTCGATCAGCGCACCGCCCGAATTGCCCGGGTTGATCGGCGCGTCGGTCTGGAGGAAATACCCCCGCGCATTGCCCATTGCCGCACCAGACCGCGCAAGGCCCGACACGATCCCACTGGAGACGGTCTGACCCACCCCGAACGGGTTGCCGATGGCCAGGACCAGTTCGCCCACCTCGACCCGGTCACTGTCGCGCAGCCGCAGATAGGGGAGATCCTCTATCCCCTCCAGCTGGAGGATGGCCAGGTCGCTTTCCTGATCGCCCAAGAGCACGCGGGCGGAGAATTCGCGCCGATCGTTCAGCACCACGCGGATATCCGTGGCCTGGCCCACCACATGATAATTCGACACCACGATCCCGTCCGGAGACAGGATCACGCCTGAGCCGAGAGAGTTCTGGACGCGAGGACGGGATGTGCCGAAACCGCGAAAGAACTCTTCAAAGAACGGATCGCCCTGAAACGGGCTCACCCGGCCCGGGCGCACGATCCTGGCGTAGATATTGACGACCGCCGGGGCGGCTTCCTTGACCAGCGGAGCAAAACCCATCGCGATCTCGGTCTGGCTTTGCGGGACGCGGGTTTCAGCCGGGGATGCCGAAGCGGCACCCAGTAAAATCAAGGACATCAGAACGCGAAACATCGGGAGGCCTTTGGTTGGACTGTGCCTGTCGAGATATGCGGAGCACGTGCGCGGAATGCAAGCGCTGGCGCCGGTTTGGGGGCGCTGCCCCCGGCCCTGCGGGCCTCCCCCGCCGGTATTTTGAAGGAGAAGAAGGATCTAGTCGAGCGGCGCGTGCAGCCGGGTTCCTTTGGTGAGGATGCCACCGCGATTGCCGATCTCGATCGATCCGTAGCGTTGTCGGAAACACTCAGGCAAGGGGCGGTCATCCGGGATGGAAAGCCACAAGCGCAGCAGATGGCGCCGGTCTGCCCGGTCAGGCCAGTCGCGAAAACCGGTGCGATCATGAAGCTGTGCATGGTTATAGACAAATTGCATATCGCCGGGTTCGAGCCGCATCGCGATATGCAGATCGGGATCATCGGCCAGCGCGTCGAACATATCCAGCGCCTCGATATGGTCGGGTGTCAGTCGCATGGCGCTGTCGAACCGCTGGGCGCTGTCGATATACTGGCGCTGGTAAAAGACCGTCAGATACCCTGCGTGCCAGTTGAGTGGTGGGATCGTCATGAAAGGTGCGGCGCCCTCGGGCACTTCGCCGCGGCGGTCTGTCGCGATAGGGTCGAAAAGCAAGGCCAGCAGATCCGGCCGCGTCGCGCGCATCGCGTTATAGATCGTCTCGGCACTGACCAGCAGACTGTCACCGCCTTCCATCGCGTCCTTGAGACACAAAAGACCCACCACGTCGGCGCTGTCGGTGTGGAAGGTCTGGCGCGCGCTAGTCTGGTAGATGCGCGTATTGGGATCGTCGGCCTTTGCACCGGTATCGCGGACATGGCCCAAGACATGACCGGCCGCATTCTGGGACCTTGCGCTGCCCAGATGGGCTCCTATGCCGCAGAAGATCGTCGCTGCCTGTCGCTGCGTGTAGCTGTCGGTTGGCAAACCGCGCAGCACCTCGACCCCGATGCCACGCAACAGCCGGGCCTTGAGCATGGCAAGATGGGTGGCGAAGGTCCTAAGCGGGAAAGTATCGGCCGTGATTTCGCCGATATCGCGGTCCAATGCCAAAAAGCGGTCCGCGGCCTGTTCCAGATCGGCAATATCGACCTTGCCGAGCGTATAGAGCCATGCCTTCGGCGTCGCCGCCAGATCACGCCCGATCCAGGCTGACGGCCCCGTAAAGCGCTCAGGAAGCAGCGAGATATCAATCATGCCAGTGGCCTTCTTCAGACTGTCATCCGAACCCTAACCCTTGCGAATTCCGGAAAGAAAGAGAGCGTCGGCAGGTTTTTTTGACGCATGCCCTTCCGGCGTGGTCCGGGGCGGCCGATATACATGGTAGAGTGGCGTAAGGTGTGGCCAGGCCTCTGGGCAGGCACGACGCGTCCGGTGGCATGAAAAAGGGAGCGAATGTGATGGTCGAACTTAAGACGGGCACGTGGGTTGTGGTGACCGACAGTGAGAAGGCCCTGTTCATGCGCAACATAACCGATCACGACGACCCCAACCTGAGCATCTTGGAAACCGAGGTCCAAGAAAACCCCCCAACGCGTGAGCAAGGTGCAACCCAAGCCGGGCGCAGGGCCGATGGTGGGCCCGGACAACGATCAGCAATGGAAGGGACAGACTGGCACGAATTGGCAAAGGAACGCTTTGCCAAGGATCTGTCGGATATCCTTTACCAGAAGGCACATAAAGGGGAGTTCAAAGCACTGGTGATTGTCGCGGCCCCCCAGATCCTGGGCGTGTTGCGGGCCGAGATGCACCGGACGGTCACCGAAAAGATCGTGGCGGAAATCCCCAAGAACATGGCGGGGCATCCCGTTGATAAGATCGAGAAACTGATCAAGTCCGAATTGGATGCGATGGGGTCTGGCAATTGACCGGAAAATCAAAAACCGCCGCCCGACGGGATCGGACGGCGGCTTAAACCGCTTGGCCGAAGGGTTCAGTCCTCTTCGGCGAATGCCTCTTGTTCAGCGGCGCGGGCCTTGTCGGCGGCCCCTTTGGCATCGACGTCGCGGTCGACGAATTCGATGATCGCCATCGGCGCCATGTCGCCATACCGGAAGCCTGCTTTCAGCACCCGGACATAGCCGCCCTGGCGGTCCTTATAACGGGGACCCAGCACGTCAAAAAGCTTGGTGACATACTGATCTTCCTTGAGCTTGGCCGCCACCTGACGGCGGGCGTGCAGATCGCCACGCTTGGCCAGAGTGATCATCTTTTCGATGATCGGGCGCAGTTCCTTGGCCTTGGGCAGGGTTGTCTTGATCTGCTCATGTTCGATGAGCGAGCCTGCCATATTCGAGAACAGAGCCTTGCGGTGCTCATGTGTTCGGTTCAGGCGGCGGTACCCACGTGCGTGACGCATTTTCTTATCTCCTATTTGCCCTCTACGGGCGATTTTGCTTTGTCCGGCGGCCGATGCGTGTCAGCCGCTCTCCTTGGGGCGGGTGCCCGGTGTGGATGGCCAAGATGATCTGGGCGAAAATCTTGGCCAACGAGGCCTAAAAGGCGTCCTCGAATTTCTTGGCCAGGTCCTCGATATTGTCGGGCGGCCAATCTTCGACGTCCATGCCCAGATGCAGGCCCATACCCGAGAGGACTTCCTTGATCTCGTTGAGGGATTTGCGGCCAAAGTTCGGCGTGCGCAGCATCTCGGCTTCGGTCTTCTGGATCAGATCGCCAATATAGACGATGTTGTCGTTCTTGAGGCAGTTGGCAGAGCGGACCGACAGTTCCAGCTCGTCCACTTTTTTCAAGAGCAGCGGGTTAAACTCGAGCCCGTCATCCTCATCCTGACGGCCGGCGGCTTCGGGCTCGTCGAAGTTCACAAAGATCGACAGCTGATCCTGAAGGATACGCGCGGCAAAGGCGACGGCATCATCCGGCGTGATCGAGCCGTCGGTGGTGATCTTCATCGTCAGCTTGTCATAGTCCAGCACCTGTCCCTCACGGGTGGGCTGCACGTCATAGCTGACCTTGGTCACGGGGCTGTAGATCGCGTCGATCGGGATCAGGCCGATGGGGGCATCCTCGGGCTTGTTCTTATCGGCCGAGACATAACCTTTTCCGGTGTTGACGGTCAGTTCCATATACACCTCGGCTCCGTCGTCGAGGTGGCAGATCACGTGATCCTTGTTCAGGATCTCGATGCCCGCGGATTCGCTGATATCGCCCGCTGTCACGACCGCCGGCCCCTTGGCATTGATCGAGACGCGCTTGGGGCCTTCGACCTCCATGCGGATACGCACGCCTTTGAGGTTGAGGATGATGTCGGTCACGTCCTCGCGCACACCGGCCACAGACGAGAATTCGTGCAGCACATTGTCGATCTGGACGGATGTGATGGCGGCGCCCTGAAGGCTCGACATCAGGACCCGGCGCAGCGCATTGCCGAGCGTCAGACCAAAGCCACGCTCCAGCGGTTCTGCGACGACTGTGGCGGTTTGTGCGGGGTTCTTGCCAGGCTTGACGTCAAGCTGGGTGGGTTTGATCAATTCAGCCCAATTTTTATGGATCATGTAGAGCCTCCATTCCTGCCTTGTCCCCATGTCCGGTAAGGATCAAGACTCCCGAGGTTTCAAAAACGCGGACTGGGGCCGTGAAGTCTCACGCGGCCCCAGTGAAAAATCTGCCTTTAGACGCGGCGGCGTTTGGGTGGGCGGCACCCGTTATGGGCGATCGGGGTCACATCACGGATCGAGGTGATGTTGAACCCGACAGCGGCCAAGGCGCGCAACGCGCTTTCCCGGCCCGAGCCAGGGCCCTGTACTTCGACTTCCAGCGTTTTCACACCATGGTCCTGTGCCTTTTTGCCTGCGTCTTCGGCAGCCAATTGCGCGGCATAGGGGGTCGATTTACGCGAGCCTTTGAAACCCATTGTGCCGGCAGACGACCACGAAATCGCGTTGCCCTGCACGTCAGAGATCAGGATCTTGGTGTTGTTGAAGGTCGAATTCACATGCGCCACACCGGCGGCGATGTTCTTGCGGACCTTTTTCTTTACGCGTGTCTTTTCACGTGCCATCGGTCAGACCCCCTTACTTCTTCTTGCCGGCAATGGCCTTTGCGGGGCCTTTGCGGGTGCGTGCATTGGTGTGGGTCCGCTGTCCGCGAACGGGCAGGTTCCGGCGATGGCGCAGGCCACGATAGCAGCCCAGGTCCATCAGGCGCTTGATGTTCATCTGAACTTCGCGGCGAAGGTCGCCTTCGACGTTGTAATTGGCGTCGATATGTTCGCGGATCGAGAGCACTTCGCTATCGCTCAGCTCATTGACGCGGCGGGCCTGGTCGATGCCGACCGCCTCGCAGATGGCGCGCGCCGAAGTGTTGCCGATTCCGGTGATATAGGTGAGGGCGATCGGGACCCGCTTTGCAGTGGGGATGTTGACGCCGGCAATACGTGCCACGTGGTCTGTCCTTTCGTCGCGAGCCCGTCATGCCGGGCCCTTTTTTCACAACTATGGCCCGGTGGGCAGACGCCGCCGGGCCGCGATTTGAGGTAGTCGGCAGAGCATGGGCGCGACCCATCCCCGCATCGTGATTCTCATCTTCGAGATGGCGCTATCTATGAGGGATCGTCTGGCGCGTCAACCCTTGGCCAACCCATGTCAAGGGTTTTTCCGCGATGCGGTTCAAGACCGGTCCAGAGCCGCGCGAAAACGCCGATGGTCAACCGAGTGCCGCTGCGATTTCGGCCCCGACCTCGTCAATCTCTCCCAACCCATTCACAGAGCTGAGATCGCCCTTTGCATAGTAATACCCGATCAGCGGAGACGTCTGCTTGTAATACGCCATCAGTCGGATGCGCAGGCTGTCTTCGTTGTCATCCGCGCGGCGGGTGAATTCGGTGCCGCCGCAATTGCTGCATGTGCCGTCCGCCGGGATTGGTTTGGTGAGGTCGTTATAGACCTCGCCGCACGCAGCACAGGTCGACCGTGCCGTGATGCGGGAGACAAGAGCCTCATCATCGACGCGCATTTCGATGACAGCATCCAGCGTCTCGTTCAGCTCGCTCAGCAAGTTACCCAAAGCGTCGGCCTGGGCCAGCGTGCGGGGAAACCCGTCAAAGATGTAACCGCCACCGTTTTCCCCGCTGGTCAGCCTTTCCCGGATCAGGCCGATGACGATCTCGTCGGTGACGAGATTACCGCGATCCATAACATCGGCCACGATCTTGCCCATCTCTGTTCCGCTGGTCCGCGCCTCGCGCAGCATGTCCCCGGTAGAGAGCTGGACCATGTTGCGATCTTCAACCAGGCGACGCGCCTGCGTCCCCTTACCGGCCCCCGGGGGCCCAAGCAGAATGATATTCATCGACGCGACGGGGCCTTCTTGCGTTTCTTGGTGCCGTCACGCTTGCCGCGCAGCTGGCTTTTCTCGATCAGGCCCTCGTATTGGTGGGCCAGAAGGTGGCTTTGGACCTGCTGGATCGTGTCCATGGTCACCGAGACCACAATCAGGACAGAGGTGCCGCCAAAGAAGAACGGGATGCCCAGTTCGGCGCGCACAATCTCGGGCAGAACACAGACCAGCGCCAGATAGGCCGAGCCCAGCACCAGCACGCGGTTGACCACGTATTCCAGGTATTCAGAGGTTTTCTTGCCAGGTCGGACACCCGGCACAAAGCCGTTCTGCTTTTTCAGATTATCAGCCACGTCATCGGGTTTGAACGACACGTTGAAAGTGTAGAAATAGGTGAAAAAGACGATCATCGCCGCAAAGAACAAGAGATAGAGCGGCTGCCCCGGCCCGAAATAGGCCAGGAGCGTCGACATGATCGGCCCTGAGCTGTCGCCCGAGAACGTCGAGATCGTGATCGGCAACAACAGCAGCGATGAAGCAAAGATCGCCGGGATCACCGAAGCCGGGTTCACCTTGACCGGCAGATGCGAGGACCCGCCGTCATAGACCTTCATGCCCACCTGACGACGCGGATACTGGATATGGATCTTGCGCAACGCGCGCTCCATGAAGACCACAAAGGTAATCGCGATAACGACCATCAGGATCACGCCGATGATGACTGCGGGGCTCAGCGCGCCGGAGCGGCCGGAGGCCAGGAACTGCGCCAGCGAAGAAGGCAGTTCCGCGATAATCCCGACGAAGATGATCAGCGAGATCCCGTTACCGACGCCGCGCGCGGTGATCTGTTCGCCCAGCCACATCAGGAACATTGTGCCGCCGACCAGCGTGATCATGCACGACAGACGGAAATAGAGGCCCGGATCGGTCGCCAGATCCCCCGCTTCCAACGAGACGGCCAGGCCATAGGCCTGAACCGTGGCGAGCGCCACCGTGCCATAACGGGTGTATTGGTTCAGTTTCTTGCGGCCCTGCTCGCCTTCTTTTTTGAGCTGCTCCAGCGCCGGGACCATGGCCGCCAGAAGCTGCACGATGATCGAGGCCGAGATATAGGGCATGATCCCCAGTGCAAAGATACCCATCCGGCCCAGCGCGCCGCCGGTGAACATTGACACCATTCCGCCGATGCCCTGGCCCGCCTGCTCCATGAATTCCTGAAGCGCCAGACCGTCGATGCCGGGCACCGGTATAAAGGTGCCGAGGCGATAGACAATCAAAAGGCCCAAGGTGAACAGGATGCGATTGCGCAGGTCGGTGGCTTTGCCCAGGGCCGACCAGCTTGTATTCGCGGCCATTTGTTCGGCGGCTGATACCATGAAAGAGGTCTCTCTTATGCGAACGCCGCCCAGAGCCGTTTTCCGGCACGGGCGGCGACAATGGAAAACTTAACTGCTTATGTAGGCGGCGGGGCCGCCGCTCACAAGCTGTTACTCGGCCGCAGCCGCGTTTGTTACCGTCAGTGAGCCGCCCGCTTTTTCCACCGCGTCGATCGCGGATTTCGAAGCGCCGGTCACCTCAAGGGTCAGCTTGGCCGACAGATCGCCCTTGGCCAGAACCCGGATCCCGTCAAGCTTGCGGCGCACCAGGCCGCTTTCGATCAGCGTATCTTCGGTGATCGGCGCCGAGGCATCGAGTTTCTTGGCGTCGACGAATTTCTGGATAAGGCCCAGATTCACAACGGCAAATGCCTTGCGGTTCGGCTTGTTAAAGCCACGCTTGGGCAGCCGTTGGTAGAGCGGCATCTGCCCGCCTTCATACCCGTTGATCGCCACGCCTGAGCGGGATTTCTGACCCTTGATACCACGGCCACCGGTTTTACCCATGCCCGAGCCGGGACCACGGCCAACGCGCTTGCGTTTCTTGGTGGCGCCGGGATTGTCGCTCAGTTCATTCAGTTTCATATCGCTTCTCCTTTGCCGGATGTGGCCCCCGAAGCGCAATGGGCCAACCACGGCTTTTCCTGGTTTCAGACTCAGTGGCCGGAACGCCACCGGGGGCGTATAGACGGGGATGGGGCCCGGATCAAGAGCCTGGCGCATGAGATCTGCGTCTCCAGGCCGGGCACAGACGGCCTGCGCTTGCGATGGAGCGGCCTTGCATCCCGACATCCGTGCCGTGCGGTCCGGCAGGGTCGGCATCCGGCAGTGCGCGCCCTTCGACCTTGCCTGCGGCGGCTGGGGCGGATGGGCTCTGGACCGGGGGCGACCCAGAAAGTCCTTGCAATGCACAGGCGACTCCCTTTCAATTGTCTTACATTTGACACCTGACGACCTTTGATCACCAAAATTTCGCCAGAGCGACGCAAGATCGCTGCGCCAAATCCTAAGGTCCGCAGGTTCAGTGGTGGCACGCCCTCGGGGTCCATCCTCAAGGCGTGCTTGCAACATAGCGTGCATCAACCGGGAGGACATTTGATGAACCTAAGACCTGATCCAACATTTCACCCGACGGCCCAGCTTGCCATGCAGGCGCCAGTGGAAAACTATGCCTTTACCGTGATGCTCAGCCCCGACGGGTCGCAGTCGGACGGAATCGCCGTGGTCGATGTGAACTCCAGTTCCGACACTTATGGGCAGATCGTGCATCAGATAATCGTGCCCTATCAGGGTGATGAGTTTCATCATTTCGGATGGAATGCCTGTTCCTCGGCGCTTTCGCCGCTGACCGGGCACGCGTTTCTGGAGCGGCGCTATCTGATCGTGCCGGGCATCCGGTCGTCGCGGATCTACATCATCGACGTCAAGGAGCCGCTGGAGGCCAAGATCCACAAAATCATCGAGCCAGAGGAGGTCTTTGCCAAGACCGGTTATTCGCGGCCCCATACGATCCATTGCGGGCCAGAGGGGATCTATGTCTCGACCCTCGGCGGGGGCGGCGAGGACGGGACCGATGGCCCTCCGGGTATTTTCATCATGGATTGCGAAACCTTTGACATCATCGGTCGCTATGAGATGGATCGCGGCAAGCAGGACAAGCACTACGACTTCTGGTGGAACCTGCCGCAAGATTACATGGTCTCGTCCGAATGGGGTCTTCCGCCGCAGTTCGAGAACGGCATCGTGGCCGAGGATCTGTTGTCCAACAAATACGGCCATTCGATCCATTTCTGGGACCTGCGCGCGCGCAAGAATGTCCAGACCATCGATCTGGGCGAGAACCACCAGATGGCGCTGGAGATCCGGCCCGCGCATGATCCGGCCAAGGATTACGGGTTTTGCGGTGTGGTGGTGGATACCACCAACCTGCAGGGCGCGATCTTTACGTGGTGGCGCGACGACGATGGCAAATGGCAGGCCAAAAAGACGATCACCATCGATCCCCGCCCCGAGGATCCCGAAAACCTGCCGGAGCTTCTCAAAGGGTTCGGCGCAGTGCCGCCCCTGGTCACCGATATCGACCTGAGCCTGGATGACAAATACCTTTACGTCGCCTGCTGGGGCATGGGGGAGATGCATCAATACGACGTTTCCGATCCGATGAACCCGGTTCTGGCGGGCAAGGTCGAGCTGGGCGGCATCGCGCGCGGCACCAAGCATCCCAATGGCCAGCCCTTTGCCTTTGGCCCGCAGATGGTCGAGATCAGCCGCGATGGCAAACGCGTCTACTGGACCAACTCGCTGTATTCGACTTGGGACGACCAGTTCTATCCCGATGATGAGGGCGGTCAGATGGTCATGGCCAATGTGGGCGAAAACGGTGGGCTGACGCTGGATCCCGATTTCTATGTGGCCTTCCCCAAGGGTCTCAGATCGCATCAGATCCGGCTGGAGGGGGGCGACTGTTCGACCGACAGTTTCTGCTATCCCAACGTGTGATCCTTGACCGATCCGACATCGGTGATGGCCCTTTGGGGGGCCGTCATCGTTTCTGGCATCTATCACGGGGTGAACCCCGGCATGGGCTGGCCGCTGGCGGTTTCGGCCGCGCTCTTTGAGCAAAGGGCCGCGGCCCTGCCCCGCGCGCTGGCGATGCTCGCCGGTGGGCATTTTCTGGCGATGACGGCGATCCTGCTGCCGTTCACAGTGATGCTGACCCTTGTGGAATGGGAGGCGCAGATCCGCATAGGTGCGGGTCTGCTGGTGATCGCGCTTGGCATCTATCTGCTGATCAACCGCCGCCACCCTCGGTTTCTGGCGCGGGTGAAGCCCACACGGCTGGCACTCTGGTCATTTCTGGCGGCGATCGCACATGGTGCGGGTCTGATGCTGGTGCCGATCTATCTGGGCATCTGCAATTACGCCGAACTGGATCGCGGCCATGCCGCGGCTGGCGTTCTGATGGGCACGAATTACGGGCTGGCCTTTGTGGTGGCCTTTGCCCATACCGCAGCGATGATGCTGGCAGGCGGTGCGCTGGCGCTGGGGATGTATCTGTGGCTGGGGCTGAAATTCCTGTCACGCAGCTGGTTCAATCTCGATGTGGTCTGGGCGCTAAGCCTCGTTCTGGTAGGCGTTGTCGCGGTCATAAGCGGGCATGGTGCCGCGTGAGGCCAAGCCGTTGATCTGATCGGGTCTTGATGTCAGTCTGGGCAGATGAACGCCCTGGCCCCCTTGACCCTGGCGCTGAGCCTTGCGGCCTCTGCCACGCATCTTGCGGCGGCGCCGGGCTGTGCGGCGGATGCGATGCTGGTCTTTGACGGATCGGCCTCGATGGACGAGTTGGGTTTCGACATTCAGGAAGCGACGCGGATTGTCGAGGCACGGCAGGCTGTGCGTGAGGCAATGCCCGACATCACGCCCTATCGTCGGGTCGGACTGTTGGTCTATGGGCCCGGTCCGCTTGATGCGTGCAGCAATATCGATCTGCGCTTTGGCCCGATTGCGGATGCGGCAACACCGATCATCGACGCGGTCGAAGCGCTGGATCCGCGCGGACTGACACCCTTGGCCGCGTCGGTGCGACAAGCAGCGGAGGCGCTGGCGTACCGCTCGGCTCCGGGCATCGTCGTGCTGGTCACCGACGGCAACGAGACCTGTGGCGGAAGGCCCTGTGCCCTGGGCGATGCCCTGGCCCGGGAGGCGGCGGATCTTACAGTTCATGTGATCGGTTTCAAGGTGGTGGTTGATTTCTTTAGCTGGGACAATCCCGAGCAGCAGACCTATGAGGATGGCAAGACGGTGGCGAAATGCCTGGCCGACAGGACGGGCGGCCTGTTTGTGTCGACCGAAACGGTGGGAGAACTGGCCGATGCATTGCGCACGACATTGGGATGTGCGTTGATCGGACGGGTCAAGGACGAAGCCACCGCGCGGGGCTGATGCCGACAGGGCCGGCGGGACAAGTCCCGCCCTACGCGCTGCGGGTGGACCACGGTGTAGGGCGGGATTTATCCCGCCTCTGGCGCAACAGTGGGATTTGCCCAGCGGGTAGGCCCAAAGGGCTGAGCCAGCGCCCGCTCCACCATTTCCAGCCGGTCCTGCCCGTAGAACACGTCGCCGTCCACGACATAGCTGGGCGAGCCGAAAAGCCCCGAACGGATCGCCTCCTCGGTATTGGCGCGATGCGCCTCTTGGGTTTCCGGCGCCTCGGCGATCGCGACCAGGATCTCGGGATCCAGCCCCGCCTCGACGATCAGGCTTCGCAAGGTAGCTTGATCCGACAGATCCGCGTCATCGCGCCAATGCGCGCGCAGGATTGAAAGAGACAGCGCATCCGCCGTCGGCCCCGCCGCCATGATCACCCGGTTGGCCAGATCGTATGGCGCATCGTGATAGGTGGGGCGAAACCGTATGATCGGCACGTCGCGCCACTCGGCCCACCGTTCGATCTCGCGGCCAAAAAAGTAATCCACATGCGCCTGCGAGCGCCCCGCAAAGGGCAGACCGCCCGCCGCCTCCATCACCGGGCTCAGCAGCATCGGGCGGTGGACCAGTTCGGCTCCTTGTGCCGCACAGATCTCATAAAGCCGCCGTGCACCGAGATAGGCAAAGGCCGAATGTGCGGAATAGAAATAGTCGATCCGCGCCATCAATTGACCTTGACCGGCAGCGAGGAATACCCGCGAAACCGCGCCAGCGGCATGATCTCGGCCGGGCCGTTGGCCGCCAGCTTGGGAAAGCGTTTGACGAACCGACCCAGCGCGATGCGCCCCTCGACCCGCGCCAGGCTGGCACCCAGACACACATGGATGCCGGTGATAAAGGCGATGTGCTTGTTCGGCTTGCGGGTGATATCGACCCTGTCGGGATCCACAAACACCTCCGGATCGCGATTGGCACCCCCGATGGAGGTGTGGATGTACGTGCCCTTGGGGATCGTGCCCGATGGCAGGGCGATATCCTCGCCCGCCAGACGATTGCCGATCTGAAGCGGGCTTTGTACGCGCAGAAACTCCTCGACCGCGGTGGTGATCAGGTCCGGATCCTCCAGCAGCATGCGATGCTGGTCGGGATTGTCGAGCAGGATCGCGACGGAGTTGCCAACCAGACTAGTCGTCGTCTCATGCCCAGCATTGAGCAGAAAGATGCAGTTCTGCACCAGCTCCTCCTGGGTCAGGCGGCGGCCGTCATGTTCACCGAAAATCAGCGCGTCGAGCACTTCGCCCTGGGCCGCACCATCGGGATTGCGGCGGCGATGATCAATCAGATCGGTGAGGATCTCGGAAAATTCCGTGACCGCTGCATTCCCTGCCTCAATCCGGTCGCGCGGCACCACCGGGTCGAGAGCACCGAGAATCGCCAGCGAGAAACCACGCAGCATGGTGCGGTAATCTTCGGGAATGCCCAGCATGAACGAGATAATCTCAGTCGGCAGGATCATCCCGAAATCGGGGATCAGGTCCAGTTCACCCTTCTCTTCGACCTGATCCAGAAGACGGTCGACGATCCCTTCGATCCGCTTTTCCATCTCCGCCAGCTTGCGCGGCGTAAAGGCCCCCGCGATCAGCTTGCGCACCACAGTATGATAAGGCGGATCGTTAAAGATCAGCGAAGTTGTGTGATGCGTATGCAGAGGGCATTGGCCGAATTTCTTGCCGAACTCTTCGGTCTTGTCAGAGAGCATATCGCGCGACTGATAAACCTTGAGACAATCGGCATGGCGCGTAAGATAGACCGATCCATCGGCATTCCGGTGAACGGGGCTGTTGGCGCGCAGCCAGTGCAGCGTCGGATGCGGATCCGCGATGAAATCTCGACCGATCGCGTTGAGATCGAAGTGTTCCATGTCGGTAAGCATGCTTATTATTCCTCCCGCCCGCACTGTGCCTCCCTTGTAAGGCACAGGCAAGGGAATTTCCCGCGCTGTTGACTTTATCCACAAACCCTCCCATATGCCCCACAGTACCGGTGCTGCCGCGTGAGCAGCCAGCGCAATGCGCGCGTAACCGGTCCGTTACATTCCCAAATGGTTCCCAATTCACGCGGGGGTCCGGCGCCTTGACGGGTTTCATGGCAATGCGGTCATGACCCAGAGCGAGGCGCACCCACCAGCGACACCGGCGCGCAACGCGCCGGGACAACCGCTTTGTTGCGGGGCATCTGCGCCGCCGATACATAAGGATATCCGATCTTGGATTTTGACATGTTGGGGCTGACGCCTCGCCTCGCCACCAACCTCAAAGGGCTTGGCATCACCGAACCGACACCGATCCAGACCAAAGCGATCCCCCACGTCATGAACGGGCGCGATCTGATGGGCCTGGCCCAGACCGGCACCGGCAAGACCGCGGCCTTTGGCCTGCCTCTGCTGACCGCGCTTTTGCGGATGGAGGGGCGCCCTGCCCCCAAAACCGTGCGAGCCCTGATCCTGGCCCCCACGCGCGAGCTGGCCAAGCAGATTCAGGACAACCTGCGCGCCTATGCCGATGGTACTTCCGCGCGGATCGGGCTGGTCGTGGGCGGTGCGGGCATCAACCCCCAAATCAATCGCCTGCAACGCGGCACGGACGTTCTGGTGGCCACACCCGGTCGTTTGATCGACCTGCTGGACCGCAAGGCCGTGCGGCTGGACCAGACCGAGTTCCTGGTGCTGGACGAGGCCGATCAGATGCTCGATCTGGGCTTCATTCACGCGCTCCGCAAGATCGCTCCGTTGCTGCGGAAGGAACGCCAGACGCTTCTGTTCTCGGCCACGATGCCCAAACAGATGAACGAACTGGCCGACACCTATCTCACCGATCCGGTGCGCGTAGAAACGGCCCCGCCGGGCAAGCCTGCGGACAAGGTCACGCAATCGGTGCATTTCGTGGCCCAGGCCGCAAAGACCGATCTGCTGATCGAACTGTTGGACAAACACCGCGACGAGTTGGCGCTGGTCTTTTCGCGCACCAAACATGGGGCGGAGCGGCTGATGAAAGCTTTGGCCAAGGCCGGGTATGCCGCCGATTCCGTGCATGGCAACAAAAGCCAGGGCCAACGGGAACGGGCCATTCGCGCGTTCAAGTCAGGTGAGACCAAGGTTCTGGTCGCCACCGATGTGGCCGCACGGGGCCTTGATATTCCCGACGTGCGCCATGTCTATAACTATGACCTGCCCAACGTGGCCGACAATTACGTGCACCGGATCGGCCGGACCGCCCGCGCGGGCAAGGACGGCGCGGCGATTGCGTTCTGCGCACCTCAAGAAGTGAGCGAGCTGCGCGCGATCCAGAAGACGATCAAGCGCGAGATCCCGGTGGCGTCCGGGCGTCCCTGGGAAGGGGCGGAACCGAAGCCCGATCGGACTGGCAAGCCTCAGCATCGGCGCCGTCGATCCGGTGGTGGCGGTCGTGGGGGGGCGGGGCGGAAGGCGGCTTGAGCGTCGGCCCGGTCAGAGTACTTCGGAAAGACCTGAATCGCTTGTTTGCTGTCTCCCGCTAAGGCTTGAACGCAAAAAAACGATGCGAGATACTTCAGGGATTCCCCGAAACGCTTGAATATCAGAGACGCTTTTTGCGCATTCTCAAATCCTCAGCCGCGGCACGGTTTCCGAAAACCGGGCGGTGCCGCGGCAAGCCGCATATCTACAAACGGCGGCGACCGGCAGGCTCATCATCCGTCGACCTCTCTTGCAGCGCTCGCGCAGTTCTTTGGAAAACTCCTGTGATGCAAAGTCGATCAATATCGGCACCCAACGCTCATCCTCGTAGGTTTCTTCAAGATATGTGGCGTTCACCATGATGAACGTCTGTCTCACCCACCGAAAAGGTACGATCCCGCGAGTGAGCACGATCCTCGCTTTCGTTGTGGTCGGCGTACGTTGCGGCTCCGGTTTGGCAATGCTTTCCGCATTCAATCCAAATTGCCGAATGATGTGGTTTTGAGACGCCGACGCGTATCCATCAAAAACAACAACAATTCGATCAAAGCCCTATCGGCTTTTTGCTCTTCTCTGCGAAATGCAGGGATCGGTCTTGAATGGAATACCGCTCCAATATAGCCGATCACCGACTAAACCACCGATTCCCGGGAGATTGAAACCCAGAGGGGCCTGCCAACCCTGCGTCATACGCAACAGCGGAAAGGCAACCCTGTAACAAGAACGTGCAAAGGTAGATAGATAACATGCCGTTCATAGTGTGGGGTCTTCGGCCACACCGCAAACGAATTCGCAATAACCGAATACGGTACTGCAGAATGAAATTGGGGCGTGCACAGCTTGCCGCACACGCCCCGACTTTCGTGAGAACTCAGACGAACTAGCGCCTCAGCCCTTTTCCTCGATGATCTCGACCATATGCGGGATCGAGTTGATCATGCCGCGTACGCTGGGCGTGTCTTCCAACTCGCGGGTCTTGTGCATCTTGTTCAGGCCCAGGCCGATCAGCGTGGCGCGCTGTTTGGCGGGGCGGCGGATCGGGGAGCCGATCTGTTTGACGACGATGGTTTTTGCCATTTGGATCAAGCCTCCTCAGCCACTTGTGCGGATGTGTCCGCCGCGTCTTCGCGCTTGGGCAGGATATCGGCAACCTTCTTGCCACGACGCTGCGCAACCGAACGGGGTGATTGCTCTTTCATCAGACCGTTCATGGTGGCGCGAATCATGTTGTATGGATTCTGCGAACCGATCGACTTGGACACAACGTCCTTGATGCCCAGCATCTCGAACACGGCCCGCATCGGACCACCTGCAATGATACCCGTCCCTTCAGGGGCGGTGCGCATCACAACCTTGCCCGCGCCATGGCGACCGTTCATGTCATGGTGCAACGTCCGGCCTTCGCGCAGAGGCACGCGGATCATCTGACGCTTGGCTTGCTCGGTCGCTTTGCGAATCGCCTCGGGCACTTCCTTGGCCTTGCCCTTGCCAAAGCCGACACGGCCTTTCTGGTCACCGACCACGACGAGGGCGGCGAAGCCAAAGCGCTTACCACCCTTCACGGTCTTCGACACACGGTTGATCGCGACCAGCCGGTCGGCGAATTCTGGGGCCTCGTCGCGGTCGCGGCGTCCCCGGCGGTTGTCACGTTCTGCCATCGGAGCAGTCCTTTTGTTTTGGTGGCGCGACTGGCGCCTTGGGTTGTCCAATCCTGGTGAGCCGACATGGCCCCCGGATCATCGAGGCGGATGCGCCGCCTTCATTTCTATGAACCGTGTGGCGGGACAAGTCCCGCCCTACGGCGTATCGTGTAGGGCGGGACTTGTCCCGCCGACCCGGTCAGATCTTGAGCCCACCTTCACGCGCGGCATCGGCCAAAGCCTTCACCTTGCCATGAAAGAGAAACCCGCCGCGGTCGAAATAGGCTTCCTCCACCCCCGCTTTCTTGGCGCGTTCGGCGATGGCGGTGCCCACTTTGCTCGCCGCGTCGACATTGTTCTTGCCCACAACGCCCAGATCCTTTTCCAGGGTCGAGGCCGAAGCCAATGTCACACCGCGTACGTCATCAATGAGCTGCACGGAGATATTCTTGTTCGAACGGTGAACGCTGAGGCGTGCGCGCCCCGCATTCACTTTGCGAAGTTTGTTCCGAACGCGCAGACGGCGCTTCAGAAACAGGGTTCTTTTGCTGTTTGCCATGTCTTGCGTCCTTACTTCTTCTTACCTTCCTTACGGAAGATATACTCGTCCTTGTAGCGGATCCCTTTGCCTTTGTAGGGCTCGGGCGCGCGCCACTTGCGAATGTTGGCGGCCACTTCGCCGACCTGTTGCTGGTCGATACCTTCGACAACAATCTGAGTCTGCTTGGGCGCTGTGATTGTTACGCCGTCGGGTGCCACAAAGTCCACGTCATGGCTATAGCCCAGGTTCAGCTTCAGGGTGTTGCCCTGCATCTGCGCCCTGTAGCCCACGCCGGTGATCTCAAGCTCTTTCTTGAAACCATCGGTCACGCCGGTCACCAGGTTCTGCACCATGGTCCGCGACATACCCCATTGTTGAAGGGCGCGCTTGGATTTCCCGCGCGGATCGATCTGGACGACATTGTCTTCGACGGTGATCGTCACATCGTCGGTTGCAGTAAAGCTACGGGTGCCCTTGGGCCCTTTCACTTCAACGGTCTGGCCGGACACATTGGCGCTGACGCCACTGGGCAGCTCGACCGGTTTTTTACCAATACGAGACATGCTAACGCTCCTTAGAAGACCGTGCAGAGCACTTCGCCGCCAACATTCTGGCTGCGCGCACTTGCATCCGACATCACACCCTTGGGGGTGGAGACAATCGACACACCCAGGCCCTGACGCACCGTGGGGATGTCCTTGACGCCCATGTAAACGCGACGACCGGGTGTCGAGACCCGTTTCAATTCGCGAATGACAGGAGTGCCATCGTAGTATTTCAGGCTAATCTCGATGGCCGGGTGACCGTCGGCCCCCGTGGTCGCCTCATAGCCGCGAATGTAACCCTCATCCGCCAGCACATCGAGAACCCAGCCACGCAGCTTGGACGCCGGCGTGATCACGGTGGATTTGCCGCGCATCTGAGCGTTACGGATACGGGTGAGCATATCGCCGATTGGATCGTTCATATCATACCCTCCCTTACCAGCTCGACTTGACCATGCCGGGGATCTGGCCGTTTGAGCCCAGGTCCCGCAGCGCGATCCGCGAGATTTTCAGTTTACGGTAATACGCATGCGGCCGACCCGTCAGCTGGCACCGATTGTGCAGCCGGGTGGGCGACGAATTGCGCGGCAGTTTCGCAAGCTTGAGGCGCGCCTTGAAACGCTCTTCCATAGGCTTGCTTTCGTCATTCGCGATCTCTTTCAGCTCAGCGCGTTTGGCAGCGTATTTCTCCACCAGGCGCTGACGCTTCTTTTCGCGTTCGATCATGGATTTCTTAGCCATATCTCTTCTCTCTCCCTCCGCTTCAGCTGTTGAAGGGCATGTTGAAATGCTTCAACAGCGCCTTGGCTTCAGCGTCGGTGTTCGCTGTGGTGGTGATCACGATGTCCAGGCCCCAAACCTCATCGACCTTGTCAAAGTCGATCTCGGGGAAGACGATGTGTTCCTTCATGCCCATGGCATAGTTGCCACGCCCATCAAAGCTTTTGCCGGACACGCCGCGAAAGTCGCGGACACGGGGCAAGGCGATGGTGATCAGACGATCCAGGAATTCATACATCCGGTCGCCGCGCAGGGTGACCTTGGCACCCAACGGCATGTCTTCGCGGACGCGGAAACCGGCGATGGATTTCTTGGCCTTGGTGGTCAGGGCCTGCTGGCCTGCGATCTTGGTCAGATCCTCGACAGCAGATTTGGCCTTCTTGGAATCCCGGACCGCCTCGGCGCCGCACCCGATATTCAGCACAATCTTGTCCAGACGCGGGATCTGCATATCGTTCTTATAACCGAACTCTTCTTTCAGAGCGGCCCGCATGCTGTCACGATACTGCGCCTTCAGACGCGGGGTATAGGTTGCTGCATCAAGCATCAGATCACGTCTCCCGTGGTCTTTGCGAACCGGACTTTCTTGTCCTCTTCCATGCGGAAGCCAACGCGGGTCGGTTTGCCATTGCTGTCCATCAGAGCGATGTTGGAAAGGTCAACCGGCATCGCCTTGGGGATACGCCCCCCCTGGCTCTGTTGGCTTTGACGGGTATGCCGGATGGCCATATTGATGCCGTCGACGACCGCTTTTCCGGATCTGGGATCGACAGAAAGGATCTCGCCTTCCTTGCCCTTATCCTTGCCTGCAAGCACGATGACCTTGTCACCTTTTTTGAGTTTAGCCGCCATCAGAGCACCTCCGGAGCCAGCGAGATGATCTTCATGAAGTTCTTGCCGCGCAGCTCACGCACAACTGGGCCGAAGATCCGTGTGCCCACGGGTTCATTGTTGTTGTTGAGGATCACAGCGGCGTTCCGGTCAAACCGGATCGCGGTGCCGTCTTCACGACGGACTTCCTTGGCGGTACGTACGACGACGGCCTTGCGGACATCGCCTTTCTTGACGCGGCCGCGCGGGATGGCTTCCTTGACCGACACGACAATGATGTCGCCGACGGATGCGTATTTACGCTTGGAACCACCCAGGACCTTGATGCACTGAACACGGCGTGCGCCGGAATTGTCAGCGACATCCAGATTGGTCTGCATCTGGATCATGTAGGTTACTCCCGACCTTTGGGGGGCATCATTGCCTTGTCCCCAGGGTTTCGCTCAAACCGAAAGGTTTTGGCGGCTTACGCCTCCAGAACCTCCCAGCGTTTCGTCTTGGATTTTGGTGCACATTCGATGATGCGAACGGTGTCACCCACCTTGAAGGTGTTCTGTTCATCGTGAGCCCGGTATTTCTTGGACTTACGGATGGTCTTTTTCAGAACCGGGTGCGTGAAACGGCGTTCCACCGACACGGTCACGGTTTGGGCGTTTGCGTCGGAGGTCACGACGCCAGACAGGATACGCTTGGGCATCTATGCTCTCCTTATTCGCTGGCCGCTGCTGCGGCCTTTTCGTTCAGAATGGTCTTCACGCGGGCGGCATTGCGGCGGGCCGCCTTGATCCCGGCTGTGTTTTCGAGTTGGCCTGTGGCCTGCTGAAAACGCAGGTTGAAGCTTTCTTTTTTCAGGTTGGCAAGATCTTCCCGAAGCTGATCGGGCGTCTTGTCACGCAGTTCATTGGCTTTCATTGCCGTCGTCCTTTCAACATCACTGGCGGGCCGCGATAATCGCGTCACCCTGATTCCAGTGGAGGTCATGATGAAGAGGCCACTTACGACCCCTTCGCACATAAAGCAACCCCTATGTCAGATTGACCAATCAGAATTTTCTAAGACGCTGTGCGAACCACGTTCTTAGACCTTCAAAGTCAAGCGATCGATCAGCGACTGATACGACCAAATCGTCGATCGGCTCTGCATCCGAAATCGCTAGCTCATAGCCGCTGCGGGAAATGAGAAGTTCGACCAGCAGCCAAGCAGTCCGCTTGTTGCCGTCGACGAAACCGTGATTGCTGACGACCGAATGCAACGGCGCTGCAGCTTTTGCCGAGAGTGGACGATGGTATCCGGAGCAAGGACGTGCCAGAGCAGACTCAATAAGGTGCAAGCTGGTTACACCATCGCGACCACCATAGGTTAAAGCTTCCTCATGCGCTGTGAGCGCATCTGCCAGCGTTACACTGTAATGGCGGTTACCGATCTTTCAGGCGCTCCAACGCCGCACTGCGTTTTTTGGAGGCTAACTTGAGAGCAGCTTCTGATTTTTTGCTTTTCTTGGAGACAATCGAACCCGTCCCGACAGACACAAACCGTCCTGTCCGAGCATCGCGAGCGACCCAACCACCTTTTACAGGTTTTTTTGTAGCAGCCTGTGACATGATCGATGTGTTTCCCAAAAAGCTAAGACCCGTCATATCATTATAGATCGCTAAGGAATCAAGATGTCTTAACTGTCCCACCTGTAGTTGAAGCTGATGCTGATCCGGTCGTCTTCGGACTGGTTCATCGGCACCTCGTGCCTGAGCCAGCTTTCCCACATCAGCACATCGCCCGGTTCGGGGGCAATATAGATGAAGGGCCTGAGTTCGCGGCGCGCGTCTTTGATCCGTGCGGGGGCTGCCATCATCATGGCGTGACGCGGGTCTTCCAGTTTCAGCGCCCCGGCCCCGTCGGGAACGGTCACATAGGTGGTGCCCGAGATCACCGAATGCGGATGGATATGGCTGGAATGCGTGCCGCCTTCGGGCAGGATGTTGATCCAGAGATCCTCGAGCTTCAGATCGCGCCCATCGAGGTCGAACTCCAGATCCTTCACGAAGGCCGCGACATGGGCATCAAGCGCTTTGACCAGATCGGCAAAGATCGGGAACCGCCAGGGCAGATCGGTGAGCGAGGCATAGGATGTATAGCCGGGATAGCCGTTTTCCTCGGACCACGCCTGCCCCGCCTCGTCATCTTCGGCGATCGAGTAACAGGAGGCTTCGAGTTCGCTTGGGTCGAGGGCGTCGCCGAAATCAAAGAGATTTGCGCGGTAAAGACGAGTCACGAAAAGGGAAGAGATATCGGCCATGCGCGCCTCTTACCGCGCGTGCGGGCGAACGGAAAGCCTGTCGGCAAGCTTTCGTCAACCTTGATCTGGCACAGTGAGCCGATGCGTGTTGATCTGTTGCGATATGTGGCCGGGCTTTGGATGTGCCTGATCTGGCCTGCCCTGGCATCTGCAGAAGCTGTGCCGCTGATGACGGATCGCCAGCCGCTCTTTTCGCTGGCCCCAAGCGTATCTGCGCCCAGGGGCAGCGCCAGCCTGTTCGCCGGTCGGGGAGAGGCCAGCCTGTTCGCCCCCTGGCCGGAGGCGCTGGCCGTGCCCCTGCCCGCCCGCCTGTCGCGGGCCGGTGCCGATGCGGCAAGACGCATCCGCGATCTGATCGCCAAGGCCGAAGCCGGGCCCGATGGCTATGATGCGGTGCAGTGGGGTGCGCGCATCCCTCCGCCGCAGCGGCCCACCCGCCTGACCCTGGCCCAGATCGATCAATGGATCCGCGACACTCCGAACCAACCCCATGCAATTGGACGATATCAGTTCATCCCCAAGACGCTGCGCTGGCTTGTGGCGCGGCTTGGCCTGCCGCCGGAAACACGGTTCACGCCCGGCATCCAGGATCGGCTGGCCAATCTCCTCCTCGCCGATGCGGGACTGGAGGCCGCGCTGAGTGGCGAGATGGATCAGCGCACCTTCATGCGCAACCTGGCCAGGACCTGGGCCGGGTTTCCCCTGCCAAATGGTCAGTCCTATTACGAAGGGTTTGCGGGCAACAAGGCCACGATGAGCTGGCAAAAATTCGAAGCGCGGATCGCGCGGATCTTGTCGTAGGGCGGGACTTGTCCCGCCCTACGGGAAAGAAGACTCCCCGCCGGATGGCTCCAGCTGGAGGCCTCAATTCTCAACCGTGCGGGGCCCGCAGGACTTCGCATACAATTTCCGCAAGCCAATTTCGTCTCAAAAGACGTCTTGACTTTGCGGCGATCACAACGCCGTTTGTTGGATGTTTCTTTTCAAAGATATTGTTCGACCGCGCCAGCAGTCCTTGACACCGGTTGGCTGACGCTCGTTTATTCAATGGCAAATAGAACATGCATTCTAAATTTCAAACGCCAAGCAAACCGCCGGGAGCCTCACATGCAATTGGTAGAATACTCGAAACCCGATTTGTACAAGTTTTGATCGGAAAAATACAACGTTGGCACGGGTTGCAATTCACTCAGAGTCGGAACGCTTTGGGGTTTTCGCGAGGAGGAGAATGCACTCCTTAAAGATGAAGGAGAAGGGGCATTTTTATTTCATGTAGACTTTGGCCAGCACGTGGAAGTCCAGCCTCTTTGGCTAGAGCAATTCAAACTGGAAGGGGGAGCCGCGAATGTCAAGGGACTCAGAACAGAGAACGGAAAGACTCTGATTTCCGGTTTTGATTTCTCTGGCTCCGCTATCAACGCTTGGATCTACTATGTATCGGAGGGTAAAGAAGCTATCGGCAACGTTTCTCTCGCCCACGAGAGCAAATGGTCTATCGTCGGCAAACACGTACAGGATTTTGGGCATTACTTGGGTTCGCTCATTTGGGATAGTTTGACTCTATCGGACCTTCCCAGCAACTTAGTTGCCAGTTGCTCGATCCAAGATATCCAGAAGTATTTGAGCTTGAACGTTGGATTCGGGCACGTAATCTACATTGACAGAAATCAGGTTATTGGGGATCCTGCTCAACTCGGCATCGAAGACATCCGGCAGATCATTCAACGAATTCCTTTCCTCAAACCGAAGAGATTTTTTGAAGAAAGGGAGTTCCGTTTTGTGTTTTCGTTGATGTACAAAAATCAACCTATTTCGATTTCTGGAAATCCAAAAATCTTGAACCTTAGACCCGTGGACAAGTTCATCACCATTTCATGAGAAGGACCCCCGCCGGATTGTTCCGGCGGGGGTCTCGATTTCTCCACCGTGTGCGGCCCGCAGGTCTTCTTTGAAAACCCACTACACCCCACCCCGCGAGGATTTACCAATCCTCGCGAACAACCACGCGTGTCTTCACCGGCAATTTCATCGCCGCCAGACGCAACGCCTCACGGGCGATGTCATCATTCACACCGTCGATCTCGAACATGACGCGGCCGGGCTTGACCTTGCAAGCCCAAAAATCGACCGAGCCTTTACCCTTACCCATCCGAACCTCGGTGGGTTTAGACGTCACGGGCGTGTCCGGGAAAATCCGGATCCAGACCCGGCCTTGCCGTTTCATGTGACGCGTCATGGCACGACGTGCCGCCTCGATCTGACGCGCTGTCACACGCTCAGGCGTGGTCGCCTTCAGGCCGTAGGTGCCGAAGTTCAGGTCAGACCCGCCCTTCGCCAGACCCTTGATACGGCCCTTATGTTGTTTGCGGAACTTGGTCCGTTTTGGCTGAAGCATTTATCTCACTCCTTACCGGCGACCGCCCATGGCACCACGGGGTGCCGGGCCATCCTGAAGCTCCTGGGCTTTGCGATCGCGGGCACTGGGATCGTGCTCCATGATCTCGCCTTTGAAGATCCAGACCTTGATGCCGATGATCCCATAAGCCGTCGACGCCTCCGCATGGGCATAGTCGATATCGGCGCGCAGCGTATGCAGCGGCACCCGCCCTTCGCGATACCATTCAGTCCGCGCGATCTCGGCG
The DNA here is from genome assembly GCF_021404545.1 of Aestuariivita sp. GTDB lineage: Bacteria > Pseudomonadota > Alphaproteobacteria > Rhodobacterales > Rhodobacteraceae > Aestuariivita. The sequence goes on from NZ_JAAWWD010000011.1 coordinate 58,191, forward strand.
CCGCCAAGACGGCCCGCGACGTTCACACGAATACCCAAGGCCCCCATACGCATGGCGTTCTGCACGCCGCGCTTCATGGCACGACGGAAGGACACCCGGCGTTCCAGCTGCTGAGCAATGCTCTCGGCCACCAGTTGTGCATCGAGTTCGGGCTTGCGCACTTCGACGATGTTGAGGTGCAGTTCGCTGTCGGTCATCGCCGCGATTTTCTTGCGCAGCACTTCGATATCCGCGCCTTTCTTGCCGATGATGACACCGGGACGGGCCGTGTGGATCGTAACGCGGCACTTTTTATGGGGCCGTTCGATGATCACGCGGGCCACGCCGGCCTGCTTGCACTCTTCCTTGATGAACTCACGAATACGGATGTCTTCAAGCAGAAGATCTCCGTAATCCTTGGTGTCGGCATACCAGCGGCTGTCCCAGGTGCGGTTCACCTGCAGGCGCATGCCAATCGGATTGACTTTCTGACCCATTAGGCTTGCTCCTCGACTTGACGCACCTTGATGGTGAGTTCCGAAAACGGCTTGATGATTTTGCCGAACCGGCCACGCGCCCGGGGACGCCCGCGCTTCATGGTCAGGTTCTTGCCAACCCACGCTTCGGCCACGATCAGTTCATCCACATCCAGGTTGTGGTTGTTCTCGGCATTCGCGATCGCGGATTGAAGGCATTTCTTCACATCCATCGCGATCCGTTTCTTGGAGAAAGTCAGATCGTTCAACGCACGATCCACCTTCTTGCCGCGGATCATCGCGGCCACCAGGTTCAGCTTTTGCGGGGACGTCCGAAGCATGCGCAGTTTTGCCATTGCTTCGTTATCGGCCACGCGACGGGGATTCCTATCCTTGCTCATGGCTTACTTCCGCTTCGCTTTTTTGTCAGCCGCATGACCGTAATAGGTCCGCGTCGGCGAGTACTCACCGAACTTCTGACCGATCATGTCTTCGCTGACGTTGACGGGGATGTGCTTGTGACCATTGTACACGCCAAACGTCAGGCCCACGAACTGGGGCAGGATTGTCGAGCGGCGCGACCAGATCTTGATCACTTCATTACGGCCCGACTCGCGCGCAGCTTCGGCTTTCTTAAGCACATAGCTGTCGACGAAAGGGCCTTTCCAGACTGAACGGCTCATATCTTACCGCCTTTTCTTGCGGGCGTGGCGCGAGCGGAGGATCAGCTTGCTGGACGCCTTGTTCTTGTTGCGGGTGCGCGCACCCTTTGTCGGCTTGCCCCAGGGGCTAACCGGGTGACGGCCACCGCTGGTCCGGCCTTCACCACCACCATGGGGGTGGTCGACCGGGTTCATCACGACACCACGCACTGACGGGCGAATGCCCTTGTGGCGCATGCGGCCGGCTTTGCCGAAGTTCTGGTTCGAGTTGTCGGGGTTCGACACCGCGCCCACGGTCGCCATGCATTCCTGGCGCACCAGACGCAGCTCGCCCGAACTCAGGCGGATCTGCGCATAGCCACCGTCACGACCCACGAACTGGGCATAGGTGCCCGCCGCGCGCGCGATCTGGCCGCCCTTGCCAGGTTTCAGTTCGATGTTGTGGACGATTGTCCCGATCGGCATGCCCGAGAATGGCATCGCGTTGCCGGGCTTGATGTCGGCTTTGGCCGACGCGATCACCTGATCGCCGATGGCCAGTCGTTGCGGTGCCAGGATATAGGCCTGCTCACCATCGCTGTATTTGATCAGCGCGATAAAGGCGGTCCGGTTCGGGTCATATTCGATCCGTTCGACGGTCGCCGCCACGTCCATTTTGTTCCGTTTGAAATCTACGATCCGGTAGAGGCGTTTTGCCCCACCACCACGCCTGCGTGATGTGATCCGTCCGGTGTTGTTCCGGCCGCCCGATTTGGTCAAACCCTCGGTCAAGGATTTGACAGGACGTCCTTTCCACAGCTCCGAACGGTCGATCAGCACCAGCCCGCGCTGGCCCGGCGTCGTAGGCTTATACGACTTGAGTGCCATGCTTTCTGTCTTCCGTTTAGCTCGGTCGGACAAGGTCCGACCCTTATGTGAGGACGGCAATGCCGCCCATGGGCATAGGCCCCCGTAGGTGCCCGGTTAGAGATGTTCTTGCGAACCAACAACAACGCCCCGGACGAATCCGGGGCGGTGGTCAGGGGGTCGTTTAGTCCTGTGCGCAGTTCGGGTCAAGCGGTTGCGGTGTTTTTCCTTGCTCCAAATGTCTTGTCCCACCCGAAGGGTGCAGGGCGACACACGGGCAACCGTCAGAAAGCGCCCGATGAATATGCTGTGGAATCTTGCCGCCTTTCACGATTGAGGCAACGCAAGCCGTGCAGCGACAGACCGCGGGATGGCGATCCGCCCTTTGTTCTCTGCGCTTTATGGCAGCCAGGCACATTCCTTTCTGAGAACGGCTCGCCTGCGACAGCCAAATCGCCAGCCCGATGGGGCGGTCTGGCGCTGCACGGCGGCTTCACCTTGATCCCGTGCGAATGCATGATCCAATTGGCGGCCATGCCGGACCTTGCAGCCATCCAATGGCGCGTAGCTACTCGGCTGGATTATGGTGCCCCCAAGCCGGTGAGCGAGGGCCGCTATATGGCTGTAGGTCGACGCAAAACTGATAGGTCATTTCGCCACCCAACTCGAAAACGGCATGCTTGGTCGCAAACACAAGATAACGGATCGGTTCCTCCGGCGTGCCAATTCTGCCAACGCCATCAAGCCGTTCCCAACCGTGATCGTCAAAGCGTTCACCAACGCCAAGCGGCATAAACGGGCGTTCTGACTTAAATACTGCCACCGGTTTATGTTCGCCGGAAATGTCGCAAAGAACGAGGTCGTAAGTATCGGGCATCGGGTAGATTTCTTCCTTCCAAAATCCACGAGAACCTAACCCACTGTTTGCCATATGACGAGCAGAAAGGGCTCACTCCGGACATGGGTGGAATGCAGCAAGGCACGGAGCTAAGGCCGCAAAGGGCGCAAGCCAGTCCATGCCCTCTGACGAAGCCGGTCGTCCCCGCCAGACAAGAAGACCCCGGCTGCTTTCGCAACCGGGGCCAATCTCTCAAACCTGACGCAACCCTTAGAGGCCCGTCGTCACGTCAATCGTGTTGCCCTCTTCGAGCGTCACATAGGCCTTCTTGACGTCCTTGCGCTTGCCCAACGCACCGCGGAAGCGTTTGACCTTGCCTTTGGTGATCGTCGTGTTGACCGCTTTGACCTTCACCCCAAACAGAGCCTCTACAGCCTCCTTGATCTGCGGTTTGTTAGCCTCGATCGACACTTCGAAGACCACGGCACCGTTTTCGGACGCCATCGTGGATTTCTCGGTGATGACCGGCTTGCGGATCACGTCATAATGTTCTGCCTTGGCACTCATTTCAACCGAGCCTCCAGTGCTTCGACACCTGCTTTGGTGATCACCAGAGTGTCACGGCGCAGGATATCATAAACGTTTGCGCCCATCGTCGGCAGGATATCCAGGCCTTCGATATTGCGCGCGGCCTGGGCGAACCCTTCGTTCACTGACGATCCGTCAATGATCAGCGCCCGCTTCCAGCCCAGGTTTTTGACCTGCTTGGCCAGCGCCGAAGTTTTACCTTCGGATTCAGCCGCCTCGATCACAACCAACTCACCCGCCTTGGCCTTGGCCGACAGCGCGTGTTTCAGGCCCAGCTTGCGGAATTTCTTCGGCAGGTCGTGGCCATGGCTGCGCGGGGTCGGACCCTTGTAAATACCGCCCTTGCGGAAGATCGGCGCGTTGCGCGACCCGTGACGTGCGCCACCGGTGCCTTTCTGGCGATAGATCTTCTTGGTCGAATAGCTGGTCTCCGAGCGGGTCTTGACCTTGTGGGTGCCGGCCTGCGCGTTGTTGCGCTGCCAGCGGACCACACGGTGCAGGATGTCCGCGCGCGGATCCAGACCGAACAGCTCGTCAGACAGGTCAACCGACCCGGCCTTGCTGCCGTCCATGTTGATGACGTCGAGTTTCATTATTCGTCACCCTCTTTCTTCTCGGCCGGAGCATCGTCGGCCTTGTCGGCAGCGATCTCGGCTTCGGCGGCTTTCAGCGCTTCGGCTTCGGCGGCGGCTTGCTCTTCGGCCAGACGCTTGGCTTCGGCTTCGGCCTCCGCGGCTGCGGCTGCGGCAGCCTCTTCGGCAGCTTTGGCCGCGGCCTCGGCGGCGGATTTCAACGCTGCGGGTAGAATGGCGTTTTCCGGGAACGGTTTCTTGACCGCATCCTTGATCGTCACCCAACCGCCTTTAGAGCCCGGAACGGCACCCTTGACCATGATCAGACCGCGATCGGCGTCGGTTTTGACAACCTCCAGGTTCTGAGTGGTCACACGGGCAGCCCCCATATGACCGGCCATCTTCTTGCCCTTGAACACCTTGCCCGGGTCCTGACATTGGCCGGTCGAACCGTGGCTCCGGTGCGAGATCGACACACCGTGCGACGCACGCAAACCGCCAAAGTTATGGCGTTTCATCGCACCTGCAAACCCCTTACCGATGGAGGTGCCAGCCACGTCAACGTACTGCCCTTCAAAGTAATGGTTTGCGGTGATTTCCTCACCCACACCGATCAGATTTGCCGGATCGACGCGAAATTCGGCCACTTTACGCTTGGGCTCCACCGACGCGACGGCGAAATGGCCCCGCATGGCTTGGCTGACACGTTTTGCCTTGGACGTCCCGGCACCGAGTTGAACAGCAGTATACCCGTCTTTCTCTGCGGTCCGCTGCGCCACAACCTGCAACTTGTCGAGTTGCAGAACAGTGACGGGCACTTGCCGTCCGTCTTCCATGAACAAGCGGGTCATACCCACTTTCTTTGCGATCACACCAGAGCGCAGCATGTTCAAGCCCTCCAGATTACGATTGCAGTTTGATCTCGACATCCACGCCAGCGGCGAGGTCGAGCTTCATCAGCGCGTCCACGGTCTGGGGGGTCGGATCCACGATATCCAGCAGGCGCTTATGCGTGCGGATCTCGAACTGGTCACGGGATTTCTTGTCAACGTGAGGTCCCCGCAAAACGGTGAACTTCTCGATCTTGTTCGGCAGCGGGATCGGGCCACGGACTTGGGCGCCGGTCCGCTTGGCGGTGTTGACGATCTCCTGCGTGCTGGCATCCAGCACACGGTAGTCAAACGCCTTAAGCCGAATACGAATGTTTTGGCTTTGAACGGCCATTCTATCATTCCCTTTTCGGGTCTTTCAGTTGAGAGGAAGAGCGGCGACCACCGCCGCTCTTCATCGAACCGTTTGTTGAGGGGCTGCGATTTTTCGGCGAAAAAGCGAGCACACCGGGGGGGGTGGGCTGTGCGGCCCCTTTCAAGGCCCGTCCCCCCCCCGGGGCCCCCCC
>NZ_JAAWWD010000048.1 GCF_021404545.1 Aestuariivita sp.
GCGCCCCAAACCCAAAACCCCGCTCCAAAAAAAACCGGGGCTCCGCTCCCCGGGCCCCCGGATGCCCCTTCCGCCCAAGGCAATGCGGCTCCATCTTCGCCCATTGATGATCCCGGATGACAAACCTGCTCGTGTCCATTCAGACCTCCCTTTTGGGAGCTTGAATCAGAACTTAAGCTGTTAGGGAATCCTGAATCTCAACAGACCCTAGACTCACAAAAAAAAAACGGCGCCCCGCGAGGCGCCGTTTTTCATGGGTTGGACAAGGGCTCAGGCGTTCACATCGACCACGACACGGCCCTTGACCTGACCTTTGAGGATATCCGCGCCAAGCTGAGGCAGATCGGCCAGCGTGGCGGGCTGAACCATGGATTCAAGCTTGTCCATCGGCAGATCCTTGGCGATCCGTTCCCAGGCGCGCAGACGGTTGTCATAAGGCTGCATCACACTGTCGATGCCCAGAAGGTTCACCCCGCGCAACAGAAACGGAATGACCGTCGCAGGCAGAGCAGCCCCCCCGGCAAGGCCCACGGCGGCAACGCTGGCGCCGTATTTCATCTGCCCCAGCACGCGGGCCAGCATCGCGCCGCCCACCGCATCGACACAGCCCGCCCAGGTTTCCCCCTCAAGCGGGCGCTTGGTGGTCTGGTTGATCTCGTCACGCGCCACGATCTGCGTGGCGCCCAGCGCTGTCAGGTAATCGGCCGTTTCCGGCCGTCCCGTGACACCTGCCACCTCATGACCCAGATGGGCCAGGATCGCGGTCGCGACCGAGCCGACCCCCCCCGCGGCCCCCGTCACCAGCACAGGCCCATGTCCCGGCACAAGCCCGTGATCCTCCAGCGCCATGACCGACAGCATCGCGGTAAAGCCCGCCGTGCCCACCGCCATCGCCTGACGGGTGTCCAGGCCCGAGGGCAGCGGCACCAGCCAATCGGCCTTCACCCGCGCCTTTTGGGCGTATCCCCCCCAATGCGCCTCGCCGACGCGCCAGCCGGTCAGAACGACCTTATCGCCGGGGCTATAGCGGTCATCCGACGAGGTCTCGACCGTGCCCGCAAAATCGATCCCCGGCACATGGGGATAGCTGCGCACCAGCCCGCCGCCGGGGCCGATACAAAGCCCATCCTTGTAGTTCACCGTCGAATATTCGACCGCGACCGTCACCTCCGCGTTGGGCAGGTCGGCCTCGGTCAACTCCTCGACCGCGGCCGAGGTCCTGCCGCTGTCGTCGTCCTTGCGCACCACCAGTGCCTTCATCTCACTCTCCCTGTGATTCTTCTCTTTCCAAATACGGCAATCCGCCGCCCGCCTCACGCGCTAAAGCCAGAATGCCTCGCACACCGTGGCCCGCCGCGCCCCATCGGGTGCGATCACCTCCAGCACCGTGCCAGGGTCCCAATGGGTCATCCGCACCATGCCAATGGCCACATTGGTGTTGAAATCCGGCGACCAGGCCGCCGATGTGACCTGCCCCACGCGCGTTTTCCCGGCCATCAGCGGCCAGGCGCGGTCGATGCTCGGCGTGGGCGCGCCTGCGATCTCGATGGGCCGGATCTGCTGCACGGGGCCTTCCTTGGCCACTCGCAACAGCGCATCGCGCCCGATGCAGCCGATTGCCGTCTGGGTGTCGCAAAACCGCCCCAGTCCGCATTCATGGGGCGTGTTGTCATCGGTCATGTCATTGCCATAGCTCAGCAACCCACCTTCAATCCGCTCAATCGCATTGGGGCAACCGGCGCGCACATTCAGATCCTCTCCGGTCGCAAAGAGCCTCTCCCAAAGCGGCATGCCCAGCTCGGTGCCATCGACATAGATCTCGAACCCGCCCTGCTTGGAATAGCCCGAGCGTGCAATCGCCAGATCCCGCCCTTCGAACTGAAACATGTCAAAGCGGAAAAACCGAATGTCGCGCACCCGGTCGCCAAACACCCGCGCCATCAGATCGTCGGCCTTGGGCCCCTGCACCGCCAGGGGCGAGATATCGGGCTCATCCACCAGCACATCCAGCCGGTATCCATTGGCGATCCCCTTGACCCACAGCAGAAGATCGCTGTCGGCAATCGAGATCCACCACCGGTCCTCGGCCAGCTTCACCGCCACCGGATCGTTCAGCATGCCGCCCGTCTCGTCCACGATGGGCACATAATAGCATTGCCCCGGCAGCATCCGGCGCAGATCGCGCGGCGTCAGCATCTGCATCAGGCGCCCCGCATCGGGCCCGCGCAGCTCCACCTGACGCTCGACCGCCACGTCCCAGACCTGCACATGGTCCTTGAGATGGCGATAATCGGCCTCTACGCTTTCGAACATCGTGGGCAAGAGCATGCGGTTATAGATCGTATAGGCCTTGACGCCCGCCGCCTCGACCCCGTCGGAAAACGGAGTGCGCCGCAATCTGCGGGACGGGGAGATCAGCGCCATTCCGCAATCTCCTCCGGTATGAAAGGCAAATCCGTGTCCTCGGGACGCGCGCCTGCGGCCGTCAGCATCGCATGAACCTGGCCGCGATGATGGGTCTGGTGGTTAAACAGCTGCACAACGCACAAAGCTTTGGGTCGTGTCAGATCCTGTCCCAGAAACCCCGAATGCCAGGTCAGATCGCCGGTCAGTTCGTCCTCCTGGGCAAACTGCGCCCAGGCCGCGATGCGCGCGTCCAGTTGCGGGCGCAGCGTCCACAGATCGGACCAGCCATATTGCTCCATTGCCTCCATCCCGCCCAGATCGGGGCCATTGCCGCCATCGAACCGCGCGATCCAGATCTGATCCGCCCATGCCAGATGTGCCAGCGTCTTGCGGATACTGCCCCAGAAGGCGCCGCGGTCCAGCTCACGCGCAGCCTCGTCCAGACCGGCGGCGGCGTGATAGATCGAGTGGTTCTGCCACGCATTGTACCGTGCCATCATCACGCAATACGCGCGGTCGATCATCCCTTGGCACCTTTCCAGTCGATGGGGCAGATCTCGGCGGATTTGCCGCCGAAATCCCAGATCCGGCCATAATCGCGCACTTTCGACTTCACGCCACGCGCGGCGATGATGTCCGGGCCCATCCAGTATTTCGAATTGGTGATCATCACCGGATGATCGTCATCGGCCCCATCCAGCATCTCGATCTCGCCCTGGATCTTGCGCCCGATGTAAAGCCCGCGCTTCTTGCCGTCGCGCACGATGTCGACCTTTTCACGCTCGGCCCCCACGATATCGCTGACCAGCAGCGTGAAAAGACCGGTCGTGCCGCCCGCGGCCCCCGAAAAGATCTGCAAAAGCCCGTTATAGGCCTTGCCGCTCGATCGGTCGTCGACATAGGCGGCCACTTTCCAGCCGCCTTCCGCCATGCGGCCCGGGATCTCGACCATCAGGCCGACATTGAGACCGCTGAGGTCTTCGCCCTCGTAATGCCCCTCGTCGATGGCAATCGCCATCCAGGCATAACAATGCCCCTCTGTCGGAGGATAGGCGCCCAGGCTGACCACGCAGGGACAGAACACGGTGCACGAGCAATTCAGGAACAGCTCCCCCTTGATCGCCCAATCGGTGGGCGTCATCTGACGCCGCTTGGGGTTTTCCATCCGGCTGTCGATGCGCTGACTGACCGGCAAACGGTCCGCGTCGGGGCGTTTCTTTGGAGCCATGTTATCCTCCCATGACGGTGGGGACGGCAATCACGGCAAGGCCGCCTATGATCAGCGCAATCCCCATTGGTTTGACGACGTAATGTCCGATTTGCGGCAGCTTCTCCACCACCATGAAAAGCGTGGCCAGGCCCATCCACAGAAGGCTCATCACCCCGCCGACAAAGCCCAGCGCCATAAAGCCCCAGCAGCAGCCGACGCAGAATGCCCCAAGACCCAGGCCCATGCGCAGCCCGCCCGCAGCACCCGTGCGCCAATTGCCCAGGAAATAGGTCATCGGGCTGTGGCACACGCCGTGGCAGACCTGCTTGGCGCGGGTGAACTGAAACGCGCCCACAGCCAGCAGGAGCCCGCCCGCCACATAAGGCGATCTCGCGATGCCCAGCATATCCACCACGCCCGAGAACAGCAGCGTCAGCTGCACGCCCGTGATCAGCGCCGCAAAGGCGCCCCAGGCAATCGAATAGCCCGCCAACAGGCCCAGCCAACCCGCGCGGGTGCCCGTGGCGCTGACCATCAGATCCTCATAGGCGCGCAGCGTGGGCACCATCGTGGGCAGCATCATCGCCGCCATCATGATGGCCCACATCCAAAAGAGCGGCCAGAACTCGGCCATGGGCATATACATGTCCATGCGCGGATCCATTGCCGCCATGGCCTGGCCCATCGGCCCCGGGCGCCCGATCAGGTCGAGATCCATGGTCATGGCCATCGCATAAAGCCACCACCAGGCGACGAGGATCGCGCCGAAAAAACTCAGCCACAACACGCTGCGCAGCGATCCGATGCCCACGATGTCCTCCCGACTCAGGTCTTGCAATTTAAATGTCAGACTTTTAAATGTCTGACAAATGAAAATTGACCCCTCAAGCCCAGCCGATCTGTCGGCCCAGATCGCTGCCGCGATTCGCGAATCCATCGTCGGCGGTCAGTTGATCGTGGATGAGCGGCTGCCCTCGGAGGCCGAACTTGCCGATCACTTCAACGTCTCCCGCCCCACGGTGCGCGAGGCGCTCAAACGGCTGGCAGCGCAGTCACTGATCCGCACCCAGCGCGGCGCGACGGGGGGTGCATTTGTCAATCGTCTGAGCTTTGAGGACGCCTATTCCCAGCAGATCACCACCTCGACGCTGCTGTTGTCGATGAACGCGGTAAGTTTCGATACCGCCTGCGAGGCACGGTATGCGCTGGAGCGGGCCTGTGCGCCGCTTTCGGCGCAGCGGCGCAGCCCGGATCATCTGGCCACGATGCGGGCCGAAATCCATCGCCAGTCGCAGCCGGGGCTGACCGATGAGGCCTTCTGCGCGTCGGATGTGGATTTTCACCGCGCGCTGGTGGACGGAGCGGGAAACCCGGTGCTCTCCTATCAACTGGCGGGCGCTGTGGAGGCGATGCAACCCCTGATGAACATGATCACCTTTACCGCGCGCGACCGTGCCGCGATCGTGGCATTGCATACACGGATCGCCAATGCGGTGGAGGCGCAGAACAGCAATGCCGCCTGCGCGGCATTGAGCGATCTGGAGGCGGAAACCCGCGGATTGGCACAAAGCGTCTTTGCCGCCCGTGCTGCGCGGAGCAATGTGGACGCGCCCTAAGCCCGTCGCTCAACGGCACTGCACCGGGTAGGTGAGCCTGAACGGATCTGTCGGCACCTTGGATCCCGGAACAAAACAAGTGACCTTACCCACACCATTGAGCCAATAGAGGTTCGGATCGCGGGGTTTGGCATGTTGCGGTGCCGGCCCCTCATGCACCTCGAAATGCAAATGCACCATCATGCCCATGGCCCCGGTGGCCCCCATCAGGCCAATCGGCTGACCGCGTTGCACGCGCGCGCCCTCTTCGATCAGACGCTCCTTGAGATGCATGTAGACCGTCTCTCGATATAGCCCGTCAGACGCCCGGCCATGGTCGATGACCACCCGGTTGCCATAGACCGGCTCGTAATAGGACGCGATGACGGCGCCATCGGCGGCCGCCAGAACCGGTGTCCGCAGCGGCCCCCAGACATCCATACCCGGATGCGCATCGGTCCCGGTTTCACTGCCTTTGCGGAACTGTTGCGAGATAAAGAGCGCGTTGGGCGGCATCTCCACGTCGATGGCGTAATCGACAAACCGGGCATAGCGGTCAGCCTGACCATAAAGAGCGACCCCGCCGCAGGCCGCGGTCAAGCTCAAGGCACACAGCGCAACGATACGCATCCAGAACATCCGGCGCCCCCAAATGGCAATAGCGGAGCGACCCTATCCCAACGTGGACGGTTTGGAAACCGGGCGCGGTTTCTGACGCAGAAACCGGTCCGGATTTGACGCAAATCCGGTCGGCGCGAACCCGATGCCACCGAGCCCCGTTTTCTGCGTCAGAAAACGTCCCAGAAAATGCGTCATTTTCTGGCTTGCTGGAACCGTGCAGCGTGTTAGCTCATGTGGCATGGCAGATTGGATCACCACCCTCGCAACGCTCCTGACGATCGCATTCGGCCTTTTTGGCTTCCTGGCCCCGCGCTATACCGCGTCGGCTCTGGATCTGGAACCGACGGCCTCGACCATGGGGCTGAGTGAAATGCGCGCCTCGGTCGGTGGCCTTTTCGTCATGGCTGGGATCGCAGCGCTCTGGCTGGATGACCCGATGGCCTATGCGATGATCGGCTTTGCCTTTCTCGGCGCAGCCACAGGCCGTGCCCTGTCGCTGATCCTGGACAAGCCGCCGGTGCGCAAGGTCCTCCTCTTTGGCGGCATCGAACTGGCCTTGGCCGGTCCGCTCTTGTGGTTCCACCTCTGACAGCGGTGATTGAAACCGCGCGTCGATCAGCCTATATATCGGATGTCCTTCGGGACTATGGACATAAACGCGCTCGTCATAAGCGGATCGGACCCGGGGGCGGTACCCGGCGGCTCCACCATATATCCTTCATTTGAGGATCATGGGGCCGAAACAGGATCGACGAACGTCTAAAGGGGTTAGCTTTGTCTCGGCGGGGTACCACCGTTATCGGTCCGACAAGTACAATTGCAAATGACAATCGTGCTCCGGTTGCAGTTGCTGCGTAAGCAGTAGCAAGACCGAAACTTAAGCCCTTGCGCCTAGCCGCGTAAGGCGGGGTTCGCAGGCACCTGGCAACAGAAGCCTGCACTTCTTCCGACATCGCAATGCCGCGTGTTTGGTCGGCGCCTGCGCGCAGCGTCACATATCTGTTGCATTCTGTCTCTAAGCGCGGGTCAAATGCCAAGATGCCAGTCGCTCACCCCCTGCGCCCGCCCCCCAACGGCTGAGAGTCCGATGCGCCCCTTCTCCGCACCGTTGCCCCCGCGCGCGGCACAGCACCGAGCGCCCGTGTGAGCGATCCCTCTCAACGGCCCTCCAGGTCAGAGCTCCCCGGCTGGGGCGAGATGCTGCGCGTTTTCGGGCGGATCGGGGTGCTTTCCTTCGGCGGCCCTGCCGCACAAATCGCCCTGATGCATCGCGAACTGGTCGAGCAGCGCCCGTGGCTGACCGAGCAATCCTATCTGCGCGCACTTTCGCTCTGCATGTTACTGCCCGGGCCGGAGGCGATGCAGCTTGCCACCTATGCTGGCTGGCGGCTGCGCGGTGTGGGCGGTGGCCTTTTGGCCGGCGGGCTTTTCGTGCTGCCGGGGGCGGTGGTCATTGCGGCCCTGCTCGCGATCTATGTCACCTGGGGGTCCGTGCCCTTGGTGCAGGCGGCGTTCCTGGGCATCAAGGCCGCCGTGATCGTGATCGTTCTGGCGGCGCTGCGCGGTTTGGCCAAGCGCGCGCTGACCGGCTGGGCCGATTGGCTGGTCGCCGGTTTTTCCTTTGCCGCGATCTTTGCAATTGGCCTGCCCTTTCCGCTGATCCTTGCGCTGGCCGCGCTCTGGGGGGCGGTGCAGGCCAAAGCCACGCCTGAGGCGGCCTTGCCCGCAGCGCGCCCCGACTGGGGCCACACCGCGCGTACCGCCGCGATCTGGGGCACCCTGTGGCTGGCCCCGCTGGCGCTGCTGTCGCTTTCGGGCGCCGGGCTCTTGGCGCAGATCGGCTGGTTCTTTGCCTGGCTCGCCACGATCAGCTTTGGCGGCGCCTATGCGCTGCTGGCCTATATGGCGCAGACAGTGATAGGCGATTTCGGATGGATCACGCCCGCGCAGATGATCGACGCGCTGGGTCTGGCCGAAACGACGCCGGGTCCGCTCATCCTGGTGACGCAGTTCGTGGCCATGCTGACGGCCCATTCCCAAGGCGGGTTTGCGATGGCATTGATGGCTGCCGGTATCGGCCTCTGGGCCACGTTCATGCCCTGCTTTTTGTGGATCTTCGTGGCCGCACCCCATGTAGAGCGGCTGTCTGGGGCGCCACGGCTCACCGGCGCGCTGTCGGGCATCACCGCCGCTGTGGTGGGCGTGATCCTGAACCTCTCGGTCTGGTTCGCGCTCAATGTCTTTTTCGGTCGCATGCGGCCCGCACCCGACATCCTGCCCGCTCTCACCTTGCCCGAACTCGGCAGCGTGAATGGCGCCGCGCTGATCCTGTTTACGGTCGCCGCGCTGGCGTTCTTTGTCGCACGCCTGCCGCTTGCCGCGATGCTGGCATTCAGTGCCTTGGCCGGGGGTGTCCTGGCTCTGGTCGGCCTTTAGAGGCGCACGCGACCCGGGGGTGCGACATCTCATCCCTCCTCTTTTGTTTCATCTCAAAAGCCTTATGGTGAAAATCAAACAGGAATGACCGGCACATGACCCGTGAAATTGACTATGGCAATCTGATGCACCGGGCGATGCGCGGTCTGATCAAGACCGTCCTGACCGATGTTGCAGAACATGGGCTGCCCGGGGCGCATCATTTCTTCATCACCTTCGACACCATGCATGAGGACGTGGCCATCGCCGAATGGCTGCGCGAACGCTATCCCAAAGAGATGACGGTCGTCATGCAGCACTGGTATGAAAACCTCGATATCGGCGATGAGGGGTTTTCGGTCACGCTCAATTTCGGGGATCAGCCTGAACCGCTCTATATCCCCTATGATGCAATCAAGACCTTTGTGGACCCATCGGTGGAGTTCGGCCTGAGGTTTGAGACCGACGAAAGCGAGGAGGACGGCGACGACGATCCCGACCCCGGCAATGGTGAAAGGCCCGCCACCGACAAGGGCGACGAGCCGCATCACGAGGATGCCGAAATCGTCTCGCTGGATCGGTTCAGAAAGTGATCACTGCCGTTTCAGGAACGAAGTGATCTGACGTTCTTTCTGACCGTTGCGAAGGGCGTGAAACTCCAGCATCAGCCCGCCATCGGTCAATGTGCGGTCGAATTGCTGAAGCTCGTAGCCGCCCTCTTCGTTCACAAACAGCGAAAAGACAGTCAGCGTATCTCCGGAAATGCGCGACCAGACATAGGGTTCACCTTTCATCGGGTCGTGCTGAACCGCGTGCCCAAAGACATTGCGCGTCATTGCAGCGGCAAAGATCCCCGACCGGTCGCTGGGCACGAACTCGATCTCATAGGATTTCTCCTTGCTGGCGCCATCGCTGCGATAGGTGGTCGTGCTCCATGCCGCGACAAAACCGCGGTCGGTTTCGGAAATCTTCACGCTCAGATCGCGCTGAGCGGTCTGGCCCGTAGAGGTTTGAACTTCGGCCGATCCCTCATAGGTCCCGACAAAACGCGAGACATCGACCGACCCGGCCAGAACCGCCCCGGTTGTCAGCCCCCATAAGGCCAGCATCGCCGCGAAACGCCGGAGGGTAAAGACTGTCATCTGCTGTCTGGTCATGGCGCTCTCCCTTTGAGAACATATATCGGGCATTATCGTGCAAGGGCAAACCCCAGATCTGATCACGAGCGCGCGAAAGCCGATAAGAGCCCGCTCGGAGGACGGAATACTGCTACACTTTGGCGCAACTGGCCAGTTGCGCGGACCTGCCCGGGCCGGTACACGGGCGTGCAATCCCGCAACGATGGAGGGGTCCATGCCTCAGACACGCACCGAAACAGACAGCTTTGGCCCGCTGGAGGTCCCTTCGGACAAATACTGGGGCGCCCAGACCCAGCGCTCGATCCTCAACTTCCCGATCGGCTGGGAACGCCAGCCCACGGCCATCGTGCGCGCGCTGGGGGTGATCAAACAGGCCTGCGCGATGCAGAACAAGGCCCAAGGCACCCTGGATGCGCGGCTGGCCGATGCGATCATCGCGGCGGCCGGCGAGGTTGTGGCAGGCAAGCTCGATGACAATTTCCCGCTTGTGGTCTGGCAAACGGGATCGGGCACCCAGTCGAACATGAACGCCAATGAGGTCATTGCCAACCGGGCGATCGAGATTCTGGGCGGCACGCTGGGGACCAAGGATCCGGTGCATCCCAACGATCACTGCAATATGGGCCAGTCCTCCAACGACACCTTTCCGACAGCGATGCATATCGCCACCGCGATGACCGCCCGCGACGTGCTGCTGCCGGGGCTGGAGAAGCTTCATCGCGCGCTTGAAGCCAAGGTGGAGGCCTTTGGCGGGATCATCAAGATCGGCCGTACCCATACCCAGGACGCAACTCCGCTGACCCTGAGCCAGGAATTCTCGGGCTATGCCCATCAGGTGGCGATGAGTATCGCACGGGTGACATCGGCGCTGGGGCGGATCTATGAGCTGGCGCAGGGCGGCACCGCCGTCGGCACAGGCTTGAATACCCGCCACGGCTGGGCCGAGGCCGTGGCCGCGCATATGGCTGAGATCACCGATCTGCCCTTTGTCACCGCGCCCAACAAGTTCGAGGCTCTGGCCGCCCATGACGCGATGGTCGAGATCTCGGGCGCGCTCAAGACGGTGTCGGCATCGCTCTTCAAGATCGCCAACGACATCCGGTTCCTGGGCTCTGGACCGCGCTGCGGGCTGGGGGAACTGATCCTGCCGGAGAACGAGCCCGGCTCGTCGATCATGCCGGGCAAGGTCAACCCCACGCAATGCGAGGCACTCACCCAGGTTTGCGCACAGGTCATGGGCAATGACGCCGCTGTGGGCTTTGCCGGATCGCAGGGCCATTTCGAACTGAATGTCTATAAACCGATGATGGCCTATAATGTGCTGCAATCGATGCAGCTTCTGGGCGATGCGTCGTCGGCATTCACCGACAATCTGGTGGATGGGCTGAAAGCGGATGAGACCCGGATCGACAAGCTGATGCGCGAATCGCTGATGCTGGTCACGGCTCTAGCGCCTGAAATCGGGTATGACAACGCAACCGCCGTGGCAAAGACCGCCCACAAGAACGGCACGACGCTGAAAGAAGAGGCGATCAGGCTGGGCTTTGTGGACGAAGAGACCTTTGATCGCGTCGTCCGCCCCGAACAGATGATCGGGCCGAAGTGATGGCGCAACCGGTCAGTCTGAACCGGTTTCGCAAGCAAAAGGCGCGGGCCGAAAAAAAGGCCCGGGCCGATGAAAACGCGGTGAAATTCGGGCGCAGCAAGGCCGAAAAAACCTTGGTGCAGGCCAGCACAGACAAGGCCAAACGCGATCTCGACGGCAAGAAACAGACATGAGCGGTCGGCCCGTCAAGCGCTCTCTCACGCTCCGCGGGCATCGCACCTCTGTCTCGCTGGAGGAGCCGTTTTGGCGCGCCTTTAGGGAGATTGCCGACGCGCAAGGCAAGCCGATCAACAAACTCGCCGCCGAGATCGACGCGAAGCGCGGGATGGAGATGGGATTGGCATCAGCCATTCGGGTCTTTGTTCTTGAGTGGTTCAGGGATCGTTAACCGGATTGGGGGAAGATCGTGCGCATGGGACGGCCCGACAGATATCTCAGCGCCGAAGGCTGGCTCTTGCACCTCTTTTCGTCCAAAGCGGCCTGTGAGGGCGGCGTCGTGCGGCGGCGGCTGGCGGATATGGAACGCTATGTTGGGCGCGCTCGGTTCGAAGCGGAACTTCACAGACGCGGATATCACGCAGTCGAGAATGCCGGGAAGATCGTGGTCTTTTGCAACCAAGATCCCGTGCGCGTTCTTCGATAGCCAGATTTTGACGCAAAATCTGATCAGAAACTGACGCAGTTTCTGGGCGCACCGCAAAACGATCCGCCCAATTTCTGCGTCAGAAATTGGGCGGAAACTGCGTCAGTTTCTGGCATCTTTCAGATGGATGCCCTGTAGATCTTGTCGATGTTCTCCCCCAAGGCCTTATGAAACGCCGCGTCGCTCATCTGCTTGGACAGCCCTTCGGTCAGCGCGCGCGAGAAACTGGCGATCATGCCCGCATTCTGTGCCAGCTTTTCGCAGGCCACATCCGTTGAATACCCGCCCGACAGGGCCACAACCCGCAGCACCTTGGGCTCAGAGGCCAGCCCCGCATAAAGCCCTGCCTGGGACGGGATGGTCAGCTTGAGCAT
Source organism: Aestuariivita sp. (assembly GCF_021404545.1). GTDB lineage: Bacteria > Pseudomonadota > Alphaproteobacteria > Rhodobacterales > Rhodobacteraceae > Aestuariivita. The sequence continues at coordinate 12,010 of NZ_JAAWWD010000048.1, forward strand.
GATCGGCGCCTCCCCCTCCAGTGCCGCAATATGCCGGGCCAGCGCATCCCGCAGCAGCGCCTCGGCTTCGGCTTTACTCTCGGAATGAATGTTCACCTCAGGTTCGATAATCGGCACCAGACCCGCGGCCCGGATGCGGTTGCCGATCTCGAATTGTTGCGCCACCACGGCCTCTATCCCGGCGGCATCCGCCTCATGCACGACCGAGCGCATCTTGGTCCCGAAAACACCCGCTGCCTTGGCTTTATCCAGAACATCGTCCAGATCCGGGATCTCTTTCATCAGCTGGACGCCCTGAGCCTGATCGGCCAGCCCCTTGTCGACCTTGAGGAAGGGCACCACGCCGCGCTCCTGCCAAAGAAACGCAGGCACCGGTTTGCCCGCAACGCTCTCGCCCATCGTGCGTTCGAAAAGGATCGCGCCAATCACCTTCTCGCTTGTGAAATCCGGGGCCTGCATGATGCGGGCCCGCATCGCCTGCACCTCGGCGAACATCTCGGCCTCACCGGAATACTCCGTTGGGTCCACCCCATAAAGGCTCAGCGCCTTGGGCGTGGATCCTCCGCTTTGATCGAGGGCGGCAATAAACCCTGCACCTGTGGCAATACGGTCCGTCATCTGTGCGGCAAAATCGGTTGGCATAATGGCCCCTCTGGTCCGGTGTTGAATTTTGCGACGGCATAAATCAAACGCCACTCAAATGGTAGAGGGATCGCACCTTATCGCGGGTTCAGTCGCAGCCAGATGCCATTTTGTGAGCGCACGGTCAGATGCGCCACCGGCACAGGCTCCCGCCCAGTCACCGGGCTGATCCGGAACGCGCGCAGGATCATCGACAACAACAGCGGCCCCTCGGCCATGGCGAACCCCGCCCCCGGACAGACACGCGGCCCGCCCGAGAACGGCATATAGGCCTCGCGCATACATTTTTTGCCGTTCTCGGTCTGCCAGCGCTCGGGATCGAACCCGTCGGGGTTGTCCCAAAGCCGGGTGTGACGGTGCAGGTGCCAGGGGCTGAGCACCAGCTGCGACCCCTTGGCGATGGTGCGATCGCGGAACGCCTCGGAGCCTGTGGTCTCGCGCACCATCATCGGAACCGGCGGATAAAGCCGCAGCGTCTCGCGGAAGATGTCCCGCGACAGACGCAGGCGCGACATCACCGAAAAATCGCGCGGCGCCCCGTCAAGCGCATGCGCCTCCTCGGCCAGCCTCTCCTGCCACTGAGGGTAAAGCGCCATCAGATACAAGGCCCAGGCCAGCGCCGACGCGCTGGTTTCATGGCCCGCCAGAAAGAATATGGCGACCTGATCGACCATCTCTTCGGTCTCAAAGGTGTCGCCGGTCTGCGGATCGGGCGTGGTCATGATCCGGGTGGCCAGATCGTCGGGCGCGCAACCCTCCTTGATCGCGGCCATCCGATCGGCAGTCAGCCGGGTGATCAGCGTGCGGATCTCCCGCGCGGCGTCCCGCGTCTTGCGCCGGTGCGGGCGCGGCATCCAATCGGGCAGAGGCAGAAATGCGGCCAGGTTCAGGATCGGCTGACTGCGTTGATACTCGCGGAACCGCGCAAAGACCGCGCCTGCGATCTCATGCTCGATGGGGATCGAGAACAATGTGCGAAAGATCACATCGGCCGCGGCATGGCTTGTCTCCGCCTCGATCTCCAGCGGTGTGCCCTCGTCATGGGCGGCAAGGCGCGCGACGCTGGCCTCCCCCGCGTCCCACATCGCAGGAAACGAGTGCCGCAGCTTGCCCCCCTCGAAGGCTGGGTCAATAATGCGCCGCTGGCGCTGCCAGGTGGCGCCATTGGTCAGAAAGACACTGTTGCCCAGCAAAGGGCGCAACCCCTCGCCGATCCGGTTCGATTTGGGAAAATCGCCGGGCCTGTCCTTGAGAACGGTCTGCACCAGATCGGGTTGGTTCAGCAGATATGAGCGAAAGAACGGCGTCCTGAATTCCGCCATCCACGCCCGATAGAGCCGCGCGGGCTGGGCCGACAGGATATCGGCACGAAACAGCTGCGCATAGCGCCACAACGACACCCGGTCCGGGCGAGACGGCGGTTTGGGCGGCTGCACAGTCATGCCGCGACAGAGGTGTATTTGGACACCGGTTTGGCGATGCGGGACTTCGAGGGTGCCCGCCCGCTAAATCGCTCGGCCAAGGTCACCGGCCCGGCCGTGATGCGAAAGTAATCATAATCGCCAACCCGGTCGAATGCGCAGAGATACTGAAAATGCAGTCGGAAAAAGCGCCAGCGCAGCTCTTTCCAGCGCGCCTCAGACAAGGTCTGGGTAAAGGCCGCCGAGATCACCAGCGGCCAGCGTTTGTCCTGCGGTGCCACGCCCGAGACGGCCACCGGATCGCATAATGCAAAGGCGCAACCATCGCCCGGGGCCGTGACATCGACCCAGGCCAGTTCATCGCGGGCACTGAGGAACTGCAAATCGGCCCGCAACCGATACGCGTCAGGCAGGAAGGACACCATGGGAACGACCTGTCCCAATGACAAGAACCCCAGCGCGGGGCCATCGGCGGGCACCCGGCCCGCACGGATCAGGTCGGCCAGAATAGACACCGACAGATGCGCGCCCGAGGAATGGCCGACGACCAGCACCTCGTCCACATCCGAGTTCAGCGCCTCGGCGATCTCATCTCCGAACCGGGCCATGCGCGCCTCCAATTCGGGCGCGTTGGCTCCGTTCCATCGCGCGGAATAGGCAAAATCATGCATCAGGTAATATGCATAAAGCTTGCCGTCACGGGCCTTGAACCAACGCAGCGCAAAAACGGCCAGCGCCAGCCCGCCCCCGATCTGGGCCATAACCACCAGCGGCCCGATCCAGGGGGCCACCGCCTTGGCCAAGACCCCTCCCGCGGCCCCGATCCCGCGTGCGACCAGCCAACCCGCAAGAAGGGCCAGGACAAGCTGTGTCAGCAACATCCCCACCGGATAGAGCGCCGCAATCACCGGACCTTTGCGCATCCGCATCAATCGCCAGAGCGCGCCCGACGCAGCATAGGTCCAGGCGGTGCGCAGCAGCTGGCCATAGGTGGCCGGGATCGAATTGGACATGCTGTCGCGCACGATATCGGACCAGACCAGCACGTCGATATCGGCTTGGGTGGCCTGCCCCTGCATCTGAGCGGTGACATGCCAGCCGTAATTGCCCTTGCCGGTCTTGGGTTTCAGCCCGATCTCATAGCCCGAGATGTCGGCCTGCGCGCGGCCTTCCTTGCGATAAAGCTCACGGTACCTGCGCGGGTGAATGGGATCGTAACCGGGAATGTAGAAAACCCGGCGCCGCCGCACCTGTTTGGACGTTTGCGTTGCCATACCCCAGACTGCCCGTCTGCATTTTTTGTTGCAGCGAGAGTAGCCTCTTTTTTGTCAAAGGGTAAGGCTCAATGGCTCAGCCGATATAGGCCATCGCCGGAAAAGTCTCTAAAAGCCACCAGGAAAACCGCGTGAAGGCACCGGTCAAGAGCGCCACGCCGACCAGCAGCAAGAGCACGCCCATCGCCTTTTCGATGGCACCCATATAGGGCTTGATGCGGTTCATCACGCCCATCGCCCGGCTCAGGAACATCGCCGCGAGCAGGAACGGGATCCCCAGACCCGCCGCGTAAATACCCAGCAACACGGTCCCGCGCGCCACCGATGCCTCGGACGCCGCGATCGACAGGATCGCCCCCAGTTGCGGCCCGATGCACGGGGTCCAGCCAAAGGCAAAGGCCAGCCCCAGAATATAGGCGCCAAACGAGGATCCGCCATTGTCACCCGCTTCAAGCCGGGCTTCCTGATCCAGGATCGGAATGCGGAACACACCCAGAAAATGCAGGCCAAACACGATTACCACGACACCTGAAATCTGGGCGAAAAGCGCTTGGTTTTGCAGGAAAAACGCCCCGAATGCAGAAGCCGTGAAGCCCAGGAACAAAAAGACGGTCGACAGCCCCAGCACAAAAAACAGCGCCGATATTGTGGCTTTGCGCCGCGCGGCGGCCTGCCCCTCCATCTCGTTGATCGACACGCCGCTCATGTAAGCCAGATAGGGCGGCACGATGGGCAGCACGCAGGGGCTGAGAAAGCTGATGATCCCCGCCGTGAGCGCGATCAGCATGGCAGGCAGCAAAGAGGCGTCGATGATGTCGAATCCGAACATGTGCATGACTTATGGGATTCGCCGTGGCTCGTCACCTGCCCGCGTGGTCACAAACCTGTGGATCGGGGCGCATCGCCGCGGCATATGCCCTCAGCACCGCGCCAATCGTCGGGTACCGGTCCGGGGCACGAAAACCGATTCCCGTTGCGCCTGAAGTGCGATATGCCGCTGGCATGACCCAGATTGCCGACACCTTGGATGCCACCGGGCTTTTGTGCCCCCTGCCCGTTCTCAAAGCGCGCAAGCGTCTCAAAGCGATGGAGACCGGAGGCGTTCTGCGTGTGCTTGCCGATGATCCGGCAGCGATCATCGACATTCCCCATTTCTGTGTCGAGGCCGGGCACGACCTGTTGGATCAGACCGATGAAGGATCGGTCCAGGTCTATATGATCCGCAAGGCAGGATAGGCGCGCAGCGTCCAAGCCTGCCGCGCATAGCAAAACGGGCCGCCGAAGCGACCCGTCCTTTCTCAAGTCAGAGCGACCACCACCCGCGCCGCTTGGGCTTTGGCGGCGCCTCGGCGACCGGTTCAGCCTCGGCAACCGGTTCCGGTTCCGGCGCGGGCTCTGCCGCCCGTTCGGCCACGGCCACCGTAACGGGCTTTGGTGCGGGCTCCGCCTCGGCCACCGGATCAGGCTCGACCGGGGGCTCTGATGCGGCAACCGGCTCAGGCGTCGGCGTCGGCTCAGGTGCTGCTGGTTCCGCCGGAGCGTCCGCTGCATCCTCAGTCGTGGCCTGGGCTTGCAGCGCGGCGGCTTCGGCATCTTTCTGAGCCTTGGTTTTCCGAGGGGCGCGCTTGCGCGGCTTTTTAGGCTTGTTCCCCTCATCCTCGGCGATGTCCGATTGAGGTGCCGTTTCCACCTCAGTCTCTGCCTCGGGCCCAGCCACCGCATCCTCGGTCACCGCGTGTTCAGTCACCGCGTCTTCGGTCACCGCATCCTCACCCGGCTTGGACGCTTTCCGGCCCCGGCCCCCACGTTTCCGCGTGCGCTTGGGCGGCCCCTGTTCGGCAACGACCTCCGGTGTATCCGGCTCGGTCTGCTCGGGCGGTTCCGCGTCAGCGCTTGCCTCCGCTGCGTCCGCCGGGACGACCTCATCCGACACGGCCTCGTCCGAGCCGTTCTCATCGGCACCGTTCTCGTCCGATCCATTCTCCTTGCGGCCCCGGCCCCGTCTGCGACGTCTGCGGCGCCGCTTGGGCTTGTCGTCGATATCCTCGCTCTCGGGACGGTCGGGACCCTCTGCCTCGACCACCACGTCATCCTCGGCATCGACCTCTTCCATCAAAGAGCTGTCGACCGACACCACCGGCGCTGTGACAGCGGGGATCGCGCGGGTCGCGGTCTTGAACTTCTCCATCGAGAAATCAGGGCTGACCAGATGCATATCGCCTTCGACCCGAACCGCCAGACCATAGCGCCCCTCGATCTGGGCAATATGTTCGCGTTTCTGGTTCATCAGGAAATTGGCGATATCCACAGGGCATTTGATCAACACCTCGCGAGAGCGGCGGCGCGTGCCCTCCTCCTCGATCTGGCGCAGGATCTGCAAGGCCATGCTGTCATCCGAGCGGATGAGGCCGGTGCCGTGACAGGATGGGCACGGCTGTGTTGTGGCCTCCAGCATGCCGGGGCGCAGACGCTGGCGCGACATCTCCATCAGGCCAAATCCCGAAATGCGGCCCACCTGAATACGCGCGCGGTCGGTTTTCAGCTTGTCCTTCATCCGCTTTTCAACGGCGCTGTTGTTCTTGCGCTCGTCCATGTCGATAAAGTCGATCACGATCAGCCCGGCCAGATCCCGCAGACGCAGCTGGCGGGCCACTTCGTCGGCGGCCTCCAGGTTGGTCTTGAGCGCGGTCTCTTCGATAGAGCCTTCCTTGGTCGCGCGGCCCGAGTTGACGTCGATGGCCACAAGCGCCTCGGTCACGCCGATCACGATATAGCCACCCGATTTCAGCTGCACCGTGGGGTTGAACATCCCCGACAGATAGCTCTCGACCTGGAAACGCGCAAAAAGCGGCAAACCATCCTGGTAGTGTCTCACGTTCTTGGCATGGGACGGCATGATCATCTTCATGAAGTCCTTGGCGATGCGGTAGCCACGCTCGCCCTCGACCAGAACCTCGTCGATCTCGCGGTTATAGAGGTCGCGGATCGAGCGTTTGATCAGGTCCCCTTCCTCATAGATCTTGGCAGGTGCGATCGATTTCAGGGTCAGTTCGCGGATCTGCTCCCAAAGCCTCTGCAGATATTCATAGTCGCGCTTGATCTCGGCCCGGGTGCGTTTGGCCCCGGCTGTGCGGACGATCAGGCCGGCCCCCTTGGGCACGTCGATCTCGTTTGCGATCTCCTTGAGCTTCTTGCGGTCGGCAGCGTTGGTGATCTTGCGGCTGATCCCGCCACCGCGGGCGGTGTTGGGCATCAGCACGCAATAGCGGCCCGCGAGCGAGAGGTATGTGGTCAGCGCAGCCCCCTTATTGCCGCGCTCTTCCTTGACGACCTGCACCAGAAGGATCTGGCGCACCTTGATCACTTCTTGGATCTTGTAGCGGCGCGGGCGGGGTTTGCGCACGGGACGGATGTCTTCGATGTCGTCATCGTCGGCCACCGATTCGATGCTGTCATCCTTGGCGGTGGCATCCGCGCCGTCATTATCCTCCTCGCCATCGTCCGAATGCTTGGACGTTTCGGCGTCGTCGGGTGTATCGTCGGGTCGTGCATCGGCCTCGATTTCCGCCTGTTCCTCAGCGGGCTCTTCAACGGGCGTTTCGGCGACGGTCTCCATCGGAGAGGAGCCTTCCGGCACCCCCAGCACATCGGCATCCCCGACCTCATCGAGGTCGATGGTTTCCATCCCCTCGATCCCGGCAGAGACTTCGACCGTCTCGACCGCATCGTCGGTCTTGACCGTCTCGGCCCGTGATTTACCGCGGGAACGGGTGCGGCGGGCACGCTTGGGCTTGGCCTCATCCTCTTCGTCGCGCGCGCGCTGCGCTTCGGCATAGACGCGCTCTTCTTCCATCAGCGCTTCGCGGTCGGCGACCGGTATCTGATAGTAGTCGGGATGGATCTCGGAAAACGCCAGGAACCCGTGCCGGTTCCCACCGTAATCCACAAAGGCCGCCTGAAGCGACGGTTCGACCCGCGTTACCTTGGCGAGATAGATATTGCCTGCAAGCTGGCGTTTGTTTTCGGATTCAAAGTCGAACTCCTCGACCTTGTTTCCATCGACCACCACGACGCGGGTTTCCTCCGCGTGGGTGGCATCGATAAGCATTTTCTTTGGCATAAGTCCTTGATGCACAACCCAAGGAGCGCCCCGGATCCAGGGGGTCCGAGGCGATATGGGTGGTGTCTTGTCCGGGCGATTTTGGACGCGCGGAGGCAACGGGCAATCGGCCCTCTTGCCTGGATGCTCAATGCTCGCACGCGCGTCATCGCGGTTCTTCTCCGACAGGCGAGCGTCTCGGCCTAGCCTGCCAATTATCTCCCTTGCCGCAATCGGTCAAAGGCGTTGCTGTCAGCCCCGCAATGGGGGCTCAATCGGTCTGCCTGCTGGGCTGGGCGATGCCGCGGTCCACACTCAGGCAGCGAAACTCGAGGATACGGCGCAGACCTAAGGCCGCGTCCGTTCCCGCACCATAAGGCGATGGGGCCTCCGATGACAATGGCCAAAGTGCGCGACCCTATTTTCTGTCCCGGAAGACAGCCCCAAAAACCGACGCGGTTGCCGCGCGGGGCGCCGTTTCAAGCGCCCCAATTTCCGGGTCGGAAATTGGCCAGAAACTGTGTCAGTTTCTGGCTCCGGCTCAGAGGTAATCGGCCCGTTGCAGGCCGTATTTGGCCATCTTTTCGTTCAAGGTCCGGCGCGGCAGGCATAATTCGTCCATCACCGACGCAATCGACCCTTTGTGCCGCCGCATGGTGTTGTCGATCAGCATCCGCTCAAACGCCTCGACATATTCCTTCAGCGGCTTGCCTTCGGTGGTCATCACCGGCTGCATCTCTTCATGATCCGACATCAAGAGCGAGGCGATCGTTCCCGAGCCGCGGCGCGACTGCAACACCGCCCGTTCTGCGATATTGATCAGCTGACGAACATTGCCGGGCCACGGCGCCTGCAAGAGCTGTGCGGCCTCCTGCGCGCTCACCTGAGGTGCGTCACACCCGTACTCCTCGGCGAACTGATCGCTGAGCCGGGTAAAGAGCGTCAGGATATCTTCGCCGCGCTGGCGCAACGGCGGCACGGTGATGCGCAATGCGGCCAGACGGTAAAAGAGATCCGGCCTGAGTGCATCCTCGCAGGTCCGGTCCTGTTCCTGCATATTGCAGATCGCCACGATCCGGGTCTCGGCCGGGGTGCCCTGCTCGTTGATCATGCTCAAAAGCCGGGCCTGCAAGGTCTCCGACAGGGCCTCCACATCCTCCAGAACCAGCGTACCGCCCCGCGCCTCCTCCACGGCGGGCAGCTGCGTATCCTCGGGGTTCACCGGCCCAAATAGCCGTTTGGCCAGCGCCTCTTCCTCATAGGCAGAACACGAGATCAGAACGAATTTCTTGCCCGCCCGGCTGCCAACCGCATGCAGCGCATGGGCCACCAGCGTCTTGCCGGTGCCGGTCTCGCCATCGATCAGAACATGACCGTCTGCCTGGCCCAGATCGAGGATATCCTCGCGCAACCGCTCCATCACCGGGGACGAGCCGATCAGCTTTTTCATCAGTTGCGAGCCGTCCGACAGTTCCCGGCGCAGCGCGCGATTGTCCATGGTCAGCCGCCGCGCGATGGTTGCGCGTTTGGCCAGTTCGCTCATCCGGTCGGGGTTGAACGGTTTCTCCAGGAAATCATAGGCGCCCACGCGCATCGCCTCGACCGCCATGGGCACATCGCCATGGCCGGTGATCATGATCACCGGCAGCGCGCTGTCGGTGCCCATCAGCTTCTTGAGGAACTGGATACCATCCATGCCCGGCATCTTGATATCCGAGATCACAATGCCGGGGTATTCCGGGCCCAGCACGCGCAAGGCGTCCTCGGCGCAGGGGAACGTCTCGGTGTCGTATCCCGACAGCGCCAGCCACTGGCTGATCGACTGCCGCATATCCTGTTCGTCATCCACAATCGCTATCTTCATGGCCTGCGCCATCGCGGGATCCTCGGTTTCTGGCGCCGTTATTCGGCGGCTTGTCTTTCGTCCTTCGTTACAACCGGCAGGCGCATCTCGAACACCGCGCCGCCCTGCTGACCGTTTCGGGCCGTCAGCCTGCCACCATGGTCGTTCACGATCCCGGATGAGATGGCAAGCCCCAGACCCACCCCGTCGCCGGGCTGCTTGGTTGTATAAAAGGGCTCAAAGAGCGCATCCAAATCCTCGATCCCCGGTCCGTTGTCGCGCACCGTCAGCGTGGCGGTGTTGCCTGCGGCCAGTATGATTTCGATCTCCGGGTCCTTTACCGATTTGGTGGCATCAAGCGCGTTGCGCAAGAGGTTGATCATCACCTGTTCGATGCGCACCCGGTCGCCCATCACCAGAACCGGCGCATCCGGCAAAACCCGCGCGATGCGCACCTGACGCTGGCGCAATTGCGGTTCCATCATCGACAGCGCCGAGGCCAGCGCATCGCCCATATTTACCGGGCTGAACTGATCACCACCCTTGCGGGCATAGGATTTGAGCTGGCGCGTGATCGCCCCCATCCGCTCGATCAGCCCGTCGATTCGCCCAAAGCTCGCCAGGGCCTCATCCGGCCGGTTGCGCCGCAACAGCAGACGCGCCCCGGCCAGATAGGTTTTCATCGCCGCCAGCGGCTGGTTCAACTCGTGACTGACGGCCGCCGACATCTCTCCCAGGGCGGCGAGCTTGGAGCTTTGAGCCAGCGTTTGCTCGGCCACTTCGAGGGTCTTTTCCACCCGCTCGCGTTCGGCAATTTCCCGCTGTAGCCTCGCATTGAGTGCGCGAAGCTCCGCTGATTCCCGCTGAAACAGCGCCACGCGCAACGCGCTCTTTCTGCTCAGAAAATAGAAAACGAGCGCCAGAAGAATCGCAAATCCCATAATCTCGAGGGCCAGCACGCCGTTCACCCGCTCGCGCACGCTCGCATAGGTGGTGTAGGACACCATCCGCCATCCCTGAAACGGAATGCGTGCCTCGGACCGCATCACCGCCTCGCCTTGCAGATAGGCATCCACGGGCACCGCCGTCCAATCGGCCGTCGCCCGGATCGCGCGGGCAATGGCGTTATGCGGTGTCTCGCGGGCCAGGGCCTGGCGTTCGTTCAGCCCGCGCCAGCGCGGCTCGGTGGCCAGGATGATGGTGCCGGTGCTGTCGCTGACCAGGACCGCGTCCGAGATGCCGGCCCAGGCCCTTTCGAACTTGGCCAGATCGACCTCGACCACGATCACCCCGGTCACCGCCGACACGCTTTCGATGCGGCGCGAATAGATAAAGGCATACGTGCCCTCCTCCCTCCGGATCACCGAAAAGACAGTGGCGTTCGAGCGCAGCGCATCAATAAAGAAGGGCTCGGCACGGTGTTGCTGGCCCAGCCGGTTGCGATCCGTGGCCGCCACGGTGCGCCCCTCGCGATCCAGCAGCATCAGCGAGGCCGCCCCGATCTCTTCGACGAATGAAATGAGCCGCTGGGTCGAGCCGCTGAAATCGCTGGAGTTCAGCGCCCCTATCAAAGTGGGGTCGCGCGCCAAAAGCTGCGGCACGATCGCATTGCGGCGCAATTCCGAGATCAGGTTGCCTGAATAGAGGGCCAGCCGCAGTTCGGCGCGGTTCTGGGTGCTTGCGGTGAACCGGGTCGTGAGCCACGAGTTGGTGACATAAACGGTCGTTGTCGCCACGGTCAGGATTAACAGGAACGCGCCGCGCAGATACCACACCGACCTGTCAGGGCGCGCGCGCACCAGCGCCGTTGCCGAAGAGCTGGGTCTGGAATTCTGGCTGCTCTCACTCATGCGGGCAGGCTACACCTCGCTCGGGCGCGCGCCAAGCACGGGCTGAGGCGACCCTCTTCACGCTTCGGTCAACGCGCCTGCCATCGCCCGGAACAAAGCGACACCATCGGTGCCGCCATGGCCCGGATCGGCCGCGCGTTCGGGATGCGGCATCATTCCCAGCACCCGACGGTTCGGCGACAGGATGCCCGCGATATCGTCCCGCGACCCGTTTGGATTCTCGGCATACCGGAACGCCACGCGATCCTCGCCCTTGAGCCGGGCAATGGTCTCCTCATCGGCAAAGTAATTGCCGTCATGATGCGCGATCGGAATACCGATCACGTCACCGGCGTTGTAGCCTTCGGTAAAGATCGAGGCCGAGGTCTCCACCCGAAGCCCAACCGTCCTGCAGATGTATTTCAGGCCTGCATTGCGTAAAAGCGCGCCGGGCAGCAACCCGGTTTCGGTCAGCACCTGGAACCCGTTGCACACACCCAAGATATAGCCACCGCGCTCGGCATGGATCTTGATCGCGCCGCAGATCGTGGATTGCGCGGCAATCGCGCCGCAGCGCAGATAATCGCCGTAAGAGAAGCCTCCAGGGATCCCCACGATATCCACACCGGCAGGCAGATCGGCATCCTTGTGCCAGACCATCTGCACATCGAAGCCCGCCGCGCGAAAGGCCACCGCCAGATCGCGATCGCAATTGGATCCGGGAAAGACGACAACTGCGGCCTTCATCCCATCTGCTCCATTTCGATGGTATAGGATTCGATCACCGTGTTTGCCAAAAGCTTTTCGCACATATCGCGCACCTGATCCTCGCCCGTGCCCTCAACCAGATCGAGCTCGATCACCTTGCCCTGGCGCACGCCCTTAACCCCGGCAAAGCCCATGGCCCCCAAAGCGTGGCGCACGGCCTCTCCCTGCGGGTCCAGAACCCCCTGTTTCAGCATCACATGAACCCGTGCCTTCATCTTACGACCTGTCCTTGCTTTTGTTGTGGTCCCACATACCCAGATCCGGCCCCCTGGCGGATCAATTGATCAATGTCGGCTTCATCATGCCCGTGGCCCCCTTGGGCATCACGCCCAAGCGCTGCGCCACTTCCGTATAGGCATCCGTGAGCGAGCCGAGATCGCGCCGAAAGACATCCTTGTCCAGCTTGCGGCCGGTCTCGATATCCCACAAACGGCAGCTGTCGGGGCTGATCTCATCGGCCACGATCAGGCGCTGGAAATCACCGTCATAGACACGGCCCACCTCGATCTTGAAGTCGACGAGCCGGATGCCGACGGCATACATGACACCGGACATGTAATCGTTGACCCTCAAAGCCAGGCTGAGAATATCGTCCATATCCTGCTGGCTGGCCCAGCCAAAGGCGGCGATATGCTCTTCGCTGACCAATGGATCGCCCAGGGCGTCATCCTTGAGACAGTATTCGATGATGGGGCGCGGCAACTGCGTGCCCTCTTCGATGCCCAGCCGTTTCGACATCGACCCGGCCGCATAATTGCGCACGATCACTTCCAGCGGGACAATCTCGCAACTGCGCACCAATTGCTCGCGCATGTTCAACCGCTTGAGGAAATGGTTCGGGACGCCGATGGCGGTCAGGCCGGCCATGAAAAACTCGCTCAGGCGGTTGTTGAGTACGCCCTTGCCCTCGATCACGTCCTTCTTTTCGGCGTTAAAGGCCGTGGCATCATCCTTGAAATACTGTACAATCGTCCCCGGTTCAGGGCCTTCATAGAGGATCTTCGCCTTGCCTTCGTAGATTTTCTTGCGCCGGGCCATAGGCGTCCTTTCCCATGCGGTGTGAGAGTCACGCCGCTTTGGCGCCGTCTTACGCCAAGGGCCTTGAGGTCGCAAGCGTCGCAGAGCCCTTGAACTGGCGCGGGCACAATGGCACATCAAGGTAAACCAACCGGCACCGATCAAGGGATGATGCTGATATGACCACATTCGACGACCGCGAAAACGCATTCGAGAACAAGTTCGCCCATGATGCCGAGATGCAGTTCAAGGCCGATGCCCGCCGCAACAAGCTGCTGGGCCTCTGGGCGGCGGAATTGCTGGGCAAATCCGGCGACGAGGCGGCGGACTATGCCAAGGAAGTCGTCAAATCCGATTTCGAGGAGGCCGGTCACGAGGACGTCTATCGCAAGGTCTCGGGCGATTTGGGCGATAAGGCCGACGAGGCGACAATCCGCGCCAAGATGGCCGAGCTGATGGTCGAGGCCAAGGCACAGCTGATGTCCGAAACAGACTGAGCCGACCGTCCTTTCTGTCAAAGGTCAAATGCCAGCGCCCGATCTTGCGCTGGCATTTCTCATTTTGTCGAACTCAGGGTGCGGTCAAACCACGGAAAGACACGCACATTTGGCAAGGTGATTGACCTTTTGCGAGGTGCTGCCTTGCAAAAGCGAGCCAAGACTGCCCAGGCCCCTGCGGCCCGTCACGATCAGATCGGCACCGTTCTTGTCGGCGCAGGCGATGATCTCTTCGGCCGGATCGCCGCGGGTGCTGTGGGTCTGGACATCCGCATGACCGTGTTCAGCGGCAATGGCCTTGCCCGCATTCAGGATCTTTTCGGACGCGTCCTGGACCTCGGTCTCCGAGGGCATGGTGGTGGCGGCGTGATATCCCGCCACCGCGCCCATCGCAAAGGCCACCGTCTGCGGCTGGGGTGTGTGGATGAGATGCAGCGTTGAGCCGTATTTGTCAGCCAGATCGCAAGCGAGCTTGAGCGCGTGTTCGGCGTGATCGGACCCGTCCAGCCCGACAATGATGGTTTGGAACATGGTGTGGTTTCCCCCCGCTTCATGTCCCCACACTCTGGCACAAAAAAACCCGGTTGGGAAAATCATTGGCGTCAGCCGCCCGAAGATAACCGTTGGTCCTGGCCTCGCCACATGCCGCGGCACGCGGTGAGCGGCGACCCCGGCGTTAAAGCAACACTTATATTTTGCGCCATAGAAAATTGAAATAAAATAGAAAAAGCCGCCCCGGATCCGGGGCGGCATTCGCAATGTTCTGGGCAGAGACTTAACGCTTAGAGAACTGGAAGCTCTTACGCGCTTTGGCCTTACCGTATTTCTTACGCTCAACCACGCGGCTGTCGCGGGTCAGGAAACCGGCTGCCTTGAGCGCGCCGCGCAGCGACGGGTCATAAAGCTGAAGTGCCTTGGAGATGCCATGCTTGACCGCGCCGGCCTGGCCGCTCAACCCGCCGCCCTTGACCGTTGCCTGCACGTCGAACTCGTCCTCGACACCGGCCACGGTAAAGGGCTGGCGCAGGATCATCTGCAAAACGGGGCGCGCAAAATAGGCGTTAATTTCGCGTCCGTTCACGGTGACCTTGCCCGAACCGGGTTTGATCCAAACACGGGCGACCGCGTCCTTGCGCTTGCCAGTCGCATAGGCGCGGCCCAGCTCGTCGCGGACGGGCTCGCGGGTGATGACCTCTTGTGCCACGGGCTCAACCCCGGTGGCGGCGGCCAGATCTTCGAGAGTGTTGATTTCGTCAGCCATGTGTCTTAGCTCCGCGTATTTTTCTTGTTCATGGATTTGACATCCAGAACGTCAGGGCTTTGGGCCTCGTGAGGATGCTCGGCCCCTGCATAAACGCGCAGGTTGGTCATCTGTACACGGCTCAACCGGTTGCCGGGCAACATCCGCTTGACCGCCTGCATAACAACGCGCTCAGGGTACTTGCCTTCAAGGATCTGTGCCTTGGTGCGGGACTTGATGCCGCCGGGGTGGCCGGTGTGCCAGTAAAAGTTCTCTTCGCGTTTCTTGCCGGTCATCTGCACCTTGTCGGCGTTGATGATGATGACATTGTCGCCCATATCCATGTTGGGCGTAAACGAAGGTTTGTGCTTGCCACGCAGGCGCATGGCAACGATCGAGGCGAGACGGCCCAGAACAACGCCCTCGGCGTCGATCAGGATCCATTTCTTGTCGATATCTGCCGGGGTCGCAGAATAGGTTTTCATGGCAGGATCATCCTGTTTTACGTGAAAGGCGAGGCGCATGCCGCGCCCCGCCGAAATTCGATTGCTGGGTTTTACAGAGCGCACCCGATCCGGTCAATAGCTGGGCAGACTAAAAAACCTTTGCAAATCAATGCCTTGAAAATAAGGTATTATATTACCCCATTCTGAGATTATAGTCGATGCCCGGCGATCATCACAACATTTGCGGCGGTCAGCAGGTTGTCTGACCAAGGAAGATCCCTTGTGACGCTCATGAGAATCAGCATGGTTAACGACGACCACTCACGACATCGGGTGCATAATCCATTAAGACCTCTCTCTTCCTTGTTCGCGCTGGCGGCAATCGGCATCATGGGCTGCGCCGATGCCACCCAGGTCAATGCCCCTCAGGATGTGGCGTTCAAGTCCAGCCCCTTTCAGGAAAACCACGTCACAGGCTATCGAAACCTGACGATCCGGACGTTTTCCTTTGAGGATCGGGTCGGTTTCGGAACGCAGCCCCACCAAGCCATCGGAGACAGCCTTGAGGCGAACGACCCCAACAGGAAGCGCACCCGGATCAGCGGAATGCGCTGCGTTGCAGAAACCGACGAGTTTCGCGTTGCGATCACGACACCTGGAACGATGCGCGTTCCCACCTATAAAACCAGACCGTCGGTCCTTTATCTGACCCGCACCGGAAACGGATATAAGGGCACGCGTGTGATCACTCCATTGCTCGATGACGTGGCCTTTATCTCGTCCAACCCTGCGATCATCGTCCTGTCGGCCATCATGGTCACTGCCGCGGTGGCCAATAACGTCTGGGTCTATAATTCCGGGGTCAATGGCGGTTTCATGTCGATCAGGATGGACAAGACCGATCCGTGATCCCCAAGGCACCCGCCTCCTGCTCCGCCTACCCGGTCTGGGCCGCCGCGGCAGACCCCGTCGGTGGTATGGCATAGGTCATCGAGGCGCGCGCGACAGGATCGTCCATACCTTCCGAGAACAGCAATACATCCCCGACCGACAGCGATTTGCCCAGCTTCAAGAGCCGTCCCTTGGCAAGCAGATCCCGCCCCGCTTCGGGTTTGCGCATGAAATCCATCGCGATGTTGGTGGTCACCGCCAACGCTTTGGGGCCGATCATCGACAGGGTCATCAGATAGACGGCGACATCCGCCAAACCGAACATCGATGGCCCCGACACGGTTCCGCCTGGGCGCAGATGACGGTCCGAGATCTTCAGGCGCAATGTCATCTCGAAAGGCGCCACCTCCTCCACAACGAAATCGTCTTTGACTTGTGGAAACACCTTTTGCAGAAACGCATTCAGGGCCGCGGCATCCATGGCCAGTGTCGTGGGTTTGGACATCTCTTTCCCTCGTCAGATCTTGCGCCTAAACTCACGTCCAAACCGGGAGGAAGGCAAGATGGCAATTCTGGAACGTAACGACACAGGGGCCGTGGCGCATCTGCACATGACCGCCCCGGACCGGCTCAACGCCCTGTCCGATGAGATGCTGGCGGCCTTGCAGAACCAGTTCGACGCATTGAAGGAGGATCGCGACATCCGCGCGGTGATCGTGTCCGGAGCGGGCAAGGCGTTCTGCGCAGGTCACGATCTGAAACAGATGACCCAAGGCCGCCAGGCCGAGGATGGCGGCAAGGCCTATTTCAAGGACCTCTTTGACCGCTGTGCCCGGATGATGACCACGATCCGCGAACTGCCCCAGCCGGTGATCGCCCAGGTCCACGGGATCGCCACCGCTGCCGGGTGCCAATTGGTGGCCAGCTGCGATCTGGCCGTTGCCGCGGACGGAACCAGATTTGGCGTCAACGGGGTCAATATCGGCCTGTTCTGCTCGACCCCGATGGTGGCGCTATCGCGGAATATCCCCACCAAGCAAGCCTTCGAGATGCTGACCACGGGCCAGTTCATCGACGCGCACCGCGCCGAATCCCTTGGCCTGATCAACCGCGTGGTGCCCGCCGATCAGTTGGCCGCCGAAGCGCGCAGCCTGGCCGACACCATCGCGGCCAAGCTGGGCCTGGCGGTGAAAACCGGCAAACGGGCCTATTACGACCAACTCGAGATGCCGGTTGAGCAAGCTTACGCCTATACCGGTGACGTAATGGTGCAGAATATGCTCGCACGTGATACACAAGAAGGTATCGCAGCTTTCCTTGAAAAGCGTGACCCCAACTGGGAACAATAAGTCTTAATTGACCGGATCTTCGGTCTGGCAATTTGGGCAATATTGTGGCACAAGTTGGGCGGGTTCTTGGAAAGCTTGCAATTCGGGCCGCCGTGGTCGAACCGTTCCTCCAGACCGTCCTCTCACCCGGTCGCTGACAGTTCCCATGGCGGCCCCGACTTTCCCCCGTGGCGCAACCTGCTATTTGGGCGGTGACATTGCGCAAACGTGTCATTGGCACTAGACCGGCGGCTATGTCTGATACACTTCATATCGTGGGCGGCGGCATGGCCGGGTCCGAGGCCGCATGGCAGGCCGCCAATATGGGCGTCAACGTGGTGATCCACGAGATGCGCCCCAAAGTTGAAACTTTTGCACACCGCACCGGTCATCTGGCGGAGATGGTATGTTCCAACTCGTTCCGTTCGGATGATGACGAGCAAAACGCGGTCGGCCTGCTGCATTGGGAAATGCGCGCGGGCGGCGGCGTGATCATGGCCACGGCGGATGCGCACAAGTTGCCTGCGGGCGGCGCCCTTGCGGTGGACCGCGATCCTTTTGCCGAAGCCGTGACGGCCCAGCTTAAGGCCCATCCGCGTATTTCGGTTTCGTATGAAGAGATAACCACCTTGCCCCGCGAAGGGCAGTGGATCATCTCGACCGGGCCGCTGACCTCCGGCGCGCTGGCCGAAGCGATCCGTGCAGAGACAGGGGCCGAGGCGCTGGCGTTTTTCGACGCCATCGCTCCGATTGTCTATTTCGAGTCCATCGACATGGATCACGCCTGGCGGCAATCGCGCTATGACAAAGGCGAGACCGAGGAGGAGCGCACCGCCTATATCAATTGTCCGATGACCCGCGAGCAGTACGAGGCGTTCATCGACGCGCTTCTGGCTGCCGACAAGACGGAGTTCCACGACGGCGAGACGGCCACCTATTTCGACGGGTGCCTGCCCATCGAGGTGATGGCCGAGCGGGGGCGAGAGACCCTGCGCCACGGCCCGATGAAACCCGTGGGCCTGACCAATCCGCACGATCCGGATGTCAAACCCTGGGCCGTCGTGCAACTGCGCCGCGACAACGCCCTGGGCACGCTTTACAATATCGTGGGCTTTCAAACCAAGATGAAGTACGGCGCACAAACCGATGTTTTCAAGATGATTCCCGGCCTGCAAAACGCCTCCTTCGCGCGTCTCGGAGGCATTCATCGAAACACCTTCATCAACTCGCCCACCCTGCTGGACGATCAGATGCGGCTGAAATCCCGCCCCAACATTCGTTTTGCCGGTCAGATCACAGGCGTGGAGGGCTATGTCGAAAGTGCTTCCATGGGCCTCTTGGCCGGGCGGATGGCCGCGGGTGAGATGCGCGGCAGGCCCGTCTCTGCCCCGCCCGCAACCACGGCGATGGGCGCGCTGATCACCCACATCACCGGCGGCGCCGACGCCAAGACGTTCCAGCCGATGAATGTGAATTTCGGCCTTTTCCCGCCAGTCGATGGCGTGAAAGGCGGGCGGCGCGGGCGGAAGGACCGTTACAAAGCCTATACCGACAGGGCCAAGGCCGATTGGACCGGATGGCTCGCGCAACAAGGGCTGGACGCCGCCTGACGCAAAGTCTTAACATAACCGTATGACGAAAGGATTTCTGAACACGGCCTATACGGCGCGCACTGCGGCGCAAACACGTGATCTTTATGACGATTGGTCAGCCAGCTATGACGCGGAGATTGCGGAAAACGGCTATGCAACCCCACGCCGCTGTGCCCAGGCGCTCGCCGCGCGGATGGACGACCTCACAGCCCCTATCCTGGATTTCGGGTGCGGGACGGGCTTGTCGGGTCTGGCACTCAAGCTGGCCGGGTTCGAGACCATAGATGGTCTGGATCTCTCGGCCGAGATGCTGGCCGAAGCGGGCAAAAAGGATGTCTACCGGACCCTCGCGCAGATCGGGCCGGACACACCTTTGCCACATGCACCCGGAGACTATGCCGCGATCGCCGCGATAGGTGTCATCGGTGCCGCTCCGATCAGCGTGTTGGACACTCTGATGAACGGGCTGGCTTCGGGTGGAAAGCTGGTCTTCTCCCTCAACGATCACGCCCTGGCCGTGCCCGAGAACGAGGCGCGTGTGAACGAATGGCTCGATTGCGGGGCTGCACGGCTGCTGAGCAAGGAATACGGCGATCACCTGCCCGGAATTGACCTCAAATCCAACGTCTACATTCTTGAAAAAGCGTGACATTCACGACCCGGTTTGCACCATCTCCGACAGGGCCCCTACATCTTGGCCATGCCTATTCCGCAATCCTGGCGCATGGCATGGCTCGGGCCGCGGGCGGGGTTTTCTTGCTGCGGATCGAAGATACGGACATCGCCAGATCGCGGCCCGAATGGGAGGCGCAGATCTATGACGATTTGCGCTGGCTGGGGCTGGAGTGGCCCGAACCGGTCTTGCGACAATCCGATCATCTGGCGCGGTACAATGCCAGTCTGATGCATCTGGCCGATGAGGGGTTGATCTTTCCATGCAGCTGCACCCGGGCCGATATCCGCGCGGCGCTGTCCGCCCCGCAGGAAGGGGTGGCACGCCACGGCCCCTATCCAGGTACCTGCCGGGCCCGCCCGATGTGTTCGCGCAAACCCGGTGACGCGCTGCGACTGAACCTCAGGGCCGCGCTGGAACGGGTCACCCGTCCGCTCACTTACCAAGAGACCGGGCCCGATACCCCCGGCCTCCACCAGGTGAGCGCCGCCAAGCTCTGGCAGGACGCCGGAGATGCGGTTCTGGGCCGCAAGGAGATCGAGACCGTCTCATATGTGCTGGCCTCTGTCATCGACGATGCGGACCAGGGCATCAGCCACATCGTGCGCGGCGCCGATCTGATCCCGATCACCGGGCTGCAAGTTCTGCTACAACGCCTTTTGGGTCTGCCGACCCCGGTCTATCATCACCACCGGCTGATCCGTGACGAGACAGGCAAACGCCTGGCCAAACGCGACGATGCGCGGGCCATCGCGACCTATCGCGCAAACGGAACGACCCCTGAGGAGATCCGCCGGATGGTCGGCCTCTGACCGAGCGCTGCGCTTACGCCTCGGGCGCCATCAACTCCACCTCTTGCCCATCTCGCAGCGCCGTATAGAAACAACTGCGCCGGTTGGTGTGGCACGCAGGGCCTGTCTGCCGCACGATCGCCAGCAGGCAATCACGGTCGCAATCCACCCGCAGATCGACCAGCGCCTGCGTGTGGCCCGAGCTTTCGCCCTTGACCCAGAACGCCGCGCGCGAGCGCGACCAATAGATCACCTGCCCGGTCTCCAGCGTGCGCAAGACGGCATCGGCGTTCATCCAGGCCATCATCAGAACCTCGCCGGTCCCCTCTTGCTGCGCGATGCAGGGGATTAGCCCCGCCTCATTATAGACCAGCGTCGAGGGATCGAAGGGCATTACCAAAAACCTTTTGCAAAGAGGAGCGCGACGACTATTTATGGGGAATATCCAAAAAGGAAAAGCCATGTCTGGCGAGACCGATCTGATCAAGCTCTATTCCGCGAAAATCCTGGCTCTGGCAGCCGATATTCCGCATCTGGCCCGCCTGGACACGCCGCAGGCAACGGTCAAGAAACGCTCTCCCCTGTGCGGATCCACCGTGACGGTCGATCTGTGCATGCAGGACGGCCGCGTGACCCAGTTCGGTCAGGACGTCAAGGCCTGCGCCCTGGGTCAGGCTGCGGCCTCGGTCGTGGGCGGGGCCATCATCGGCGCGACACGCGCACAGGTTGAAACCGCACGCGATCAGCTCAAGACAATGCTCAAACAGGGGGGCGATGCACCGGAGGCCCCGTTTGACGGGCTTAAGGTTCTGATCCCCGCACGGGATTACAAGAACCGCCACGCATCCATCCTTCTGGCGCTGGACGCGTCGGTCGAGGCGATGGCGCAGGCCGAACAGGCCGATTGCGCCTGACCCGTTATCCGGGCACGTCGCACGCAGATTTAAACCTTCGGACAAAAAAACCGCCGCACATCCCGGGCGGAATGGCGGCGGCAGGTCATGCAATACTCATGTGGGTCCGGGTCGCGTTCCAATCAGGATCTTGGGACAGATCCCCGAGGGGTTTGGGACAGGCAGGTCACCCTCGCATCAGTTGGGGACAGGATGAGGAACATCCGGCATGAGTTCGCAGGCAGAAACGGCTTAAACGAGGGTCGGAAGATGCAGTGCAACAACCAGCATCACAACCAGGGCGCCGACACCTGCAAGATCTTGCAGGAACGTCGTATGAGATCGGCTTGCGGCGGTCTTGATCTGAGTGAACATGGCGTCTGCTCCGGGTCTTGCTTAATCATTTGTTGACCCTTTGTTCTCATTTTTGACCGAGCCTGTAAAGAACTTTTTAAGAACATTTGTGAACTTTTCGGGATTTTTGTGCTAACCCACTGAAATCAAACGGATCGCGTCTTCCTGGCTCATCAACCACAACAAGGTGCGTGCGGCGCGGCCCCGCTCACTCTTCAACTGCGGGTCTGCATCCAGAAGTTTGCGCGCATCTTTCTGGGCCGTGGCCATCAATCCGGCCTGACGTTCCAGATCGGCCACCCGGAAGCGGGGCAGCCCGGACTGCGCGGTTCCGATCAGATCTCCCGCTCCGCGCATCTCAAGATCGGTCTCGGCGATGCGGAAGCCATCTTCGGTGTCGCGCAGTACCTCAAGCCGACGGCGCCCACCTTCATTCAGGGGCGGCTGATACATCAACAGACAGGTCGATTGCGCCTCCCCCCGGCCGACGCGCCCACGCAACTGGTGCAGCTGTGCCAGCCCGAATATCTCGGCCCGCTCAATCACCATGATACTGGCGTTGGGGACGTTCACGCCGACCTCGATCACAGTGGTGGCCACCAGAACCTTGGTTTCCCCCGCCTGAAACCGCGCCATAGCGGCGTCCTTTTCCGCAGGCGGCATCTGGCCATGAACCAGACCGACAACCCCTTCGCCCAGCACCGCGCGCAGGCGTTTGAACCGCTCTTGGGCAGCCGTGAGATCCAAATGCTCGGATTCCTCGACAAGCGGGCACACCCAGTAACACTGACGTCCGTCGTCAATGGCGCGGCGCATGTGGCTGATCACCTCGTCCATCCTCTCGGTCGAGACGACGGCGGTTGTGATCGGCTTGCGCCCTGGCGGTTTTTCGTCAAGCACCGAGATATCCATATCGCCATATTGCGCCAATGACAGGCTGCGCGGGATCGGCGTGGCGGTCATCACCAACACATCCACCGCAGCGCCCTTTCGGCCCAGCTCAAGTCGCTGGCTGACGCCGAACCGATGCTGTTCGTCGATCACTGCAAGCCGCAAATCGTGAAACGCCACATCTTTCTGGAAAACCGCATGGGTGCCGACCAGGATGTGGATATCGCCACGCGCCAAGGCCTCCAGCTTGGCGCGGCGCTCGGCGCCCTTGTCCCGGCCCGTCAGGATCTCCAACACCACGCCAGCGCTTTCGGCCAGGGGCTGCAACCCTTCCAGATGCTGGCGCGCGAGGATTTCGGTAGGCGCCATCATCACGCCCTGCCCGCCCGCCTCTACCGCGATCAGCAACGCCATGAACGCGACCAGCGTCTTGCCCGCCCCGACATCCCCTTGCAGCAACCGGTTCATCCGCACGGGTTGCGCCATGTCACCGGCGATCTCGGCGATGGAGCGGACCTGCGCGCCCGTCATCTGATAGGGCAGTTCGGCGCGCACGCGGGCCTGCAACCGATCCGTTCCACGGGTTTCGCGGCCCTTGGCCTTGCGCAGCCGCACCCGTGCGAGCGACAGGGTCAACTGGTGGGCCAGCAGTTCGTCATAGGCGATGCGTGCCCGGGCCGGGGCCGTGGCCATGACATCCCCAAGCTCGCGGGGGGCATGGGCCTGACGGACCGAATCGGACCAATCCGGCCAGCCTTCGCGCGCCTTGAGCGCCGGGTCGATCCATTCAGGCAGATCCGGCAGGCCGTCCAAGATGTGCCGCGTGGCCTTGAAGAGGGTCTTTTGCGTCACCCCCGCCGTCAGGTGATAGACCGGCTCGACCTCCGGAATGTCCTGCGCGTCGGCCTCGGGCACAGCGTAATCGGGATGAACCATCTGCGCCGCGCCATCGAAGATCTCCAGCTTACCGGATACAACGCGCCGCGCCCCCTCCGGCAGCAGGCGCTTGAGGTAATCCCCCCGCGCGTGGAAATAGACCAGTTGGAAATCCGCCTCCGTATCCTCCACATGGATGCGGTAGGCCCCGCCCTTGGTGCGGGGGGGCCGATGCGCGCCAACCGTTACGGTCACGGTGAGCGTCACCGGCGGGGTCGCCCCTTTGATCGTGGCGCGCCGCCGCCGATCAACCAATGCATAAGGCAGATGCAGCGCCAGATCGCGGGGCCGTTCGATGCCCAGCTGCGACATGAGTTTCGCGGTCTTCGGCCCCACACCGCCCAGCGTCTCGAGCGCCGCAAAAAGCGGGAAGAGGGCCTCGGGTCGGCCTGTCATACCGCCCCGATCAGCGCCAACCAGCCGTCCTCGTCCAGCGTGTCGATGCCCAGCTCTGCGGCCTTTTTCGCCTTGGATCCCGCGCCCGGCCCTGCCACCAGAATGTCGGTCTTGGCACTGACCGAGCCCGAGACCTTGGCGCCCAAGGCCTCGGCCCGGGCCTTGGCCTCGGCCCGGGTCATTTTCTCGAGCGTGCCGGTGAAAACGACCGTCTTGCCCGCGACAGGGCTGTCATCGGTTGCGGGGCGTTCTGCGGGCAGAATATCCAGCGCGGCCACCAAACGATCGATCGAGGCACGCTCGGCCCTTTGTTGAAAACTGGTGGTCAGCGCGACCGCGACCGTGGCCCCGATCCCGTCGATATCGATCAGCTGCGCCCAGGCCATGCGCGCGGCAGGGTCCAGTTCCTGCCAAAGCGCGTCCCGAGTTGCCTTGATGCGGGGTTTGCGCCCGTCACGCTGCGCGGCCTGGCGTTCCGCCGCCTCCGCCGCATCGGCCCTGAGTTGGCATTGAGCACCCGGTGCGGCGCCATCGACCGCCGCCACAAGCGCCTCCCAGGTTCCGAAATGCCGCGCCAGATCCGAGGCCGCCACCTCTCCCACATGGCGGATCCCCAGGGCAAAGATCAACCGGGCCAAGGGGATGCGGCGCTTCTCCTCGATCGCCTGGAACAGGTTTTCGGCGGATTTCTCGCCCCACCCGTCCCGGTTCTTGAGCTGCTGGAGCCCGGCACCGTATCGGGTCTTGAGGCTGAAGATATCGGCAGGCTCCGCGATCCAGCCATCGGCATGGAATTGTTCGACCTGTTTGGCGCCCAGCCCTTCGATGTCGAAGGCCGCGCGGGAGACGAAATGTTTGAGCTTTTCCACCGCCTGCGCAGGGCAGATCAACCCGCCCGAGCAGCGCCGCACCGCATCGCCCTCCTCCCGGATGGCATCGCTGCCGCATTCCGGGCAGGTTTGGGGAAACACGAACCGGATCGCGTCATCGGGTCGTTTGGCCAAATCCACATCCGCCACTTTGGGAATGACGTCGCCGGCGCGGTAGACCTGAACCCAGTCGCCTGCGCGAATATCCTTGCCGTCGCGGATCGGATTGCCCTTGGCATCACGCCCGGCGATATAGTCCTCGTTATGCAAAGTGGCGTTCGAGACCACGACGCCGCCGACCGTCACGGGCGTGAGCCGCGCCACGGGGCTGAGCGCGCCGGTTCGGCCCACCTGAATGTCGATGCCCTCCAGCCGGGTCCAGGCCAGCTCAGCCGGAAATTTATGCGCAATCGCCCATCGCGGAGTGGTAGAGCGGAACCCAAGCCGGTCTTGCAGCCCAAGATCGTCAACTTTGTAGACCACCCCGTCGATGTCATAGCCCAGCGTGGCACGCTGTTCCTCGATCCGCCGGTAGTGGGCCAGCATCTCCGGTGCCGCGCTGCACAATTGGGTAAGCGGGTTCGTCTGGAACCCCAGCGCGGCGAGGCGCTCGATCGCACCGGACTGCGTCTGTGCCAGCGGCTCTGACACGGCCCCCCAGGCATAGGCGAAGAATCGCAGCGGTCTGGACCGGGTGATCGTCGCATCGAGCTGCCTCAGCGAGCCCGCCGCGGCATTGCGCGGATTGGCAAAGACCTTGCCATCGGTCTCGGCCTGGCGGGCATTCAGCGCCGCAAAATCAGCGTGGCTCATATAGACCTCGCCGCGCACTTCCAAAAGATCGGGTGCGCCGGTGAGTGTCTCGGGAACATCCTGAATGGTGCGGGCATTGGCGGTGACGTTCTCGCCTACCTCGCCATCCCCTCGGGTAGCGGCTTGCACCAAATGGCCCTTCTCATAGCGCAGTGACAGTGACAGCCCATCAATCTTGGGCTCCGCCGTATAGGCCAAAGGCGCATCCGCTCCGAGCCCCAGATACTTGCGTACAGAACTGTCGAAATCGGTCACATCCGCATCGTCAAACGCATTGCCCAGCGACAGCATCCGCTGCGCGTGCACCACCTTGGAAAACCCATCAGCCGGTGCGGCCCCCACCTGTTCGGTTGCGCTGTCGTCGCGTTTGAGATGCGGAAAAGCCGCCTCGATTGCCGCATTTCGCTGTTTGAGCGCGTCATACTCCGCATCGCTGATCTGTGGCGCATCTTCCCGGTGGTAAGCCCTGTTCGCGGCCAAGAGAGCCTCGGCAAGCGATGCGAGTTCAGCGCGTGCCTGCGCCTCGGTCAACGCGGAGATATCTGGCTTGGCCATTGGAGAGAACACCGGTCTGTCACAAGGATCACGTGCCCATGTGATAAGACGCGGCTTTATCGGCGTCCAGCCTTGCCCGGCTCAAAACCGCCGGATGCTGCGTGACGCGCCAATAGCAGATCCGGTCGAACGGCCATCCCCCTCGAAGCGGTCGCAGAGGGAGATGACATCGTGCCCGCGAGGCGTATCAGGCGCTGGCAGCCAACGGCTGGCCCGCGGAGGATTCGTTTTCAGGATCGCGGAGAACATATCCACGCCCCCAGACCGTCTCGATATAGTTCTCGCCGCCTGTCGCATTGCTGAGCTTTTTTCGCAGCTTGCAGATAAACACATCGATGATTTTCAGTTCCGGCTCGTCCATCCCGCCATATAGATGGTTCAAGAACATTTCTTTGGTCAGCGTTGTGCCCTTGCGCAGGCTTAGCAGTTCCAGCATCTGGTATTCCTTGCCGGTCAAATGCACCGGCACACCATCCGCCTCGACCGTCTTTGCATCCAGATTGACGGAGATCTTTCCGGTATTGATAACCGATTGCGAATGCCCTTTGGAGCGACGAATGATTGCATGAATACGGGCCACCAATTCTTCGCGGTGGAAGGGTTTTGTCAGGTAGTCATCGGCGCCAAATCCGAACCCCTTGATCTTGTTTTCTGTGTCGTCGACCCCCGACAG
The DNA here is from genome assembly GCF_021404545.1 of Aestuariivita sp. Lineage (GTDB taxonomy): Bacteria > Pseudomonadota > Alphaproteobacteria > Rhodobacterales > Rhodobacteraceae > Aestuariivita. The sequence continues at coordinate 38,741 of NZ_JAAWWD010000048.1, forward strand.
GATCAAAATCGGTGTTGCAATGCGTGCAAGACGCAGTTGCCGCAAGACTTCATGACCATTCATGTCGGGCAGGTTCAAATCCAACAGGATCAGATCGTAATCATAGAGCTTGGCAAGATCGATCCCCTCTTCGCCCAGATCTGTACAATACACATTCAAATTCGCATTCGTCAGCATCAGTTCGATACTTTTCGATGTGGTTGGATCATCTTCAACCAAAAGGACTCGCATTCTGCAGTCTCCGCTCTCTATTCCCCAAAATCAGTTGGTGCTAAACGTGAACAAAAAAGGTTAATCACAAGTTACTGATTACCCGATTATGGCACGCGCAACTCACAGTTGTCTATATTTCTTAAGTCTTGTTGCCTTGAGGGCATCTTCTCCGTGTTCGGAAACTGCGACCAGCCATTCGTGAAATTCCTCCTCGCTAATGCCATAGCGCTTGAGCGCTTCAGCCTGCGTGAGGAGGCCATAAAGCACGCCGCGCACCACGCTCGCCTTGCGCGATGCGACCCACCGGCGGGTCCCTGGATCGGGTAAATCGGCTTGCGACATCACACTTCCATCCGGCAGCGTCACGGTGCGCGGACCGTCCACTTTTTTCAGATACATCGGACTGCTTCCTGTTATGGCGCATCCGATAGTCATCAAATTGGTTTAACGGGTCGTGAAACGAGACCTTGAGAGTGATTAGGATTTTCCTATATTCCGCCCGAAACCACGCTGATCTAAAGGACCCCTGTCATGGCGCTTGACCAACCCGGCATGCTCAATTCGCTGGGCTTTCCCAAACCCCCGTCCCAGACCCGGGTTGTGGTGGCGATGTCGGGCGGCGTCGACAGCTCGGTGGTGGCCGCGCATCTGGCCGAAGAGGGGTATGATGTGGTGGGCGTGACCTTGCAGCTTTATGATCATGGCGCGGCGCTGGCCAAGAAGGGCGCCTGTTGCGCCGGGATCGATATTCACGATGCGCGCCGCGTCGCGGAAGAGCGTGGGTTTCCCCACTATGTCCTTGATTATGAGAATATTTTCAAGGACGCGGTGATCGACGAATTCGCCGATAGCTATTTGGCCGGGGCAACGCCAGTACCCTGTATACGGTGCAACGAGCGGGTGAAATTCAAGGATCTTCTGGAAACGGCCCGGGATCTGGAGGCCGACTGCATGGCCACGGGGCATTACATTCAGCGCAAGGATGGCCCGAACGGGCCCGAACTGCATTGTGCCGAAGATGCCAACCGCGATCAGAGCTACTTTCTGTTCTCGACCACGCCGGAACAGCTCGGATTTCTGCGCTTTCCGCTGGGCCGTTTACCCTCCAAGGACGCCACGCGGGATCTCGCGGCGCGCTATGGGTTGAGCGTGGCCGACAAGCCCGACAGCCAGGACATCTGCTTTGTGCCCAATGGCGATTACGCAGCCGTGATCGAAAAGCTGCGTCCCGGTGCCGCCGATCCCGGAGATATTGTCGATACCGCAGGCCGGGTTCTGGGCAGGCATCGCGGCGTGATCCACTATACGGTCGGGCAGCGGCGCGGTCTGGGAATTGGTGGGCTGAGTGATCCGCTTTATGTCATACGCCTGGATGTCGACGCCAAGCAGGTGATCGTCGGCCCCAAGGACATGCTGGCCACACGCACCATCCCGGTACGGGAGATCAACTGGCTCGGCGATAGCCCCTTCGACAGCCAGGACGAATGGCATGTATCGGTCAAGGTCCGCTCCACCCGCCCCCCGCGAGAAGCGGTGATCCGTCCGATTTCTCCCACGCAAGCCGAGATCGAGCTGCTTAGCCCCGAAGCAGGCGTCTCGCCCGGGCAGGCCTGCGTGTTCTACGAGACGGGCGGCAGCCGGATCTATGGCGGTGGCTGGATCTGGCGCGGGGTCTAGGCGCGATCTGGCGCGTGTGCCGCATCCGCAAAACTGTCGAATGTTCCATGTGGTCTCGACCTGGACGTGTCACGGTTTGATGCCATTCCCGGTGCTCGTTTAGAGCGCCCGGCTCAAAACCTGAATGTTGGGATTCCCTTTAGCCTTGATCTGTGATTCATCCTGTTTGGGAGGATGGATCATGTCAGCACCTTTGCCGGATGCGCTGCGAGCGCGGTTTCGGAAGTTGATTGGGGAAGGGTTAAGCGGGGGCGGGCGACGTTGGGCTTTGAAGCTTTCACCCCCCCCGGGGCGGGGGGGGGGTGGGGGGCG
>NZ_JAAWWD010000039.1 GCF_021404545.1 Aestuariivita sp.
CCCCCCAGGGCGAAAAAGGCCCGCGCCCGGGCCAGAAGGGGCCGCCCCCCCTGCCCGGCCCCCGCCGCAAGGCACGCCACCGAAAGGGTCTTTAGCACCGACCGCCAGACCGATGGCGGGCGGCGCACCAGCGGCCAATAGGCCAGCGTCGCCGCGATCGCGCCAGCCCAGAAAAGCATCATACCTCGTCGGGAAAATGCTTGATCGTCAGCCGGATCGGGTTCGGAGCGGCCTGCCCCAGACCACAGATGGAGGCATCCGCCATCGCCTCGCACAGCTCTTCGAGCAGCGGTTGGTCCCAATGGTCGGCCTGCATCAGCTTGACGGCCTTTTCGCAGCCCACCCGGCACGGCGTGCACTGTCCGCAGCTCTCATCCTCGAAAAACCGCAGCATATTCAGCGCGGCGCCCTTGGCGCTGTCGTGCTCCGACAGAACCACCACGGCCGCCGAGCCGATGAAGCTGCCCAAGGGCTGCAAGGTGTCGAAATCCAGCGGCACATCGTCGATGGAGGCAGGCAACAGCCCCGAAGACGGCCCGCCCGGCTGATAGGCCTTAAAGCTGTGGCCCTCTGCCATGCCGCCCGCAGCCTCGATGATATCGGTGATGGTGGAACCTGCGGGCAGGAGATAGACCCCCGGACGGGCCACGCGGCCCGAGACCGAATAGCTGCGCAGCCCCCTGCGCCCGTTCTTTTCGGTGCTGCTGAGCACCTCCGGCCCCTCGCGGCAGATGCGCGCCACCCAATGCAATGTCTCGACATTATGCACCAGCGTCGGGCGGCCAAAGACGCCGACCTGCGCCACGAAAGGCGGGCGGTGACGCGGCAGGCCGCGCTTGCCTTCGATCGATTCGATCATCGCGCTTTCTTCGCCGCAGATATAGGCGCCCGCCCCCCGGCGCAAATCGACATAGCCCTTATCCACAACGCCTGCGTCTTCCAGCGCTTTGATTTCACGCCGCAAAATCTCCAGCACGGCGGGGTATTCATCGCGCATATAGATGAAGCAGGTCTCGGCCTCGACCGCCCATGCGGCAATCAGCATGCCTTCAAGAAAAAGATGAGGAACACGCTCCAAGTAATAGCGATCCTTGAATGTTCCCGGTTCCCCTTCATCCCCGTTCACGGCCAGATAGCGCGGCCCGCCTTTGGCGCGCACAAAGCCCCATTTGCGCCCCGACGGAAAGCCCGCTCCGCCCAGGCCCCGCAGGCCGGAGGACAGGATCCGCTCCTGCACCTCTTCCCAGTCGCCCGTTTGACGCAGGGCAGTCAAAGCCTCATAGCCACCCGTGGCGCGGTAATCGGCAAAGGTCTCGTAGTCGGGCAGATGCGCATGGGTGTCGCCCGCGGCAATCGCGGCCTCGACCTTGGACGGCGTGGCATGGTCGATATGGTTATGGCCCAGTTCCAGCACCGGCGCGGTATCGCACCGGCCCATGCAGGGCGCACGCAGAACCCGCACCCGGGCGGGATCGAGCCCCTCCGCCAACGCGGATTTCAGGGCCTGTGCGCCCGCCAGTTCGCAGGACAGCGAATCGCAGACGCGGATGGTCAGCGCGGGCGGCGGCGCCTCCCCTTCCTTGACCACATCGAAATGCGCATAGAACGTGGCAACCTCATAGATCTCGGCCATGCTCAGCCGCATTTCTTCGGCCAGAGCCCGCAGATGCGCCGCCGACAGATGACCGAAGGCATCCTGGATCAGATGCAGATGCTCGATCAGCAGATCGCGCCGCATCGGGCGTCCGGCCAGTAACGCGCGCAGCTGGTCCCAGGCGCGGTCATCAAGCTGGCGCCCTTTCGGCGTGACGCGGCCTTTGCCCTTGCCCTGTTTCCACACACCTTTTTGGCCAGACGTGTCGTGATCCAATGCCATTGCGCGATCCTCCCCTGCGGCTCGTTACTCTATACCGCGGACCGCCCGGCGCCTGCGCTCAAAAACGACAATGTTGTGCAGTTTTGCGCGCATGGTCCGTTCCGATCGGAACGCCACGCTGCGAATTTTATACATTGGCGCCGTAACCAAGCGCGCAGGCCTGTGATATGCTGCACGCGCATGATGAGCGAGAGAGAGACATGTTGCGTTTTGTGATCGTCCCGTTTCTGCCGGTGGCGTTGCTGGTGGCCGCTTGCCTGCTGGGCGGGTGGTGGAGCGTTGCCGCCCTGATCAGCGTGACGCTGCTGGTCACTGGCATGGACCGGATCATGGCGCCGGCCCCGCCCGAAACGGGTGCGCGGGCGGTCGCATTGGGGCACCGGATTACAACCGCGCTGGGTCTGGCCCATCTGCTGCTGATGCCGCTGGGGATCTGGGCGCTGACCCGCAACGACGCGCTGGAGGGGGCTGCGGCCTGGGTGACGGCGCTGGCGCTGGGGCTCTTTTTTGGCCAGGTCTCCAACTCCAACGCGCATGAGCTGATCCACCGCGCCGCCCGCTGGCCGCGCCGTCTGGGTGTGGCGGTCTATGCCAGCCTGCTGTTTGGGCATCACGCCTCGGCCCATACGCGGGTGCATCATGTCTATGTGGCCACGCCAAAAGACCCGAATTCGGCGCCCCTGGGGATGGGGTTTTACCGGTTCTGGCCACGGGCCTGGATCGGATCGTTTCGCGCGGGCCTTGCCGCCGAGACCCGTCTGCGCCAGGGCAAGGCCGGATCGCGCGGCCTGCACCCCTATGTGATCTACGTGGCGGGCGCCGCGCTGAGCCTTTGGGTCGGCTGGCTGATCGGCGGGCTGCCGGGCGTTGCCCTGTGGCTCGGGCTTGCGGCCTATGCGCAGATGCAGCTGATCCTGTCGGATTATGTCCAGCATTACGGGCTGCGCCGCGCATCGCGCGCGGATGGCGGGTGGGAGCCTGCCGGTCCGAACCACAGCTGGAACGCGCCGCAATGGTATTCCTCGGCCCTGATGCTGAATGCGCCGCGCCATTCGGATCATCACGAACATCCGGCGCGCGGATTTCCCGAACTGCGTCTGAACGCGGAAACGATGCCGGTGCTGCCGCGGTCGCTGCCGGTGATGGCATCGGTTGCGCTGGTTCCGCCCCTATGGCGTCGTGTCATGGACAAACGCGCCGCCAAATGGAGCAGACCGGCAGAGCCCTCGCGCAAAGATCCGCAACCTTGCGCGCACGCCCTTGGCAGGACCTGACCCGATCTGCCACACTCGGCCCATGTTCCTACGCGCATTGATTCCGGCCGTCCTGGCCTCCACGCTGCTCGCCCCGGATGCCCAGGCCGGTATGACGGCGGAACAGTTTGAAGCCTACACGACAGGCAAGACGCTCTTTTACAGCGTAGATGGGGCGGATTACGGGGTCGAGCGCTACCTGGACGGACGGCGGGTGCAATGGTCCTTCCTGGATGGCGAATGCATCGATGGCACATGGTACGAAGAGGCCGGGCGGATCTGCTTTGCCTATGAGGCATGGGACGCACCGCAATGCTGGTACTTCACGCAGACGCCTCGCGGGCTGAAGGCGGAGTTTGCCGATGAAAACGGCCGGATGGCAGAGTATCTTGCCTCCGACCGGGGCGAGGACATGGTGTGCCTCGGTCCCAAGATCGGCACCTGACCAGGAACCGGCACGGGCCCAGGTCATTTTCTGACGCAGAAAATGGCGCGGGACGTCCCCGTGAGCGCCCAGAAACTGTGTCAGTTTCTGCTCATTTTCTGTGTCAGAAAATGGGCCTCAGAACAGGCTGCCTTGCTCTGGGGGCTTGGGCTTGGCGCGCGGCGCGGATTTGCCGCCCACAGTCAGGCGCCCATCCGCGAACTCGATCTCCAGGACGGCCCCGCTCCGAGCCTGCGCCTTGCGCGTCACCACCGCCCCTTCCGCACGCACCACCGCATACCCCCGCTCCAGCGTGGCCTTGTAGCTGAGCGTCTCATGCATCCGACCTGCCGCCTCCACGCGGGCCTGCCAGCGCGCGATCTGGCCAGATCCGGCCTGTGACAGCCGTCTCGACAAGCCCGTGAGGTCCTGCACCTGCCCTTCAAGATCAGCCCTGAGCCGCTGCGGCTGGACCAATCTGGATTGCTGGCGAAACGTATCTCGCTTGGTTGCAACGGTCCGGACCAATGCCGGGATCAGCCGGGATGCGGTGCGGCCGACCCTCTCCCGCTCGGCACGCACCATGCGACCCAGGGTCTGCGGCCGCAACGATCCGGCACGCTCCGTCAACCGCAGCTTGCGTCGCTGAACGCTGCGGTCCAGCGCGGCAGGCAACCGGTCCGACGCCAGATCGAGCCGTTGGCGCGCCCCATCCAGCAAGGCGCCCGGTTTCGGCAAGGCCCGGCTGAGATCGCTCAGCCGTTGCCGACGCCGCTGGACAGCGGTTGCGGTGCCACGCGACAGGCGCGCACCCTGCCCCTCCACCCAGGCCAAAAGCTCCAGCCGGACGGGCACCGCCAGTTCGGCGGCGGCTGTTGGGGTGGGCGCGCGTTGATCCGCCGCATAGTCAATCAATGTGGTATCGGTCTCATGCCCGACCGCCGAAATCAGCGGAATGTCAGAAGAGGCCGCCGCTCTCACAACGGTCTCCTCGTTGAACCCCCACAGATCCTCGACCGACCCGCCGCCGCGGGCCACGATCAACAGATCGGGACGGGGCAGCGCACCTCCGGGGCTCATCGCGTTGAAACCGGCAATCGCGCGCGCAACTTCGGGCGCGCAACGCTCGCCCTGCACGGCAACGGGCCAGATCAGCACCTTGCGCGGGAAGCGGTCGCGAAGACGGTGCAGGATATCGCGGATCACCGCGCCCGAGGGAGACGTGACCACACCGATCACGTCGGGCAAATATGGCAAGGCTTTTTTGCGCGTGGGGTCGAACAGCCCTTCGGCAGTCAACTGCGCCTTGCGTTTTTCCAGCATCGCCATGAGTGCGCCCATACCCGCCGGGCGGATCTCTTCGATGACCATCTGATATTTTGATTGCCCGGGGAAGGTGGTCAGGCGCCCAACGGCCACAACCTCCATCCCCTCTTCCGGCTGCGTGGTCTGGCGCGCGGCCACCCCTTTCCACATCACACCGGCAAGCACCGCGCGATCATCCTTGAGATCGAGATAGACATGCCCCGACCGAGGCCGCGACACGCGGCCCACCTCGGCCCGGATGCGCACATGGGAAAACTCCCCCTCGATCATGCGCTTGATCGCGCCCGAAATCTCAGAGACCGAAAACTCCGGCGCGTTCTGCCCCGGTTCGGGCGTGTCGATCAGGTCCATCCGGCTCACCTTGTCACTGGCACGCTGCCAGCTTAGAACGCCCAGAAGGCAAGGCCAAGCGGAAGGGCACGCGATGAACATCCTGATCCTGGGCGGCGGCGGCCGCGAACATGCATTGGCCTGGGCCGTGCTGCAAAACCCCAAATGCGACAAGCTGATCGTGGCGCCGGGCAATGCCGGGATCGCCCAGATCGCCGATTGCGCCCGGCTGAACATCGAGGATGGCGGCGCGGTGGTCACCTTTGCCGAGGAAAACGCGATTGATTTCATCATCGTCGGCCCCGAAGCGCCGCTGGCCGCGGGCGTCGCGGACCGATTGCGCGAGGCGGGCATGCTGGTCTTTGGCCCTTCGGCGGCCGCCGCGCGGCTGGAAGCTTCCAAACGCTTTACCAAAGAGATTTGCGATGCCGCAGGCGCACCCACCGCAGGCTATCGCCATTTCACCGATCCGGACGCGGCCAAGGCCTATATCCGCGCCCAAGGTGCCCCGATCGTGGTCAAGGCCGATGGCCTTGCGGCGGGCAAGGGCGTGATCGTGGCGATGGATGAGGCAACCGCGCTGGCGGCGGTGGACGATATGTTCGGCGGCGCCTTTGGAGGTGCCGGCGCCGAAGTGGTGATCGAAGACTTCATGCAGGGGGAAGAGGCCTCGTTCTTTGTCCTGTGCGATGGCGAGACGGTTCTGCCCATCGGCACCGCTCAGGATCACAAGCGCGTGGGCGAAGGCGATACCGGGCTCAATACCGGCGGGATGGGGGCTTACTCCCCCGCCCCGGTGCTGACCGACGCGGTGGCCCGGCGCGCGCTGGATGAAATCATCCGCCCCACGATGGCGGAGATGACCCGTCGCGGCATGCCCTATCAGGGCGTGCTTTATGCCGGTTTGATGATCCAGGACGGGGCGCCCCGGCTGGTGGAATACAACGTCCGCTTCGGCGATCCCGAATGTCAGGCGCTGATGATGCGGCTGGGCGCGCAGGCGATGGATCTGATGCATGCCTCTGCCGAAGGTCGGCTGGCCGAGGCGCAGGTGAACTGGTCGGACGATCACGCAATGACGGTGGTGCTGGCTGCCAAGGGTTATCCCGGCAGCTATGCGACAGGCAGTGTCATCGGCGGGCTGGACGCTTTGCCAGAAACGAGCTTTGCAATGTGTTTTCACGCAGGCACCACGCGCGCCGAGGGACGGTTTCTGGCATCAGGCGGACGGGTGTTGAACGCAACCGCACGGGGCGCCACATTGCAAGAGGCGCGCGACCGGGCCTATGCGATGGCCGATGCGGTGGATTGGCCGGAGGGTTTCTATCGGCGCGATATCGGCTGGCGCGCGCTGGAGTGAGCCCGGCAGGTTCGGCCCGCGCGGGGCTGCCCCGGCAGGCTGTGATCCGAACCGATTGAGTATCGACATCAGGAAGGCGGATCCGCCGAACTGGCGATGGCCGCAGCGGCCCCCGGATCCTGGATCCGAGTGCGTTTGCGATATGCGCGATGGGAAAACCATCTGTCCCGAGCGTACCGTCGAGCGTGTCAGACCCGGACGGTATTTGCAGCTGCGGGAGGGGGTTTAACGCGAACGCATTGACGATGTCTTATGGCACCGCGCGCTCAAGGCCGAAATGGCCGCGCCCGGCCTCGGGCGGGGCCAATCCCGACATTTGACCGCAGAGGCCCGTACAAGGGGCACAGCGGACGTTCGACATAGGCCGCCAAACTGCCCTCCCGTCCGCGGAGCAGGGCGGGCGCCCCGCCGGGGGTAGGCGCGGACCGGACAGCGCATGTGGGTTGGTCCTAGTCCGGGCATCCAAGTTGGGCATCGACCGATGCGCGGCCGCGGAAAGCCTCGATTGGGGTCGCTGCCAGACCATCCGCGCCAAGCCTGACAGCCAAAATCCTGGACCAGCGTGCATCGGCCAGGATCATTTCCGGCCCCTGCCCGCAATTGCGAAGGCCGCCGGTGATGAAATCCTCGCCGATCCGATGGTTGGTCAGCCCGGTCAGCGTTGCAATTTCGGTGAAGCTCTCTGGCGTGAAGCGCCAGACGCGCAGGGTCTTGGCCAGATGCGGGCGGTCGACATAGGCAATCTCGATATGCCCGTCGCCATCCAGATCGGCGGCCCCCACGGGCGCCAGCCAGCGAAAGCGGGTCCCGATCATCGGCGTGCTGGCGATCGTGCCGATCGTGCCGCCGACAAGCCCCAGAACCACCAGTTGCGCGCCATAGCGTTGATGTGCCGCGACCGCGACCACTTCGGGCAAACCATCTCCGGTGATGTCCCAGAGCCGGGGCGCGGTGTCTTCAAAGACCATGTCAGCGCGCGCCGGGATGCGGTAGGTTCTGGTGCCTTCTCCCGACGCCTCGCGAACGGTGACCATCAGCGCGGCCCATTCCTCCTCATCGCCCAGAACGCCATGGGGATAGGCCAGGGTGGGCTCGGCATAGTCGGCCGCCACGATGTCCTGCGCGTCGGCCTGGCCCGCCAGGCCCAGCCATCCCGCCAGAACAAGTGCCGGGATGCCGCGCATGATCAGATCTGTTTTTCCGGCATCTGCACCACCAGCCCGTCCAGTGCATCGGACACCTTGAGCTGGCAGGTCAGGCGCGAGCGCGCCGCATCGGGCTCATACGCGAAGTCGAGCATGTCCTCTTCCATATCGTCTTTGGCGGGCAGTTTTTCGACCCAGTCGGGATGCACATAGACATGACATGTGGAACAGGCGCAGGCGCCGCCGCAATCGGCCTCGATGCCGGGGATGTTGTTGTCGCGCGCGCCTTCCATCACGGTCAGGCCATTGGCGACCTCGACCACATGTTCCTTGCCGCCATGTTCGATATAGGTGATCTTTGCCATACCGTCTGTGTTCCCTTTGCTCATCTCGCCGATGGCCCTGTTCAGCGGCAGGGCCAGATATCCGATCAATGTCTAGACAAGCGATGTAGGACACACCAGCCCCTTTTGCGACCCCGGGCGATGTCGAGCGCAAATCGGAGCCATGTTCCTGGGTTTGCACGGCGGAGGGGCACCCCGTCTTGCAGGCCAATCGGTGGCGGGCGGTGATATACGCCGCGCCTTGCAGGACACACATCGCCCGATGACACGGGTCTTTGACTCAAAAAGCTGGGAGACCGGACGCGATTGAGGTATCTTGCGGCAAAACGACCGCCCGCAGAGGCTGAGATGAGCAGACTTTCACTTAAAGGGGCCGCCTTTGGCGCGCTGGGTTTTGCGGTAGCGGCCTGAACCTCGGTGCCGGTGCCGGATGTCGCAGCCCTGCGCGAGCCGGATCTGGCCTTTCTGACGCAGGTCGCGCCACCCGGGGCCGAACCGGGCACCTGCTGGGGCAAGACCACAACACCCGCGATCATCGAAACGGTGACCGAACAGGTGATGCTGCAACCGGCCGAGGTGAGCACGGACGGAACCGTCTTGCAGCCCGCGATCTACAAGACCGAAACCCGCCAGGCCATCGTCCGCGAGCGCAAGGAAACCTGGTTCCAGACACCCTGCCCCACCGACATGACGCCTGAGTTCATCCGCTCGGTCCAGCGCGCGCTTGCGGCGCGGGACGTCTATTCAGGCGCGATCTCGGGCGAGATGGATGCCCGCACACGCGCTGCCGTGCGCCGGTTTCAAAAGCCGCAAGGGCTCGATTCAGGCATTCTGTCTCTGGCGGCGGCGCGCCAGCTGGGCCTGGCCGAGATCCGGCCCGAAATCTGAGACAAAAAACGCCCCGGAAACACCGGAGCGTTCGACGCTGTGACCGATTGGCCCGCGCGGCTTACTCAAGCCCCAGCGCGACGAAGCGTGGATCGCCCGCGCGACGCACCAGCAAAAGCAGCGACCGGCGGCCGGCATCTTTCGCCTCTGCGATCCGGTCATCGAGGTCCGAGAGCGTTTCGACCGCCTGCTGTCCGGCCTCGATGATCAGGTCACCGGGACGCAGCCCTTTTTCAAAGGCTTCGGAGGTTTCGTCCACATCCACCACCACGAGCCCATCGGCCGTGTCAGGCAGGCCAAGCTCGGCCCTGATCTCAGCGGTCAGGATCGAGATGGTCAGACCCAGGATCGCTTTTTCCGCAGGCTCATCCGAGGTCCCCGGCGCATCCAGCGCCACAGGCACGGTGCGCTCGGCATCCTCGCGGCGACCAAGCGTGACCAGAATCGTCTGCGTGCTGCCCTCGCGCTGGACCAGAACGCGGACGGTCTTGCCCACTTCGGTATTGCCAACCTGGCGGATCAGACCACGGGTATCCTCGACCTCACGCCCGTCAAAGGACATGATCACATCGCCCGCCTCAAGTCCCGCATCGCGCGAGGGTCCTTCGAGCACATCGGTGACCAGAGCGCCTGCAGCGGCCTCCAGCCCCATCGCTTCGGCCACATCCGGGGTCACGTCCTGAATGCGCACGCCCAGCCAGCCGCGCCGCGTTTCCCCGAATTCCCGCAATTGATCGACCACGCGGGTCACCACGTTCGAGGCCATCGAGAACCCGATCCCGATAGAGCCGCCATTCGGGCTGAGGATTGCGGTATTCACCCCAATAACCTCTCCATCCATGTTAAAGAGCGGCCCGCCCGAGTTGCCCCGGTTGATCGCGGCATCCGTCTGGATGTAATCGTCATAGCTGCCCGAAAGCGCGCGGTTGCGCGCGGATACGATCCCGGCCGAGACGGAAAAGCCCTGCCCCAGCGGGTTGCCAATGGCAATCACCCAGTCACCGACGCGCGCGGTGTCGCTGTCACCGAAAGGCACGAAGGGCAGCGGGCCGTCCGCTTCGACCTTAAGAAGCGCAATATCGGTGTTGGGATCGGTGCCCACCACGGTCGCCTCCAGCTCCTCTCCACCGAGAAACTCGATCAAGATCTCATCGGCGCCGTCAATCACGTGGTTGTTGGTCACCACATAGCCATCCTCGGAGATCACAAAACCCGAGCCCAGCGCGGAGGAGCGGCGCGGACGGTCGCCCGGCCCGTTCCGGTCCTGAAATTCGCGGAAGAAATCCTCGAACGGGGATCCTTCGGGCACGATCCCTTGCGGGCCGGTGCGCCCTTCGACCACGGTGGATGTCGTGATATTGACCACCGCGGGGCTGATGGTTTCTGCCAGCGGCGCCAGGCTCTCTGGCCGGGCCTGCGCGGCCAATGCCTGGGCGATCAAAAACCCGAAGGCCACCAGGCTCAGCCAGATCAGCCGCAGCGCAGCGACCTGTTGCGGTGTTTGAGTGGGTTTTGCCAATGCAATGGTCCGAGGTTTCATCCTCATTCTCCTTACCTGTCAACGCGCGAACAAAACCGGGCGCCAGAAATCTCAGTCTCTATGGTGCATCTAGGGCGGCAGAGGTTCAACATCAAAGGCGTGGACGCTGAAGCCCCGTAAATCCTGCGTGATCACATATGTCAGAGCCTGGTTTACAACCTGTTGATCCGATGGACTTTCTTGTTTGTGACGATCCAACGGCGATGCGAGGATCTGAAACAAACCTTGAATGGGACGGCGCCCGATACGCCGGTGTGCTGCACGGTTCGGGGCCAGATTACCGCAATCGAACGCACAAACCTCGATCGCTTGCGCGTCTTCCAACCGCCTGGCATGGCTCAGATGCCCAGCCAGAACGCCAACCACAAAAAGATCAGCCCGATCACAATTGCCAGCGCGCCCAGTTGTCGGCGCACCGTTTCGGGCAGCAGACGCAGCTGTTCCAACACCCGCTCAATGAGCGAAGGGGCCAGCACATAGGCCAGCCCCTCCACAATCAGCACCAGCCCAATAGCGAGCAGGGATATCGCGATCAGTTCGATTGCGGCGCGCTCCGCAAGGCCTGTTGACCTGCGCCGCTACTTTGCGACGCGCCATCGGGCGACTTCAGGTAGTTAAAGAACTCTGAATCCGGGGTGAGCACCATGGAGGAATTTCCGCTCTGAAACGCGCGGTTATACGCGGTCAGAGAGCGGTAGAACTCAAAGAATTCCGGATCGCGGCCAAAGGCTTCGGCAAAGATGTTGTTGCGGCGGGCATCGGCTTCACCGCGAATGATCTCGGCCTGACGTTGGGCGTCGGACACCAGCTCGACCACTGTCCGGTCGGCCTGGGCACGCACCCTTTGGGCCGCCTCGTTACCCCGGGCGCGCTCGTCAGTCGCCTCCCGCTCCCGTTCGGCGCGCATCCGCTCGAATGTCGCGTCGAGGTTTTCGGACGGCAAGTCGGTCCGTTTCAGACGAACGTCGATGATCTCGACCCCCAGCGCGAGCGCCTCGTCAATCGCCCCGTTCCGGATGCGCAGCATCAGTGCCGCCCGGTCCGAGCTGAGGATATCGTTCGAACTGACCGAACCCAAGACCTCACGTGTTTCGGCACGCAGGATCGAATCAAGCCTGTTTTCAGCGGTCTGGATGCCGCCGACACCGACGGCCTGACGGAACTGGTTCACATCCATAATCCGGTAGCGCGCGAAGGCGTCGATCACCAGACGCCGGTCATCCAGGGGCGTGATCTCAAGCGGGTCGATATCACGGCTGAGGATCCGGTCGTCATAGCGCACAACCTCCTGAATGAGCGGGATCTTGAAGCTGAGCCCAGGCTCTTCCTTAATCGCGACGACACGTCCGAATTGCAGCACCAGCGCCTTTTCACGCTCGTCCACGATAAAGATCGACGACAAAAAGCCCACCACGGCCAGAACAACAAGTGGCAGAAGATAGCGCATCAGTTGGTCCCCTCTTGCGTGTTGCGGCGCAGCTCGTTGAGCGGCAGGTAAGGCACGATGCCCTGGGTATTGCCGTTGTTGGGTTGGTCCAGAATGATCATGTCCACGCGGCCAAGAACAGCTTCCATTGTCTCAAGATAAAGACGTTTGCGGGTCACTTCGGGGGCCTTAAGATATTCCTCAAGCACCGCCGAGAACCGGCTCGCCTCACCTTCGGCCTCGTTGACCACTTGCGCGCGATACCCTTCGGCCTCTTCCAGAAGCTGCGCCGCTTCACCGCGCGCCTCGGCCAGAACCCGGTTGGCATAGGCATCGGCCACGTTTTGCAGACGGTCACGCTCCTGCTCGGCGGCCTGAACTTCACGGAAGGCATCAATCACCGAGGTCGGCGGGTCGGCCTTGTCAAAGTTCACCCGGATGATGTTGACCCCGGAATCGTAGCTGTCGAGCGTGGACTGGATCAACTCCTCCAGCCGACTGGCGATCGAGCCCCGGTCCCGGTTCAGGATCGGCGCCAGATCGGATTGCGCGATGATCTCACGCATCGCCGATTCCGACACGGCCCGGATCGTCGGGCGCGGATCGCGCAGGTTAAACAGGAACTGCGCCGGGTCGTTGATGTTCCAGACCACCTGGAAGTCGATGTCGACGATGTTTTCATCACCGGTCAGCATAAGCCCCGCATCCGAGCCGCGCCCGCCAACGCCGATATCCTCGGTCTGTTCGCGCGTCACCGGGATCACCTCGGCCGATATGACAGGCCAGGGCGCGAAGTTCAGACCCGGATTGCCCACAGAGTAAAACTCGCCCAGGAACAATTCGACGGACTGCTCTTCGGGACGGACCGTGTAAAAGCTCGCCATGCCCCAGAGGACGAGCGCGCCCACAAGGCCCAGACCGATGGTACCGCGCGTGAACCGTGGGCCACCGCCGCCACCGCGACCGGTGCCGTTTTGGCCACCGCCGCCGCGACCGCCCATCAGGACGCGCAGCTGTTCCTGGCCTTTTTTCATCAATTCGTCGATCTCGGGGATCTGGGGCCCGTCGCCGTCTGGCCGACGACCACCGCCACCGCCGCCATTCTGGCCGTTATCGCCCTTGTTACCCCCACCGCCGGAGGAACCGCCGCCCCCCCAGGGGCCGCCGTTGTTTCCTGCCATTTTGTCCTCTTTTCCCTGTTTCATGCCGCGCGTCGCGGCGTCCATGCCTAACCTGTGTGTTTTTTGCGGGATATCAAGCGACCCGCATCGGTGTTCGCATCGTTACGATCTCTTCCGACATGGTCGGGTGAACGGCAACCGTGCGATCAAAATCTTCCTTGGTGGCGCCCATCTTGACCGCGACACCGGCAAGCTGGATCATTTCCCCCGCTCCGGGGGCCACGATATGGCATCCCAATACCTTGCGGCTGGCTTTGGAAACCACGAGCTTCATCAGCACGCGGTCAGGCTGCCCGGCAAAGGCCGTGCGCATCGGCCGGAAGGATGTGCAATAGATTTCAACCGGTTCCTGCTCACGCGCGTCTTCCTCGCTCAGCCCGACAGTGCCCAGTTCGGGCTGGGTAAAGACGGCGCTTGGGATCAGGTCGTGATCCACAGGCGTGGGGTTGGCCTTGAACACCGTCTCGACAAAGACCATGCCCTCGCGAATCGCCACCGGCGTCAGGTTTACACGATTTGTCACATCTCCGATGGCATAGATCGATGGGACCGATGTCTGGCTATAGGCGTCCACCGCGATCTCACCCCGGCGGCCCAGTTGCACGCCGATCTCCTCCAGCCCCATATCGTCGGTGTTGGGATCGCGCCCGGTCGCAAAAAGGACCGCGTCAAACACCCGCTCCGACCCGTTTGTGGCCTTGACCCAGACCGGCCCGCCCGGTTTGCCCGCCGGTTCGACAAGATCGCCGCTGGCCCGGGCGCTGGCTCCCATTGCCGCATCCGACCCGGTGCCCCCGGTGCTGGCGGTTGTGTCGGCGGATGCCGAGGCCATCTCGATGATGTTGGTGCCCAGATGCAGGTTGATCCCGGCTTCACGCATGGATTCCGCGATCAGGCCGCGCGCTTCGTCATCGAACCCCCGCAGGATCTGCGCGCCGCGGTAATACTGCGTCACCTCGACACCCAGTCCGTTGAGGATACAGGCAAATTCACACGCGATATAGCCGCCGCCGATGATCAGCACCGATTTGGGCAGTTTCGGCAGACGAAAGATATCGTCCGACACGATCCCCAGATGCGCATTGGGGATATCGGGCCGCACGGGCCGCCCGCCGGTGGCCACCAGAATATGCTTGGCGGTCACGGTCTGCCCGGTCGAGAGCTCGACGGTATGGGCATCCTTGAGCCGCGCGCGGGCATCGAATGTCTCCACTCCGGAGTTCTTCAGCAGACTGCGATAGATCTCTTCGAGGCGGTCCAGTTCGCTATTGAGATGGCCCGAGAATTTCGACCAGTCGAACGCCCCCATCGACATGTCCCAGCCATAGGCGGCCGCCTCCGCGGGCAGAGCGGAGAACTCGGACGCAAAGACCATCAGCTTTTTGGGCACACAGCCCCGGATCACGCAGGTCCCGCCATAGCGGTCCGCTTCGGCCAGGGCCATCTTCGCGCCCGCCTCTCCGGCCGCCACGCGCGCGGCACGGACCCCGCCCGATCCGCCACCGATGACGAAAAGATCATAATCAAAGCTCATCAAATCACCTTAATCCGCAAGATCGCTAAAGAGATTGTCCGTTTCCAGGAAGTCGAGACGGTCCTGTTCGATCGTCCCCTCATTGATGTCGCGGATCTCCACCCGGCCATCGCCGAAGCCCACTACGACCGTGTCGCAGATATCAATGAACAGACCGTTTTCCACCACGCCCGGCATCTGATTGAGCACCAGCGCCAATTGGCGTGCGTTGCCGATGCGGTTCAGGTGCAGATCCAGGATATGGTTCCCCTCATCGGTGACAAAGGCCGCATCACCGTTCATCCGCAAGGACGATTGTCGGCCCATCACATCCATCGAGATCAGCGTCTCTTCGATCAGGGCCTGGGTGGTCTGCCAGCCAAAAGGGATCACCTCGACCGGCAGTGGAAACGCGCCCAGCGTTTCGACCTCTTTGCCCACATCGGCGATCACGATCATCCGGTCCGAGGCCGTGGCCACGATCTTTTCCTGCAAAAGCGCACCGCCGCCGCCCTTGATCAGGTTGAGATCGCCATCAAATTCATCCGCGCCGTCAATCGTCAGGTCCAGCCACCGCGCCTCATCGAGCGAGATCACGTCGATGCCCACATCGCGGGCCAGTTCGGCGGTGCGGGTCGAGGTTGGCACCCCTTTGATCTTAAGCCCGTCGTCGCGCACGATCTCGCCCAGACAGCGCACCAGCCAGGCCGCGGTCGAACCGGTGCCCAGCCCCACGCGCATCCCGTCCTCGACGAAATCGGCGGCCCGTTTCGCCGCCACGAATTTGGCCTTGTCGATGGGCGACAATTCTCCGGTCATAGAAGCGACTCCCCGTTGGCGTGGGGCGGTTATAGGCAAGATGCCGCAGAGGTGCGAGAGGCAATTGCCGGGCCTTTGACCCGAACAGGACACGGCGCCCGCGTCAGGGCTGTGATCGCTTCAGGGCCGCAATGACCTGCTGCATCAATGCGCTCAACTGGGCCTGGTCCTGCGCGTCCAGAGACGACAGAGCCCGGGCGTTGACCTGGCGCGCCGCCGCCATCGCCTGCGGCCTGAGCGCCCGCGCCCGGTCGGTCAGGCACACATTCCGGGCGCGCTTGTCGCCGAGGTTGGGATGGCGCGTGATCAGCCCGTCCCGCTCCATCCGCGACAGCGTATTGGCCATTGTGGCCTGCTCCACATCCAGCGCCGCGACCAGAGCCGCCTGGGTCACGCCGTCTTCCTCCCACAACTCCAAAAGCACCATGAACTGCGCCGGAGCCAGCCCGAGCGGCCCGATCTCGCGCGCGAGCGCATGCGCAAAAAGACGCGCCATGTGATTGGCCAGAAATCCGGCGGAACTGTCTTTGAAGGTCATCGGGACAGAAAGCACTTGAATAGCAGGCTATGCAATCATATTTAGATAGCACGCTATCTAAAAGAGGTCTTTCCCATGTCACCCAAATTGCACGCCGCCGCCGGAGCCATCGCTCTGCTCACGATCTCGGCCTTCTGGCTGGGCACCGTGACGTCCGAGCTGTTTGGCAGTCATGCGACGATTGCCCAGATCAAGACCGGTATCCTTTATGGCATGGTCGTCCTGATCCCCGCGATGGCCACCGCGGGGTCAACGGGCGCGCGGTTGGGCAAAGGCTGGCGCCTGCCGCAGGTGGCCGCCAAACTGCGCCGGATGAAGATCATCGCCGCCAACGGGCTGCTTGTCTTGCTGCCAAGCGCGGTGTTTCTGGCGTTCAAGGCACGGGCGGGCATGTTCGATACCAGCTTTTACGCCGTACAGGGGATCGAGCTGGTGGCCGGGGCCCTGAACATCACGCTTCTGGCGCGCAACATGGCCGATGGTCTGGCCATATCTCGCAGGCGCAGTGCCAAAGCGCGCGGCTGAGCCCGCCATTGCGCAAATCCGGCGCAAGGGGTCGCTAACCGGCGCTTCAATCATGGTCATCGGCGCTACACCCGCGCCATGACCATGCCATATGTCCTGCATTATGCACCCGACAACGCCTCGCTGATCATCCGATTGGCACTGGAAGAGATGGGCCTGCCCTATCGCACCGCGCTGGTGGATCGCGCGAAAGAGGGGCAACGCAAGCCCGATTACCTGCGGCTGAACCCCAACGGGCTGATCCCGGTTCTGGAAACGCCGCATGGGCCGATCTTTGAGACCGGCGCAATTCTGCTCTGGCTTGCCGACACCCATGGCCAGATGGCACCCGGACCGACCCATTGCGATCGCGCGGCCTTTCTGAAATGGCTGTTTTTTGTGTCCAACACCTTGCATGCCGATCTCAGGATCACCTTCTATCCGCATCGTTACGCAGGACCGTCCAAGTCCCATCACGCCACGATGCGCCGCGCCGTACAGGCCCGTCTGAGAACACATCTGGCCCATCTGGAAGCGCTGGCCAAAGAACCATGCCGGTTTCTGGGTTCGGCCGCGCCTTCGGTTCTGGACTATTATCTCGCGGCCTGCCTGCGCTGGATGGCGCTTTACCCGGCCGATCAGGACCGGGGTTGGTTTTCGCTGGCAGATACGCCACATCTTGGCACACTGCTCTTGCGGCTTGAAACACGCCCCGCTGTTGCCGCAGCCACAGATGCCGAAGGATTGGGTCCCACGCCCTTTACCGCACCGCATCATCCACAGCCCCCAGAAGGGAGTGCGACCTGACATGTTCCTGTCCGTTTTCGAGATGTTCAAAGTGGGCATTGGTCCCTCCTCCTCCCACACCATGGGGCCGATGGTGGCCGCGGCGCGGTTTTTGGACATGATGCGCGCCTCGCCGTTTCATTTCGCGGGTTTGCGGGCGTCGCTGCATGGCTCGCTGGCGTTTACCGGGGTCGGGCATGCCACGGACAGGGCGACCGTTCTGGGCCTCGCCGGGTTCACGCCCGAGACCTATGACGCCGAAGCCGCCGAGCGGGCGCTGGCCGAGATCCACGGCAGGCAGACCGTAACGCCTGAGGGTCTGGGCGATCTTGCATTCGACCCCAGGACCGATCTGATCTTTGATTTCGAGACGCCGCTGACCGGTCATGCCAATGGGATGATCCTGATGGCCACCGATGCCCAGGGCGATATCATTCTGCAACAGGTATTCTACTCCATCGGTGGCGGGTTCGTGATGACCGAACAGGAACTGGCCGCGGACAAGGCCACCGATGAGGGCGCACCGGTCCCCTACCCTTTCAAGAGTGCCGCCGAGATGCTGGAGATGGCCAAGGCGTCCGGCAAGACCATCGCCGCGATGAAGCGCGCCAACGAAGTGTCGCGCGGCTGTTCGGAAAGCCTGGCCAAAGGCAGCGCGCGGCTCTGGCAGGTGATGACCGATTGCATCGACCGGGGGCTGAGCACCGATGGCACCTTGCCCGGCGGTCTGTCGGTGAAACGCCGCGCCAAGGGGATCTATGACGCGCTGCTGGCCGAGCGGGGGATGAACCTGACCCCGCCCCACACCATCAATGACTGGATGAGCGTCTATGCCATGGCCGTGAACGAGGAGAACGCCGCAGGCGGGCAAGTCGTCACCGCACCCACCAATGGCGCGGCGGGCGTCGTGCCTGCGGTGCTGCGCTATTACCTGGATCACGTCCCCGGAGCCAGCCAGACCCATGTGGAGGATTTTCTTCTGACAGCCGCGGCGATTGGCGGGCTGGTCAAGTACAACGCCTCGATCAGCGGGGCCGAGGCAGGCTGTCAGGCAGAGGTGGGCAGCGCCTCGGCCATGGCGGCGGCGGGGCTGTGCGCGGTGATGGGCGGCACGCCCGAGCAGGTGGAAAACGCCGCCGAGATCGCGCTGGAGCACCATCTGGGCATGACCTGCGATCCGGTCAAAGGGCTGGTGCAGGTGCCGTGCATCGAACGCAACGGGCTGGGCGCGATCAAGGCGGTCTCGGCCGCCAGCCTCGCCCTGCGCGGGGACGGGACCCATCTGGTGCCGCTGGATGCCTGTATCGAAACCATGCGCCAGACGGGTCAGGACATGAGCGAGAAGTACAAGGAAACCTCGCTGGGGGGGCTGGCCGTGAACGTGCCCAATTGCTGAGCGCTGTGTCGGAAGGGGGCTTGGTGCAACACCCGGTCGACAAAGCGGCACCGCGCAGATGGACCTGGCAAGCCCGCTCTGTCCGGGCGCGCCGCGTCGGTGATGGGACAGGTCTGCGCGAGACGCCTGAAGAGGCCTTGCTGGGCGGGTGCGGTGTGAGTGGACAGGCCATCTGAATCGGCGACACCCTGATGCGCTATCGCGTCAAACGCACGTTTTGTTAATCAGCTGCAAAAAAATCCCATGTCTAAAGTTGATCCTCCCGTTTTACCCGCATAGCGTGCGCGCATGACGGCGGACAGACCTCTCTTGGGCATCACTTTGATGCTGGGCTTTTGTATTGTGGCACCTGTAGGGGACGCGATCGCGAAAGTGTTGGGTGCAGAGATCCCGATTGGACAGCTTCTGGTTGTGCGGTTCGGGATACAGGCCCTGATCCTGGTTCCGGTGGTGTGGCTGACCGGGATCCACTGGCGCATGCGAGGGCGCGTCTTGCGGTTGACCGTTCAGCGCACGGCGCTGCATATCATCGGGATCGGCGCAATGTTTACGGCGCTGCAATACCTGCCGCTGGCCGATGCCATCGCAATCGCCTTTGTGATGCCGTTTATCATGCTGCTCTTGGGCAGATATGTGCTGGGCGAAGAGGTCGGCCTGCGGCGCCTCCTGGCCTGCGCGGTGGGGTTTGCCGGCACCTTGATGGTGATCCAGCCCAGTTTCGTCGAGGTCGGCTGGCCCGCCCTCTTGCCGCTGGTGGTCGCGGTGACATTTGCGCTTTTCATGCTCACCACGCGTCAGATCGCCAAGCAAACGGATCCGATCGGGTTACAGGCAGTCTCGGGCGTGATCGCCACGGCGTTTCTTCTGCCGCTCGTTCTGGTTTTCCGGGACGCCGATATTGGCGCGCTGAAATTGGTGACACCGTCGACCCGCGACTGGTGGCTTTTGTTGTCCATTGGGGTGCTGGGCACCTTCGCGCATCTGATGATGACCTGGTCGTTGCGTTTTGCCCCCTCGGCGACGCTGGCACCGATGCAGTATCTTGAAATTCCCTTTGCGACGGTGATCGGCTTTATCGTCTTTTCCGAGTTGCCCAACGGGCTGGCCGCCCTGGGGATCATGATCACGGTGGTCGCCGGCCTTTATATCATCGTCCGGGAGCGGGCCATGGCACGGGCGCTGTCAAAAGAGCCGCCAGCGCCGCCGCGCGTTGCTGACCCGGCAGAATGACCAGAAGACCCGGCCGATCGCAATAGATCGACACCTGATCCGCCGCCGCGCGGTTCGATGTCCCGATCACACGACCCGGAGCAAGGTCGAGCCCGTCGAGCGGCCATTCCACCCCTTTGGACCGCGCCGAAACCGCACAAAGCGGAAAGACCGATACCAACGCGCCAACCGGCAGCGCAAGATGCAGCTCCGGTGGGCACAGGAACGCGACCTGTGTCTCACCGACCAGAACACAGCGCTGATCGGCACAGCGCATCAGCGCATGGAACGCGGCCAGTTGGTGATCAAGGCGCGGACCCATGAACCCCAGCCCGACCACCAGCGGCGCGCGGATTCGCGACAGGCATTTCTCGAAATCCGTGCTGTCCTGTTCGCCGATCCGGTGCAGCGAGTGGGCAGGGAGCGTTGCCTGCATGTGGTCGCCCAGAGAATCGAAATCCCCGATCACCGCGTCGGGCAGAAACCCTGCCTCTACCGCATGGCGGGCGCCGCCATCCGCAGCCACCACCGTCGGCGCCTTGGATCGCACAGTTTCCAGGACCGCCATTGACACGG
This sequence comes from Aestuariivita sp., assembly GCF_021404545.1. Classification (GTDB taxonomy): domain Bacteria; phylum Pseudomonadota; class Alphaproteobacteria; order Rhodobacterales; family Rhodobacteraceae; genus Aestuariivita. Next base: position 20,435 of record NZ_JAAWWD010000039.1, read on the forward strand.
ATCCCCCACCCAGCAGGGTAATACATTCTGCACTGTTAACAATTATGCCTGACATTCAGCATTGATGCCTTTTTTGGAAACAGATCACAATCTGGCCACAAAATGATACTGTCATTGGCACAGATTCGGGCCGGTTTTGTCCCTGAGTGTTTGGTAAGCATTTGACACAAATGAATGAGGACGAGCATCCCATGGTACAAAGCAACAAAATCCTGACGGTGTCCTATGGCACGTTCTCATGCACGCTTGAAGGGTTCGACGACGCCTTTGGCACAATGAAGGCCATTGCTGAGTATTTTCGCGACCTGGCTGCCGAAGACCGCTATTTCGGAGCCGAGCCGCCGCAGCCGGATGCCGACATGTTGGCCCATATCGCGCAGCAGGAGGTCGCGCGCCGGGTCGAGGCGCATCGCGATGACAACGGGATCGTTCTGCGCGCCCAGGACATGGCGGCCCCGGCAGCCCTCACGCAGAGCGCTGCCGCAGTGCAACCGGTCGAAACCGAAGCAGTCCCCGCACGCACGACCGAAACGCCGCAGGACAGAACCGTGGCCGACATCGCGACGACCGTAGCGGCACAGACCGTCGCAGAGACCGTCATCGAACCTGTCGCCGAGGCCGAAGCAGCCGCATTCTTTGAGGGGGATGCCGCTGAGGCGGGGACCACCCCAGAAGCGGCCGCGACTGACGAGGCGGTAACCCAGTCGGATATCGGCGCCGCCGAGGCTGTCACAGACATTCCGGCCGACCCCGCCCCCGAGGATATCGCAGAACCGGTAGCCGAAGAGATGCCCGAACCGGCCGCGACAACAGCCGCCGACAGCATTGCCGCCAAGCTTCAGCGTATTCGTGCTGTCGTCTCCCAAAGCGGGACGGTGGCAAAGACACAGGATTTCACCGAAGACGAACATGCCGAACCGCTCATCGGCGCGGATGTGAGCGAGGACATCTCGTCGCTGATCGCCAGTGTGCAAACCGAGGATGAGCCGGAAGACGCGGCACAGGTCGATTTCAGTGACGTCGAGGATGATCTGTCCGCCCATCTCGATGCGCTCGAAGATTTGCCGCGCGCGGACACCCCCGCCCCGCAAGAGGCCGCGCCGGAGACCCCCGTCGAGGACGCTCAAACGCCCGCCATCACGGACCCGCAGCCCGACACCGCCGACGAAGCGGAGCCTCAGCCCCGCGCGCAGGCACGTGTGGTCAAGGTCAGCCGCGAGGAGTTCGATGCGCTTCTGGCCGCCGATCGCGGCGAGGACATGCCCGAAACCGCAGCGACCGAGAGCTCTCTCTCGGCCGAGCAAGAAGCCGATCTGCTGCGCGAACTGGCCGAGGTCGAGGCCGAGGTTCACGGCACCGAGGACGATCGGATCGAATCGATCTTTGCCGAAACGAGCGAAGACGACAGCGGTGATGCCGACGACGATTTCGCCGAGGAGCGCGCCATTCTGAGCGGTGACGCCGAGGCGGAGGCGGAGGGCGATCCCGATCCGGTTGTCTCGCGTATCATGGAACAGGCCGATGAACGGCTCAACGATCCCGAAACCAGCGACCGCCGATCCGAATTCGCCCATCTGCGTGCCGCGATGGCCGCAGGCAAGGCCGAAGAAGACGCCGGCGGTTCGATCACCCAAGAGCACAGCGATGGCGTGTACCGCGAGGATCTAGCACGCGTGGTGCGTCCGCGTCGTCCCGCCACCGCCGAGGTGCGCAGCCGCAGACCGCAGGACGACAAGCCCGCACCGCTGAAACTGGTCGCTGCTCAGCGCGTCGATGCCGATCAGACCCCGGTCCAACCGCGCCGCGTGATGTCGACCCCCGCCGAAGAGATCCAGGAGGATGGGACGGACGGCAAAATGAAATTCGCCGATTATGCATCCGGTGTCGGCGCGGTCGATCTGCCCGATCTGCTGGAAGCCGCCGCCGCCTATCTGTCCTTTGTCGAGGGGCAGGAGCATTTCTCGCGCCCGCAGCTGATGACCAAGGTACGCACGGTCGGGCAAGAGGGGTTCAGCCGCGAAGACGGGTTGCGGTCCTTCGGGCTCTTGCTGCGTGACGGCAAGATCGAAAAGACACAAGCGGGGCGGTTCACCGTCTCAGACCGGATCGGGTTTCGTCCCGAGGACATGCGCGCGGCAGGCTAGCCTGTCGCAAACCGCATGCCTTTGAACGCGCCCCCGGTCCTGCTCGTCAGGGGGCGCGTTCTTCTGTTTCAGACGGGATCTGGATGCGCTGCGCATCCACGCTGCGCCATTCGCCCAACGCCTGGCGCAGAATCTGCTGGGCCGAGTTGAGAAACAGCGTCGCCATCAACGCCGCAACGATCAGATCGGGCCATCCGCTCTGCGTGCTCCAGACGGCGACCGCCGCCAATACCACCGCGACATTGCCGATCGCATCATTGCGTGAACACAACCAGACCGACCGCACATTCGCGTCGCCATCCTTAAAGCGCACCAGCAAGGCCACGCTGGTCAGATTGACCGCCATCGCCAGCACCCCGATCACCCCCATCACGGGGGCCGAGGGCAGGCCCACCGCGAGCACCTGATAGAGTGTCGAGCCCAGTACCCAGAACCCCATCGCAAAGAGGCTGACCGCCTTGACCAGCGCCGCCCCGGCCCGGACCCGCAGCGCCGCACCGATCACCGCAAGCGACAAACCATAGGTCAGCGCATCGCCGAGAAAATCCAGCGCATCTGCCTGCAACGCCTTGGAGCCCGCCAGATGCCCGGCCGACATCTCGATCACGAACATGCCCGCGTTCAGCGCAATCACCATCCACAAGCGGCGCTTGTATTCGGCAGACACCCCGTCAAAAACAACGTCACGACCACAGCACCCGGACATCTCAGATCCCTTCTTTGCCTGACCTCCGATGTAACGGCTCTAGTGGGGAGGCGTTCAAGAGGAAAAATGCCGATGTTCTCGATTGGTCAGCTTCGTCATGTCCTATGCTTGTCATCCGGGACGGCAATCCCGGGTATCCCTTCAGGCCTCGTGAGAGGACGATGTGTCCCTCTCATCGCTTTGCTGCGCAAAACGACTTCCGGGCAATGGATCATACTCTAGAACGGTCCGCTACGACCAAGCATGTCCCGATCCACACACCGCCCCTGCCCGCCATAAATGGCGTGGCGAGCAGAGGCTCCATCTTCGCATGGTGGCAGGAAAAGTCATCAGACAGGCATTTGGAGTAAAACTTGACCCCCTTGGTCGCTGCCTCTCCTTTCGGTCGAACGCGAAAAGTGATGTTAGATGCCTCAAGTTAAACTCGAAAAGCCATAAAATCCGAGAAAACGGCAAAGCTGACCGTCGTGCAAACCATGGCAGAGGTGCTGGAAGAGCCGATACAGGAAAACAGAAAGTCGAATGGAGGTCGGCTGCACGTTTCACATGGTGCCTACCCGGGAGAGTTAACGGGTGCGCGGTGTCTGACGACCAATGTTTCCTTTGCCAACGGGCCATCAATCCTTTATCGCTAACAAGCTGCCGGGCACCCCGGTGGCGCGCAAAGGAAAGCCCGCATGTCGTTCAACGACCTGGCAAGAAAAGAGGCCGACAAGAAAAAGGCCTTGCAAGAAAAAGTACCGAAATCACCGACAAAGACCGACGAAAGCACGGCATCGGCAACCAAGCCTGCCGAGTCATCACAAGACTGACAGCAGCGTCCTAGGACTCCCGGTTCACCCAAACAGCTTCAAGAGTGGCGTGACAGGTTTCCTTCTTCGATGATCTCGTTGATCAGATCGGCGGTTGCCGCATGCAGTTGCCGCTCCGAGTCCGATCCATGGGCGTTTTCGTGGGTTTCGGCGGCATCGCGTAGAATGCCGACGATCTCGCGTTCGGGAAGCACGTTGCGATCGAGCAGGGCGAGCAGCAAGGCCTCGCAAATCGAGAGGGCAGCCATGCCTGCGGGGTCTGGTTGGTCTAACATCGCTGTATTCCTTGTTTCATTCATGGCATCACGTAAGGGCGAGATCGTGATGCTCCTGAATACTGTCAGGCAGGTTTTTGTCGTCCGTACTGATCGAAAGCAGTCTCGATGCAGAGTTCCGTTAGGCGCAATCACAGGTTCGAGAGGGACCAGTCATGGCAATTGAAACCAGTCCGCTCACCCGAAAGCTCTCCGCGTTCGTCAAGCTTTCGGTGTCAGAACTTGGCGTGCTGGAGCGGTTGCATGAGCGACGGAAGTCCTTTTCCGCCGGACGCGACTTGGTCCATCAAGGCCAATCGGAACAGGCGGCGTATATTCTGGCAGCAGGCTGGGTCGTGTCCTATAAAATCCAGCCCGATGGATCCCGCCAGATTGTCGATTTCCAGGTACCGGGGGATTTTCTGGGATTGCGGAGCGTCCTGTTGCACACGTCCGATCATGGGATCGAACCGATTGTCGAGATCGAGGCGGCGGAGGTTCTGGTCAGCGACCTTTTGCAGGCTTTTGCCGAGACGCCACGCCTTGCCACTGCCATCCTGTGGGCTGTGTCGCGCGACGAGGCGATGGTTGTGGAACATCTGGTTGGGCTGGGGCGGCGCGACGCGGATGCGCGCGTGGCGCATTTACTGCTAGAGCTTGGCGTCAGGCTGTCGCTCGTCGGGATGGGGAGCAAGGCAGGCTACGCGTGCCCGCTCACGCAATATCATCTGGCCGACGCTTTGGGTTTGAGCGCCATCCATGTCAACCGTGTGTTGCGCAAGCTTCGGGAAGGTGGACTCGTGACGTTTCGGGAAGGTCTCGTGACGATTGATGATTACGAGGGTCTCGTGGCTCTGGCCGAGTTCGATCCTGCGTATCTCGACCACGCGCGGCCTCTCTTGCCCTAAGACGGCCGCCCGAGATCTGTCTTCGGGCGGCCCAAGATCACATCGCATTTACGGCATCACATCAAGGCGCGGCTTGCTTGCTTGAGCTCCTCGTGCGCTTTTTCGTCGTTTTCCGCTTCATGCGCCTTTTCGGCAGCCTGGTAGTGGATCAGCGCGGTCGCCTTCTTGGGGCCTTCGGGTGCCTTGTCCCACGCGGCCTTGACCGAAGCCATGTGCTTCACGGTCTGGCTTTCTTGTTCTTGATTGTGTTCGTTCACAAAGTTGTCCTTTCCTGGAAGAGCCGAGGACAAGAGGCGCAAAGACCATGCAGTACAAGGGAAACACTGCATGTTTCCCGCGCCTCTCGGATACTCGGTAGAATTGCCACCCTGACATGTGGTGGTCAGGTCCGGTTTATCCGGTTTCGGAAGACCGCGTACTGACGCAAGTTAGCCGATCTGGGCCAGATAGAAGATCCGCGCGATCACTGCGATGACGACAAACACGGACAGGACCCCAAACGCGCTTACCCGTGGAAATCTGAAGCTGCCCGTTTGACATTCGTTGACAAAAAGACGTGACGCCCGCTGGGGTAACAAAGACACAAGCTTGGTCGCCTTGCTTTCGCGTGCCAGAGCAAGTGCAGGTACGTCCGTGATCGCGTCAAGATGGGCGTTCAACCGAATTTCGGCGTCTTCCTTGCTAAGATGCGCCAGCTCTTTGGCTTCGGTCCAGGGCTCGAGCCCCATCCGTGCCAGTGCCGACAGGACCGTGACAGCCACGCCGGTTCTGTCCTCGCCCACTTCTGCTTGCAGGAAGGCGTCGTAGTCGGAGCCATCCGGGCGAAGAACGTCTGAGACGGACATGCGTTTCCTTTCGGGAGTAAGGTGCCAAGGAGGCTTCCAGAGTGAAGCCCGAACTTTTGCGTTCATACTGACAGCGATTTTTTCGGCGCGGGCTAATCTCGATCAGCATCGCCATTGCAAGGATTGGCTAATGTGCGCTCAATCGCCTTGGGATTGCCGGAGAGCTTTGTCGGCAGATGTCAACACGACCTGGTTTGGGTGGTGGGCCCCAGCCGTGGGCAAGCGTCACGAAACACACATTTTGGACGTCCGGAACATGGCATGGGCTGTGAACCCTGCGTCTGTCGACATGACAAAATAGCGACGCGGCGCTTTCCCCGCTGGAGGACATGACATGACCACACCTGAATGGCTGAAACCCGGCATCTACGGCGCACTGATTGGCGCGGTATTTGTCGGTATTGTCGGGTTCACCTGGGGAGGATGGGTGACCGGATCCAACGCCGAGAAGATGGCAAGCGAAATGGCGGAAGACCGAGTGATCACGGCACTCGTCCCATTCTGCCTCGACATGTCCCGCACCGACGAAGAACGTATCGCAAAGCTTGCAGCGATCCGTGAGACATCGTCCTTCAGGCGGCGCGACGCCGTCATGGAAGCAGGCTGGGCGACCATGCCCGGAGCCGAGGGCCCGAACCGCGAATTGGCGCAAGCGTGTATTGAAGGTCTCGACCTTGATGCATCGTAAGCGCTTCACCCGGCCATCCGTCGTGCCAAAGGGTGCCACAGGTATGCTCCCAACGACGGAAGGCCGCCTTGCCCTGTCCTGCAAGGGGCTCATCGCGCTCGCATTCACTTTGCTGGTCGCAGCCGCATCGCCTTTGGCCGCGCAAACTCAGGCTGTTCAGATACCAGCCAACGCGCAGGCCGAAAGCTATGGCGACGGGTGGGAATGCGTTCGGGGATTTCGGCAAGACGGCGATGCCTGTCTCGCCATCACCATACCGGAGAACGCCTACGCGACAAATCGAACCTATGGTTCGGGCTGGGCCTGTCTGCACGGATTTCTGGAAGTCGATGAAACGAGCTGTATCGAGGTCGTCTTTCCGGATGGCGGATATCTTGACCCATCAGGCAAGAGCTGGAGCTGCCTGCGCGGATACATGGAGGTTGACGATCGCTGTCTCGAGATCGTTTTGCCGCCGAATGCATATCTGACAGACAGTTCCTTTGGATCGGTTTGGTTATGTGACCGGGGGTTCGAGGTTGACGGCGACACATGCGCGGCGATTGCCGTGCCGGAGAACGCGTTTCTAAACGGGTCTCGCCATGGTCAGCCGTGGACATGCGAGCGGGGATACTTCGAGATTGAGGGGCGCTGTGCTGCCGTGATGGTTCCGGCGAACGCCTTTTTCGACGACGCGAGCTATGGGCCGGGATGGAAGTGCAATCGAGGCTTTGCCGCGTCTGATGATGACTGCACCAAGATCGACCTGCCCGACAATGCACATCTCGACAGATCGGGAAACCGATGGGAATGCCACCGGAATTTTCAGCGATCGCAAGGGCGCTGCGTTCTGAACGACTAGCGCAAGCGATCCTAAATGAACCGCGCCCCACCCAGCGTTCCGGGTCACCTGATCGGACGCATAAAATGCCACTTGGCTAAGGAAAAACCATGAAAGCGAACACCACAGATAAACCGACGACACGGCTGTCACCCATGGGCCCGCAAGCCCCGCCAGACCAATCTCGCGCCAGCAAGCCCCTGAACGCAGCGGTACCGACTGCGGTAGTCTACTGCGAAGGGAACTTCGGAGAGATCGACGGCAAGACGGCAAACGGGCTTGTTCGTCATTCACAAGCCTATCGCATCCTTTCGGTAATCGACAGCACGCTTGCTGGACGCGACAGCGGGCAGGTGCTGGACACTATCAGCAACGGAATTCCCATCGTTGCAGATATCGAAGACGCGGTTGCGCGAGAAGCCACCATTCCCGGTACGCTGATCTATGGCATGGCACCGTCGACGGGGAAACTGTCGCCATCAGATCGAGAGGTTGTGCTGGATGCAATAGCACTTGGCATGAACATCGTCAGCGGGCTGCATGAATACCTCGGGGATGATCCCGAAATCTCAACGGCTGCCCAGGCGGCCAAGGTGACGATCCGCGATATTCGCAAACCCCGGCCCAGCAAGGATATGCGCCTGTTTGACGGTAGCGTCGCACAGGTGAACGCGATCCGCATCGCGGTGCTGGGGACCGATTGCGCGATCGGCAAGCGGACAACGGCGACCGTCTTGGCGAAGGCGCTGAATGCACGTGGCATCAAGACTGTCCTTGTGGGCACGGGTCAGACCGGCCTGATGCAGGGGGCAAAATACGGGATCGCAATGGACGCCGTGCCACCGCAATTTTGCTGCGGGGAGCTTGAGCGTGTGATTGTCGCGGCATCTGATGACGAAGACCCAGACGTTATCCTCATCGAAGGCCAGGGGGCGCTCAGCCATCCGGCCTTTTGCACCTCGGCATTCATTCTGCGCGGCAGCCAACCGCAGGGCGTGATTCTCCAGCACGCGCCAAAGCGTGCGCATCGCTGCGACTTTCCCACCTTCCCGATGCCTGGCGCAAAAAGTGAAGTCGCCCTCATCCAAGCCTTTGCCGACACGCGGGTCGTCGGCGTGACGATCAATCACGAGGGGATGACGGACGCCCAGGTCGGCCTGGCAATCGAAACGCATTCACGCGATCTCGGCATCCCGGTGACGGATGCGTTGACCCGCCCTGAGGCGCATTTGGCCGACATGGTGCTGGCCGCCTTCCCGCAGCTGCGCGCCGCACCTCTCGCGGCCGCAGGATGACCACGCCACGTGTCGAGATCGATCTTGGCAAGATCACGCAGAACGCCCAATGCCTCGTCCGTCGCCTTGGCCCGCGTGGCATCTCTGTCACCGGTGTGACCAAGGCTGTTTGCGGTCATCCTGACGTCGCAAAGGCGATGCTGAGCGGCGGCGTCGCTGACTTGGCCGACTCGCGCGTCAGCAACGTCATCCGGATGCGGGCAGCAGGGATCGCCTGCCCGATTTCGATGATCCGTGCGCCTGTGTCGCACAGCATAGAAGATGTCGTCCGGTGCTGCGACACCAGCTATAATACGGAGATCGACACGATCCGGAAACTCGGCTCTGCCGCGCGAGAACAAGGCACAGAGCACCATGTCATCCTGATGGTCGAAATGGGGGACTTGCGCGACGGTATCATGCCCGAAGACCTAAACGATGTCGCGTCACGGGTCGTTGCGACGCCGGGCGTTATCCTCAAGGGGATCGCGGCGAATTTCGCCTGCATGGGCATCACTGCGCCGACGGTCGGCGACATGGCTATGCTCTCGCGACTGGCCGACCAGGTCGAAGCCAAATGTGGACCTCATGTGGCCCTCGTGTCCGGTGGCAGCTCGGCCAATCTGGCCTGGGCGCTTGGCCAAAGGGTAACCGGGCGGATCAACAATCTGCGTCTGGGCGAAGCGATCCTGCTGGGCATCGACCCCGTGTCGGGGCAACCGATCCACGGCCTTCACACAGATGCCTTTGCGCTGTTCGCCGAAGTCATCGAAACAGGACTGAAGCCGTGCTCAATGCCGAAGAGACCGGAGGCGCCGAAGCACGGGACGCTCGAACTCATTCTCAAGAGTGACTATAAAGGCCGCTCTGTCCTCGCCGTTGGGCAGCAGGACACGGACGCAAGCGGTTTGACCTTTCCGTCTGGGGTGAAATTCATAGGCGCGACGAGCGATCACCTCGTTGTCGACACAAGCGACGCCGACATGTCCGTCGGGTCCGAAATGAAAATAAGCATGAACTACAGCGCACTCATGCGATCCATGAGCGCCCCGGATGTCGAAAAAAGGGTCGATCACGGGCTGCAGATCGACGGCGCGGTCAAAGGCGCCAAACCCCAGCCACGTTTGCGGCTGGTATGAAATCCGAATGTCTGTTGCGGTGAATCAGGACACTCGCCTCGCCAAAAGACAAACGGCTGTCACGCACACCGCGCCCTTCATCCCTTTGCGACCAATAATGGAAACGCGACCTTGCTCGCAATCAAATGTGGGGAGCATATGCAAACCAAAGTAGACGACATCGAAAGAGATCATCAGGGGCGTGCCCAGCAAGACGTGCCAAAGGCGCGCTTGTGCTTGAGGTGCAACGCCTCGTTTTGGAGCGAAGGGTTCGGCCAGCGTATCTGTAACCGTTGCAAAGGGTCTTCGGTCTGGCGCTCGGCGTTGCCGGAAGGCATCGGTCAAGGGCGGCGCCGTTCCGGCGGTCGCTCTTATTAGGGCCTCTCTGTGTGACGCGGATCACAATCACCCACGCAACCATCTATCGCTATAGAGCCCCGGTGAAACCCGGGCCTCACAGGCTCATGCTGCGTCCCCGCGAAACGCAGGACCTGGCTTTGAGGTCTTTCGATCTCCAGATTGCTCCGACCGCCCGCATCGACTGGTCCCACGACGTTGCGGGCAATGCCATCGCCGCCGCCAGTTTTGACGCCACAACGGACACGCTTTTGATCCGGTCTGTTACAACAGTCGATCTGACGGCGCCTGCCTGGCCTGTCTTTCCGATCGCAGCATCCGCCGCCTCTTATCCATTCATCTATTCTGACGCGGACTGGACAGATCTGGGAGCGCTTTCAAAGCCTCAATACGTCGACGACGCCGGGCGCCTGTCGACCTGGGTCGAGCAATTCGTGATGAACAGGCCAACCGACACGCTGTCTCTGTTGAAAGATATCAGTACCGGCATCGGGGCGCAGATCGCCTATGAGATCCGCGATGCCGAAGGCACGCAAGGGCCGCTTGACACAATCGACCTGGGCTTTGGCTCCTGTCGCGACTTTGCCGTTCTCTTGGCTGACGCCGTCCGAACCCTTGGATTGGGGGCCCGCCTGGTGTCCGGCTACCTGTACGACCCCGCCGGTGACCAGCTTGGATCAGCGGCGGCAGGCTCCACGCACGCATGGGTCGAAGTCTATGTCCCCGGGGCGGGCTGGATCCCGTTCGACCCGACGAACATGTCCATGGGGTCAGCGCACCTGATCCCGGTGGCGGTTGCCCGCGACATATCACAGATCACTCCGGTGATTGGCAGTTTTCAGGGCGAGAATGGTGATCTCATTGCCCTGGACGTGACTGTCCGGGTTGAGGATGAGCGATTTCGCCGGGAGTAATTCGACGGTTGTAAGAGTGGGCCGAACGAACACGCGGCATTCCACGGCTCTTGGGCATCTGTCCGATGCGGGCGCTGTTCGACTGCCTAGCCGAGCCGCTGCGCGATCCAGCGCCAGGCGGATCAAGCCTGTGCGGTCCATGTGCAGCCGGAAGAGGAACTCCGCAGCAGAAAACCTAAAGATCTTTCGTTTCTGCAGGCCTGGCGGCGGTATTGCCCCGTGTCTCGGTCGTGGGCGCAAACTGCATCGGATTGGCTGCTCGGACATGATACCCGAGATCGGCGTCTAATGACCGCTCTGGTGACACATGCCATGCGAACGGAAGAGACCATCTGTCTTTCTGCGCCAGCAATAGCTGCGCCTGCACAGGTCAGCCTCTCGGCATTGCCGATCTTTGCCCAGACAGCGGTGAAGATCCGGTATGGGTCAGGAATGGCTGCATCGTACCAAAGATGCGCGGCGTTCCAGAATTGGCGTCACGTGGAGATCGCGCGCTGTGCGCGCAGGATCATCCGGCTTAGCTTTTGGCATCCGGGTCGGCCTGACCGATCCCGCGAAAGATAAACTTGAATGGCACGGCCCAGAGAATGCCGAGCCCGACATAGACCAGAAATTCGACCAGGATCGAGGGCCGCTCGAACCAGCTGATCACCGACACCGCCGCCATGATGTAAAGCGGCAAGCCGATCAGCAGGATCACCAGTGCCCACCGGCGGCGGGCCTTGTAGCTGAGGGTTGGCTTGGTCTTGCTCATATCCGCCCTGTCAGTCTGCGAAGGGGTCGGTCACGAGAATGGTATCCTCCCGCTCCGGTGAGGTGGAAAGTAGGGCCACGGGGCAATCGATCAACTCTTCGACCCGGCGCACGTATTTGATCGCGTTCGCGGGCAGATCCGCCCAGCTGCGCGCCCCTTCGGTGGACTCCGACCAGCCCGGCATCTCTTCATAGATCGGCACGCAGCGCGCCTGCTGATCGGCGGCCGTGGGCAGGTAATCCAGCCGGGTCCCGTCCAGGTCATAGCCCACGCAGATCTTGAGCGTCTCGAACCCGTCGAGCACGTCAAGCTTGGTCAACGAAATCCCGTTCACGCCCGAGGTGGCGCAGGTCTGGCGCACCAGAACCGCGTCGAACCACCCGCAGCGGCGCTTGCGGCCCGTGGTGGTGCCGAACTCGTGCCCGCGCTCGCCCAGGCGCTGACCATCCTCGTCGAAAAGCTCGCTCGGGAACGGCCCTTCGCCGACGCGGGTGGTATAGGCTTTGACAATCCCCAGCACGAAATCAATGGACCCCGGACCGATGCCCGTGCCCGTTGCCGCCTGCCCCGCGATGACGTTGGAGGAGGTGACATAGGGATAGGTGCCAAAGTCGATATCCAGAAGCGCCCCTTGCGCCCCTTCAAACAGGATCCGTTTGCCTGCGCGGCGCTGTTCGTTCATCACTTTCCAGACAGGACCCGCGTATTTCAGGATCTCGGGCGCAACGTCCTTGAGCTGGGCGATCAGTGCGTCGCGGTCAATCGGCATCAAGCCGAGCCCGCTGCGCAACGCGTTGTGATGCACCAAGGCCCGATCCACACGCGTGGCCAGCGTCGCATCATCGGCCAGATCGGCGACGCGGATCACCCGGCGCCCGACCTTGTCCTCATAGGCCGGGCCGATGCCGCGTCCGGTGGTGCCGATCTTGGCCACCGAGTTCTGGCTTTCACGGGCGCGGTCCAGCTCTCCGTGAAAGGGCAGGATCAGGGGGGCGTTCTCGGCAATCATCAGCGTTTCTGGCGTGATCTCGACGCCTTGCGCGCGGATCGTCTCGATCTCCTGGATCAGGTTCCATGGATCCAGCACGACGCCGTTGCCGATCACGCTGAGCTTGCCGCCCCGCACAACGCCAGAGGGCAGCGCGTGCAGCTTGTAGACCTCGCCGTCGATGACCAACGTATGGCCCGCGTTATGTCCGCCCTGAAACCGCGCGATGATATCCGCGCGCTCCGACAGCCAGTCGACAATCTTTCCCTTGCCTTCGTCGCCCCACTGAGCGCCGACAACCACCACGTTGGCCATATTCGGTCCTTTTGAGATGCTTTGGTCAAACCCGCGTCCGTATACCGACAGCCGGGCAACAGGGAAACCTCAATTTCACGATCTCGGCACGAGAATGCTGGACAGGACCGGCCGCTTTGGGTCAAGCATGGACGAAAAGGGCAAAGGGATATGGGCATTTTCCTGCGGTGGCTGTTCGCCTTTCTGCTTTTGGCGGCCACCTATAATCCAACTCAGTGGAGCTATGTCCGCTGGTCGATGAGCCAATACGAGACGCATCTTTCCCTGGTCGTGTTTCTGGGGCTGTTGCTGATGATCGGCTATATCATCTACCTGCGCGCGACGTTGCGCTCGATCGGCGGGTTCGGCATGATCCTGGTCCTGGCGGTGGTCGCAGCCCTGCTGTGGGTGCTTTACGATTTCGGGCTCTTGAGCCTGGAAAGCCGCCAATTGAACACCTGGCTGGGTATCTTGTCGCTCTCGGTCGTGCTGGGGATCGGGCTGAGTTGGTCCATCGTGCGCCGGGCGCTGTCGGGCCAGGTCGATATGGACGATGTGGAGGAATGATGCGCAGGCGGGATCGGGATTTCACGAGGTTCTACTTTGACAAGGTCGCGACCGGCGAAGGCTGTGGCTGTGCGGAGCGGGTGATCGACATACATGAGGCCGAGCGTTTGGCGGGCAAGCCCGCGCGCCACGTACCGCTGGTGCGGCTGCCACGCCGGGGCGATCTGCGCCGATTTCTGGCCAAGGCCGGGCTGACCTCACGCCCCAAACGTCCCAAACACGAATAGATTTTCCGGCAGAGGCGGCAGAGAGGCTTCGCAGAAAGACCGCCCCGCCCCGATTGCCGGCTTTCTTGCAAACAGTCCTCACCCCTCCGAAGAGGTCAGATGCACCGGCTGCCCATGCGGTGTGCGCAGATAGGCCGCCTCCCATGCTGCCTTGACCTGTTCCGCCTCCTCTGCGCCCGCCGCCCCCCGCTCGGCAAGAACCGCCTCCAGCGTTTCGAGCCAGGCGTTGAAGTAATCGTCTCCGCCATCCAGCTCTTTGGCAAACCCGTGGCGCTTGAGGGTCTGCGCAAACCGCGCCGCCCAATCGGGCCAGGCGAAATGTCCCTCCTCGTTCAGATATACGGTCAGCGCAAAAAGCTGTGCGTGCCAGGGTTCGGAAAAGACCGGTTCAGGCGCCTGCATCAGGCGGGCTCCAGATAGGATTGCCACAAATCGAGCACCACCTCATCGCGCGGATGTTCGGGGTGGGCCCAAAGCTCGAAGGCCGGAAAAACCACGGCATAAAGCGGCTCGGGCGCCTCGCCCAACCCATGCGCGTTGCTGTCGGGCAGCACGTGACTGCCATGCAGGCGCAGGATATGCCCCTGGGCTCCGGCGGCATAGGCAGGCAGGCGCGTATGGCCGCCGGGCACCTGCCTATTGGCGGCAGGCCTGCGGCAGCGCACCGCTTGCCCCGCCACAAAGAGCGGCGCAATGGCCGAGGGGCGATCCGCCGGGCCACCCTTGGCCAGGGCCGGGGCCACGGCCTGAGGGTGCAATGCGCGCTCTGCCAATGGATGGCGCGCCGCATTGCCCTCCCCGTGCAGGTCGGCCTCGCTCAGCACGCCGTTTTCCACCAGCAAATCTGCGAGGGCGGCGAGCCATTTCTCATAATAGGAAAAGCGCGTATAATCCTTAGGGCTGAGTCGCTCGCGCGCGTGGCGCGAGGTGTCGAGGTTCCATTGCCCCAGCGCCCCCGCGGCCAGTGTCACGGCCAGGGCGCGCGCATGCCAGTCTGCATGAAAGACCGGCGTCTCGGGCTCGGGCACAACGCGCCCATCCCCAAACCGGCCGCCCATGTCATGCACGCGGGTCATGTCGCGGGCTCTTTCGGCAGGCCGGTGCCGATCATGCTGTCGCGCGTGACCAGAGCGGCCAGAGCCTCCGCATCCATGCCCTCGGTTCCTTCGGGCCTGCGCGGGATCACCAGATACCGCATCTCGGCGGTGCTGTCCCAGACGCGCACAGCGGTGTCCGGGGGCAGGCTGACACCGAAATCCGCCAGAACCGCGCGTGGCTCGCGCACGGCGCGGGCCCGGTAGGCGTCGGATTTGTACCAGCCCGGCGGAATGCCCAGCAATGGCCAGGGGTAGCACGAGCATAAGGTGCATACGACCATGTTATGGGTTTCTGGCGTATTCTCGACGGCGGTGATATGTTCGCCCTGACGACCATAGAACCCCATCTCGGCGACCACGGCTGTGGCATCGTGCATCAGCGCGCGGTTAAACTCTGGATCGGACCAGGCGCGCGCCACGACCTGCGCGCCGTTCTTGGGGCCGATGCGGTTTTGATAGGTGTCGATAATCTCGTCGAGAGCGGCGGGATCGACCAACCCTTTGCGGGTCAAGACCGTCTCCAGCGCCTTGACGCGCAATGCGGGGTCCGAAGGCAGATGCGAATGCGGATGATCCGCGTCGTGATCATGGTCGTGATGGTCATGTGGCATGGCGCAAGCGTTACGCGGCTGGAAGGCGATGTCCAGTCCCAAAGTCTCGCCTTGCCCCGGTCGATATTTGGGCCTACATAGCGCCCGTCACGAAAGCCACCGCAGGTTTCAATGGAAAACGTCGTTCTCATCATCCACCTTCTTCTGGCTCTGGGCCTGATCGCTGTCGTGCTGATGCAGCGCTCAGAAGGGGGTGGCCTTGGCATGGGCGGCGGTGGAGGTGGCGGCGCGATGTCAGGCCGGTCTGCCGCGACCGCGCTGGGCAAACTGACCTGGATCCTTGCGATCGCATTTATCTGCACATCCATGACCTTGACGATCTTTGCGGCCCAGAACGCGTCCGGCACATCCGTGATCGACAGGCTGGGTGTCACTCCGCCGCCGGCCTCTGACACGTCCGACACACCGGTGATCCCGGGCCTGCCTGGCGGAGGGGGGCTGCTGCCACCTGCCGAGGGCGACAACGCGCCATTGGTGCCCAGCGCCGACTGAAATCCACAAGGTTTTGACAGGACCCTCCTGCGCGCAACAGCATCTTGCGGGCAGGGTTGCAAAACGGGTGGGAATCTCTTATTCCATAAGTCCCGTGATGTTGCGGTTTCTGACCGCCGAATCGCATTGACCAATGGGGTGTTTCTCAGATGAGGCACCGCTGCATCTCACGGGGAGCATCCGAGCATATGGCGCGCTTTATTTTCATCACAGGTGGCGTGGTCTCCTCCCTTGGCAAAGGGCTCGCCTCGGCCGCGTTGGGCGCCCTTTTGCAGGCGCGTGGGTTTTCGGTGCGCCTGCGCAAGCTTGACCCTTACCTCAATGTCGATCCCGGCACGATGAGCCCGTTTGAGCATGGCGAGGTCTTTGTGACCGATGACGGCGCGGAAACCGATCTGGATCTGGGCCATTACGAACGGTTCACCGGCGTGGCCGCGCGGCGCACGGATTCCGTCAGCTCGGGACGGATCTATTCCAATGTGCTGGAAAAGGAACGGCGCGGCGATTACCTGGGAAAAACGATCCAGGTGATCCCGCATGTGACCAATGAAATCAAGGATTTCATCAAGATCGGAGAGGATGAGGTCGATTTCATGCTTTGCGAGATCGGCGGCACGGTGGGCGATATCGAAGGCCTGCCGTTCTTTGAGGCGATCCGGCAATTCAGCCAGGACAAGCCGCGCGGGCAGTGCATCTTTATGCATCTGACGCTGCTGCCCTGGATCAAGGCAAGCGGGGAGCTGAAAACCAAACCCACCCAACACTCGGTCAAGGAGCTGCGGTCGATCGGGATCGCGCCCGATATTCTGGTGTGCCGGTCCGAGGGTCCGATCCCTGAAAAGGAACGCGAGAAGCTGGCGCTTTTCTGCAATGTCCGGCCTGACAGCGTGATCGCGGCGCAGGATCTGTCGACTATCTATGACGCGCCGCTGGCCTATCACCGCGAGGGGCTGGATCAGGCGGTGCTGGATGCGTTTCAGATCTCGCCCGCGCCCCGGCCCGATCTGACCAAATGGGAGGATGTGAGCGATCGCATCCACAATGCCGAAGGTGAGGTGAAGGTCGCCATCGTGGGGAAATACACGCAATTGGAGGACGCCTATAAGTCGATTGCCGAGGCGCTGACCCATGGCGGCATGGCCAATCGCGTGCGGGTCAAGGTCGACTGGGTCGATGCCGAGATTTTCGAGCGTGAAGATCCCGCGCCCCATCTCGAAGGGTTCCATGCCATTCTGGTGCCGGGAGGCTTTGGCGAACGCGGCACCGAGGGCAAGATCAAGGCCGCGCAATTCGCGCGCGAACACAAGGTGCCCTATATGGGGATCTGCCTTGGCATGCAGATGGCGGTGATCGAGGCGGCCCGCAACATGGCGGATCTGGCCGATGCGGGCTCGGAGGAGTTCGACCATGAGGCGGGCAAGAAACGCTTCACGCCCGTTGTGTATCACCTCAAGGAATGGGTGCAGGGCAATTACAAGATTTCCCGCAAGCTGGATGACGACAAGGGCGGTACGATGCGGCTGGGCGCCTATGACGCGGTGCTGAGCGATGGCTCAAAGGTGGCCGAAGTCTATGGTACGACGGCGATAGATGAGCGGCACCGCCACCGCTATGAGGTGGATATCAAATACCGCGAACAGCTCGAAGGTGCGGGCCTGCGGTTTTCCGGCATGTCGCCGGACGGCCGCTTGCCCGAGATCGTGGAATGGCCCGATCATCCCTGGTTCATCGGGGTGCAGTTCCACCCCGAGCTGAAATCCAAACCCTTCGAGCCGCACCCGCTGTTTGCCGATTTCGTGCGCGCCGCGCGCGATATGAGCCGGTTGGTCTGAGACAGGAGGACCCGAGATGTCGCTATTGTCACGCCTGCTGAGCGGATTTCGCGAGACCCATCCCGAACCGTTGCCTGCACCGGATGAAAAGCTGGCGCTGGGAGCGCTGATGGTGCGGGTCGCCAAATCCGACCGGGTCTATACCGTGTCGGAGATCAGCCTGATCGACCGCATCCTTGCACAGCATTTCGGGCTGAACGCAGTGGAGGCCGCCAAGATGCGCGCCACCTGCGAAAAGCTTCAGGCCGCCGCCCCCTTGTCTGGCGAGTTCGCCGAACTGATCCGCAAGGAGCTGAGCCACGATGAGCGTATGGAAGCGCTTTGCGATCTGTGGCGGGTGGTGATGGTCGACGGCGATGAAGATCCCGGCGAGGTCACCATCGTCGAGGCCGTGCGCGCCGCGTTGGGCCTGACCGAGGCCGACAGTGCCCGCGCCCATCAAAGGGCCGCAGAGGCCGGGTGAGGCCTGCGGGTTGCGCGAGGCAGGGCTGGGCCGAAAAGAAGCAGGTTGGCCTGCGCGGCACTTGGCCCTATATCTGCGCTCATGTTTGGTGATTTCCTGCGGCGTCTGACCGCCCCGTCTCCCGCCCCCCTGCCCGATGAAGACGCGCGCCTGGCCCTGGCCGCGCTCTTGGTACGCATTGCGCGGTCCGATGGGCATTACGACAGCGATGAGGTGGCCCAGATCGAGGCCGTGATCGCCCAGCGCTATGGCCTGGAGGGCGAGGCCGCCGAAGCGCTGCGCCGGGATGCGGAGACCTTGGAAAGTGAGGCCCCCGACACCGTACGGTTTACCCGCGCGATCAAGGAAGCGGTCCCCTATGAGGACCGGCGCAGCGTCATCGAAGCCCTGTGGCAGGTCGCCCTGGCCGATGGCGAACGCGACGATGCCGAAGATGCGATCCTGCGGCTGGCCGCCAGCCTGCTGGGTGTGAACGACCGCGACAGCGCGCTGGCCCGCCAACGCGCCCAAGGGGCGTGATCGCCTCTCTCGGCATGTATGACATGGCGCCCGTTCAGGCGGCCAATGACAGGTTCTGGGACCTTATCCGCGCGGCACTCGGCTATGGACCCGACCGGCTGACCCGCGCCGACGAGCTGTGGGAGATCTGGCAGAGCCCTGATTTGCTGCTGGCGCAAACCTGCGGGATGCCCTATCGCACAAGACTGTGTGATGACGTGGCGCTCGTGGGCACGCCCGATTACGGGGTGGAGGGATGTCCGCCGGGGTATTACCGGTCGGTTCTTGTGGTACGCGCCGACGATCCAAGGCAAAGCGAGGATGCTTTTGCCGGGGCGAGATTTGCCTTCAACGAACCGCTCTCGCAATCGGGCTGGGCTGCACCGGTGGTCCATCTGCGCGCCCGCGGCGTGCCGATGGGAGAGCTGATGCAAACCGGCGCGCATGTGGCCTCGGCCCAGGCAGTGGCCGACGGGCGGGCGGATCTGGCCGGACTGGACGCGCTCACCTGGACGCTGATGGGCGAACACGAGGCGGTGACAGGGCGCTTGCGCGTGCTGGCCCGCACCGAGCCGACGCCCGGCCTGCCCTACATCACCGCGCGCAACCGGGACGTGCAGGTCATCGCGACAGCCCTGCGCCAGGCCATCACCGAACTGACGCCTGAGGATCGCGCAGCCCTGCACCTGAAAGGATTGATCGCGATCCCGTCGGAGACCTATCTTGCCGTAGCGACACCGCCGGCGCCCCGGATGTGAGGCCAGCCGCTGCAAGCCGGCCTGTTCCTCGCAGGCTGCCCCGACCGCTGCCGGGGCGGTTCGGTGCATATTGTGGCAGGTCGTGCAGAAAACGCCCAAAAAATCGGTTTCCCTTTGGTCAAATCGGGCGCTCACGCGGGCAAACTGCCGTTTTGCACATTGCAATGGGTCAAAATTTCATCCCTATTAGCTGCGGTAATCCGCCAGCTCATGAGCCCTGCTTGACCGACACACCCGTCATAGAAATCCACAACCTGCACAAAGCCTATGGATCGCTGGAGGTCCTCAAAGGTGTGGACGTCACTGCGCATCGGGGCGATGTCGTCTCGCTCATCGGGTCATCGGGATCGGGCAAATCAACGTTGCTGCGATGTGCCAACCTGCTGGAAGACAGCCAACAGGGCGACATCCTGTTCAAGGGCGAGCCGGTGGTCTGGAAAGGCCAGGGCGCACACCGACATCCGGGCAATGCCAAACAGGTGCTGCGCATCCGCACCAACCTGTCGATGGTGTTTCAGCAATTCAACCTTTGGGCGCATATGACGATCCTGCAAAATGTGATGGAAGCGCCCTGTACCGTTCTGCGCCGCGACAAGACCGAGGCTGAGGCGGCCGCGCGTGCGTATCTCGACAAGGTCGGTATCGGCGACAAATGCGATGTCTATCCCGCGCAGCTGTCCGGCGGGCAACAGCAGCGGGCCGCCATCGCGCGCGCGCTGTGCATGGAGCCCGAGGCTCTGTTGTTCGATGAGCCGACCAGCGCGCTGGATCCCGAACTGGAACAAGAGGTGGTCCGGGTCATCAAGGATCTGGCCGCAGAAGGGCGCACCATGCTGCTGGTGACCCATGACATGAAGCTGGCGGCGGATGTGAGCGACCATGTGGTCTTTCTTCACCAAGGCCTGGTTGAGGAACACGGGCCGCCGGGCTCTCTTTTCGGTGCGCCCAAATCAGAACGATTGCGCGGCTTTCTATCGGCGACACGCGCAGCGTAACCCAAACAAACAAAAGGGAGTAACTGTCATGAAGACCTTGATCCTGAGCACGGCCGCACTGGCCCTGACCGCCGGGCTGGCAATGGCCGATACGGTGCGTATCGGCACCGAGGGCGCCTATGCGCCGTATAACTTCATCAATGATAACGGCGATCTCGACGGGTTCGAGATCGAGCTTGGCAATGAGCTGTGCCTGAGGGCCGAACTGACCTGCGAATGGGTTAAGAACGATTGGGACTCGATCATTCCCAACCTGGTGTCGGCCAATTACGACGCCATCATGGCAGGCATGTCGATCACCGCAGAACGCGACGAAGTCATTGATTTCACTCAAGATTACTACCCGCCCACGGCATCGGCCTATGTCGCCACATCCGATAGCGCCGATTTGGAGAGTGGTGTGGTTGCCGCGCAATCCGCCACCATCCAGGCCGGGTATGTCGCCGAAAGCGGTGCCACGCTGGTTGAGTTCGCAACCCCTGAAGAGACAGTGGCCGCTGTGCGCAATGGCGAGGCCGACGCGGTCTTTGCCGATCGCGACTATCTGGTGCCGCTGGTGGACGAATCTGGTGGTGAGCTGATATTTGTGGGCGCCCCGGTTCCGCTGGGCGGCGGCGTTGGCATGGGCCTGCGCGAAAGCGATGGCGCCTTGAGAGACCAGTTCGACGCCGCGATCGCTTCGATGAAGGAAGACGGGTCGCTGAACGCGTTGCTGATCAAATGGTTCGGCGAAGACACCCAAACCTATTGAGGACGGGCGGCGGGATAAATCCCGCCCTACGGCGGGGGCCGGGCACGGCCCCCGCATGATCGGACATCATGTTTTCTTATTGCACCGACCCTGACACGCTGGGCACCTTTCGCTGGTTTTCGTGTTATCTCACGACCGGGGTGCACATGCAGTTTTACGCCTCGTTCTTCAAGGTGCTGCTGCTTCTGGCGATCACGGCACCGGTGGCGCTGGCGTTTGGCTTTGTCGGCGCCATGGCGGCGCGGTCGCGGATTGCCCCCATTGGATGGATCGGCAAGGGGTACATTGCCATTGTGCGCGGCGTGCCGGATATCGCGTTCTTTCTGTTTTTCGTGATCGCCCTCGATCAGGCCTTCGAGTATCTGCGCCACCGGGTGCTTTGCCCCGACTGGACCGAGCCGGTTCGGCAAGGCAGCGATTTCCTGGTCTGCCAGCAGGCGAAACTGCCGCTTGGCACCTCTCCGGAGTGGGTGCATGAGACTTATGGGTTTTTTCTTGCGGTGATCACCTTTGCCATCGTCTTTGGCGCTTTTGCGGCCAATGTGCTGTATGGCGGGATGCGCGCTGTGCCGCGCGCGCAGCTGGAAACGGCCGAGGCGTATGGCATGAGCCATCGGCAGACCTTCTGGCGTGTCTTAGTGCCGCAGATGTGGGTGTTTGCGCTGCCCGGGCTGTCGAACCTGTGGATGGTGCTGATCAAGGCGACACCGCTTTTGTTCCTGTTGGGGATCGAGGATATCGTCTATTGGGCGCGGGAACTGGGCGGCACCAAGACCTCACGCTTTTCCGACTATCCCCATGGCGACTGGCGGATGTGGTATTTTCTGGCTTTGCTGATCTTTTATCTGATGATGACGCGGGTCTCGGAAGTGGCGCTCGAGCGGTTGATGCAGCGCCTCACCCATGGACAGGCCACCACCGGTGGCGAAGCCCAACGCAAGGCCGTGGCATGAGGCGGGATGTGGTCACACCGCGCGCGCGGGTGGGATGCTCCATGGACCGATGGGCGATAGAGATCGAGGGGGCGTGCCCGCTTTCGCGGTGGCGGCGCGTTGGGGGCAAATGGGTGCCGCACGCAGGTGCTGCGCACCCGCTTTCGCGCACGCGTCGCCTCCCATGGAGGCGACGGTAATGTCCTGTTGGCAAACTGTTCAGGATTATGCGTTCCGCTCGCTGGGTTATGGCGAGCGGCTGTTGCCGCGCAGCGACTTTACCTTGTGCGAACATTTCACCCTGATCGGCTCGGGTATGATCTGGAATGTCTATTTCGGGGTGATAGCGCTGAGCCTTGGGTTCTTTTTCGCCACGGCCCTGGCCGTGGCCAAGATGTCGCCGCGCGCGTTCCTCCGCAAACCGGCGGAATGGTTCATTTTTCTCTTCCGGGGCTCGCCGCTCTTTATTCAGTTCTTTTTTGCCTATTTCCTGTTTTTGAGTCTCAAGAGCACCGCACCCTTCTGGGATCCGTTCACCGCCGCGTGGCTGGGAGCGCTGATCGTGCTCTTTCTCAATACAGCCGCCTATTCGGGCGAGATCTTCTATGGTGCGCTGCGGTCGATCCCCAAGGGCGATGTGGAGGCCGCGGATGCCTATGGCATGACCGGGCTGCCCCGGTTCCGGCGCATCGTTTGGCCCACCATGCTGCGGCTGGCCTGGCCTGCATATACCAATGAAGCCATTTTTCTGTTCCACGCCACCACGCTGGTGTTTTTCACCGGCTTCCCCGCATGGCAACAGCGCGGCGATGCGCTTTACTACGCGAATTACTTCGCCGACAAGACCTTCAACCCGTTTGTCCCCTACCCGATCCTGGCATTCTATTTCATCCTCTTTACCCTCGTGATCGTGGGCGTTTTCGGATTGATCAACCGCCACCTGAACCGGCATCTGCCGCAAGAGCGGCGCGCCAAGATGCGGATCAGACCCAACATGATCCGCTGAGCAAAGCGATAGACAGGCACCTGGGCTGCGCGTTATGGCGGAGCAAAAGACGGACGGGGCACGCATGGATATCTCCCATTTACCCACGATACGGGTCGCAACCTCGGATCTGAACGGCCAGATGCGGGGCAAACGGCTGCCCGGATCATATGCCGGGAAACTGGGCGACGGGGCGGTGCGCATGCCGTTGTCGTCCGTGAACGTGGATCTGTGGGGGGCCGATATCGAGGACAGCCCGCTGGTGTTTGACAGCGGTGACGCGGACGGCGTGATGCGGCCCACCGATCGCGGACCGGTTCCGATGCCCTGGCTTGCCGCGCCCAGCGCGCTGGTGCCGCTGTGGATGCATCATGACGATGACACTCCATTCGCAGGCGATCCGCGCCATGCTCTGGCCCGTATCGACGCGCGGTTCCGGGCCAGGGGCTGGGCTGTGATGGCCGCGACCGAGCTGGAATTCACGCTGGTCGATGACCGGAGCGATGCTCTGGCCCATCCGCCGCACCCCCAGACCGGGCGGGCGCTGGCGGGCGAGGCGATCCTGTCGGTGCGCCAGCTTGATGCGTTCGACGGGTTCTTCACCGATCTTTATGCAGGTGCGGAGGCAATGGATATCCCCGCACAGGCCGCCATTTCCGAAAGCGGTATCGGCCAGTTCGAGATCAACCTGACCCATCAGCCGCTGATGCGGGCGGCCGATGACGCCTGGCTTTTCAAGACGCTGGTCAAGGGAATGGCGCGCAAGCACGGGCTGGCCGCGACATTTATGGCCAAGCCTTTTGCGGATGATGCCGGCAATGGCATGCATGTCCATTTCTCGGTGGTGGATGGTGCCGGGCACAATGTGTTCGACGATGGCGGGCCGAAGGGCACCGCGCTTTTGCGCCAGGCGGTTGCGGGCTGTCTGGCGGCAATGCCCGCCAGTACGCTGATCTTTGCGCCGCACTTGAATTCCTATACCCGGCTGGTGCCGGGCGCCCATGCGCCTACCGGGGCGACCTGGGCCTATGAAAACCGCACGGCGGCCATTCGTATCCCCGGCGGCGCTCCTGCCGCGCGGCGTATCGAGCATCGGACGGCGGGCGGCGACATCAACCCCTATCTGATGCTGACCGCCGTGGTGGGGGCAGCGCTGGAGGGGATCGAAGCAGAGCTGACGCCACCCGAGCCAATCACCGGCAACGCCTATGCGGCGTCGGGTGTGCCGCAACTGGCCGACGACATGGGCGCGGCAATTGACGCGCTGGCCGCAGATGCGATGCTGGCACGGATTTTCCCGTCTGCCCTCATCGACAATCTGTGCCGGACCAAACGACAGGAGATCGCGCGTTTCTCGACCATAGACCCGGCCCTGCACTGGCAAACTTACCTCGAGGCGGTCTGACCCCTTGCCCAAGGGATGGTCTTTGTCATAATTTGAATTTGATCAAATTATGGGTGAGCGATGAAAATCGGTATTCTGCAGACCGGTCACGCGCCAAAAGAGCTGTTGGAGCCACTGGGCGATTACACCGACATGTTCCAGAAGATGCTGGACGGGCACGGGTTCGGCTTTGAGACATGGGATGTCGTGGACATGGACTTTCCCGATGGGCCTGATGCCGCCGATGGCTGGCTGATCACCGGGTCCAAACATGGCACCTACGAAGATCTGCCATGGATCCCGAAGCTGGAGGCGCTGATCCGGGAGATCCATGCGCAAAGGCGCCCCATGGTCGGGGTCTGTTTCGGACATCAGATCATTGCGCAAGCGCTGGGGGGGCGGGTGATCAAGTATCCCGAAGGCTGGTCCGTGGGCGTGACCGATTACATGCTTGCGGGCAAACCCGTGGCTCTGAATGCGTGGCATCAGGATCAAGTGGTCGAGCGGCCCGCAGAAGCGCGCGTGGCCGGTTCAAGCGGTTTTTGCGAGAATGCCTTTCTGGCCTATGGCGATCATATCTGGACGGTCCAGGCCCACCCTGAATTCGGTCCCGCCTTTATCGACGGCCTGATCAAGGGCCGGGGCAAGGGCGTGGTGCCCGACACCCAACTGGCCGAAGCGGCCGCCAATCTGAACGGCCCGACGCAGAATGCCGAAATGGCCGCATTCATGGCCGAGTTCTTTAAGAAAGCGAGGGCCTGATGGCCAAGGATTGGATCACGCACCTGCCTGAAGCCGCACAAAGCTATCTTGAAGGGCGCAGGCTGGATGAGGTGGAATGCATCATCTCGGACCTGCCCGGCATCGCGCGCGGCAAGGCGGTGCCCGCGTCGAAATTCGCGCGGCAGGAATACTTTCACCTGCCGGATTCGATCTTTTACCAGACGATCACCGGGGATTGGGGAGAGGCCGCGGGCGAAGAAGGCTTCATCGAGCGCGACATGATCCTCAAGCCCGATATGTCCACGGCCAGTGCCGCCCCCTGGACCGGCGACTGGACCTTGCAGGTGATCCATGACGCCTATGACCGCGAGGGCGCGCCGATCGAGTTTGCCCCCCGCAACGTGTTGAAACGGGTGGTCGAGCTTTATGCGCGAAAGGGCTGGACCCCGGTGGTGGCGCCGGAAATGGAGTTCTTTCTGGTCGCCCGCAACCGCGATCCGGCCAAGGAGATCGAGCCGATGATGGGCCGTTCTGGCCGTCCGGCAGCCGCACGCCAGGCCTATTCGATGACCGCCGTGGACGAGTTCGGCCCGGTCATCGACGACATTTACGACTTTGCCGAGGCGCAGGGCTTCGAGATCGACGGCATCACCCAGGAGGGCGGGGCCGGCCAGTTGGAAATCAACCTGCGGCATGGCGATCCGGTCAAGCTGGCCGATGAGGTCTTTTACTTCAAACGGCTGATCCGGGAGGCCGCGCTGCGCCATGATTGTTTTGCGACCTTCATGGCCAAGCCAATTGCCGATGAGCCGGGATCGGCGATGCATATCCACCATTCGGTGCTGGAGACGGAGACCGGCCGCAACATTTTCTCCGGGCCGCAAGGCGGAGAGACGGATGCGTTTTTCTATTTCATCGGGGGCTTGCAGAACCACATGCCCGCCGCCATCGCGGTGATGGCGCCCTATGTGAACAGCTACCGGCGGTTTGTGCGCGATCACGCGGCCCCGATTAACCTGGAATGGGGCCGCGACAACCGCACGACGGGCATCCGCGTGCCGCTCTCTGGGCCTGAGGCGCGGCGCGTCGAAAACCGGATCGCGGGGATGGACTGCAACCCTTACCTGGGTATCGCCGCCAGCCTCGCCTGTGGCTATCTGGGCCTGGTCAACGAAGAGCGCCCCGACAAGAGCTTCAAGGGTGATGCCTATGAAGACAGCGAGGGCGACCTGCCCCGCATCATGGGTGAGGCGCTGAGCATTTTTGAAGAGGCGCCTGAATTACACGACGTTCTGGGACCGGAGTTCGCGCGGGTCTATTCGATCGTGAAACGGGCCGAGTACGAGGAGTTCCTGCAGGTGATCTCTCCGTGGGAGCGGGAGCATCTTTTGTTGAATGTCTGAGCGGGTGGCGGAGGTCGTGTTGCGTATTTTTGGCAAGAAGAAGCACGGGGGCACGCGGTGAACCTGCTTTATGCCAATGATCAGGCGGGGACATATCCGCGAAGCTGGTATGCGGCGACGGCGCAGGCCGCGCCGGAGCGGGCCCGGCTGGACGCAGATATCAAGGTCGATGTCTGTGTTGTCGGCGCCGGATATACCGGCCTGTCGGCAGCGCTGCATCTGGCCCAGGCGGGCCTTTCGGTTGCGGTGCTGGAGGCACATCGTGCGGGCTTTGGTGCATCGGGGCGCAATGGCGGGCAGTTGGGGTCGGGCCAGCGCGCCGATCAGGATAGTCTGGACAAGATGGTCGGGCGCGATGACGCCGACAAACTCTGGCGCCTGGCCGAAGAGGCGAAGGATCTGGTCAAGGATCTGATCCAGCGACACCGGATCGACTGCGATCTGAAACCCGGGGTGGCCAACACCGGCTTTTCCAAGGCCGAGATGGACGAGTTGCACGATTACGCCGAGCGGGTGCAGGTCCGCTATGGCTATGACCAGGTGGAACTGCTGGACCCTGCGGCCTTTGCCGCCGTTTGCCCGTCTCCGGCCTATCATGGCGGCACGCTGGATATGGGCGCGGCGCATCTGCATCCTCTGAACTATGCGCTGGGGCTGGCGCGCGCGGCCGAGGCGGCGGGCGTACGGATCTATGAGGGCACGGAAGTCCTTGATATCGACGGCGGGTCGCCCGCAGGTCTGCGCACGGGCCAAGGGCGTGTCACAGCGGATCATGTGATCCTGGCCTGTAATGGCTATCTTGGCGGGCTGAACCGGCAGGTGGCCGCACGGGTGATGCCGATCAACAATTTCATCGCAGCGACGGAGCCGTTGGGTGACGAGGCCGGGCGTGTGCTGGCCCGGGACGTGGCGGTCGCCGACAGCAAGTTCGTGGTGAACTATTTCCGTCTCAGCGGTGACCGAAGGTTGCTTTTCGGCGGCGGCGAGACTTATGGCTATCGCTTTCCGCGCGATATCGCGGCGCTGGTGCGCAAACCGATGACAGAGATCTTCCCGCATCTGCGGGATGTGAAGATTGACTATGCCTGGGGCGGCACGCTGGCGATCACCATGAAACGCCTGCCGTATCTGGCGCGGCTGGCGCCCAACATCCTGACCGCTTCCGGCTATTCCGGGCATGGTGTGGGCACCGCCACCCATGCGGGGCAATTAATGGCCCGCGCGATCCAAGGCGAGGTTGAGGGCTTTGACACAATGGCGCGCCTGCCGTCCGCCCCATTTCCCGGCGGGCCGAAGCTGCGCTCCCCGCTGCTGGTGCTGGCAATGAGCTGGTACGCGTTGCGCGACCGGCTGGGCCTTTAGGCTCAGGCGGCCTCTCTTCACGACAGGTTTGTGAAAATCCGCGCTGCCGCGGGGTTGGGGCTTTTGTCATCCGCAGTTCTGATTTATATTTCTGGAAACTCTGATTAAGGAAATCCGAATATGCGACAGGCACCCGATGTCCATCAGGCTGAACCCATCCCCGAGGCTGCCCGCGCCGGGCTTGAGGCGCTTTTGCAGTCGGGTGATCTTTTTCGCTATACCGCGCCTGAAAACGCACCGGTCTCTCTGCTGGAGGCGGAATTTGCCGAACGGATCGGCGCGACATACGCGCTTGCCGTCTCATCCTGTTCTGCCGCGCTGTTTTTGTCGCTCAAGGCGCTTGGTCTGCCGCGCGACGCGCGTGTCCTGATCCCGGGTTTTACCTTTGCGGCGGTGCCGTCCTCGGTGGTGCATGCCGATTGCATCCCCGTCCTGTGCGAGGTGGGTGAGAATTACCGCGTCGATCTGGCGGATTTCGAGGCCAAGCTGGACACCGTGCAGGCGGTGATCATCAGCCATATGCGTGGTCACACCAGCGATATGGACGCCATCATGGGCTTGTGCGATGCGCGGGGCATTCCGGTGATCGAAGATGCCGCGCATTCGCTGGGCAC
Source organism: Aestuariivita sp. (assembly GCF_021404545.1). Lineage (GTDB taxonomy): Bacteria > Pseudomonadota > Alphaproteobacteria > Rhodobacterales > Rhodobacteraceae > Aestuariivita. The sequence continues at coordinate 49,005 of NZ_JAAWWD010000039.1, forward strand.
CACCTGGAACGGGCGCAATATCGGTACGATTGGCAAGATCGGCTGTTTCTCGTTTCAATCCTACAAGATGATCAACGCGGGTGAAGGCGGCATCCTGATCACGGATGATGCCGATCTGGTGGGGCGCGCGATCATCATGTCGGGCGCCTATGAGCATAATTGGAAAAAGCACCCCGTGTTGCAGGACGCCTTTGCCCGCTGGCAGAACCAGTTGCCGCTTTATAATCTGCGGATGTCGAACCTTTCCGCTGTGGTGATCCGCCCGCAATTGCCGGAACTGGCGCGCCGGGTGCGCGACGGACGGGCCAATCATGACTATGTCGCAGAACGGCTTGAAGCGTCGCCATATGTCACGGTCCCTGCCCCTCTGGCACCGGAACAGCGCGCGCCGGATTCCATTCAGTTCAACCTGTTGGGGCTGGATCAGGACGACATCCGTGCTTTTGCCGAGGCTGCCAAGACCCGAGGAGTGGCCGTGCAGGTCTTTGGGCTGTCGGCCGACAATGCGCGCGCCTTCTGGAACTGGCAGTTTCTGGGGGATCTGCCGGATCTGCCCCAGACACGCGCGATGCTGATGCGGGCTTGCGATGTGCGGCTGCCTGTCCGGCTGACCCGGGCGGAGCTGGACGCGGTGGCCGATATCCTGCTGGAGGCCTTGGCGGAGGTCACCGGACCGGTGCGCGCCTACGGTACCTGAGGGGGTCTGTCATCTATGGGGCTGACGCGACACCACGGCGGTCGGGGGCGATCCGAGCGATCGAATGGAACACCCAAAGTCCAGGCCGCCGTGATCCGATCGACAAGGATCGCATCAGTGGCCGCAGTCCGTTTTTCCAGGCACTGCAGGTGCGTGCCAGACAGGCGCGCCGGTTGAGAATGACGTCTTGACCTTGACCGGAGACACCCCGCATCGGCTGTCGCGATGTAAGCGCCAGGTTTCAGACGGGGACGGGTGATGCAGGTTTCGGTCGGGACGCTTTAGCTGAGTTTCGACAGTTTTTGCTGCAAGTCGGCAAGCTGCTTTTTGATGTCGTCGAGATCTTCGCCCGTGGCCTCGTCATCGGCCTGGACCTCGGGGGCCGGACCGGATGGCCCCCATTTGCCGGCCATCGCCCCCGTCATCGCCTTGATGAACGCTTCTTGCTGGGCCTGAATTGCCTCGAACCCGGGCATTTTCGACATCGGATTCATCGCCGTCATATTCTCGACCATCTTGGACTGGCTTTCGCGCAGCATCGCGAACGAGCTTTGCAGGAATTGCGGCATCATCCCGCCCCCGGGGATCATATAGCTGCGCACCAGATCGTTGAGCACGTTGACAGGCAGCACATTCTCGCCCCGGCTTTCGTGTTCGGCAATGATTTGCAGCAGGTATTGCCGGGTCAGATCGTCCCCGGATTTCAGATCGACGATCTGCACCTCACGGCCATCTCGAATAAACCCCGCGATATCTTCGAGTGTCACGTAATCGCTGGTCTCGGTGTTATAGAGACGCCGACTGGCATAACGCTTGATCAGCAGGGGTTTTTGTTCTTCGGCCATGTCTTTCACTCCCCGGACATGATGCAGTGCAGCAAGCCTATGCCAGCGTTGTAGAAAAAGAAAGGGCGCTGAAATAGGTGCAAGGCGTGGCCCCGGTCCGAACCTGCGTCACGGCACTGGACCTCTGGGCCACCTAGCGGCAGGGCCCCCAAGCATCTGTCCGAACCGCCCGACACAAAAAAGGACAGGTCCGAAGACCTGCCCTTCTCGCGTTTGCACCTGGTTGGGAGGAGAGGGTGCAAATTTGAGTGTGTGTTACTTGGCAGTGGCTTTCTTGGCCGCCGCAGTCACCTCGGTGGTGGCTTTTTTCATGGCCGAGGCTGCGTCTTCCGACAGATCTTTGCCTGCGGCCATCATCAGCTCGACGGTGTCCATCTGGACTTTCTTGGCGATCTCGGCGAAAGCGGCCATGTTTTCGGCGGCCACTTCAGCGGAAGCGGAGGCGAAATCGGTCATTGCTTTGGCGTAATCGGCAGGCTCTGCCTTGGCTTTGGACATCTCGCCCATTTTGGCGATGGTGTCTTTGGTCCATTTGCTGGAAATCTCGGCCGATTTTTCGGCAGCTTCCAGAGCAACGCCCGACAGTTTCTCGTTCAGTGTCGCGGTGGTCTTGAACGCGTCTTCCATTGCGGCTGTATCAACCGGGAATGCGCCCATCATGTCTTTCATCACAGCGGTGAAATCTTGTGTGGTCTTAGCCATTGATCCGTTCCTTTCGTGCGCCTTGCGGGCCCACCCCGCTCCTTGCGTCTGAAATGAATATGTATTCTGCGGTGCAGCATTTCAAGTATTTTTTGCTGCACCGCAGAAAAATCTACGAAAATCTTTTGAAATCAACCGCTTGCCTTGACAGCAACATAGCTTCCGGGAGCGTCTTCGAGGACGGGATGTCCCGAATCACCCGGAATACGAGCGGCAACCTTCTTGCCCGACCGTCGTTTCAACCACTCATCCCAGCGCGGCCACCACGATCCTTTATGGAACTCCGCGCCCTCCATCCAATCGTCAGCCGAAAGGCTCAGATCGCCATTGATGTAATGGCCGTACTTCTCCTTTGTGGGCGGATTGACGATGCCTGCGATATGACCGGATTCGCTGACCACAAAGCTTTTGTTCTTTGACCCCATCATCTGCACGCCCCGGTAACAGTCTTTCCACGCGGCGATGTGGTCGGTCTCGCAGGTGATCGCATAGACCGGGACATCCACGTCGCGCACATGCAAGGTCTCGCCGAACAGATCATAGCCGCCTTCGGTGAATTCATTCCGCTGGCACAGGCTGCGCAGATATTGCATCGCCATCTTCGCGGGCAGGTTCGCCCCATCGCCGTTCCAGTAAAGCAAATCGAAGGCCGGCGGCGTCTCTCCCATCATATAGCTGCGGATCGCGGGGGCATAAACCAGGTCGGTGGACCGCAGATACGAGAATGTCCGCGCCATGATATAGGACGGCAACATGCCCTTTTCGGCGACTTCCTCTTCGATCCCGTCGATGAAATCGTCCTGCAGGAAAGGCGTGAATTCGCCCTGATCCGAGAAATCGGTCAGCGCGGTAAAAAAGGTGGCCGATTTCACCGATTTGTCGCCACGCTTTTTCATCAGCGACAGGGTCAGCGACAGCGTCGTACCGGCGATACAATAGCCCACGGCGTTGACCTGTTTGACATTCGTGATCTCCTTGACCTCGCGAATGGCGGTCAGGAACCCGTCCTCGATATAGTCTTCCATACCGATGTCGGCATAGCTGGCATCGGGGTTGATCCAACTGACCACAAACAGGGTATAGCCCTGCTCGGTCACCCATTTGACCATGCTGTTCTGGGCCTTGAGATCGAGAATATAGTATTTGTTGATCCATGGCGGAAAAAGCACGATGGGCGTTTCATAGACGGTGTCGGTGGCCGGTTCGTACTGGATCAGCTCCATCATCCGGTTGCGATAGACGACCTTGCCCGGCGTGGTCGCGATGTTGGCGCCCAGCTCGAACGCGGTGTCATCGGCCAGCTTGACCACCAGCTCGCCGTTATTGGCCTCCAGATCGGCGATCAGGTTTTCCAGCCCCTTGACCAGGCTTTCGCCTTCCGTGGCCACCGCTTTTTCAAGCACATCCGGGTTGGTGGCCAGAAAATTCGTGGGCGACATCATGTCGACGATCTGCTTGGTGAAATAGGTCAGTTTGCGCCGGTCTTTGGCCTCCAGGTCTTCCAGCCCGGTCACCGCCTCTTCCAGCGCCTTGGCGTTGATGAGATATTGCTGCTTGATGAAGTTGAAATAGGGGTGACTGTCCCAGAGCGGATTGGCAAAGCGGCGGTCCTTGGGGCCCGGATCCGCGGGCGCCTGCAATTTGCCTTTGGCCAATGCCTGTTGCGCCTCGACGAAATGCAGAACCGATTTCGACCAGTAGTCGATCTGGTGTTCGATAATCTTGGCGGGATTCTGCACAGCCTCGGCCCAATAAGCCGTTGCTGCTTTTGCATAAAGCTCTTGATTCGGACCGTCCAGAGCCGGGTGATGCGTGGTTTTGTTCGACACCACGTCGATCAGACGTTTTGACAGCGCTTCCACCTTTGCCAGATTTTCGGTAAGCTGTTCAAGGTGTTCGCCGCTCATCTCAACCGCGTTATCATCGACAGTTGTCATTTTAACTATTTCCCCCTAACCTCGCTGCTATGCAGAATACCGTCGCCGGTTTCGGGAGGCAAAGCGACGAAAAGTCCGACCCTCCGGGGTTAACTTCAAGGAGAGCCCGATGCGCTACATGATGACGTATGATCTCATGGAAACCGCCCGAAATACAAACCAATGGTTGGGTGCAACTGCGCAAGCCATGGCATCCTACCCTATTTTCTCGATGTTTCCAAACCCCGGCCTGCAATGGATGGCCGCCTGGGGTGAAGTGACCGAACGCACGTTTCAGCGCATGGTGGTCAAACCCGATTGGGGCATCCGCACATTCACCTGCGAGGATGGCAAGGATCACCTGGTGAATGTCGAAACGGTGGTCGAGCGGCCCTTTGGCGATCTGATCTATTTCAACGTGTCGGGCCGCAAGAAAAACACGCGCAAGGTGTTGCTGGTGGCGCCGATGTCGGGGCATTACGCAACGCTGCTGCGCTCGACCGTGAAATCGTTGCTGGTCGATTGCGAGGTCTATATCACCGATTGGCACAATGCGCGTGACATCCCGGTCAGCCAGGGCAAATTCGATGTGGAGGATTATACGCTCTACCTCGTTGATTTCATGCGGGAGCTGGGGCCGGACACCCATGTGATCGCAGTCTGCCAGCCCGCGCCGCTGACCCTGGCCGCGACCGCCTATCTGGCCGAACAGGATCCAGACGCGCAGCCCGCGACGCTGACCCTGATCGGTGGTCCCATCGACCCCGACGCCACCCCCACCGAAGTCACCGATTTCGGGCGCCGCGTCACGATGGGTCAACTCGAAGAGACGATGATCCAACGTGTCGGGTTCAAGTATCCCGGCGTCGGGCGCATGGTCTATCCGGGCCTCTTGCAGCTTGCCTCGTTCATGTCGATGAACGGCGAACGCCACAGCCAGGCCTTTAACGATCAGATCAGCCGGGTCAGCAAGGGCGAGGCGTCCGATCACGACGCCCATAACCGGTTCTATGACGAATATCTCGCCGTGATGGACATGACGGCCGAATTCTATCTGTCGACGGTTGAGCGGATCTTCAAGAACCGCGAGGTCGCCAAGAATGAGTTCATGGTCGACGGCCACATGGTCGATATCGGCAAAATCACCCGTGTGGCGGTCAAAACCGTCGAAGGGGCAAACGACGATATCTCGGCCCCTGGTCAATGTGTGGCCGCCCTCGATCTTTGCACCGGTCTGCCGCCCGAGAAGAAGGCCAGCCATCTTGAACCGGGTGCGGGGCATTACGGCATCTTCGCAGGGCGCAGCTGGCGCGACAATATCCGCCCGCTGGTTCTGGAATTCATTGACGCAAATAGCGGCAAGAAGGGCAGAAAGCCGGCCAACAAAAACGCGGCGGCCTGATGCGCCATGCCACAGAGCGCAGATAACCGGTTTTCCTGCGCTTGCGGCACTCTGACCGGGCATGTACGAAACATGAGTCCGGGCACCGTTGTGCGCGCGGTCTGTTTTTGCGCCGATTGCCGGGCCGCCGACCTCAATCTTGGTCAACCGGACCCGGCCAAGACCGGGGTAGATCTGGTACAGGTCAGTCCTTCGGATGTCAGTATCGACAGCGGCGAGGCACATCTGGCGCTGTTTCGTCTTTATCCATCCGGGTTGCTGCGCTGGTACGCCGATTGTTGCAAGACACCGATGTTCAATACCACAGCGACCCCCAAGATCAGACTGGTTGCGGTGCGGACAAACCGCATCGACCACCCCGAACGGGCGGGGCCGGTGCGCGCGCGGGCTTTTGTACCCAAGCGCAAGGGTAAACGGGGGCATGAACACCCAATGCGGATGATATGGCCCGTGGCCGTCCGTTCCCTCGCAGGGCTGATCAGCGGCGATTGGCGCAACACAGTGTTCTTCGACCCCGAGACACGCAATCCCGTGCGCGATGCCACGATCCTCACTCAGGACGAGCGGAGTGCGCTGGGGCTGCGCCCGCAGGCTGTCGGTCCCGCGGGCTGAACTCTCAGCCCAAAATCAGCGGCTGAACCAGCCACGCGTTGAGCGCTCGCAACGTCGCCTGCGGCTGCTCGACCATGGGCATCCGGCCCGCATCCTCGATCATGTGCAGCCGGGCCTTGGGGATCAGATCGGCCATGAATTGCTGGCGCTTGGGTGGAATGGCGCGATCCTCGGCCCCGCCCATCACGGTGGCGGGCACCTTGATCCGGCGCAGCTCCCCCTGATAGTCGCGCCGCCGCTGCATCGCACGGGTCTGGCGCACGAACAACTCGGCCCCCAGATCCTGCGCCATGGTACGGATCAGGGACTGTACCTCCATCCGACCGGGTCCGGGGGCCAGATGGTCGGGCGGAAGGACCTGCGCCATGACATCGTCCAGCCGCCCACTGCGGGCGCGCACGATCTGCAAGTCCCGTTCGGCGGCGATGGCGGGGGTGTCAGCCTGCGGGTCGACCCCCATCAGCGCGATCCGGTTCACCCGTTCCGGCGCCCGGCGCAGGATCTCGATCGCGACCGTACCGCCCAGCCCGACACCAGCCAGCGCCATGCGTTGCGGCAGCGCATCCAAGAGGGCCGAGGCCATCTCCTCGATGCGCTCGCCCACCACGGCAGGCGCGATCATGACTGCGCGTGACGCGGATAACGCATTGATCTGATACTGGAATACCCGGGCATCGCACATCAGGCCGGGGATCAGAACCACCGCTTCTGCCACGTTTTCCGTCCCCTGCCCCATGGTTGCCGTTCCGTTGCCAAGTGATGGGCGAAAGACAGGCCACCGGCAAGCCGGAAATGCGGCATTCAGGGCATTGCGATCCCCCGGAATGGCGGGAAGTCGCTGTAGCGGGCCTGCCGCGCCTCTACTCGTTCGGAGGGTTCGGCACCTGGCCGCAAGAGACAGCCGCGCGGCGCGATATAGCTGTCAATCCGGCGGCGCGGCACCGCCCGCCAGACCAGGTTGAACGCGCAAAGCTTGGGAAAGAACCAGATTTCGGAGTAATCCAGATGGTCGTGCATCCACCAGGCCAGATCCCGCCAGTCGCGGCCCTGATCGTACTGATCGGAAAACCACGGGATCACGACAGAAGCGCCCGCAACCCGCCCCTCCCCGCTGGCCCAGTCCCAGATATGGCACTCCAACGGATTGTCGTTGCGTGCACAGTTCAGCCGGTTTTCATTGCCGAACCGGTTGAGCCTGCGCGAGCGGTACCCCGAGCGCACCGCAACCCGGCCAAAGGTCTCTTCCAGAGGATCGAGCAGGGTCTGGCAGAACGCGCGCCCAGTCTCGATGGCCAGATCGGGATCGTCGGGGATATTCTGGATTTCGTGGAAGTTCCCGATCTCGGAGTAAAGAAACTCCCGCATGAAGAAATGACGCGACAGCCGCACCCGGCCCAGCGTCTCAAGGCTCCACATCGACCCGGGTCTGCGCATGTCGGTGGCCTCTCTGATCGGGTTGCGCGGTTTGAGGCGGTCAGAGTTGCGCCGAAACAAGCCTTTGTAAAGCCGCCGCCTATCGCTGTGACAGTTCGGCCACCGCCGCCTCGATCATGCCCAGGCACGGCCCATCCGAGAACCGGTGATCGGCATCCTTGACCAGTGTCAGGCGCATATCGGGACAGTCCGCATGCTCCAGCAGCCGCAGCGCCGTTTGTGCGCTGACCGCCGTGTCCGCCGTGCCCTGAAGGCAGCGGACCGGGAAGGGCAAGACCAGCGGGCTGCGCAGCACCAGATGGTCGCGCCCATCCTCGATCAGACGCCGCGTGATGACATAGGGGTCCATGTAATCGGATGGGCGTTCCACTTGGCCCACAGCCTCAAGCGTCTGTTTTTCGTCCTCGGTGAAGCTGGCCCAATAGCCGTCTTCGGTGAAATCCGGGGCTGCCGCGATCGTGATCAGACCTGCGATCCGCTGAGGCCGCGCACGCGCCAAGAGCAGCGCTTGCCAGCCGCCCATGGACGAACCCACGACGATCAGCGGCCCTTCTGTCAGCGCATCAATCGCTGCCAAGGTGTCAAGATGCCAGTCCCCGATCGCGCCATCCTCGAACCGGCCCGAGCTCTCACCATGGCCGGAATAGTCGAACCGCAGATAGGCCTGCCCGCGCGCACGGGCCCAGGCCTCAAGATGCACCGCCTTGGTCCCCTCCATGTCGGATTTCAGCCCGCCCAGGAAAACGATGCATGGCCCCGCACCCTGCGTCCGGTGATAGGCCAGCCGCCGCCCCTGCGCGGTCTCCAACATGCCCTGCGCGGCCATGTCACACGTCCTTTCGGAAGGCCACACCAGCCAGCCTGTCGCCGCGCATGTCCTGGGGCGCGACCCATGTTTCGGGATCGGCGATCAGATCTGCAACCGCCTCGGCGCCCACCTGCAAGAGCCGCTCGCCCTTCTCGGCGGTGGATTTACCCGGCAGACCCGCGACCCCGTTCGCGGTCACATGCGCAAAGGGCCGCCAGCGATAAGACGCCTCGCCCGCGCCCAGAAACTTGGGCCCGTCCATTGGCGTATTCAACGCGGCCAGATCGGAGCTGTCCACCAGATCGGGCTCACACACCATCATCATCGAGGTTTCGGCCTCGCAGGCATGCATGACGCTTGGCTGATCTTCCAGGATCTCGCCATAGCGCGCACCGGCCTCCGACACATAGGTCGTGGCAACCAGCGTGGCGGGGCAATCGGGCGACAACTCATCGAGGATCTGCTGCATCGCGATGATGTTGCCGCCATGGCTGTTGGAGATCAGGATCTTGCGAAACCCCTGCCGCACCAGTGCCGTGATCAGATCGGCGACCAGCGCGCGGAATGTGGCGTGGCTGACCGTCAGCGTGCCGCCAAAGGGCATGTGATGCTCTGACAGGCCCGACCACACGACCGGGGCCACGACCGTGGGCTGCCGCGCAAAGGCCAGGCGTGCGGCACGCAGGGCAACCTCATGGCCCAGCCTTGTGTCGGTCATCACCGGCAGGTGCGGCCCGTGCTGTTCAATCGACGCGACGGGCAGAATCACCACGGCCTCCTGTTCGGCCAAGACGCGCAGTTCCTGCGCTTTCAAACGTGTCCAATCCACTTCGGTCATGCCGTGCTCCATTTAGTGTTTCGCCTATTCTGCATGGGGTTGGGGCACCTTCAATGCGATTTTTAAGTGACTCTATTGTCACGTGACTTGATAGTAACCTATAATGATACCATGGATGCGATCTTCAAAGCCCTCAACGACCCGGCCCGGCGCGCGCTGCTGGACAGCTTGCGCCGCAACGACGGGCAATCCCTGAGTGATCTGGAAGAGCAGCTGGACATGACCCGTTTCGGTGTCATGAAACATCTCAAGGTTCTCGAAGACGCCCATCTCATCGTCACGCGCCGCTTGGGGCGGTTCAAATACCACTATCTGAACGCACTGCCGCTGCAGGAAATGACCGACCGCTGGGTCGCACCGTTCTTGCGACCGCAGGCGCAGGCGCTGAGTGACCTCAAATCACGACTGGAGAGAGAGACAGTAATGGGTAAACCCGATTTCATGATGCAGACTTTCATCCGATGCACACAGGACGCGCTGTGGGATGCGTTGACCAAGGCCGATCAAATGGCGGCCTATCACTTCATGTGCAACGAGGTGCGCGGCGATGCGCGCCCCGACAACGTGACCGAGTTCATCCTGCCCGACGGCAACCCGATGCTGCGCCAGGTCACCACCGAGATGGACCCCAAAACCCGTATCGCCATGACGTTCGAGCCGAAATTCATGGGGCCTGACGCACCTGCCTCGCATATGGTCTATCTGATCGAACCGCAGGGCGACAGCTGCAAGCTGACGATCGAGCATTACGATATGGCACCGGGTCAGGAAGGGTTTGCCGAAGGCTGGGCGCGTCTGGCCGCCAGCCTCAAATCCTATCTGGAGACCGGCACTGCGATGAAGGCGGCGATGTGATGGAAAGCTTTCCCACCGAACTGGGCGTTCTGACCTGCCTGATGATCCTGGCCGTGTCGATGTGGATCCCCTTTATCGTCGGCATCAATGGCGAAGAGGGGGACCCGGACAATTTCGGCCGCCCCGTCGATCTGCGCACGCTGCGACCCTGGGTCCACCGGGCGCACCGGGCCCATCTGAACCTGCTTGAGCAGGCGATGCCCTTTGCGGTGCTTGTGCTGATCGTGCACGCGCTGGACGGTTTCACCGTGCTGACCTACTGGACGGCGATTGCATTCTTCTGGCTGCGCGTGATCCATGCGATCGGCATGACCGCAGGCTTTCTGGGCATGCCATTGCGCCCCATCGTCTTTACGCTGGGCTGGCTCTGCTGCCTGATCATGGCCTATGCGGTGTTCGCCGCCGCCTAAGTGACCGGGCCACCTCAGATGCAGCGGGGCTGTCAGGCAGATGCTTGACAGCCCCTTTCCTTGGCGCCATTGAAGCCGGATCGACATACCCGCAACCGGGCGTTCCGTGGGCGCCAAACCGACGAGGAGGCTTTTGATGGCCCAAATCTCACTCACCTTCCCCGATGGCAATGCACGCAGCTTCGACGCAGGGGTAACGCCCGCCGAAGTCGCCTCGGGCATCTCGACCTCTCTGGGCAAGAAAGCGATCAGCGCGACCGTGAACGGTCAGCATTGGGACCTGCAATGGCCCATCCAAGAGGACGCGCAGATCGCCCTGCACACCATGAAGGATGACGCGCAGGCCAACGAGCTGGTTCGCCACGATCTGGCCCATATCATGGCCCGTGCCGTGCAGGAGATCTGGCCCGCGACCAAAGTCACCATCGGGCCGGTGATCGAAAACGGCTGGTATTACGACTTCGACCGCGAGGAGCCCTTTACCCCCGAGGATCTGGAGCGGATCGAAGCAAAGATGAAAGAGATCATCAACAAGCGCGATCCCGTCACGACAGAGGTTTGGGAGCGTTCCAGGGCGATTGAGTTCTACAACGCCAATAATGAACCCTATAAGGTTGAGCTGATCGAGGCGATCCCGGGTGACGAGCCCATCCGCATGTATTGGCATGGGCATTGGCAAGATCTGTGCCGGGGTCCGCATCTGCAACATACCGGTCAGGTTCCGGCGGATGCCTTCAAGCTGATGTCCATCGCAGGCGCCTATTGGCGGGGCGACAGCGACCGCGCCATGCTGCAACGGATCTATGGCGTGGCATTCACCGGCAAGGAAAAGCTCAAAGCCCATCTGCACATGCTGGAGGAGGCCGCCAAGCGCGATCACCGCAAACTGGGCCGCGAGATGGACCTTTACCACATGCAGGAGGAAGCGCCCGGCCAGGTCTTCTGGCACCCCAATGGCTGGATGATCTACACCCAGCTTCAGGACTATATGCGCCGCAAGCAACGCGCGGGCGGATACGTTGAAATCAACACCCCGCAAGTCGTTGACCGCAAGCTGTGGGAGGCGTCGGGCCACTGGGACAAGTTCCAGGAGCATATGTTCATCGTGGAGGTCGAGGAAGAGAGCACCTCCGACAAGGGCATCAACGAAAAGCGTATGAACGCCCTGAAACCGATGAATTGTCCCTGTCACGTTCAGGTTTTTAACCAAGGGTTAAAGTCTTACCGTGATCTTCCTCTGCGTATGGCCGAATTCGGATCATGCAACCGGTACGAGCCAAGCGGTGCGTTACACGGAATAATGCGCGTTCGCGGATTTACGCAGGACGATGCGCACATCTTTTGCAGAGAGGACCAGATCGAATATGAGACCAAGCGCTTTATTGACTTCCTCAGCGACATCTACCGCGACCTTGGATTTGAAAGCTTCAAGGTCAAGTTCTCTGACCGGCCCGACCTGCGCGCCGGATCGGATGCCGTCTGGGACAAATCCGAAAACGCCCTCAAGGCCGCCACGACTGCCGCAGGTTGTGCGTTCGAGCTGAACCCCGGCGAAGGGGCGTTTTACGGCCCAAAGCTGGAGTTTGTGCTGACCGACGCGATCGGGCGGGACTGGCAATGCGGCACGCTGCAGGTGGATTTCGTGCTGCCCGAGCGGCTGGACGCCACCTATATCGGCAGCGACGGGGCCAAGCATCGCCCGGTCATGCTGCACCGCGCGGTCCTGGGCTCGTTCGAGCGGTTCATCGGTATTCTGATCGAGGAACACGCGGGCAAGCTGCCCTTCTGGCTGGCACCGCGACAGGTGGTTGTCGCGTCCATCGTGTCAGAGGCCGATGCCTATGTGCATGAGGTGGTCGCGGCCCTGACCGCCGCCGGTGTCCGGGCAGAAGCCGATATCCGCAACGAGAAGATCAACTACAAGGTCCGCGAACACTCTGTCGGCAAGGTGCCGGTGATTCTGGCCGTTGGTCACCGCGAGATCGACGACCGGACCGTAACCCTTCGGCAACTGGGCGAGAAACAGACCCGCGTGGAAACACTGGCAGATGTAACAAAGATGTTGGCGGGTGCGGCAACGCCGCCGGATCTTTTGTAACAATTAATACGAAACAGCCATAAATCGGGCCTCCAGCGCGGGGTCCGATTGAAACAATTCGATCACAATCGAGTATTTTCAATATCTTACAAGGCGTCCGAGCGTCACATGCATTGACGCAGGCGTGAGACACAGGCTCGTGAATTCACATCGACCGTTGGTCCCCAGTACCTTATTGGTGTCGAACACAGACACCCATTACCAACCCAAGGGGAAATGAAGATGTCCAATACCATGAAAACTCTGGCCGTCGCTGGCGCCGTCGCTGCCGCTCTGGTCGGTCAGACCACCACCGCAAGCGCACAAGCCAAGGAAAAATGCTATGGTGTGAGCCTGGCTGGCCAGAACGACTGCGCCGCAGGCCCCGGCACCACCTGCGCGGGCACCTCGACCGTGGATTATCAGGGCAACGCATGGACATTGGTCGACGCGGGCACCTGCGCCGAGATCGACTTGCCAGATGGCCGTATCGGCTCGCTCGAAGCGCTGGATCGTGACCTGCCCAGCTAACGACATCTGGTGTGGTCCGGTCTCCCTCGTCCGGGCCACGCCGGTTCTTCAAGCTTGAACACGGGCCTCGACCGGTTCCCAGTTTTTGCGGAGAGTTGCGAAATGCTTGACGCCACCCCCCGATACGACCGGCTGCCCAACGCCCCCGGCGTGGGATACAAACCTCAGCATTTTGCCCAGATTCTGGACGATCCCGGCCCGGTTGAATGGCTGGAGATTCACGCCGAGAACTACATGGGCGAGGGGGGGCGACCGCTGGCCCAGTTGCGCGCGCTGTCGGAGCGGTTTGCCATCTCGGTGCATGGCGTGGGTTTATCCATCGGGGGGGAGGGCCCTCTCGATCCCGACCACCTGGCGCGGCTGAAAAAGCTGGTGGGCTGGTTGAAACCGGCAAGCTTTTCCGAGCATCTGGCCTGGTCCACCCATGGCGCGGAGTTCCTCAACGATCTTTTGCCCCTGCCCTATACCAACGCGACCCTGACCCGCGTCGCCGCTCACATCGACCAAGTGCAGCAGGTCGTTGGGCGGCAGATGCTGTTGGAGAACCCCTCAAGCTATCTCGCCTTTGCCGAAAGCACCTGGTCGGAGACGGATTTTCTGGCCGAGATCGCGCACCGGACAGGGTGCGGCCTGCTTTTGGACGTCAACAACGTCTTTGTCTCGGCCACCAATCTCGGGTATTCACCGCAAGGCTATATAGATGCGTACCCTCTTGATAAGGTAGGGGAAATCCACCTGGGCGGCCATGATGAAGACCAAGACGACCACGGCGCGCCGCTGTTGATCGACAGCCATGGCCGCGCAGTTGTCGACCCGGTTTGGGCGCTTTTGGATCATACGCTGGATCGCTCTGGTCCGCGTCCCACCCTGGTTGAATGGGATACCGATGTGCCCGATTGGCCGGTTCTGGCCACCGAAGCGGCACGCGCAGCAACCGCTCTGACCCGGATTGCCGCATGACCGTCTCGCAAAGTGCGTTTCGCTCGGCCCTTCTGGATGGTGCTGAACCCGTGCCCGATGGGCTGATCGACGGGCTAAAGCGCCCCGCCGGGCGACGTTACAACGTCTATCGCAACAACGTCGCCGTTTCCCTGACCGAGGCGCTGCGCGAGGGATTTCCCGTTGTAACAAAGCTGCTCGGACAACAGAACATGGATGGGCTTGCGGGACTTTTTCTGCGCGCGCACCCACCGCAATCGCCGTTGATGATGTTTTACGGCGCCAGCTTTCCCGCGTTTGTCGCCCAGATGCCGCAGCTCCAGCATCTGGGATATCTCGGGGATGTGGCCCGTCTGGAACTGGCGCTGCGCAGCTCGTATCACGCCGCGGATACCGCGCCCATCGACCCTGCCACGCTGGGCTCTCTGACACCCAAAGCACTGATGGCGGCACGGCTGACCCTCGCCCCGGCAGTCCGGCACCTGCGGTCGATCTGGCCGGTTCACAGCCTGTGGCGGTTCAACACCGAACCAGGCGCGCCCAAGCCCAAGCCGCAAGCCGAGGATGTCGTGATCCTGCGCCCGGAATTCGACCCAATGCCTCACCTCCTGCCCGCAGGTGGCGGCGCGTTCATCGACGCGCTCCGGACGGGTGCGACGCTGGGAGCCGCCCATGACGCGGCCCTTGCCGAGACGCCGCAATTCGATCTGACACCCGTTCTTGCGCTGCTGATTGACGGCGGCGCCATTTGCGCCCTCAACTAGAAAGACCCAAGGCCATGTCCGCACTTACCGCTTTGTACAACGCCATTTTCAACCCTCTGGAACGATCCGCCGATTGGCTGCTGCCGACACTGGCCAGGTTTGTCTTCGCCTCCACGCTGCTGTTTTACTTCTGGGCCTCGGGGATGACCAAGCTTGGCGATGGCATCTTCGGGATCTTCCAACCGTCGCTGGGCGCCTATGCCCAGGTCTTTCCCAAAGCGATGGAAGCCGTCAGCTTTGATGTCAGCCAGTTGACCCTCTATCACTGGGCGGTGGTGACCGCAGGCACGGTGGCCGAGTTCGTGCTGCCCCTGTTGATCGTGGTCGGGCTGCTGACGCGGCTGGCCAGCATCGGGATGATCGGGTTCGTGATCGTCCAATCCTTGACCGATCTTTACGGCCATGGCGGCATCGCCCATATCGAAACGCTGGGCGCGATGTTTGACCGCATCCCGGACGGCGTGATCCTGGATCAGCGCATGTTCTGGATGTTCGTGCTGATCGTGCTGGTGCTGAAAGGCGGCGGGCCAGTCTCGCTGGACCGGGTGTTTGGCAATCGGCGTGCCGCCTGACGCTGCATGGCCGCAAGGCGCCTAGAAATGCGCCTTCGGCTCATCCGGTTTGCCTGCCGCCACGGCCAGCACACCCGCCACACCGGCAAAGGCAATGGGGAACATGGTAAAGACGTTGAACCCAAACCCGTAATACATCCCCGCTGCCGATAGCAGCATCAGCGCCCCGCCCCACAAGGCGCGCATCCGCGCCATGGCGCCACCGGCAATGGCCAGCATCGGTGCCATCAGAGACACTGTGCGGATCAGCTCCACATTGCTGACATGAGTGGCGATGCCGTCGATCTCGCCGAAATGCTCGACCGCGGCGGTATAGCCATAGCCGAAAAAGCCGACGACCATGCCGGTCAGCCCGGCGATGATCCCCAAGATAGCGGCGGCGCTGCGCATGCCTGTCTCTCCTTGTCTTGCCAGAGTGTCACCTAAGGCCTGGATCAGCCGACGCCAAGGGCCGTTCGCGTGGCCGGTGTCCACCCCAGATACAAGACACCCGCATCGTCCCGGATCAACGGACGCTTCATCAATGCGGGATGTTCGGCCAAAAGCGCCGCGGGATCCCGGCCCCGCTCTGCCTCGCTCAACCCCCGCCATGTGGTCGAGCGGGTATTGACCAGCGCCTCGCCGAATTGTGCCAGCGCGGCCTCGATGACGGGTGGCTCGACGCCCTCGGCGCGCACATCGACCAGGCGCGCGCCGTCTAGCACCTTAAGCGCCTTGCGGCAGGTATCGCAGTTTTTCAGACCATAGAGGATCATCGAGATCTCCTGTTTCTTAAGCAGATTTTCGTCATTCTTGAATCGACTCCTGCCTTTTTCTTGATTTTTCGCTGTGTCGTGCAATCTTTTTCAGAGGGAGACAGTTGAGAGGTGAACAAAGTGGTCGGTTTCGCAAGGCATGACCCTTGATCCCTCACAGTGTTCCGAACTGGGTGACGGGGGGCGCGCCAGCCCTCTGAAAAGAGTGAGTAAGTCAGAAGGAGACACGGGACATGCCGACAGGCACCGTGAAATGGTTCAACAGTACAAAAGGCTACGGCTTCATCGCCCCGGACCAGGGGGGAAACGATGTGTTTGTGCATATTTCGGCTGTTGAACGGTCGGGGCTGCAAGGTCTCGCCGATAATCAGAAAGTGTCATACGAACTTCAGGACGGTCGGGATGGCCGCCCGATGGCTGCGGATATCAAGACACTTTAGACCGCGCAACACCTGGCGCGCGGCCTGACAAAGACGCGCGCCGCGACCGCAGCGGAATCAGCGACAGCCCTTGACACCAACAGGGCAATCAGCGCGCGCGCTGGCCACGCGGTGGCTGCGCGTTTGCGCCGGGTGTTGCATGACGCTCTGATAGCTGACCGATTGGTTCGGTGTGCCACAGCAGATCACCCCGCCCAGTGTCACCGGTTGAAGACCCGCCGGACAGAAATTCTGCTTGGCGTGATACGGATAGATCTTGGCATCCATTGCCATGCCGGGCACGGCGCCCAGAATTGTCGCGACCACGGCCGCTGAAAGAACTCGTTGAAAACGCATCAGACTTTCCCCCGTTAAGATGGCAACACCATGCAAACTGACAGGGGGTCAAGTCCAGCACTTTCTGAAATCGGAAACAGTCTGTTTCTTGGGCATCCACCCTGCACGCACGCGCAGAATGCCGCAGTGCAGCATTTTTTCTTTGGAGCGGAGCCCGCCTCCCTCTAAGCTCAAACCACAGCCCGAGATCGCGCGTTCTCATCTTTCATCCCCCGAACATGGAGTGTCAGGTGACAGAATTTCTCAAACTCTTGGCCATCTATTACATGTGCGACAGCGCCGCCTCGACCCGCCCCCTCACCGCCGAGGAATTGATTGGCTGCCAACGCAGCTATGAGATGGTCAAAACATATTTCTCGGGTCTGGAGGGCGAGGGCCCACTGACCGCACACCAAATCGCGGCCCGAAACCGCGCGGCCTATGCCGGGTTCAAAGCCTGGGAGACCGACAACGCCATTTTGGTTGCCAATATGCGCAAACAGGCCCGCGCCGAGTTGGGCGGCTAAGCCGGGTCCTGCGGCATGACGGTTTGCCAATGCTCCCCCATCGCCACAATACAGGAGGTGCCTGACGCATAGGTGACCACCATGGTCCAATCGCCCTGGGGATCGGTCCAGACCTCCATGATCTGCTCACGCCCCCTCAGCCCCATGGCCTGTCGGGTCTCGCCAAACTGGCTGGTGAGCTTGCTGTGCAAAACCTCGGTCGGCTCGCAGATCACTTCTGCAATCGGGCTGGCTGCACAAACAGGCCGGGCAATCAGGGCAAAGGTCAAGGCAAGTCGCATCATGCGCGCTTTGTAACAGATCTATGACGCTCTGTGGATATCTTTCATCCCAAAATTCACACTGTTTTTGTGCGCAGCGTTGCTGCTTCTTCTGGCTGAAAATATTCCCGGGGGTGTGGGGGCTGGCCCCCACTCTGCGGCTCACATACCCCGCGCCAGCAAAAAAAGGGTCGCCCCCTTACCCATCCATCTTGAGCGCGGAGATAAACGCCTCTTGCGGGATATCCACCTTGCCGAACTGGCGCATCTTCTTCTTGCCGGCCTTTTGCTTGTCCAGCAGCTTGCGTTTGCGCGTCGCATCCCCGCCATAGCATTTCGCCGTTACGTCCTTGCGCAGCGCCGACAGCGTCTCGCGCGCGATGACCTTGCCGCCGATCGCCGCCTGGATCGGGATCTTGAACATATGCCGCGGGATCAGATCCTTGAGCTTTTCACACATCGCCCGCCCGCGCTGTTCGGCCCGGTCGCGATGCACCATCGTCGAGAGCGCATCGACCGGCTCGTCATTCACCAGAACCTGCATCTTGACCAGATGATCCTCGCGATATCCCATCATCTGATAATCGAAACTGGCATAGCCCTTGGTCACCGATTTAAGCCGGTCATAGAAATCGAACACCACCTCGTTGAGCGGCAGGTCATAGACCACCATCGCCCGCGACCCGGCATAGGTCAGATCCTCCTGGATCCCGCGCCGATCCTGGCAGAGCTTCAGCACATCGCCCAGATACTCATCCGGCACCAGAATCGTGGCCTTGATGCGCGGCTCTTCCAGATGATCCACATGGGTCAGATCGGGCATGTCGGCGGGATTGTGCAGCTCGCGCATCGTGCCGTCGCGCATGAAGACGTGATAGACGACCGAGGGCGCTGTGGTGATCAGCTCGATATCGTATTCGCGTTCGATCCGGTCGCGGATGACCTCCAGATGCAACAGCCCCAGAAACCCGCAGCGGAAGCCAAAGCCAAGTGCTGCGGAGGTCTCCATCTCGAAACTGAACGAAGCGTCGTTCAGCGCCAGCTTCTCGATGGCATCGCGCAGATCCTCGAACTCAGCCGAATCCACCGGGAAAAGACCGCAAAACACCACTGGCACCGAGGGCTTGAAGCCGGGCAAAGCGTCCTCTGTGCCCTTCCTCTCATGGGTGATCGTATCGCCCACGCGGGTGTCGCGCACCTGTTTGATCGAGGCTGTCAGAAACCCGATCTCCCCCGGCCCCAATTCGTCGATCTGCGTCATTTCGGGGCGGAACACGCCGATCCGGTCCACATGATGCGTCGATCCGTTCGACAGCATCTTGATCCGGTCGCCCTTTTTCAGAACCCCGTCCATGATGCGCACCAGAACGATCACGCCCAGATAGGCATCATACCAGCTATCGACCAGCATCGCCTTGAGCGGCGCGTCGCGCGTGCCCTGAGGTGCCGGCAGATGCCGCACGATGGCCTCCAGCACCTCATGGATGCCCTGCCCTGTCTTGGCCGAGACCGGGATCGCGCCCGAAGCGTCGATGCCGATCACATCCTCCACCTGTTCCGCCACCCGGTCGATATCGGAGGCGGGCAGATCGATCTTGTTGAAAACCGGCACGATCTCATGATCGGCGTCAATCGCCTGATAGACATTGGCGAGCGTCTGCGCCTCCACCCCTTGCGTGCTGTCCACCACAAGAAGCGAGCCTTCGACCGCGCGCATCGACCGGCTGACCTCATAGGCGAAATCCACATGCCCCGGCGTGTCGATGAGGTTCAGCACATAAGCCTCCCCATCATCGGCGGTATAATCGATCCGCACGGTGTTGGCCTTGATGGTGATCCCGCGCTCGCGCTCGATATCCATACTGTCGAGCAGTTGCTCCTTCATATCCCGCGCCGAGACGGTGTTCGTCTCCTGGATCAGCCGGTCGGCGAGCGTGGATTTCCCGTGGTCGATATGCGCCACGATGGAGAAATTGCGGATATGCGAAAGCGGTGTCATGTTCGGGGATATGTAAGGGTTTTGGGGGGTTGGCAAGGGGGATGATGGATTGCGGGCGGATGGTGCGTGGCTGAGGTAGATTTTTCGGATTTTGACAGCGCGCAAGCGTGGTTTGAGACGCAAAGCGTGGAAATGCGGTGCGCCATGGCCAGCCGGGCGGCGTTGCGTGTTTTGGCGACACTATGCCTGTTTGATAGGGCTCGGAGGAAAACGCTTACACTGGTGTCGTTTTGGGCCATCCTCACATCTGCGGGTCGCGGCTCGGGTCGACCCGCAGATGTGGATGCGTTGGAACGCTCCGCCCTCTCCGCCTACTCCGCCGCCCTCTCCGCCTACTCCGCCGCCGACTCCGCCCTCTCCGCCTACTCCGCCGTCGACTCCGCCGACTCCGCCCGCTCCGCCTACTCCGCCGCCCTCTCCGCCGTCGACTCCGCCTACTCCGCCGACTCCACCGACTCCGCCTACTCCGCCGCCCGCTCCGCCCTCTCCGCCGCCGACTCCGCCTACTCCGCCGCCCTCTCCGCCGTCGACTCCGCCGACTCCGCCTACTCCGCCGCCCGCTCCGCCGCCCTCTCCGCCGTGTCACGAGATACCATCCGCGCTCCCGAAGCGCTGATGCGAGAACCGGTCTGGCCGGACGCCTCCCCGCCCCCATCCATTGCAGAATACCACGCGCAGTTTCTGGACTATCTAGACAGCGATCCCGACTGGACCTTCTGGCGCCGCTGGTACGCTCAGATGTGGGAGGGCACGTTCCGCGACTGGGATCTGGCGATTGAAGTGGCGACCCTGCCGGATGATCTTTGGGAGGGCGAAGATGCGCTGGCCAAGGTAGCAGAGGCTATTCGGGCGATTGAGGCGCGGCGGGCGCTCGGGCCGATTATCACGGATCTGCGTGACAGTGAAACGCGTGTCGCATCTGAGAGCTTTGTGCCCTTGCGGGGGCACAACAATCCGCCCGAACTGATAGATGATCCGCAGTTGGTGACCCAAGTGGAAATCGTTTGGGCGGCGCTGGATACACTTGAAGAAGAGGCTAAGGCAGACGCGCCGGACCAATCAAGGGCTCTGCAAGCGTTGGCGGTCCTGCGGGGCTGGTTCCTTGCAGCTTGCAGGTACGTCGGTCGCAAAGTTGATCTGGCGATAAACACGACGATCCAATGGGGCATCCCTGTTGTAGGCGGCGGCTATTTCGTGACCCATCCGGACAAATTGCAGAAAATTATTGAGTTAGCTGAAATATGGCTAAGGCCATAATCGACGCCCTGAGCCGTGCCATCGCCAGGCCGCGGGCTGGCGCTCGACCGACGTTCTGAGACGCTTTATGGCAGCCAGCCACATCTTTCCTCCGATCTATGCGCTGGTGGCACCCAATCGCCAGACCGGGGGGCGGCCTGGCGATGGCGCGGCGGCCTGAGGCCTTGATTCCGCGCAGTGGTACTTTGCACTGAGGGCCGCGCCGATCCGAGGGGTGGCGCAATCGCGCCACCCATTTTGCCGAAGGCAAACCTTTGGTTTGACGGGGGCGGATCGGCGCGGCCCGGCGCGGCCGCCGGGCGGCAGGTTCGTTCAATGTCCAGTGCTTTTTGGCTCAGGGCCTTGGCGAAGTCTCCTCCACATCACCCCCACCTTCGTGAATTGCCCCCTGCATCGGTTTCCGCCATAATCCACCCAGCAAGACAACCTGCCGGCACCAACCGGCGTGGGGCGCAGTATAGGGCAAGGCGATATGGGTAAATTCCTGGCCATTCTGGCATGTGGTATTCTGGTGGCCTGCGGCGGCGGCGGGACCGAGCCTGCGACGCGGTTTGCGACCGCGAGCGGTCCGATCAAGACGGCCTGCGTGAATTCGGGCCGGTCTGCGGCGAACAGGCAGATCTGCGGCTGTATTCAGGCGGCTGCCGATCAGACCCTCAGCGGGGCCGATCAGCGGCGCGGCGCGCCGTTCTTTCGCGATGCGGCGCTGGCCCATTCGGTGCGCCTGTCGGACACCGAGCGCGACGACGCGTTCTGGGCGCGCTGGTCCAGGTTCGGCTCGACCGCGCGGGATTTGTGCAGCTGATCCTGACCTGAGCGGGGCGGCCGCCTTGGCCGGGCCCTCGGGTCCGGGTTCTTCCGACGCTCGGCGCCGTGAGCCCAGAGCCTGTTGCCGCCCCCTTATCGGATCCGGCCAGGACAGATCTGCCGGTTCGCCGCAACGCATCACCGCCTTGGCCCTTATTTGGAAAATACGAATTTCCTGACGCCAAACTGGTGATCCGCTTGACCTTGCACCAAGTTGATTTCACAAATCCGAAAACTGGCGGAGCCATGCACATATGCTGAAAAAGGGGATAAGCCTGCGCGGGCTGGAGGTGTTCGAGGTCTTGGCCGCGTCCGGCTCGGTTGCGCGGACGGCTGAGATGACCGGGTTGAGCCAGCCTGCTGTCAGCCAGCAATTGCGCAATCTCGAATCCGCGCTTGGGGCCGACCTGGTCGATCACGGCAAGCGGCCCATGCGGCTGACCGCGGCCGGGCGCAGCTTCCTGGCGCGCACGGAGGTTGTCCTGTCGGAACTGAGGCTGGCACAAAGCGAACTGACGGTGATGGATCTGACCCATCTCGACACGCTCAGCATCGGGTTGATCGACGATTTCGATAACGATCTGACACCGCGTCTGGTCACCATCCTGGCCGACAGCCTGACCTCGTGCCGGTTCAAGATGATCACCGCCCCCAGCCATGAGATCAGCGAGGCGATGGTGGCGGGCGATCTGCATGTGGCGGTGGCCGCCAGCACCGGTGAGACGCGCGAGACGATCACCGAATACCCGCTGGTGCGCGATCCGTTCATCCTCGTCACCCCGCAGCACCTGACAGTGAACCCCGCGGATCCGCTTTCCGCGCTGCGCGATCTGCCCTTCCTGCGCTATGCCCGCGAACAGATGATCGGCCACCAGATCGAAGTGCAGATGACCCGCGAAGGCATGGCGTTCGAGCACCGGTTCGAGGTGGGCAGCCATCTGGCGCTGATGGCGATGGTGGCCCGGCGCATCGGCTGGGCGATCACGACGCCCCTGGGATATATGCGGGCAACCCGGTTTCATGACGATATCGCGGCACATCCGCTGCCATTTGCCGAGTTTTCCCGCACGATATCGCTCTTTGCCGGGTCGGATTGGTCCGATCAGGTGCCGCGCGAAATCGCCCAGACCGTGCGGCGGCTGGTGCAAGCCCAGATGATCGATCCGGCCACGTCGCGCCTGCCGTGGTTGAACGGGCGTTTGCGGATCATCCCCGACTGAGCCCGCGCAATGAGCAACGCTTTGACCTATCGGCTGAGATGCGCGGCCAGACCATGCGCGGCCTCGTCGATCAGGTCGAGCGCACCATCAAAATCGCGCGTATAATAAGGATCGGGCACGTGATCCATCCCGGACCCCGGCGCGAAATCGGTAAATAGGCGCAGCGGCGTCTCGGCCCCGCCGGGGCGCAACGCTTCGATCGCGGTGCGGTTCTGAGTGTCCATGGCGAGGATCAGATCGAACCGATGGAAATCCGCGCCACAGAACTGACGCGCGCGCAAATCCGACAGATCGATGCCCCGGGTGCGCGCGGCATCCTGCATCGGCGCGTAAGGCGCTTTGCCCACATGCCAGCCCGCAGTGCCTGCGCTGTCGACCCCTAGATCGGGTCGGAGCGCGCGAAAGACCCCTTCGGCAGCAGGCGACCGGCAAATGTTGCCAAGGCAAACAAAGAGAATACGACTGGCCATAATGGCATCTTCCATGCCACGCTGGCGCGCGCAAGGAGGGGGCATGAAAAACATCGTCATTCTCACCGGGGCAGGGGTTTCCGCGGAAAGCGGCCTGGGCACGTTTCGCGACGCAGGCGGCTTGTGGAGCCAGCACCGGATAGAAGACGTGGCCACCCCCGAAGGGTTCGCCCGCGACCCCGCGCTGGTGCACCGGTTCTATAACGCGCGCCGGGTGCAGGCCGCCAAGGCCCGCCCGAATGCGGCGCACCTGGCGCTGGCGCGGTTGCAGACCCACTGGCGCGGACGCGTGACGCTGGTCACGCAAAACGTCGATGCCCTGCACGAGGCAGGCGGTGCGCGCCGGGTGATCCATATGCATGGCGAGCTGGCCGGTGCGCTTTGTGCCGCCTGCGGGCATCGCTGGCAGGCTCCCGATGAGATGTCTCCGGGGCAGAGCTGCCCGCGCTGCGCCGCCCCGAAGGGCCGACCCGATGTCGTCTGGTTCGGAGAAATGCCCTATCGGATGGACGAGGTCCTGACCCATCTGGCCGAAGCCGATCTGTTTGCCGCGATCGGCACCTCTGGCACCGTCTATCCCGCAGCGGGGTTCGTGGAAGATGCCGCGCACGCGGGGGCCCACACGGTTGAGCTGAACCTTGAGCCCTCCTCGGTCGTGTCCAGTTTTGCCGAGAGGCGGTTTGGACCTGCGTCGCGGATCGTCCCGGAATGGGTGGAGGAGCTTTTGGGCCGCGCGACCTAGCCGCGCGGCCCGAGAACCGCGTTTAGCCGTCGGTCTTTGTCTGACCGTGCATATGGCCGCCACCATGACCATGGGTCGGCTTGCGCTCGAGGTCCACGGGAATGGTGACATCAATGTCGCCCGCGTTCTCAAAGACCAGCGTGACCGAGATTTCGTCGCCCTGTGTCAGCGACCGGTTAAGGCCCATCAGCATCACGTGATCGCCGCCCCGTTGCAGCAGTGCCATGCCACCTGCGGGCACGGGGATGCCGTCCTCGACCTCGACCATGCGCATGACGCCATTGGCGTCCTCGATATGGGTGTGGATTTCGACCCGCTGGGCCACGTCGGAACGGGCCGCGATAAGCCGGTCATCGCTGTCGGCATGGTTCATCAGCCCCATGAACGCGGCCCCGCTGGCCGCATTGGCCCCAGAAGACCGCGCATAGGGGTCTTTGACCATGATACCGTCGGCCCAGGCGGTGGTGCCCAGCAACGCGGCAGCAGCCGCAGCGAAGAGAGTGGTTTTCAAGGACATGTCTGGTCCCTTTCTGTGTGAATTCTAGGAGATGTGGATCAGATCCCAGCGGGCGGGTCACGCGCGCTCAGCAAGGCGCCGCAGGACACCGGCTGCCCCAGCGCGACAACGGGCCATCTCAGCCGTTGGCCAGACCGATCCCGCGATCGTGAGACCCGGTCCGCTCCAGCGGGGCCCGGCAACGCGCCCAAGGTGCAATCGGGACACAGATGCGGGGCAGAGGTTGGTTTACCCTCGGCATCGGTGAACACGACGATGGATCCGGCCCCGACGCACAGCACCATCTGCCCTGTCGCGGGCGCGGCTGCCTTGGCCTGTGCCACGACCTGACCGGTGATAACCAGACAGAACGCCAAAACGGCGCAGAGGAGGGGACGCGGCTTCATCGCGCGCAATATAGACCCTTCGCCCGGCAGGTAAAATGCACATTCGCACCTCTTCCGGGAGCGGCCGTGCGAGATATCGACCATGTCGAGATACCGCCCCCTCGGGACCGCCCGGTCATGAACCCGACGCCTTGGCCCCGTCGTCGACACGCGCGGCGTGGGCCTGGCGCCTTGTCTCTGGTATGGCTTATGACTTGCCCAGAGCAAAAAGCCCCGCGTTGCCGCGAGGCTCAAATCTACATCCACTCATCCATCTTGCGTCAGGAGGCGGCGGCCGCCTTGGCGATCTCTTTCTTGATTTTCAGCGCATGGGCCGACAGATCGGTGTCCTTGGCCTTGGCCAGGAATGCGTCCAGGCCGCCACGATGATCGACGCTGCGCAGTGCATGGGCAGAGATGCGGAGTTTGACCGCACGGCCCAGCGTTTCGGAATGCAACGTGGTATCGTTCAGGTTGGGCAGAAACCGGCGCTTGGTCTTGTTGTTGGCGTGGCTGACATTGTTGCCTACCATCGGGCCTTTTCCGGTCAGTTCGCAGCGGCGCGACATGGGTGTCATCCTTCGTATCTCAGAGGCAGGCGGTTCCCTGCCAAATGCACAAGGGCGCTGCCATTGGCGGCGCCCGAAATCTGGTTGGATCGACATAGGAGGAATCGCGTATCGGGTCAAGCCGGTTCCCGCAGCGGCCAGAAATGATGACGATAGGGCATGCTTGCATCCCCCGCACCTGCGCGCGCAGGGTGATCATAGCATGCGAACACGGAGGCCCCAATGACCATCACCGGACAGGATCTGATCATCAACCGCCATGATTTGACCGCTGCCCGCATCGCGACCGCCCTGCATCCCGACATGGCGCCCGAAGGCCATGTCCTGCTGCGTGTGGATCGCTTCGCGCTGACCGCCAATACGATTACCTATGGCACCGCGACAGACAGCCTGGGGTACTGGAACTTCTTTCCCACCGAGCAGGAGGGCTTTGGCCGCATCCCGGCCTGGGGGTTTGCCGATGTCGTGGCCTCCGGCGTGCCGGAGATTTCCGTCGGCCAGCGGGTCTGTGGCTATGTGCCGATGTCCACCCATCTGATGGTACAGCCCGGCAGGATCGGCCCGGACGGGTTCAGCGATCTGGCGCCGCATCGCCAGGCGATGTCGCCGATCTATAACCGCTATGCCCTGACGGACACCGATCCAGGGTATGAGCCACGGGCCGAGCCGCAGATCGCACTTTTCCGCCCGCTTTTCACAACCTCGTTCCTGCTGGCCGATTTCTGTCTGGAAAACGAGATGTTCGGCGCCCGGCAACTCCTTCTATCCAGCGCGTCGAGCAAGACGGCACTGGGCCTTGCCGCCGAGATGGCGCGGCACAGACGCGATGGCGTTCAGGTGATCGGCCTCACGAGCCCCGGCAACATCGCCTTCGTCGAGGGGCTGGGGCTTTACGACCATGTCGTGAGCTATGCGGATATCTCGACCCTATCCCCCGCACCGTCGGTCTATGTGGATTTTTCGGGGAACGGCGATCTGACCATGCGCATCCACAGCCATTTCGGTGACCTCATGCGCCACAGCGCACAGGTGGGGGTGACCGACTGGCAAAACGCAAATCTGCGCGTGCCCGGATTGCCCGGACCCAAACCGGCCTTCTTCTTTGCCCCGTCCTACGCGCAGGACCGGATCGCGGATTGGGGCTTTGAGGGGTTCCAGTCCCGGCTGGGTGACGCATGGGCGGCCTTTATGACAACCACGGATTGGCTGAGTGTGGTCACCCATGCGGGTCCCGACGCCGTAAAGGCACGCTACCTCTCGGCGCTTGCAGGTCAGTTCGATCCTGCACAGGGGGATATGGTTTCGCTCTGGGAGCGCTGATCCATCGACCATCCGCTCAGAGATCCGGGGGCTCAGATCCGGGCCTTGCGGCAACAGAACCGTGTCGCGCCGCAGGCGCGTCCATTTGGTTACGGCCGCGCGCCGGATGTCTGGCGCAACAGCGCCAGCATCTCCTGCGCCGCGGCCGCGGGCGAGGTTTGCCCCCCCGCCACCGCATCGCCCAGCGCCGCGAGATGGCCGCGCATCTCAGGCGTTTCCAGCTGCGCCAACAGCGCCTGACGCAATTCCTGCTGGAACCAGTAGCGCGCCTGATCGGCACGGCGCGCGGCCCAATGGCCGTGCGCGCGGCGCCAGTCTGCAAGCGTCTTGATCTCGTCCCAGGCGATCTCCAGCCCTGTGTCCTCCAGCGCCGAAACCGTCATCGCCTTGGGATACCCCTCAGGGTCCTGCGGGCGTTTGCGCAACAGGCGCAGCGCACCGGCATAGTCTGCACAGGTCCGCATCGCCACCGGTCTGAGATCGCCATCGGCCTTGTTGACCAGGATGATATCGGCCATCTCCATGATGCCGCGTTTGACGCCTTGCAGCTCATCCCCGCCCGCCGGGGCCAGCAGCAACAGAAAGATGTCCGACATCTCGGCCACCACCGTCTCGGACTGACCAACGCCCACCGTCTCGATCAGCACAATGTCAAACCCCGCGGCCTCACAAAGACGAACCGCCTCGCGGGTGCGCCTTGCAACGCCGCCCAGATGGGTCTGGCTGGGCGAGGGTCGGATAAACGCGCCCGGCGCGCGGCTCAGCCGGTCCATCCGCGTCTTGTCGCCCAGGATCGACCCCCCCGAGCGGGCCGAGCTGGGATCGACCGCCAGAACCGCCACCCGCAGGCCCTGCGCGATCAGCATCATGCCAAAACTCTCGATAAAGGTGGATTTACCGACCCCCGGCGTGCCCGACAATCCGATGCGCAAAGCCTGCCGGTCCGCCCCGCGCAACACCTCCATCAACCGCGCTGTATCGGCGCGGTGATCGGCGCGCGCACTTTCCACCAGCGTGATGCCGCGCGCCAATGCCCTGCGATCGCCCGCGATGATCCTGTTGCCCAGTTCGGTGATATCCATCTGTCTCTGGCCCTGCTCTTTGGCGGGATAAATGACGGCCAATCGCGGGGCTTGTCCAGAGCCGATTGACCGATCCGCTGGACGCACGCCGCCGCGCAGGCCATAACCCGGGCGATGACCCGGCTGCCCATTGATGACATCCTGCCCGATCTGGTCGCGGCCCTGCGCCGGGACCGGCGCGCGGTGCTGCAAGCCCCTCCCGGCGCGGGCAAGACCACCCGCGTGCCGTTGGCGCTGCTTGACGCGGAACTCACCCATGGCCGCATCGTCATGCTGGAGCCGCGCCGCCTGGCCGCGCGCGCCGCCGCCGAACGCATGGCGCAGAGTCTGGGCGAAGAGATTGGCCAGACCGTCGGCTACCGCATTCGGGGGGAGGCGAAAACCTCGCGCGCCACCCGGATCGAGGTCGTGACCGAAGGCATCCTGACCCGGATGATCCAGTCCGACCCCGACCTGCCCGGTATCGGCGCGGTGATCTTTGACGAGTTTCACGAACGCTCCCTCAATGCCGATCTTGGCCTTGCCCTGACGCTGGAGGTCAGGGGTGCGCTGCGCGAGGATCTGATCGTGCTGGCGATGTCGGCAACACTTGATGCCGAGCCGGTGGCGCGGTTGATGAACGCCCCCATCCTGACCGCCGAAGGCCGCGCCTTTCCGGTCGAGCCGTGCTGGCTCGACCGCCCGCTGGGGCCGGGCCGGTGGGAGCCGCATCTACACGACCTGGTGACGCGCGCCGAGGCCGGGACGCGCAAGATGGGCGGCGGCCTGTTGGTGTTTCTGCCCGGTGAAGGCGAGATCCGGCGCGCCGCGGCGGTCTTGGCCAAACGCCTGCCGTCCGACTGCCGGATACAACCGCTCTTTGGAGCCATGGATTTTGCGGCCCAGCGCGCGGCCCTCGCGCCGCTGGCCGACGGGCGCAAGGTGGTGCTGGCCACCGCGATTGCCGAGACCTCTCTCACCATTCCCGATATCCGGGTGGTGGTGGATGCAGGTCGCGCGCGGCGGGCACGGTTCGATCCGGGATCGGGGATGTCCCGGCTGGTGACCGAACGGGTGACCCGCGCCGAGGTCACACAACGCGCGGGCCGCGCGGGCCGTGTCGCACCGGGCGTCAGCTACCGGCTCTGGAGCAAAGGCGAAGAGGGCGCGCTCGCCGCCTTCCCCCCGGCAGAGATCGAGGCGGCGGATCTGGCTGCGCTCGCCCTGGAACTGGCCGTCTGGGGGGCCGCGCCGGAGGATCTGGCCTTTCTCACACCGCCCAATCCCGGCGCCTATGCCGAGGCGCAGGCGCTGTTGCGGATGCTGGGCGCGTTGAATGGCGCGGATCGGATCACCGGCCACGGGCGGGCCTTGGCAGCGCTGCCGCTGCACCCGCGCCTGGGCCATATGCTGATTGTGGGCGGACCGGATGCGGCGGATCTGGCCGCGCTGATGGGCGACCGGGATGTGTTGAAAGGCGCCCCCCTGGATCTGGCCCTGCGGGTGGAGGCGCTGCGCGATCCCCACCGCTTTGCCCGGGATCGGGGGCATGAGGTGCATCGCGGCACCCTCGACCGCGTGCGGGCCGAGGCCCGGCGGCTGAGGCGACGGGCCGGGCCCGGGCGTGAGCTCTCTACCGCCGCGCTGGCGGCTCTCGCCTATCCCGACCGCATCGCCCAGCGCCGCAAGGGCGAGGCGCCGCGCTATGTGCTCTCAGGCGGCAAGGGCGCTGTGATGCCCGATGGCGATCCGCTGGCGGGCGCGCCCTATCTGGTGGCCACGGATCTTGACGGCGATCCGCGCGAGGCACGCGTGCGGCTGACCGCCCAGATCTCGGAGGGGGAGATCCGCACCCTCTTTGCCGACCAGATCGGCTGGCAGGATGTTTGCGCCTGGTCGCGCCGCGACCGCCGCGTTGTGGCCCGCAAGCAGGAAAGGTTCGGCGCGCTGGTGCTGGAGGACCGGGTTTGGAAGGACGTGCCCGACGACGCCATCGCCCGCGCCATGCTGGACGGGGTGCGCGATCTGGGCCTGCGCCTGGACGGGGCTGCGGCGCGGTTTGTCGCCAGGGTGGAACTGGCCCGCGCCAATGGAACCAATTTGCCCGACATGTCCCAAACGGCCCTTTTCGAAAACCTTGAGAGCTGGCTCTTGCCGATGCTTTCGGACGTGCGCAGCGCCGAGGATTGGAAGCGGTTCGATCCTCTGCCCGCGCTGCGCGCGATGCTGAACTGGGATCAGCTCCAGGCGCTGGATCGCCAGGTGCCCGGTCAGTTCATCACCCCACTGGGCCGCAAGGTGCCGATCGACTATTCCGGGGAAGCGCCGGGGATCTCCGTGCGCCTGCAAGAGATGTTCGGCGTGACGCGCCACCCGACAAGTGCCGGTGTGCCGCTGATCGTGACCCTGCTGTCGCCCGCCCAGCGCCCGGTCCAGGTGACCCGCGATCTGCCGGGGTTCTGGGCCACAAGTTACGCAGATGTACGCAAGGATATGCGCGGGCGCTATCCCAGACATCCCTGGCCCGAGGATCCGACCCAGGCCGATCCGACCCTGCGGGCCAAGCGGCGCGGCACCTAAGCGCGCGCCTCAAGGGTCATGCCTTGCGTGAAATCTCAAAAGACAGTCGAGACGCTTTGGATCAGCCCCACTTGCCGTGAAACGTGCCCTCTGCGCCTATCCGCTCAAACCCGTGATGGCCAAAGAAATCCCGCTGTGCCTGGATCAGATTGGCGGTGCCGCGCGCCCGGGTCAGGCTGTCATACCATTGCAGCCCCCCCGACAGCGCAGGCACCGGCAACCCGGCGGTCACTGCTGCGGCCACGGTTTGGCGCAAAGCCGGGATGGCGACCGCAAGACGGGCAGCGATGCCATCCGACAAGACCAGATGACCCTGCGGCGGATCGGAGCGGAACGCGGCTGCGAGATCGTCGAGCAAGGCCGACCGGATGATACAGCCCGCGCGCCAGATCTCGGCGATGCGGGCGGGATCGAGCGACCAGTCATAGAGGTCGGAGGCTGCGTCCAGCACCCGAAAGCCCTGCGCGTGCGACAGGATGCGACCGGCCATGAGCGCGCTTTCCAGCGTCTCTTCGGACAGATTGAGCGGGCCTGTCTCCGGCCCATAGAGCGTCTCGGCCATCCGGCGTGCCTCGGCCTCCGCCGACCAGGCCCGCGCGGCCACAGCCCCTTCGATCGTGCTGGCCGATTGGCCCAGTTTCAGCGCCTCGATCACCGTCCAGCGCCCGGTGCCTTTCTGGCCCGCGCGGTCGGCGATCACATCGACCATCGGTTGGCCCGTCTCGGCATCCAGGGCCATCAGCGCTCGGGCACTGATCGCGGTCAGAAAGCTTTCCAGCGGTCCCTCGTTCCAGTGAGCGAACAGAGCCCCGATACGCGGCGCGTCCCAATGGTCACCATCGCGCAAGAGACCATAGATCTCGGCGATCATCTGCATATCGGCATATTCGATACCGTTATGCACCGTCTTGACGAAATGCCCGGCCCCGTCCGGGCCCAGATGCGCAACGCAGGGCGCCCCCCGATACCGCGCGGCAATCGCCTCGACCATCGGGCGGAGCTGTTGCCAGCTGTGATCGGTCCCGCCCACCATCATCGACGGGCCGGTGCGCGCGCCGGCCTCGCCCCCCGACACGCCCATGCCGACATAGTGCAGACCGGTGTCCGCCATGGCCTGTGCACGGCGGCGCGTGTCGTGAAAATCGGCATTGCCACCATCGATGATCGTATCGCCTTCGGACAAAAGCGGCGTAACCGCGTCGATCATCGCATCCATGGGCGCGCCCGACGGGATCATAAACAGGATGACCCGAGGTGTCTTGAGCTCGGCCACAAAACCCGCAAGCGTCTGCTGGGGCACGATCCGGGCCGACAACTCTTCGGCCTCGGCCATAAACGGGGCAATCCAGTCAATCTCGCGATTGGTGACGGTGACGGTGAACCCTTTGCCTGCGAGGTTCAACGCCAGTGCGCTGCCCATCGTGCCAAGCCCGTAAACCCCAATATCGGCTGATGCCATGCTGCCTCGCCTTGCGTGCATTCGTGCCGAACAGACTGACTGCGTTCCGCGCGCCATGCAACCCGGATCAAGGGCGGGCGATCACGCCGCCCGGATCTGGGCCGGGTTGAGAGGCGTTGTGCCCCCAGCTTCAGCGGATTTCACTGCACGGTGGACGGCGGCGATCACTGGCGTTGCGATCCGGCGATTCCGGGCCAGTTCCAGAATGCGTCCCTGAAGCTGATCGACCTCCGTCAGGCGCCCGGCCATCAGGTCATAGGCCATTGACGTGCGCGCCTCGGGATCAATCGTCAGCATACCCGCCGCCACCCGGGTATAAAGTGGCGTGGGCAGACGCAGGATTCTGGGCACCCAGGACATGGGCACCGGAGCAGAGGACTGCACCGGGATCCCCGCGGCCTTGAGCACGCGCAGCGCCTCAGCCATCTGATCGGCCATCAACAGCCGCCAAGGCCGCGCGCGCAACATCTCAGGCAAAGGCAGCCCCGATAGAGCATTGATGGCATTGGTCAGGTTCAAGAGCAGTTTGGCCCACTGCACCGCCTCGATCCGGTCGGTTTCGGTGATGGGCAATGCGGCCGTGCTGAGCAGGGCCGCCCACTCCCCAGGACCGGCCGCAATCGCAATCTCGCCCGAGGTCGCACGATGATAGGCGCCCGGCCCCTTGGGGACCACGTTGAAGGGCACCATGCCCGCCCGCACATCGCTGTCGGGAAGGCGGTCTTTCAGCATCGCGGCATTCTCCATCCCGTTTTGCAGGCTGACGATCGTGGCCGAACCCTGGGCATGGGTGGCAATCAGCTCCGCCATCTCGGAGGTTGCGCCGGATTTGACGGTGACAAGGATCAGATCCGCCTCGCCCAGGATCGCGGGATCATCGGACAGTGTCGCAGGATGCACGGCCACGGCAAGCCCGGTGAAATCCGTGAGACGCAGACCCTGGTCGCGGATGCCGTCCAGCACAGTCGCGCGGCCAAGAAAGGCGACATCATGACCCGCATCGGCCAGGCAGCCCCCCACGAAACAGCCGATGCTGCCTGACCCGGCGATCACGATCCGGGGGCCAACCATCCGTTCACACCAGTTCCTGAGTGTATTTCTTCAGCTCGGCCCGCGCCACCAGACGGCGGTGAACCGCATCCGGCCCGTCGGCCAGACGCAAGGTGCGCACATGGGTCCAAGCCTGCGCCAGCGGTGTATCTTGGCTGATCCCCTGGCCGCCATGCATCTGCACAGCCTCGTCGATGACCTTGAGCGCCACGCGCGGCGCGATCACCTTGATCTGCGAAATCCACGGCGCGGCGGCACGCCCATCGCCCTGATCCATGTACCAGGCGGCCTTGAGGCAAAGCAGCCGCGCCATCTCGATCTCCATCCGGCATTCGGCGATGATGTCGTAATTCGCACCCAGTTGCGCCAACGGCTTGCCAAACGCCTCGCGCCGCACGGACCGGCGGCAGAGCTGTTCCAGCGCGGCCTCGGCCTGCCCGATCGCGCGCATGCAGTGATGGATCCGCCCCGGCCCCAGACGGCCCTGCGCGATCTCGAATCCGCGCCCTTCGCCCAGAAGCATATTCTCGGTCGGCACGCGCACATCGGCAAAACGGATATGCATATGACCATGCGGCGCGTCATCATGGCCGTAAACTTCCATCGGGCGCAGGATCTCGATCCCGTCCGCCTCCGCAGGTACGACGATCATCGAGTGGCGCTGATGCTTGGGCGTGCCCTCGCCCCCGGTGCGTACCATGGTGATATAGACCCGGCAGCGTGGATCACCGGCACCCGAGGCCCACCATTTCTCACCATTCAAGACATAGTCATCGCCGTCGCGCACACAGGACATCGAGATGTTGGTCGCATCCGAAGAGGCCACATCCGGTTCGGTCATCAGATAGGCCGAGCGGATCTCTCCGTTCAGCAGAGGTTCGAGCCACTCTTGCTTCATCTTGTCAGAGCCGTAGCGCTCGAACACTTCCATGTTTCCGGTATCGGGGGCCGAGCAGTTGAAGACCTCCGCACCCAGAGGGGTCTTGCCCATCTCTTCGGCAAAAAGAGCGTATTCCACAGTGCTCAGGCCAAAGCCCTTGTCGCTGTCGGTCAGCCAGAAATTCCACAGACCTTCGGCTTTGGCCTTTGCCTTGAGCCCTTCGAGGATCTCTGTCTGGCGGGCGGTATAGGTCCAGCGGTCTCCGGTGCCGATCTCGGCCTGATACTCTTGCTCCAGCGGCATAATGTCATCGCGGACCATCGCGGCCACGCGGTCCAACAGCGCGCGGTTTTCGGCCCGCATCCCGAAATTCATGTCCATCTCTCTTCCTCCCGTCGGACGCAGCGCATGACGGCGCGTCCCACCTTTACCTTTGATCCGGAGGATTGCTTAGATGCGCGGACAATGTCTACGGGGAGAACGCAGCGTCATGCACAAGTACGATCAGCGCGAGCTGGAGCATTATCTACAGGAAAATGTGGAAGGATTCGGCACGCTGGATGCGATCGAGAAGTTCGGTGACGGGCAATCCAATCCAACCTACAAACTGACCTCGGGCGCGCAGGCCTATGTGTTGAGAGCCAAACCGCCGGGCAAATTGCTGAAGTCCGCGCACGCCGTAGACCGCGAGTTTCGCGTTATGAAGGCGCTGGAGGGGACGGATGTGCCGGTGCCGCGGATGTATCACCTGTCAAGTGCAGACACTCCGATGGGTACACAGTTTATCGTGATGGAGATGATGGAGGGCCGGATCTTCTGGGACCCTGCCCTGCCCGAGCTGAGCAACCAGGATCGCGCGGCGGTTTACGACCGGATGAACCTGACGCTGGCCCGGCTCCATTCGGTCGACCCGAATGCGGTTGGCTTGGGCGATTACGGCAAACCCGGCAATTACTTTGCCCGTCAACTTGAGCGCTGGTCGGGGCAAT
The DNA here is from genome assembly GCF_021404545.1 of Aestuariivita sp. GTDB lineage: Bacteria > Pseudomonadota > Alphaproteobacteria > Rhodobacterales > Rhodobacteraceae > Aestuariivita. The sequence continues at coordinate 83,989 of NZ_JAAWWD010000039.1, forward strand.
ACACGGCCTCCGAGACCGACCCTCTGCCCGATGCCGATTGGCTGATCGACTGGCTGGAGGCGCATATGGTTCCCGATGACGGCGCGATCAGCATCGTGCATGGCGATTACCGGATCGACAACATGATGTTCGCCCCTCACCGGATAGACGTGGTTGCGCTCCTCGATTGGGAGCTGTCGACCCTGGGCCACCCGCTGGCCGATCTTGCCTATCAATGCATGCATTGGCGCTTGCCGCATGAGGGGCATTTCCGAGGCTTGGGCGGCGTGGATCGCGCGAGCCTTGGCCTGCCCTCCGAAGAGCAATACGTCGCGCTTTACTGCAAACGGCGCGGCATCGAACAGCCCGCGAACTGGACGTTCTATCTGGTCTTTTCGTTCTTCCGCCTCTTGGCGATCCTCCAGGGCGTTTTGAGGCGCGGACTGGATGGAAATGCATCCAATCCGCGCGATCTGGGACAGATGCGGCACGTGATCGAGGTCATGGCCAAGCAGGCTCGCCTTTTGGCAGATGGATAAGGACAGGAGCGAGGGGCCAGCCCCTCGCGCTCCCCGCCGGTATTTTGAAAGAGAAGAAATGCAAGGTCGTGAGGATGGCTTCTTCTCTTCTAAATACCGGCGGGGGTTTGGGGGCAGCGCCCCCAATGACCAGAAAGGAATGCGCCGCAGGCGCGCTATCTGATCACTCTGCCGCTTCGGCGTAGTCCTCCATCGGGGGGCAGGTGCAGATCAGGTGGCGGTCGCCCCAAGCGTTGTCGACCCGGTTTACAGGCGGCCAGTACTTGTCTACCCGGAACGCGCCCGGCGGAAAGCACCCTTGCTCGCGGCTGTAGGGCCGGTCCCAGTCGCGCACCAGATCCTCCATGGTGTGCGGCGCCATCTTGAGGGGGTTGGTGTCGGCATCCAGCCGCCCCTCCTCGATCCCGCGGATCTCGGCGCGGATCGCAAGCATGGCCTCGCAAAACCGATCGAGCTCGGCCTTTGTCTCGCTTTCGGTCGGCTCGACCATCAGCGTGCCCGCGACGGGCCAGCTCATGGTGGGGGCGTGAAACCCGCAATCGATCAGACGTTTGGCGATGTCGTCCACGGTGACACCGGCACTGTCGGCAAAAGGGCGGGTGTCGATGATGCACTCATGCGCCACCCGGCCTCCGCCGCCGCGATAGAGCACATCGAATGCGCCCTCCAGCCGCTTGGCGATGTAATTGGCATTCAGGATCGCCACGCGCGTGGCCTGGGTCAGCCCCTCGCCGCCCATCATCAGGCAATAGGCCCAACTGATCGGCAAGAGCGAGGGCGACCCAAATGGCGCGGCAGAGACCGGACCTTGTGCGCCGCCGGTGATTGGATGACCGGGCAGATAGGGCACCAGGTGTTGCTTGACGCCGATGGGTCCCATTCCGGGCCCGCCGCCCCCGTGGGGGATGCAGAAGGTCTTGTGCAGGTTCAGGTGGCTGACATCCCCGCCCAGATCGCCCGGCCGCGACAGCCCGACCATCGCGTTCATATTGGCCCCGTCGATATAGACCTGGCCGCCGTGCTGATGGGTGATGTCGCAGACCTCGGTCACCGTTTCTTCGAACACACCGTGGGTCGAAGGATAGGTGATCATGCAACCGGCCAGCCTGTCGGCATATTGCTCTGCCTTGGCGCGGAAATCATCGAGGTCGATATCCCCGTTTTCCGCCGATTTTATCGCGACCACCGTCCAGCCCACCATCTGGGCGGAGGCCGGGTTGGTGCCATGCGCGCTCATCGGGATCAGGCAGATATTGCGATGCCCCTCTCCGCGTTCCCGGTGATAGGCAGAAATCGTCAAAAGCCCCGCATATTCGCCTTGCGCGCCGGAGTTGGGCTGCATCGAGATGGCGGCATAGCCGGTGATCTCACACAGTTTGGCCGAAAGATCGTCAATCAGATACCGATATCCTTCGGCCTGATCGGGCGGGCAGAACGGGTGCATCAGAGAGAACTCCCGCCAGCTCACCGGCATCATCTCGGCCGCCGAGTTGAGCTTCATCGTGCACGAGCCCAGCGGGATCATCGCCCGGTCAAGCGCCAGGTCGCGGTCGGCAAGACGGCGCATATAGCGCATCATCTCGGTCTCGGCCCGGTTCATGTGAAAGATCGGGTGTTCGAGATAGCCGCTTTCGCGCACCAGATCATCCGGCAGGCGGTACTCGGGTTTGAAATCAGTATCTTCCATAACGATGCCAAAGGCGCGCCAGACCGCCTCGATCACCCGCGGACGGGTCGCTTCGTCCAGGGTGATACCGATCCTGGTCTCGCCCACACGGCGCAGATTCACCCCTTCGCGGACCGCAGCCTGCAACACGCCGCGCTGCAACAGACCCACATCCACCGTGATCGTGTCAAAGAACGCCTTGGGCTCGACCTTGAAGCCCGCAGCCTCCAGCCCGCGGGCTAGACGCACGGTCTTGCGGTGAATACGCTGGGCAATCGCCCGCAGGCCCTCGGGACCGTGAAACACGGCATAAAACGAGGCCATGACCGCCAGCAGCGCCTGCGCCGTGCAGACATTCGAGGTCGCCTTTTCGCGGCGGATATGTTGCTCCCGGGTTTGCAGCGACAGCCGGTAGGCGCGGTTGCCATGGCTGTCCACACTGACCCCCACAAGGCGGCCGGGCATGGCGCGGGCATAGCTTTGTCTGGTGGCCATATAGGCCGCATGCGGCCCGCCATAGCCCATCGGCACACCAAAGCGCTGCGCGCTGCCCACAGCGATATCCGCGCCCATCGCGCCGGGTTCCTTCAGCAAGGTCAGCGACAGTGGATCGGCGCTGATCACACCGATGGCCTTGGCCGCATGCAGAGCCGCGATCTGAGGGGTGAAATCGCGCAGATGACCATATGTGCCAGGGTACTGGAAGATCGCGCCAAAGACCTGATCGGCCTGCATATCCGACGGATCGCCGACGATCACCTCAATCCCCAGCGGCGCGGCCCGCGTCCGCATCACCGCAATGTTCTGAGGATGGCAATTCTCGTCCACGAAAAACGCCTTGGCTTTCGATTTCGCCACGCGTTGGGCCATGGTCATCGCCTCTGCGCAGGCGGTGGACTCGTCCAGCAGCGAGGCATTGGCGATTTCCAGCCCAGTCAGATCCGAAATCATCGTCTGGAAGTTCAACAACGCCTCCAGCCGTCCCTGGCTGATCTCTGGCTGATAGGGGGTATAGGCGGTGTACCAAGCCGGGTTTTCCAGTACGTTGCGCTGGATCGCCGGAGGTGTGACGGTGCCGTGATACCCCTGCCCGATCAGGCTGACCAGAACCTTGTTGCGGGCCGCAACCTTGCGCATGTGGTGCAAGAGCTCGCGCTCGGAATAGGCTTTGCCGAAATCCAACGGCTCTTTCTGGCGAATAGCGGCCGGGATGGTCTGGTCGATCAGGTCATCCAGACTGTCGACGCCCAGAACCTCCAGCATCTCCGCCATCTCGGCGGGGCTGGGGCCGATATGGCGACGGTTGGCGAAGTCGTAGGGAAGATAGTCACTTGGCGTAAAGGTCATGTCGGCTCCTCGATATGGCTGAGCACGTTGATCAGATTGTGTTCGGGATCTTGCAGAAAAAAGCGGCGTACACCCCAGGGCTCGGTCACCGGTCCATAGCTGATGCGTGCTCCCGCTCCGCGCGCACGGGTCAGAGCCGCCTCAAGGTCGTCCTCCTCGATCGACACGGCGGGGACGGGCGTACCCGAGCCGCCCGCGCGCGCAAAGCTCATCTGTACCCGCGCCTCTCCCGGCGCGGCACTGGCGACGATGACCCCCGCCTCCATCACCGGAGCGAGGCCGAACACCGACCCGTAGAAGGCCGCCAGCCCGTCGGGGTCGGCGGCTGCCAGATTTGGAACGATCCGCAAGATGGTCATTGGCACTCCGTTTGGTGATTGGTCCTGCCGCACCACTAGGACCCTGATGACCCCTGCAACATGGCCTCACAGGCGCGCCCGTCGGTGCGATCCGCGCCTGGACTGACCGAAGTCAGGCGGGTCTCTGGCCCGTTCCGTGCCTTAGCCGATGAATGTCTTGTACCCGGCGGCGTCCATGTAATCGTCCATCGGGCTGAGATCCGACGGCCGCATCTTGAAGAACCACGCAGCGCCTTCGGCGTCTTCGTTGATCAGGGCCGGGTTTTCGACGAGGGCCTCGTTGATTTCGACAATCTCGCCATCCAGAGGGGCCAGAATGTCCGAGGCGGCCTTGACGCTCTCAATCACCACGATCTCGTCATCCTTGCTGACCTCGTCGCCCTCATCCGGCAACTCGACAAACACCACATCGCCCAATTGTTCGGCGGCGTGTTCGGTGATGCCCACCACGATCAACTCCCCTTCTGCCAGCAGCCACTCGTGTTCTTCGGTGTATTTCATCAGATGTCCCCTCCCTGGGTATTCAGCGTTTAAAGCGGGCCGCCACAAAGGGCAGCGGTGTCACAGTGACGGGCAAGCGTTTGCCGCGCAACTCTCCGAAAAGTACAGCGCCTGGCTGCGCCAGCGCATTGGGCGCATAGCCCATGGCAAGTGGGCCTCCGACCGTCGGACCGAACCCACCCGAGGTGATTTGTCCGATCGCAGTGCCGCCTTCGGCCACCGCGAAAAGCGGCACGCCTGCGCGCATCGGTGCACGCCCTTCGGGCCGCAGGCCGATCCGCCGACGCGCGGCACCGTCTTGTAGCTCCGCAAGAATGCGATCGGCACCGGGAAATCCACCCGCGCGCGCGCCGCCCGCGCGGCGCACTTTCTGGATCGACCAGGTCAGCCCGGCCTCCACAGGGGTGGTGCCTGCGTCGATATCCTGGCCATACAGGCACAGGCCCGCTTCCAGCCGCAGACTGTCACGCGCGCCCAGACCGATGGCCTGAACGGCGCTGTGTGCCAGCAAAGCTTCGGCAAGACCCGCCGCTGCAGTCGCCGGGACCGAGATTTCAAACCCGTCCTCGCCGGTATAACCCGAACGCGACGCCCAAACCTCGACCCCGCCCAGATCCAAATGCGCACAGTCCATGAAGCGCATCTCGGCGGCCCTGGGATCAAGCGGGGCCAAGACCGCTTCGGACACGGGTCCCTGCAAAGCGATCAGCGCCCGATCCGCCAGATCCGTTACCGTCAGATCCGGCTCAAAAGCTGCGCGGATATGGGCGATATCAGCCTCTTTGCAGGCCGCGTTGACCACGATGACAAGCGCATCCCCCTGTCGGGCAAAGATCAGATCGTCCGATATCCCGCCCGCGTCGTTCGTCAACAGACCATATCGCTGGCGCCCGTCGGCCAGACCCAGAACATCCTGTGGTACCAGCCGCTCAAGGCCCAGTGCCACAGCCTCCCATGATGGGCCGCTGACACGCAGCTGCCCCATATGGCTGACATCGAAAAGTCCGGCCTGCGCGCGCGTGTGCTGATGTTCCTGCATCACGCCGGCAGCATATTGCACGGGCATCTCATAGCCCGCGAACGGCACCATCTTGGCCCCGAGCTGAAGGTGCGTGTCATAAAGCGGCGTGCGGTTCAGATCGCTCATACCCCGTCCCTGTTTCCAGGCCGATCTGGTCATGTGATAAACCATCCGGCATCCCAGTCCGCGCAACCGCGCGACGCATCAGATGCCCCCTCTGTCCTTTCGCCTGAGATCGTTATCCCTTCGGCGTCCCGTCAAATCCGGGCTCTCTCCAGAGTCTTTTTGCTGCGCATCCGGTCCTTGTGGCCTGAGAGTTTCCGGGGCGGTTGCTCCTTCGGCACCGGCATGCGCCGATTCTCCCGTATGCACGCGTACACCGGTATCGCGCGGTGCTCTCCCGGGCAAGCCAAAAAACGCGCGGGTGTCGTTTACCCGTCCTTTAGCCGAACCCTCTAAACCAGGGTGAGCGCGGATGTCTGAGAGGACATGGGCCGAACGGATGTCTCACCCCCCGGGGGCAGTATGGAATTATTGACGAACCCCTTTCGGGACGGCTCTGGAATCTTGAGCCTCGACCCGGATGTCCCGGTCCCATCGGTCCGGTCGGACAGGCCACTGGACCTGTTGGCGCGCTGCCCTGCGGATGTGCAGACGCCTTTGCTGGCGCGCGACGATCTGGCCCGGATGGCTGGTGTGCGCGCGGTCCATATCAAGGATGAGCGGACGCGCATGGGACTGGGCAGTGTCGAGGCGCTGGGGGCCGCCTATGCGATTGCCCAGGACGCCGATGCCAGCAACTCCACCGATATGGGCAGCGCGCTGACCGGGGTCACTTATGTCGCGGCGCGCGCGGGCGCGCATGGCCTTGCGGTGGCGATGGGCGCGCGGGCCTTTGGCGCCCGGTCAGTCATCTATATTCCCCAATGCGCGCCTGAGACGGTCGCGGATCGCCTGCGCGCCAAGGGTGCTGAGGTCGTCCGCGAGGGGGGCTGCGACACCGACAGCCACGCCGCCGCCGTCCGCGCGTCCAAGACGGAAGGCTGGAGGCTGCTCTCAGACACGTCCTGGCCCGGCTACACTGATCGCCCCCTCCAGATAATGGAAGGGTATCTGGTCCTGATGGAGGAGGTGTTGACCCAGATCCCTGTCCCACCCAGCCATGTGTTCGTCCAGGCCCGCGCGGGCGGGTTTGCGGCTGCCTGTGCAACCCTGGCCCGGCGCGATTGGGGGGCGGAACCGCGCATTATCGTGGTGGAACCAGACGCCCCGGCCGGACTGGGGACAGCGATCCAGGCCACCGCCCGCGGCAGCACGCATGAGCCAGCGGGACACGGCTACGAAGGGGCCTCGGTGATCGCTATGCAGGGGCTCGCGCGAGATGCGGATGTCTTTGCGCGGATGTCCGAGGCGGACGTGGAGGACGCGGTCGAGCGCTTGGCCGAGATGGGCTTGGCCTCCACGCCCAAAGGTGTGAGCGGGATCGCGGCCTTATTGGCCTCTGCCCCGCATCGCGCTGCATTGCATCTCACCTCCGAGGCGCGTGTGCTGGCAATCCTCAGCGAAGGGTGCGAGATCTGAGAAACTGCCGCCAAAGGTCCGAACGACAGAGTGCTGATGACCGCGGTCCCGTTCAAGCCGGTCTTGTCGGGTGTGAGGGATGCCCAGACAGCGGACCACAGAATAGCGCAGTCGCTATGTGTCCATTGCCAGCGGAGCAACCGGGTCGGCCGCCTGCATTGCACGCTCCGTCTTTGGGTTCGCTGAGCCTCGGAGGCTGTGGAGCCGGTCGGCAGCAACCGCGATCCTGAGGTCGGGCAGCGCAACAGCACGGGACCTGCCCACTTGGCGCGAACCTGACGGTTTTTTTGCAGCGAACCAGAGAGCGATCCGGAAAGGTCGTGCTAGACCCCGAGAGGCGGCTGGTGTGTGAGCCTATGCTTGGCAGGGAACGTGGCTTTGCTTTTTTCTCGGCAACGCGTCCCGGCGTTATGGAGCGGCAGGTCCCATGGCGACCAATGCAGCCGGCGCCGATAATTCCCGAATGACGGCTGGCGGGTCCGCGGCACATGGTCAATCCGGCCTGCGATACCTGGTCTGGCCTGTGGGTCTTGACCCCTGCCCGTGCTCAGCCGGTGAGTCCTTGCGAGCTGTGGTCAATCAGATCACGGGCCGCGCCGATCAGCGCGGCGTTCGATGGCGCGGGCGTCCCATCCGGCAAGTCCAGCACATCCTCAAATCCCATACGTGTATCAAGCCCCAATCGTGCCGCTTCGACGACACAAGGCCAGGCGCTTTGACCTTCACCATGCAACAGGATCGGAGCCGTCGCACCGCGTGCGCGCAGCAACTCCAGGCACAGCGCTGCCTCGGTCCGGGCACGTGGAGCCGCGACGTCGGGCATCTCCACCAAAATACGCAGAACATCAGATTTGTTGGCTTCCCGGCACAGCTTGCGGGCATCGGCAACGCTCCATACCCCAGCCTCGATCCCGATGCCGCGCTCGTGCATCATCTCCATCACGTCGATACAGTCGGGTTCGTTGAGATTGATCGACACATAGTCGGGCAGCTCCTCCCAGGCGCGGATATGGGCATGGCGCTCTTGACCACCGGGCGCGATCCAGGCGCCGGTTCCGATGCCCACGGGCAATCCCGGCACCGCGGCGCGGATCGCGCGCAAGGCGGCCGTGACGTCTTTGGGCGCCAGACTTTCGGCGCCTTCGGCGTTGCGCGGGTGGACATGGTAGGCGTCCGCACCGGCCTCCCGCGCGGCAATGGCATCGCGCGCCAGAGCTTCGGGCGTGAGCGGCACGTTCGGGGTCTCTGCCGCCGTGCGGCCCCCGTTCAGACAGGCTTGGAGCATGGGGTCGGTCTCTCAAAGCGCAGCAGCGGTGGCGCGGCAGGGGCCTCTACGCCGGACTGCGCTTGATTGTCGATCATGACCTCCCCTCGAACCATGGCCCCCCGAAACGGGGTGTTCGCATATGATTGCGCACAACCCCGCATGGCACAAGGTTCAGGCGCGGATCTCATCGGCCTGAGCGCGGTCAGCCAAACGCCACATCTGGTCCCGCCCTGCCTCATAGGGTTGCGGCCACTGCGCCAGCCGGTCGCCGATGCCCGCGCCCGCACGCAGGGTCCAGTAGGGATCGCTGAGATGCGGACGGGCGAGACAAACCAGATCGGCGCGTCCGGCCAGCAGGATCGAATTGACGTGATCGGCCTCATAGATATTGCCGACCGCCATGGTAGCGATCCCTGCCTCGTTGCGGATACGGTCCGAAAACGGTGTCTGGAACATGCGGCCATAGACGGGCTGCGCCTCGGTCGAGGTTTGCCCGGCCGAGACATCGACGATATCCGCCCCCGCCTCGGAAAAGGCGCGCGCGATCTCTACCGCGTCTTCGGGCGTCACCCCTTCGTCGCCGACCCAATCGGTGGCCGAGATGCGCACCGACATCGGTTTGTGCGCAGGCCAGGCCGCGCGCATCGCCGTGAACACCTCCAGCGGATAGCGCATTCGGTTTTCCAGGCTGCCGCCATATGCATCGGTGCGGATATTGGATTTGGGTGAGATGAAGGAGGAGATCAAATAGCCGTGTGCCGCGTGCAGTTCGATCATGTCGAACCCGGCGCGCTCGGCCATGCGAGCGGCCTGCACGAACTGTTCGGTCACCACATCCATATCGGCGCGGGTCATCTCACGCGGGACGAGATTGGCATCGGACCAGGCAATAGGCGAGGCCGAGATGACCTCCCAATTGCCCTCTTTCAGCGGCGCGTCCATCTCTTCCCAGCCGAGCTGGGTCGATCCCTTGCGGCCCGAATGGCCGATCTGACAACAGATCTTGGCCTGCGTTTCGGCATGCACGAAATCGGTCAGGCGGCGCCAGGCGACCTCGTGCTGGGGCGCATAAAGCCCCGGACAGCCGGGCGTGATCCGCCCCTGAGGCGAGACGCAGGTCATTTCGGTATAAACCAGCCCCGCGCCGCCTTTTGCCCGCTCGCCGTAATGGATCAGGTGCCAGTCGGTTGGGGCGCCGTCGACGGCCTTGTATTGGGCCATGGGCGAGACGACGATGCGGTTGGCCAGCTCCATCTCGCGCAGTTTGAACGGGGCAAACATCGGCGCGCGCACCGGCGCGTTGGGGCCCACACCCGCCCGGGTCTGAAACCAACGTTCGGCGCTTTCCAGCCATTTAGGGTCACGTTCGCGCAGGTTCTCGTGGCTGATCCGCTGCGACCGGGTGAGCATCGAGTAATTCAGCTGTACCGGATCAAGCTCCAGATACCGCTCCACATCCTCGAACCATTCCAGCGAGTTACGCGCCGCCGATTGCAGGCGCAGCACTTCGAGCCGCCGCTCGTCCTCATAACGGGCAAAGGCCTTTTCGAGCGTAGGCTCATCGGTGACCATATGCGCGAGCGCTGCGGCACTCTCCATCGCGAGCTTGGTGCCCGATCCGATGGAAAAATGCGCCGTGGCCGAGGCATCGCCCAAAAGCACCACATTCTCATGCGCCCAACGCTCACACAGCACGCGCGGGAACTGGATCCAGGCGGAACCGCGAATGTGGTTGGCATTGGTCATCAGGGCATGACCGCCGAGATAGTCCTTGAAGATCTCCTCGCAGGTCTCGATCGTCTGGGCCTGGGTCATCTCGCCAAAGCCGAAATTCTCGAATGTCTCAGGCCCGCATTCCACGAGGAACGTCGCGGTATCGTCGTCAAACTGATAGGCATGGACCCAGATCCAGCCCTTATCTGTCTTCTCGAAGATGAAGGTGAAGGCGTCGTCGAATTTCTGATGCGTGCCCAGCCACATGAAATAGCAGGTACGCAGGTCGATATCGGGTTTGAACGTCTCTTTGAACTCAAGCCGGGTTCTGGAGTTCAGCCCATCCGAGGCCACGACGATGTCATACTCATCCATATAGTCAGAGGCCGCGCCGACCTCTGTCTCGAATTTCAGATGCACACCCAGGTCCCGCGCCCGGTCCTGCAACAACAGCAGCAATTGCTTGCGCCCGATTCCGCAGAAGCCATGACCGGAGGAGACCAGCCTCTGACCCCGATGGTGCAGCGCGATATCGTCCCAATAGGCGAAATGCGCCCGGATCGACGCGGCGCTGACCGGATCGTTCTGTTCGAGATTGTCCAGCGTCTCATCCGACAGCACAACACCCCAGCCAAAGGTGTCATCGGGCCGGTTACGCTCCATCACCGTTACATCGGCCCCGGGCTGCCGCAGTTTCAGGGTGATGGCAAAATAGAGGCCCGCGGGCCCGCCGCCCAGACAGAGTGCTTTCACGTCTCGCTCCATTGATGATCCCGTGTTGCGGCAAAGGTAACGTCCACCCAAATCGTTTCAAGCTTAAAGTTTTGAGGACGCGCGTGGCAACCAAACACCGGCGCAATCGGTGGTGCATTATGAACTGGACAGACGTGGACAGAAACTCAGGACCACTGGACACAAATGTCTAGACAGAAGCGACGCCGCCTGATTAGCGTCAACATGCTTGGGCGTGACACGGAAGGACGAGCGATGAAATCTCACTATCGGGTCGTGGTGATTGGTGGCGGCGTTGTCGGCGCCTCGGTGCTGTATCATCTGGCGAAATTCGGTTGGTCCGATGTGTGCCTGATCGAACGCAAGATCCTCACCGCCGGGTCCAGTTGGCATGCCGCGGGCGGTATTCACGCGCTGAATGCCGATCCCAATATCGCCGCGCTGCAAGCCTATACCATCGATCTGCTGAGCGAGATCGAGAAGGAAAGCGGCCAGAATATCGGACTGCACATGACCGGTGGCCTGATGCTGGCGGGCACGCCGGAACGCTGGGAGTGGCTGCAATCGGCCTACCGGGTATTCCAGACCATTGGCATCGAAGACTGCCGCCTGGTCACCCCTGAAGAGGCCGGGGCACTGAACCCGGTGATGAATATCGACGGCATTGTGGGTGCCCTTTGGGCGGACCGCGAAGGGCATATCGACACCACGGGCACGGTCCATGCCTATGCCGGAGCCGCCAAGAAACGCGGCGCCGAAGTAATCGAGAACAACCGCGTGCTGGAGCTGAACCAGACCAGGGACGGCTGGGACGTCGTCACTGAAAAAGGCACCATTCGCACCGAACATGTGGTCAACGCGGCGGGTCTTTGGGCCAAGCAGGTCGGGCGCATGGCCGGGATGGAGCTGCCGGTCTCTCCGCTCAACCATCACTATCTGGTGACCGACAGCATCCCCGAGGTGGCCAAGCTGGATACGATGCTGCCAATGACCGCCGATCTCGAAGGCTTCACCTATATGCGGCAGGATCAAAAGGGCATGCTGCTTGGGATTTACGAGATCAACCACGAACACTGGATGATGGACGGCGCGCCCTGGGAGTACGGGTTCGAGTTACAGCAGGAAGACCCCGACCGCATCGAGCACGAACTGATGCTGGGGTTCGAGCGCTATCCCTGTTTGCAGGATGCCGGGATCAAGACCTGGGTCAACGGCGCCTTCACCTTTTCGCCCGACGGCAACCCTCTGGTGGGTCCGGTGCGCGGCAAGCCCGGCTATTGGTGCGCCTGTGCGGTGATGGCCGGGTTCCTTCAGGGCGGCGGCGTCGGCAAAAGCCTCGCCGAATGGATCGTCCATGGCGAGCCCGAAGAGGATGTCTTTGGCATGGATGTCGCGCGCTATGGCGATTACGCGGGCAACAAGCGCTATATCAAAGAGACGACGGGTCAGTTCTATTCCCGTCGCTTCGTGATGACCTATCCCAACGAACAGCTGCCCGCCGGACGGCCCATGAAGATGGCCCCCGCCCATGACGCGATGACGGCGGCGGGCGCGCAATGGGGTGTCTCTTACGGGCTCGAAGTGCCGCTGATGTTCGGGCCAGAGGGGTTCGCGGAAACCCCGAGCCTGCGCCGGTCGAACGCACATGAGATCGTAGCCGGAGAATGCCGCGCCGTGCGTGAGGCCTGCGGGCTGCTGGATATCTCGGGCTTTTCGCGGTTCGAGGTCTCGGGGCCTAACGCGGAACGCTGGCTGAACCGCATGATGGCCTCGCGTCTGCCCGCACCGGGGCGCGCGCGGCTGGCGCCGATGGTGGCCGAGACGGGACGCCTCAAGGGCGATCTGACCGTCTTCAACTGGGGCGACGGGCGCTTTTGGATCATGGGCAGCTATTATCTGCGCGCATGGCATATGCGCTGGTATCACGACCATATGGAGGACGGTGTAAGCGTCACCGACATCTCGGACGGGATGGTGGGCTTTTCGCTCTCTGGACCCAAGTCACGTGAGATCATAGAACGGGTCACAGACGCGGATGTGAGTACCTCCGCCCTGCCGTTTATGGGCTGCACGCAGATGAATGTGGGGCTAGCGCGCGCACATGTTGCCCGGATTTCCGTCACCGGAGAGTTGGGATACGAGATCAACGTCCGCGCCGAGCATCACATCGGGCTGCGCCGCACCCTGATGGAGGCAGGCGCCGATCTGGGCCTTAAGGAATACGGGTTCTACGCGCTCAACTCCCTGCGGCTGGAGAAGAGCTTTGGCATCTGGAACGCAGAGTTCACCCAAGGCTACACCCCGGGCATGACCGGCATGGATCGCTGGATCGATTGGGAGAAGGGCGATTTCGTCGGACGTGCCGCCGCCTTGGCCGAACGCAAGGGCAATCGCCCCGCGCAACGGCAGGTCACGCTGGAAGTCGACGCAGATGGAGCAGATGCCACGGGGTTCGAACCGGTCTGGGCCAACGGCACCCGCGTGGGTTTTGTCACCTCGGGCGGATATGGCCACACGACTGGCACATCGCTGGCCATGGCCCTGGTGGACACCGCCCAATCGACCCCCGGTCAGGCGCTGTCGGTGCATGTGGTAGGCATGGAGCGCGCGGCCACAGTCATTGCTCCCTCCCCTTATGACCCCGGCGGCAAGGCGATGCGATCATGACCGGCGCCCCCACCCCCATCCGCAAGGGCAGGCGCAAACGTGCGTTGGAGGTGGCGACACCGGTCCGCACCGTTGATTACCGCACCCTGCGCAACCCGTTCCCTCGGATGAAGATCTTCTCTGACGACGAGGTTCACGCGATCCACCATGACGCGCTGAACGTTCTGGAAACGCTGGGCCTCAAGGTCCTGTTGCCCGAGGCGCGCGCGATCTTTGCCAAGGCAGGCTGCAAGGTCGACGAAAGCGACGAGATGGTCTGGATCGGCCGTGAGGCGGTCGAGGAGGCGTTGAAAACCGCACCCGCCTCTGTCACCCTGCGCAGCGGCAATCCCGAACGCACCGTGCTTTATGAACCGGGCGCGCTGATCTTCATGGCCGGCGCTGGAGCACCCCATGCCACCGATCTGGAGCGAGGCCGCCGCCCCGGCAGCAACCGCGATTTCCGCGAGTTCACCCGGCTGATCCAGCATTTCGACGTGCTGCCCATCCTCGGCCCCGCGATCGAGCCGCAGGATGTGCCGAGCCACCTGCGCCATTATGCCTTCATGGACGCGCAACTGACGCTGTCGGACAAGATCCCCTTTACCTATGCGCGCGGCACGCCGCAGGTCGAAGAGGTCTTCGAGATGCTGGCGGATTTCCATGGGCTGAGCCAGACGCAGTTCGAGGCCGATCCCTGGACCTATACGATCATCAACACCAACTCACCGCGCCAGATCGACATTCCCATGGCCCAGGGGCTGATCGATTTTGCCCGTGCCAAGCAGATGTCCATCGTGACACCCTTTACGCTGATGGGGGCCATGGCGCCCATCACGGTGGCGGGTGCGCTCACGCTCAGCCATACCGAGGCGCTGGCGGCAATCGTCCTGACCCAGCTGGTGCGGCCCGGCGCGCCGGTGTCCTACGGCACGTTCACCTCGAATGTGGATATGAAATCCGGCGCGCCTATCTTTGGTACGCCCGAACATATGCGCGCCTCTGTCGGCGCGGGACAACTGGCCGATCTGGTGGGATTGCCCTGGCGCTCGGCCACCGGAAGTGCGGCCAATCTGGGGGACGCGCAGGCCGCGAACGAGACGCAGTTCGGTCTTTGGGGCAACCTCTTGGCCGGAGCCACGGTGATCATGCATGCAGCAGGCTGGCTCGAAGGCGGGCTGACGGTGTCTTATGAAAAGTTAATCACCGATCTGGAGGTGATCCAGAGCGTGGCCGAGCTGTGCGTGCCCACCCCGGCCGATACAGCGGCGCGGGCTGTCGATGCCCTGACGGAGGTTCAACCGGGCGGGCATTTCTTTGGCGCAGCGCACACGATGCAACGCTATCAGACCGAGTTCTACGCACCGCTCGTGCATGATTTCTCCAACTACGGCACCTGGGCAGATCGCGGCGGCGAGGACGCGACCCAACGTGCAACCGCCGTCTGGAAACGTATTCTGTCCGAAGATGCACGGCCCCGGGTTGACCCTGACAAGGTCGATGCGCTCATGGCCTATATCGCACGCAAAACGCAGGCGGGCGGCGCCCCGCCGGTCAGCTCATGAGCCGTCCGCTCCGAAACCCCGTGCTGCATCGCGACGATCCGGATCGCGCACCGCTCTCGGGCAATGTCAAGGTTACGCGTCAGGACTGGATCGATATCGCGATGGATGTGCTGATCCGTGACGGGGTCGACCGGGTCAAGATCCTGACTCTGGCCGAGGCGATGGGGGTCTCGCGCTCGTCTTTCTATTGGTATTTCGGCTCACGCCGCGATCTGCTGGAGGCCCTTCTGACCGATTGGCAGGAACGCAATACCGCCGCCATGGTAGCTCAGGCCGAGACGGCAGCACCCACGATCACCGCCGCCATCTGCAACGTGTTCCGCTGCACGGCCAACCCGGTGCTCTTTGACACCGCGCTGGATTTCGCCATCCGTGACTGGGCCCGGCGGGACGCCAAGGTCCGGCACACCCTCGATAGATCGGATGCCACGCGGGAAGCGGCCCTGGCGGCGATGTTCCGGCGCTATGACTATCCCGATAGAGAGGCCGAGACCCGCGCCAAAGTGCTCTATTACATGCAGTTGGGCTATGATTTCGCAGGCCCGCCCGAGACCGCCGAGATTCGGCTGGACCGGGTGCCGGATTACCTGCGCATCTTTTCCGGGCAGGAACCGCTGGCCGCGGAGGTCGAAGAATTCACCACCTATGCGACGCGGTTTCAAAGTCTTTCGACCGCGCGCCAAACCTAAAGCATTTCGACATTAATCTGCGATATATCCGGCGGCCTTGAAGTAGTTCCAGCGCTCGGTCGGGTCGTAGGGATCGCAGATTGCTCCGATGGCCTCAAATCCTGGCGAGGGAGGGGTCGCCCGGCCCTTCGGGAGCC
>NZ_JAAWWD010000025.1 GCF_021404545.1 Aestuariivita sp.
TTATGTCTAGTCGGTATTTGTTTTTTTCAAGGGTGTGGCGGACTACGGACCGCGACGCGGCAGCGGGCCCCCCCCCATCTTCGTGCGGACCGGCCCTCGATATGCCCGCCATAGCGCGGTGTGCCGGGCGGGCGGTGCTGCAAATCGATCTGGTATTCGGAACAGGCAAGCCCGAAGGCCCGGGCGTGAAACTCCGCGCCGTTGTCCACGTAAATTGCCCTGGGGATGCCATGCGCGGACCAGTCTGTATTGATCCCACGCGCCGCCAGCCAATGTGATTTCTCCATCACCGCATGGGTCAGACAGAGCGCGACCGACAGAAGCGAGGGCGGCTCCAGCGACAGGTGGAACCCCAGAACCATGCGGGTGTTCACGTCGATCGCCACGGTCAGCGTCGGCCGACCAAGCGGGTGTCGCGTGACCGGATCGACCACCGTCACATCAGCTTTGGTATGGTCAATCTGGACGATATCCAGCGGACGGTTCGCGGTGAGCGCACCGGGCGTGGCCAGGTGCCGGCGCTCGGCCTTGTCCCTGCCCTCCCGCCGGGCGGTAAGTTTTGCCTGGTCTTTCAGGTCCAGCCAACGCCCCAAACGCCGGATCGAGGGCGGTGCCAGACCCCGTGCGTGGCAATCGGCAGCGACCTCCCTCCAGAACCGCGTTTTGGTCGGTTTGCGACGGGTGGCGTAAAAGTCTCTAAACAGGCGAGATACGACCGCTTCCACTGCCGGGTCCAGTGGCTGCATCCCCGGCTTGGGGCCAGAGGAATTTGGCAGAAGTGCACTGGTCCGCGCATCTTCGCGAAACTGCTTCGCCAAACGATACACCGTCGCCCGGCTGACATCCAGCTGCCGCATCGCCCAGGCAACGTCGCCTTCGGTGAGCTGTTCCGGCAGCTCCGCAAGCACTTTTGCGCGGAACTCGGCCTCTTCCCAATCCTTGTCGGCGACAGAATTATCGGACATGACTTGATCGATGCACGGACGCTGTGTAGTCTCACGAATAGTGACTCACATCCATGTACAGTCTCATGAATTCCGACCCAATCTCAAAAACGAAGAACCGGCAAACCCTTGAAAACAAATGGCCCGCAGTCTCAAGAATTCCAGCAGTCCGACACAGAGCATGAGACGTCGACCTCAACGTCTGCAGATATGACGGCTGAGTACGAGCGCGACGAGAGAGAGGCTGACGGGGCGCATTTCTCCGCCTGCCCCAGCCCGGACGGCAGGCCCTAATCGAACAGGCGCCTGTCCCACCAGACCGGGGTCTCCAGGGACACGGTCACACCCTTGAAATCGGGATGTGAGGTATTGAAGACGATATTACGCTCCATCCGCGCGACCACGGACGGCACGAACAGAATGGCGCTGCGCCGCTCGGTATACCAAGCTTTACCGAAATCACGGGCGACGTCCCCGCCAAAGGACGCCCACCCGGAAAGCGCGTCGGGATTGACAACCTCATAGCTGGTGCCCGCAGGGATGGTGATGTCGATGAAATGCTGGTTCGGCGGCACCTCTCCATTGAAATGGACCAGCTTTTCCAGCATCGCGGTCGAGTAGTGCTCGGACGCATAGATCACGCCGCTGCCCACCTCATGCCAGCGCCCTTCGGCCTGCCGCGCGCCACCATCGTCCCAGATCGGATGTTCCCCCGCCGGATCACCGATGCGAAAGGCCTGGTGATCGCGGGCCAGCGTCCGATGGGCGGTCATACAGCAAAGCTGGCTTCGGCCCGTCGCAGGAGGTTGATCACAGCCTCGGCCCCGGCCGAGCTGGATTGTGCCATCTCAAGCGGCGATTTTCCGGCCAGCAACCGATGTGGCCGCTTCAGAAACCGGTCGATCGCCTCCTTGTCGCCATGGAAATTCCGGCTCACGGCATCCACGACGCGACCCACCTCATAGAGCCGTTCGCTCAGCTCTTTCGAGAGGGCCTTGCGCTCCTTACGGGCGCGGCGCAGGCTGGCCTCGGGGATGAAACAGCCCACCACGTCGCCGCGTCCCAGAATGCTGCTGAGCGTGTCGACCGACGACGGGCGCAGCCCGACCGAGATACGTTCGGCCAGATCGATATCGTTGATCGGTTCCTTGGCGGTCAGCCCCAGGATTCGCCCCAATCGCTGAGCCTCGGACGAGGGCAGTCGATCCGGGGTCGCATAGAAATCCAAAAGGGCCATGTCGGCATCTCCGATGAAAGCGTCAGATGACGTCTATATGTGCGTCAATTGACTGAATGTCAAGCAAGCGTGTGCCGCCCCAGATACCCCTGCCCCGGTTTCGCGGCGAAACCGCCTAGGTCTTTTCCAGCAGCGCGCGGATCTCCTGCATCAGGCTGGTCATCAGTTCGTCGTCCAACCCGCGCCCCTCGAACCGCAGAAGAAACCCGGCCTCGTCGCGCTGTTTGCGGATGGTGATCCCGGCGGAGGTCACCAGCGATTCCGCATCCACCCAATTGGAGATCGGTTTGCCGCGACGCGGCCGCCCGCCACGGCTTGGATTGCGCGTCGGCGTGCCCTGCTCCTCCATCGCGGCAATGGCGTTGTCCAGCATGGACCATTCGTCCTCGGCATTGGCGGGAACGCCACGGGCCAGCGCCTCGCGCAGTTGCCGCTCCCCGCCCTGCCGCAGGATCTGCGCCAGGCGCAAGCCACGCTTTTCGGTCAGCGCTTCGGGATATTCGAGCATATCGCCCAGCTCTTCAAAGATCACGGCAAACGAGCGCACCTTGGAGCGTTTGGCCTTGGATCCAGTTGCAAAGAGCCGGTTGACCGCGTCCTCGACATTGGCAAAGGCGCCCTGCTGCGCCGCGATCACGGCCACGCGACCCCGCTCAAAATGGCTCAGATCGGCGCGCACCTCATTTTCTTCGACCATCGCGATGAAGGCCGCATCGGCCTCAGATCCGGGCCGGACGATGGCACGGATGCGGTCATAAGCGTCCTGCCCGGTCAGCTCGCGCAGCCGACGCACCGCCAGCACCCGGCGATACCCGGAGATCAACGCATAGCGGAGGCCGTCCTCGCGCGGCTCGGGCAGCTCATAGACCTCGATCGGCAAGCGCAGCCCGTTGGCCGCGATCGAGAGCTGAAGCTCCGTCAGCTCGCCCTCCTCCAGCACCGTGCGGTCGCGGACCATGCCGTCGGCCTCGATCTCTGCGACGGGCAGATCCGCCATCAGGCGCCCCTCGGCCTCGGCCTTTTCCAGGCGCCTGACCTCGGATCGCAGCTCCGCCTCCTGGATGCGCGCCTCCGGACTGGCAAGCTCTGCACGCGCGGCGCTCTCGGCGGCCACCTGGGCAATGGGCGCGGTCGCGCTGTCCGGCCCCAATACGCCGCGCGCGCCAGGGGAGGTTTCGTGGCGAAACTCCTCCTCGATCTTCTGCAACTCTTCCGCGCTGGGGGCGGCGACCCGTCTGCGTTTAGCCATTTGGTTGATCCTCCTCTGCTTGCGCCTCATCCGCCATATGCAGATCCCGCCACCAGGTGCCGAGGATCAATTCCTTAACCTCGGCCCAGGTGTGATCGAAGGTCTCGCGCCCGCGGACATAGGTGTCGCGATTGAACTCACGGTAATCGGCCTCATAGATGCCGTTCACCTGTTCCCCAGCCTGGCCGACCATGGCGGTCATGTCCTGACGGAACGTGGTCATGAAATCCCCGAAATAGGCCTGCACGACATTGGCCAGATCGGTCTGTTGCGCGGCATCAAAGCGGGTGATCACCGCGCGCACGGCGTCCCATTCAAACTTGATATCCGGCAGGCCCGCGCGGCGGCGGGCGGCGTTCTCCCCCTCTTCGATACTGGCGAAGGTCGAATAGAGCATGTCAAAGAACCGCCCCGTCGAATCGAACTCCAGAAAGCTCGCGCCAAGCGGAACCAAAAGGATATCGGCGGCGGCCAGCGCGTTGATCGTGAGGTATCCAAGAGCAGGGGGCGTATCGAGGAAGATCAGATCGTACTCATCGAGGATACCCTCGCTTTCCAACGCGTTGGAAAGCGCATCCCAAAGCGACCAACTGCGCAGACCCATGCGCCAGACGGGAACCTGAAACTCGGCCCAGTAAAGGTTCAACTGCGCGCCCAGAAGATCGATATTGGGCCAATGAGTCGACTGGATGAGGTTTCGCGGCGAAACCTTCAGCGCCTCGGTCAGGGTTTCGTCCAAGGGCAGGGGAGGGTCCCCGGCGGCGGCGCGCACCTTGTTTTCAGCCTCGAGCGCGCGGGCATAATCCTTGGCCAGAAGGGGGAATGCCGTCTGCCATTCATCCTCCACCACGCCGCCCATGATCGAGGTCAGCGAGCCCTGGCTGTCAAGGTCGATGGTCAACACGCGGTACCCGTCGAGGGCCGCGGACATGGCCAAATGCGCGGCGGTCGTGGTTTTGGAGGTGCCACCCTTGAAATTCGAGACCGCGATGACCTTGGCCGGCAACCCCTTGGGCCGCCAGGGCAGGTACTCCCGCCCTGCCGCCCCCTCGGCCGCGAAATGGTGGCGCAGGGTCAGCACATCCTGAAGGCTGAACCACTTGGTATTGCCTTCGCCCACACCTTGGGGCAGCTCCGCGTTCTTTTTGAGGACACGGCGGAAATGGGCGGGCGCCACGGGGATCAGGTATTTGCAGATCTCCCAGGTGGAGAACCGGCGCAGGCGTTTCTGTCCATCGGGCGCATATCCGCGCTTGGCCAGATCCTCCCGCCCCTTGGCCGCGAATGCCGCCGCTTTTGCGAATCGGGCGGTGTCGATAGGGTCGGGCAACCGGGCCGCCGCCTGGGCCGGGTCGATGTTGAAATACGGGGGAAGGGGATCCTTGCCTGCGGTCATCTCACATCCTTTGCGATGTACTGCTCTGAGAGTGATCTCTCCCAAACTATCGCACATGGACAGGCCAGGGTGAATCGAAATTCCTCAAATCTGCGCTTTCTAAGCCTAATTCATTGAAAAGCGACCGCCCGAAAGTTGAAGAGTCTTTTAGGACTTTAGAATCTTTGGGTTGCAAATAGTGTTATATCCAAAAGGGTTACGGTGCTTTAGGAACCCGAATACAGGGGTTAAGGCACCCGTATCCGGGATGAAGGGTCCCCGATTCCGGGAGGGAAGGTGCCGATTCGCAGGGGATAGGGCACCAGAGTCCGGTTTTGCGGATTAGAGCCACATTTTGCGACTCACAGACGCTCTGTGGCATGGGTTCATCCCGGAAAAGGGTCCCTTTCAGAACGGATCCATGGGCTCCTCAACGATAAGGTACCCATCTGCGGGAGAGGGTGACCTTTGGAAAAGGCACCACGCTTTTCGTTGCGGTCAGGTGCCTTTTTGCGCATACTCACCGGAAACAATCATAAGCGGGGTCAGATGGACGATATTCCGCGAGAGCAGTTAAGCGGGTCGCTGAGGCGTGCGGCGGTAAAAAAGCATGTGGCGGCGATCCATGTGTCGGGCAAGCTGACCTTGTTGCAGCGCAAGCTGAGCAATGTGCTGTTGCTGAACGCATACGACACGTTGATCAGCCAGCCGCGCCATCAGATCGACGCGCGCACGCTGTGCCTGATGATCGGGTACAACTCAAACGATATGGCCACACTGAAACAGTCTCTGAAGGGCCTTGCAGAGACTGTTGCCGAATGGGACATGCTGGACGAGAAAGGGCAGCAGGAATGGGGGGTGTCCAGCCTTCTAAGCTATGCCAAGCTCAAGGGCGGCATCTGTGAATACGCCTATTCCCCGGCGCTGGCGGACAAGCTGAACGACCCCAAGGTTTTTGCCCTGATCAACCTCAATATCCAGCGCCGGTTCACCAGCGGGCATGCGCTGGCGCTTTATGAGAACTGCTATCGGTTCGTGCGCACAGGCAGCACTGGCTGGTGGTCGCTGGAGCTGTTCCGGCGCCTGATGGGTGTGGAAGGGTCGAGCTATTACGAGACCTTCAAGCATCTGAATGCGAAAGTCATCAAACCGGCGGTGGCAGAGGTCAACAAGACGTCGAATATCCGGGTCACCGCCGAGACGCGGCGCAAGGGGCGCACGGTCAGCGATATCCGGTTTCTGATCGAGGACAATCCGCAACTGTCGATCCTTGATCTGGACGACGGAACCGGGCTGCGCCATGGACCGATCTATGCCCGGCTGCGGGAATTGGGAGCGAGCGACCGGCTTGCCCGGCAATGGCTGAGCACCCATGGCGAGGATCAGGTTGCGGCCAAGCTGGACTATGTCGGCAAGCGGTCGGGGGTCAAGAGCGTGGTCGGCTATCTGAGCGCGGCGCTTGATCAGGGGTTTGGCGATGCTCCGGCGGGGCAGGCGGAGCCCACCAGCGCCCGCGCGATCAAGCTGCGCCGGGTCCAGCAGGCGGTCGCCGCGCGCAGCCCGACGCAGCGCGATGCCGACAAGCGGATGTTTCTGGCCCGGATCGAGGATGCCGCCGCACGGGTGGATTTCGAGAGATTTGGCTGGATGTCGGCCCTGAACGCACAGGCGATCTTTGCGTTTTGGTCGGATATGAATCCCGGTCTCTTTGAGGACGAACCCGCAGACTAGCGGGCAAACCTGTGGGCCGCCGGCTTTGCAAAGACGGTCGATTGCGGTATTCTCGCATCAATTGACAGAACGTTGCAAAAGCGGCGCCGAAAGCTTTAACGAATTATTAAGACCTTTCGGAATTCTTTACGAAGCACGTAGAAGACGTGTTATAAAAAATGGACCGGTCCCAAGATCGCAGAAGCGGCGCAAACCGGTCCGAGCCAGGCGAAAACGACAGGTCGAGTACATGACAAGGGAAACGGTCGGGCATACCGTGCTATTTCGTGCGGGATGGCGCCCCACCACAGAAGGCCGGGCCGGTGCGTATCGTACCGCCGGTCGCGATGCAGAACCAGGCGCGCGGTCTCTGGGATCAGCCTTTTTGGGCAGGGGCTGAGGGCGGATGTGGATTGGCAGACCTTTTGGCGGCCAGGGGCCGCGGCTGCGCCGTGGGCTGAGAAACAGCATCCTCGGCGCGCTTTTGTCCATCGCTATTCCGGGGATCTGGCCCGCGCGGGCGCAAACGGAGGGCCCGGTCGAAACCTACCGCATCGCGGTGCAGGCGACGGCGGGGGCCACGCGCGCCATCGAGACCTGGCGCGCGACCGAAGATGTGCTGAACCAGGCAAGTGCCGCACAAGGGCTGCCATATCGGTTCATTGTCTTGCCAGAGACCGGTGGCAGTCTGATCGACGCCATTGAGGCAGGGCGGGCGGATCTGCTGCTGACCGATCCGGCGGCCTTTGTCGTGGCAGAGGTCAATCACGACGCGCGTGCGATCCTGTCGACGGCGCGCATTCTGGATGGGCGTTCGGTGGATCAGACGGGGGCACTTGTCTTCGCACGCGCCGATGCCGCGATCGGAGGATTGGAGGATCTGGCCGGGCGCAACGTGATGGCGGTGGCCAGTACCGATTTCAGCGGCTGGTGGCTGGCCGCACAGGAGTTCCGCAGGTTCCGGTTGGAGCCGATGGACCATCTGGGCGAGGTGATGTTTTCCGGCGGGAACGAGCGTGAAGTGGTCTATGCGGTGCAATCGGGATTGGTCGATGCGGGCGTGATCCGGGCCGGGGCACTGGAGGAGCTGGCGGCGGCGGGTGCAATTTCGATGGATGCGTTCCAGCCGGTTTCGCTGCAACGCCATGAGGGGTTCCCCTATTGGGTATCGACCCCGCTCTATCCCGAGCGGGTGTTGTCGGCCCTGCCCAATGTGCCGGATGCGGCGCTGTCGCTGGTGATCAACACATTGCTGGAGCTGGAGATCGACACCGCCGCCGCGACGGCTGCGGGACAGCTGGCCTGGCAGGCGCCGGAGAATTACCAGTCGGTGCATGCGCTTTTGGTATCGCTGCGGGCGCCGCCTTATGAGAATTACATCTGGCAGGCGGTGGTGCGCATTCACCGGCTGTATCGCTGGCCGATCTATGGCGTGGTGCTGGCGATCCTCGGCTCGCTGGCTTTTCTGACCTATCAGGCGCGCCGCAACATGGCGCTGGCCGAGGCGCGGCGGGCCGTGCTCAAATCGGAATCCCGGTCGAAAGTGTTCTATCGCAACGCGATCGAGAACCACACGGTGTTCTGCATGCTGACACGGGATGGCAAGATCTCGCATGTGAATGACCGGTTTTGCGAACTGGCCGGGCAGGACCGGCGGCGGCTTTTGGGACAGGAGCTGTCGACCTTCCTGTCCGAGCGCGATCAGGCGGTGCTGAGCGGTGAAATCGCGCAGTCGATGGATCTCAAGACGCCGTGGAACGGGCATCTGCGTCTGCGCAAGCAGGCCGGTAGTTATTCCTGGGCGCAATGTACGGTCATTCCGGTGACCGGGATCGAGGACCAGCTGAGCGAGATTGCGCTGGTGGCCACTGATATGACCTCGACCCAGCAGGATGTGGTGGAGGAGACGTTCAACGACACGCTGGAACTGATCGAGGATCCGGTGATCGTGTTGCGGCCCCGGGGACTGGATATCCTGTATTGCAACAAAGCGGCGCACCAGGCTTTGGTGAGCGAACGGGTGGGCGGCGACTGGAAGGACCGGCCGATCACCGATTTCATCACTGCGGAGGATGTGGCGTCGCTGCGGATGCGGGCAGAGGCGGTGGTCGACGGACCGATGCGCCGGGTGACCTGGGAGGTCGAGAGCGGCAAGGGCGTCGATTACGAGATCAGTCTGGAATACGTCATCCCCGACATGGACGAGCCCAGCCTGGTGGTGATGTATCGCGACGTGACCGAGCGCAAGGCGGCGGAGCGGGCCAAGAACGAATTCATATCGACCGTGAGCCATGAGCTGCGCACGCCGCTGACCTCGATGCGGGGGGCGTTGCAAATGGTCAGCTCCGGCGTGATGGGCGAGGTTCCCGGCAAGATGCAGGAGCTGATCGACATGGCCGGGCGGAACACTGATCGGCTGATGACCCTGATCAACGATATCCTGGATCTGGAAAAGATCGAGGCCGAGAAGATGGAGTATCATCTGGAGCCGCTCGATCTGGTCGAGCTGATCGAACAGGCGACGGAGGCAAACCGGTTCTACGCTCAGCGGTTTAATGTGACGCTGGTGCCCCGGATCGATATGGCGGAGGCGCCTTACGTCACCATGGGGGACTGGAACCGGCTGATGCAGGTGATGGACAACCTGCTGTCGAATGCCGCCAAATTCTCGCATGAGGGCGGGGAGGTACATATCAACCTCTATCGTCACAAGGACTGGATCCGGATGTCGGTGCGCGACTATGGCACGGGCATTCCCGAAGGCTCGCAATCCAAGATTTTCGGCCGATTCGTGCAAAGCGACAGCTCCGATACGCGGGCCAAGGGAGGCACCGGGCTGGGCCTGGCCATCGTGCGCCCGATTGTGGCCTCGCATAACGGAGCGATCTCGTTCCACAGCGAGGAGAATGTGGGAACCGAATTCTATGTGGATCTGCCGCGGTTCGATGGGGAGCATGCCTCGGCGGTGGAAAAATCGGACAGCCTGATCGTGGCGCGCTTTTCCGAGGTCTTTGCCGATACGGACGCAGAGATCCCTCTGCCGCAATCGGCCCTGGTGCAGGCGCTGGAGGAGCGTTTGCAAGCCACGGGTTGGACAACCGAGCTGGAACCGGGGCGCGTGACGCTGGCCAAGATCCTAAGCGGTTCGGGATTGCTGGGCCACACCATCGCGCTGGATCTTGTGGATGCGCAGTGCCGGGGCCTGATCTCGGATCTGATGGCGCAGGACGTGATCGAAGGCGCACCGGTCCATATTCTGGAAGCGGCGCTGCGATCCGATGATGGCGCGCCGACCGAAGACGGAGACCGGCGCGGGTCGCTTGTGGTGTCGCACTGGCTCAGAGAGTTGCCGGACCTGATTGGCCAAGGCGAGCCGGTCAAGATTATGGTGATGGGCGCGCAGGATGGCACGTTGATCAAAGGCGAACGTATGGAGGTGACGCGCGTCGCCGATGCACAGCAGGCCGCAGCGCTGGCCCGCGACGATGGGTTCGATCTGGTGCTGGCGCTGTGGGAAACGGGGGAGGCCTGCACCGCGTTGATCCTGCCCACCCGCGAAAGCCGTCTGTTGGACGAGGTGCCGATGACAGTCTTTGCCGGGCAGAAAGCGGCCAAGGGTCCGTCGATGGGTGTGGTGTCGAAATTCAACCGTCGCGGCGGTGCGTCGCGCGGTGGACGGGCGCGCTGATCCTCTAGCGTGGCGACATTGACCGGAGGCATCGCGTATCGCCTTTTGCGTTGAACCGGCCGGATGCCAGGCCGCGAAAGGGACGGATCCAGACGCCCTATAGCGTTTCGAGTTTGACTTGAAACGCTTTAGGACGTGCCCCGATGATGGGTGAATGTCGCGCGCGCGACCTCATCCATTTGCGCGCTTTCCTTTCGGCGGTCGTCATAGTTCTGGGCGGCTTCGAGCCGGTCGCAGGAGGTCTGCCATGAGCGCATGTCGATAAACCGCTCGCGCACCTCTTGCTCGAGCTTTGAGCCGATCTCGTCCAGGGCCGAGAGTTGTTCGCCCAGCCCGACCTGTTCGACCGCGATTGCCTTGAGAAATCCCGCGACGAAGGGGGCGGCCTCCAACGTCTGGGCGTGGCCTTCTTCATCGCGGCGCCGGTCCAGCGTTTCGATGTGGCCGGTGATCTCGGCCTGGCGGGCGCGGATCGCAGCCAGCTCGGCCGAGAGCGCGTCGATCTCGTGCTGGCGGGCGCGCAGGATGACCTGAAAGGCCTTGAGCCGCTTTGCGCTCGACACCGGTCAGGCCGCTTCGGGCAGGGTCTGGCGGGCCTCTTCCATCTCGTAGAAATTCGGCTGCAATTCGCTGGGAATGTTGCCGCGCCCGATCTCGATGCAGATCGCGGGCGAGTGGTCCTGGAGGATCGCGATAAAGACATCCCGGATGACGTTGTAGAAGGCGCCGTCCTGCTCTTCGATGGCGGCGAGACGGCCCGAGACTGGCGCGACAAAGAGATACGCCAGAAACACCCCAAGGAAGGTTCCCACAAGCGCGCCGCCGATCATCTCGCCCAGGACGGAGGGCGGTTTGTCGATCGAGCCCATGGTCTTGATCACCCCCAAGACCGCCGCGACGATCCCGATGGCGGGCAGGGCGTCGGCCACGGTGGTCAGCGCGCGGGGCGCCTTGAGCGCCTCGTGGTGGTGTTTCTTGAGCTTTTTGTTGATGACCTCTTCCATCTGGAAAGGATCGTCGAATTGCAGCGCCAGCATGCGAAAGCTGTCGGTGATCAGATCAAGTGCGAAATGATCTTTCTGCAAGCGGGGGTATTGCGAGAAGATGCTGCTTTCCTGTGGGTTCTCGATATGCTCGTCCAGCGACAGGATCCCTTTGGTGCGATACATCTTGGTCAGGGTGAACATCAGGTTCAGAAGGTCGATGTAATCCTGCTGTTTCCATTTCGGACCCTTGAGCGCCTTGAAGGTCGATTTCCCGGTTCCAAGCGCGTCGCGGAAGGAATTGGCCGCCAGGAACGAACCCAGCGCCGCGCCGCCGATCATCATCCCCTCATAGGGCAGGGCGTAAAGGATAACGTCCATGGTGCCGCCCGACAGCATGTAACCGCCGAAAACCATGCCGATGACAACGATGAACCCGAGAATGATATTCATGAGAAGCTACCACGTCTCCTTGATACGGACCGCGGTGCCGCGCCTATGCGTCCGCCGCGCCGCCGCGTCCTGTGGGTATTTTGTGCATGAATAATGAGAATAGTACAAGAACAAATAACTGGCACTCAACAATTGACAAGAATAGAGGTGCGTGGGAGATATGCTTGTATCTGCGACCAATCGCTCCGGGGGGATGCGGTGACCACACGACCGGACCAGGATCACAAGGCCTTTGTCTTTCTGATGACCATCGGAGAGCTGCGCCGGATGTTCGACGACTGGCCGGCGCATATGCATCTGGCCGTGTGCCTGAAGGACGACGGCGAGTGCCGCATGCTTGTCTATCGGGAAGAGGAGGGCGCGGGGGTTCTGCCGCGGTTGCGCCGGGTGCTGGGTCTGCGCATGTCCGAGATTTGCTTTTTCCCCGAGCTGGAAGGGTTCGCGACGCGCAAACTGCTCTATTCCGACGAAAAGCAGCTTTTGGGGTCTGCTCCGGTAGGGGGCAGGATAGTACGTTAAGCGAACTGAGCCTTGGTACAACGAGCGGCGAAATCACCCAAAGATCCCACAATACCAAATGCTGCAAGTTGAACGAAAGCACGCGTTTTCAACCACACCTGGACGGAAAAAATTAAC
>NZ_JAAWWD010000017.1 GCF_021404545.1 Aestuariivita sp.
CCCCCCCCCCCCAAACCCCCAGCCTTGGAAACCCCGCACGCGCGGGTCCCTGGCCCGGAAGGGGGCCGGCAACGCCACCCGATATCTCGGCCGGGCCATCTGGCGACGGTGGAGCGGGTATCACCGACGAAGCCGTGTCGAAACCAAGATGCATTGTGTGGCGTTGCCGGGCCAGAGCCTCATGGCGCGGGACTTCGACCGGCAGGTCGCGGAAATCCAAATCCGTGTTGCCGTTCTCAACAAGTACACAGTTCTTGGCATACCCATTACTGAGGTCGTAGGCTAAATCCGTCCGGGGAAAGGGGAAGTGCAGGCATGCCCCGATTTGTGCAACAAAGCCTCTGTGACCCCTCTTTGCGCCTTGGACATTGGAGCGGAAGCGAATTCAACACTTATCGTTGCGCCTGAACCAGAGATCGCCAAAACCTAAGGTTTGCACATCACAAAAACCTAAACGTTGCTCGACATGTATACCTAACTCATGTACAGCACTATAACCTAAATGCTGAACGGAGCCGAGCATTATGCCGAGTGCCGCAGAGAAGCTTGCAAGCTCTTTGGAGGAGCTCAAGACCCTACAGTCTGATGGTGCGATTGCCATTCGCTCCAAAGACATCTCACGCACCCACCGTGAAAGGCTTCTGAAGGCGGGATTCCTGAAGGAAGTCATGAAGGGCTGGTACATCCCATCACGTCCCGATGAAATCGTCGGCGAAAGCACTGCATGGTACACATCGTACTGGGGGTTCTGCGCACAATATCTGTCGGATCGGTTTGGTGATGACTGGTCTCTGTCTCCTGAACAGTCCCTCATCATGCACGCAGGAGATACATCGGTTCCAGCACAGCTTTTGGTAAGAGCGGTCAAGGGCGGAAACTCCAAGACCGATCTGCCTCACAACACGTCGCTCTTCGAAACGCGCGCGACGATTGCCTCGGATGAGACGCTCGAAATCGTCGATAGCTTACGCCTTTTTTCCGTCGAGGATGCCCTAATTCTCGTTCCTGAAGTCTTCTTCCAAAACCATCCGACAGAGGCACGAACAGTGCTTGCTATGATGCCGGATGCCTCACGGCTTCTTGGCAAGCTGTTGGACGGCGGGCACACGCGTGCGGCAGGCAGGCTTACGGGTGCTTTTAGAAGCATCGGATCCGACAAGGTCGCAGACGAGATTCTTGCCGCGATGACAGCTGCCTCGCATGATGTGCGCGAGGTCAACCCCTTTGAGCAATCAATTCTTGTGCCAAACGCAGGGCGGATCACCTCACCCCATGTGCATCGTATCCGCTTGACATGGGAGAGCATGCGCGGCGATGTTATTGAGATCTTTCCAAAGGCCCAACCTATTGCCAACGACATAGAAGCCTATCTCAAACAGATCGACGAAATATATGCTACCGATGCGTATCATTCGCTCTCCATCGAGGGATATCGCGTCTCGCCGGAACTGATTGAGAAAGTGCGCTCGGGGACTTGGAACCCGGAAAAAGATGAGGGAGACCGAGCGCTGAAAGACGCCCTTGCAGCGCGTGGATATTGGGAAGCTTTTCAGAGAGTGAAGGAGAGCATTAGGGCAGTTCTAGAAGGTGCTGACTCGGGCGAGGTTGTCGAGCGCGATCTGAGCGATTGGTATCGCAATCTATTCGCACCCTCAGTCACCGCTGGCATCCTTAAAGCCTCTCAGTTGGCGGGTTACCGATCGTCACCTGTCTACATTCGGCAATCCCAGCATGTACCAATGAGCCCTGAGGCAGTTCGAGACTGCATGCCGGTTTTCTTCGAGCTGCTCAAAGCGGAAGATAACCCGACTGTTCGGATCGTCCTTGGACACTTCATCTTCGTATTTGTCCATCCGTTCCTGGACGGGAATGGTCGCATAGCGCGCTTCTTGATGAACGTCATGATGGCTGCAGCAGGCCAACCGTGGACGGTCATCAAGCTCGAACAGCGCGGCGCATACATGACCGCGTTAGAGACAGCGAGTGTGAAGGGAGACATTCGTCCGTTTGCAGCCTTTTTAGCCGAGACGAGGGCAGCACAATGATAGACAAATATGTGAGAGCACCAGCGGTATGAACATCGGCGCAACGCCAAAAAGAACGAAGCTGTTCATCTCGAAAGCGACGCCCGGAGACGACTAGTTCGCGCTCTGGATCGCTCCGCGCCTTGAGGCGGCAGGCTATGAGGTATTCGCAGATATTTTGGAACTGGATACCGGCGACCCCTGGCGAACTAAGCTGACAACGACTCTCCAGGACGAAGCTGTGAAGATGTTGCTGTGCTGCAGTAATGAAACTTTGAAACGAAAGGGTGTTCTTCAGGAGATTGGCATCGCAACGGATCTCATGAACCGACTGCCAGATCCGAACTTTATCTTCCCATTGCGTCTGCGAGACTACCAACCCGTTTTCGGGATCGTCGATCTGCAGTACATCAATTTTGAAAAGGGATGGGCTGTTGGGTTGCAGCAGCTCCTGAAGTCGCTGGAGAGGCAAAACGTACCGCGATTGCGCGAGCCGGTTATTCAGCCGGAATGGGCGGCCTATCATCGCAGGCGATCCATTAACCTTCTCAACAAACCTGACACGCTGACCTCAAACTGGCTTCGTATTCTATCGGTGCCAGAGGTTCTCAACCATGTGGTGCCAACCGATGCGGTCAATCGGACCGCGCTCAAAGCGTCTGCAGACACTATTGACTATCCGCTTATTCCTCATGGTGAAGGTGTCCGTCGTCAGGGTTTTTGGGACCAATAGTGGCCTGAAGTAAGAGAGCGTTTGGCTCATCTTGTTGGTTTGATTATGCGGCGTGCTGGCGGTGATGCAAGCGTCGCGCCTCGAGTGTCTTTCGTTTGATCCTTTTGCGTTGTCGTAGAATGGCTTTGTCCCGGCCGAAGTAGACGTCGGCAGGTGTGACGTTGTTGCGGCTCTCGTGATAACGCTGGTGCCATACCCGCCGACTTCCGTTTCCTGGTCGCGGTCGTCATGATGCGATCCCGTATAGCCGGAAGGTTGGCCGCCCGGTCAGCTCGCGCGCGACCCCTAGGTCAACCAACCGGTCGCAGAACCTCCGTGCGGCGCGATCGGTCATGGCGACCGAGGTGCCGCGAATGCGCGGCGACAACATCGAAGCCGGTGACACTGCATCCTCGGTCAGGAACAGCTCGAACGCAGCGTCCGACCCTTTGGCCCGCAGCTTCGGCGCCACGGCGCGAAGCGCTTCCGCGCGACGGGCAAGGTCCTGCGCCAGCCGGATCACAGCGTCGAAGGACTCGAGCATCCGTACTTGGACTGCCAACTCTGCCCCCTGCTGTTCTGTGGTCAGGTTTCGCAGCGCCGTCTTTTTAAGCCGCTGCGCAGTCACCGGCAGCACGGTTTTCCAATTCAGCGACCTCGCCAGGACGATGTCCGAGAGCAGGCAGGCGACCCGTTCCGCCCGGTCGTCTACGTCGAGAACGGCGCGAAAGACTACAACGCAACATCCGTCACACTCCGCTCAAGATCAAGGCTGCTTGCCTCAACCGAGGCCTGCAGCATGAGGGTGAGATCGCTGTCGAACCGGGAGCAGATCGACGGTGACCCGGACAACCCGGCAAAGCCCGATCATGGTCCATGCTTCCGAGACATTAGAGTGAGTTGACCGTCACGTCCGAACTCCGGGGCTGCCCAACACCCAGTACCGCTGCGAAAGCCTGTATCCGTTCGGCCAACGCCGCGGACGAGAATGCTGCCACGCAGTAACGGTCCGGGCGAACCAGCAAGACCTGGCCGCGGTGGGTGCGCAGTGGCTTGCCCAATAGCGTGTCCAGTTTATCAATAATCCCGCCGGTCTTTACGTCTGATTGTGCAATCAACTCGCCAACCAGAGATCCTTCAAAGAGCTGGGAGTGCAGGTCAGCGAACAGACCCTTGTCACACCGTGGGCGGGGCTTGAACTTTGTCTTCAGCAGATAATCCTGCACGCCGGGAAACGGCACCAATGACGTCATCAGATGGTTCCGAAATGCACGTTGTTCCGATGCAAGCGGCATAGTGATCTCACCCATCACGACAGCAAGCTGAATCATTGCCCAGGCGGGGCCGCGACGCTCGTCGAAATAGCTGTCGAGAATATCATCCGACGCTCCGCCATTCAGGAGTGCGGTCAGGTTCCACGCCAGATTACTGGCATCACACAAACCAGCGTTCATGCCTTGGCCGGCAAAGGGCGGTGTCAGATGTGCGACGTCACCTGCCAAGAGGATACGCCGATCCGGAACTGATCAGCGATCCGGGCGTGAAAGGTATAGATCGTCGTGCGTATGATATCGTCTTGCGTGATCTCCCGGTAAGGCCGCAGCAGCCGTTGCACGACATCGAAGTCCAACATCTCTTCATGCGTTTCACCCGGCAGCAACATGAACTCGCACCTCCGCCCGCCATCCGGTGCCGGAACTGAGACATGGAGGCGCTTTTCAGAGCAGATGAATCTCGTGTGTTGGGCGCGGTTCGGATCATTCGATGTATCAATGACAATCCGGTCCTGAGCATCGGTTGATCCGGTCATCTCTATACCCGGGCTTTCGCGGATTGGGCTGCGCCCCCCGTCGGCCGCCACGACATACTGGGCGATGATCTGATCTGCGTCGCCATCCTGTCCGCGCAAGGAGACACATGCGCCTTACCCGGTCTGTTCGACCTCCGTCACTTCGCTGTCAAAGTATACCGTGCACAGATCGGTCCGGCTGATCCGGCGCGGAAACATGGCTCCCGCCTCTGGAGATCGCGCGGCACCTGCACATGCGCCGCATCCCTTGCCGCTTCGCGCGACGGCGATCTCTGGCCCTACCGTCTCCTCGGCGCGATCGTTCCCGATTTCGATGCCATACTCGCCAATGAGACCGCATTTCCATTCTCGCTGAAGCACCCCATCCTACCCCTGCACATCCATCCCACGCCGCTGGCAGGCGCGGCGATCATCGACAGCGCAGGACCCGCAATGCAGAAGCATGCTGCAAGGGCACATGATGGGAAACAACAAGAACCGATTTGCCATGGCGACCGACCATATGATCTCTCCAATCCTCCAGTGGGGGCCGCCCCGACAAATGCAGCTACTATGAAATCAGGGATCACAGATTCTCAATCTCAAAGTGCCAAAGCTTTCAAAATCACCGCATTCTTGCATTCTAGTGCTAAGCGACATCTCGGATCGTAGTTCCTTAGCCTCGGGTGTCGTTGCCTGCCGGGCTGTGTCCCCCGCCAGTCGGCTCTTCCCTGCTTTGATGAATTCTTTTGACCAGGAGCAATACAAGCTCTCGACTATGCCCTCTCGACGGCAAAGCGCGGCAATGCTCTCCTCACCGCGTAGACCGGCCGGGATGATCCGATTTTCTCCTCGCCCGAGTAATGTTTGCGTGTCCTACGCTTGGTGCCCCTGACCAGCTTATCAGCGGCGTCCTTCGAAGCTCCGGACCCTTGTTCATCTTCGCTCCATACTGGCTTCGATGAACCAGAAATCCTCAGTTGCTAAGACTTCCAAATCTGTCCGGCAGGCGCTGACGTCCGAGACAGATCGACCTAGGGGCCCGGTTTTGGAGGGCAAGGGCAACCGACGGGCCCACCGGTACAAAGAAGATCGGGCGGCAGGTGATCCAGTTCCGGAGCGCGTCTCCGACGACATTGGTTGGTGTCGGCCAAAAGACAGGCGCTGTTTTTCAAGCGCTGCGCTATGTGAACAAGGATCGCGTGAACGATCTGGTGATTGAAAAGATCACCCGCGTATGGATTCCAGGGACCGAACGCAGCGCGCGGCGCAGATGCCAGAAAGACATGGCAAGAGCTCAATCCGTGACGATCAAGCGCAGGATTTACACCGCGCCGATACAGACGTACTTCATTTCCAGATAGTCATCGACACCGTATTGAGATCCTTCGCGCCCCTGACCCGATTGCTTGATCCCGCCAAACGGCGCCACTTCCGTGGAAATCAGGCCGGTGTTCACCCCAACCATGCCGTATTCCAAAGCCTCGGCAACGCGCCAGACCTTTGTCAGATCATTGGCGTAGAAATATGAGGCGAGCCCAAAGATCGTGTCATTGGCCTGCTCGATCACATCTTCGACGGTGTCGAACCTGAACAGCGGCGCAACCGGGCCAAAGGTTTCTTGGGTCGCGACCGCCATATCCCGGGTCACATTGGTCAGAACCGTTGGTTCAAAGAAGGTGCCGCCCAGATCGTGCCGCCCGCCGCCGATGGCCACACCGGCGCCTTTCGCCACCGCATCGGACACGTGGTATTCAACCTTGGCCAAGGCCGCGTCGCTGATCAGGGGCCCCGCCCCGACGCCGTCCGAAAACCCGTCGCCGACCTGCAGATTTGCAACCGCCGCCGAGAGTTTCTTGGCGAAGGCGTCGTAGACGCCAGCCTGCACATAGATGCGATTGGCACAGACGCAGGTCTGACCATTGTTGCGATATTTCGAGATCATCGCGCCTTCGACGGCGGCGTCCAGATCGGCATCATCAAACACGATGAAGGGCGCATTGCCGCCCAATTCCATCGAGGTTTTCATCACCTGATCTGCGGATTGGCGCATGAGGATACGGCCCACTTCGGTTGAGCCTGTAAAGGTCAGTTTGCGCACTTTGTCATTGGCACAGAATTCCTGGCCCAGGGCTGAGCTGGCCTGGGACGGGATCACGCTCAGCAGCCCTTTGGGCAGACCGGCCCGCTCGGCCAAAACCGCCATGGCCAGCGCCGAAAGCGGCGTTTCCGCCGCCGGTTTGGCCACAAAGGCGCAGCCGACAGCCAGCGCAGGCCCGACCTTGCGCGCGATCATAGCGTTGGGGAAATTCCAGGGCGTAATCGACGCCACAACCCCGACGGGCTGTTTCAGCACCATGATGCGTTTGTCGGGCTGGTGGCCGGGGATGATGTCGCCATAGATGCGCTTTGCCTCTTCGGCAAACCACTCGATGAAGCTGGCTCCATAGAGGATCTCGCCTTTGGCTTCGGCCAGAGGTTTGCCCATTTCCGCAGTCAGGATCGCGGCCAGATCGTCCGAATTGGCGACCATCAGGTCAAACCAGGTGCGCAGGATTGCGGCGCGGTCCTTGCCGGTGCGCGCGGCCCAGTCCTTTTGCGCGACAAAGGCGGCGTCGATGGCCTGTCGCGTTTCAACCACGCCCATATCCGGCAGGGTTGCCACAACATCCCCACGGGCCGGATTGATCACGTCAAACGAGGCGCCATCGGCGGCGCAGGATTGCCATTCGCCAGCGATAAACCCGGCGGGTGCCAGCAGTGACGGGTCGGACAAGGCGACCGGGACGGATCCTGCGCAAGTCATGCCGCACCTGCCAACTCGGTGCTGACCTCGCACAGCGTGGCCTCCAGAATATCCAGCGCCTCTCCGAATACAGCATCGGGAATGGTGATCGGCGCAAGACAGCGGATCACGTTGCCATGGATGCCGCAGGACAACAGCAGCAGGCCCTGTTCCTGAGCCTTCAGCCGAACGGCATTGGTGAAATCCGGGTTCGGCGCGCCGGAGTGACGCTGTTTGAACTCGACGGCATTCATGAACCCGGGGCCGCGAATATCCGCGATCTCGGGGACGGCGTCTCTTAACCCGTCCAGACGTTGCTTGAGGCGCGCGCCCAGGTGGTCGGCGCGGGCGCAAAGCTCTTCCTCTTCGATCACGTCAATCACCGCATGTGCAGCGGCAACGCCAATCGGGCTGCCGCCATAGGTGCCGCCAAGCCCGCCCGGGTTTGCGGCGTCCATGATCTCGGCCCGTCCGGTCACGGCGGCCAGGGGAAACCCACCGGCGAGCCCTTTGGCCATGGTGGTCAGGTCAGCGGACACCGCGCAATGCTCCATCGCGAACATCTTGCCGGTGCGGGCAAATCCGGTCTGCACCTCGTCCGCAATCAGCAGGATGCCATGCGCATCGCAAATCCGCCGCAGCTCGGCCAGGAACCGGGGAGAGGCCACATAAAACCCGCCTTCCCCCTGGACCGGCTCGATGATGATCGCCGCAACGCGTGCCGGATCCACATCGGCCTTGAACAGGGTCTCAAGCGCGGCAAGCGAGGCCGCCTCGGAGACGCCATGCAGATCAATCGGGAACGGAACGTGGAACACGTCAGACGGCATGGCCCCGAACCCGGCCTTATAGGGAAACACTTTGCCGGTCAGCGACATGCCCATGAAGGTCCGGCCATGGAATCCGCCTGAAAACGCGACAATCGCAGGCCGCCCCGTGGCCGCCCGGGCAATCTTGACGGCGTTTTCAACCGCTTCGGCACCGGTTGTCACAAACACGGTTTTCTTCTCAAAATCGCCTGGCACGCGAGCATTCAGCCGCTCGGCCAGACGCACATAGCTTTCATAGGGCACGACCTGATGGCAGGTATGGGTGAAGCGATCCAGTTGGGCCTTCACCGCATCTACAATGCGGGGGTGCCGGTGGCCGGTATTGACCACCGCAATGCCTGCGGCAAAGTCGATGAACCGGTTTCCGTCGACATCCCAGATCTCGGCGTTTTCCGCGCGATCCGCATAGACTTGCGTCATCATCCCCACGCCACGTGCAATGGCGTCGGTTTTACGGGCCTGTAGTGTTTGATTGCTGGTCATGATGGCAAACCTCCGATGGGCGCTACGCATTGGCCCGACGCAGAACCGCATGAAGCAGGACGTTTACGCCCGGCACGGTACTGGCCAGTTCAATGTCTTCGTTCTCGTTATGGGTGATCCCGTCCACGCAAGGCGTGAAGATCATCGCGGTCGGCGCGATTCGGGACAGGTGATAGGCATCGTGCCCGGCGGCGCTCAGGATCGGGATATGCGCGACATCAAGGTCGCGGGCGGTGGACTGAATCAGATCGATCAGCCCGGCATCGAAAGCGACGTCACCAAAGGACCAGTCCTTGACCTTGGAGACGTCGGTACCGGAGCGCTCTGCCACGTCGGGAAGCGCGTGCAGGGCCTTTTGAAACATCTCATCGGCAAGGTCCGGGTCCGGGTGCCGGACATCGATCACCACCGTCGCCTGATCGGCGATGATGCCGTATCTGTTCGGCGACACGTCAAGCCGGGCGCAGGTCGCGCGGCCTTCCGGGGCATAGCCCCAGCCGATCTCATGAAGGCGCGCCACGATCAGCGCGGCCCCCACCAGCGCATCCTTGCGGGCCGCCATCGGGGTTGGGCCGGAATGGGCATTTTCCCCGGCAATTTCTAGTTCCGCACCAAAGGATGTGAAGCCCCCGGTGACAATGCCCACCGGCACCTTCTGCGCGTCAAGGATCGGGCCCTGTTCGATATGCAGCTCGAAATAAGCGTCAATATCTGCCGCGTCCCGCTGGACAGAACCGGCATATCCGATGCGCGCCACCTCATCGCCAAAGGTCAGACCCGCATCATCGGTCTGCGACAGGACCCAGTTCAGATCATGGACCCCCGCAAAGACGCCCGCGCCCATCATCGGGGGTTGAAACCGCACCCCCTCCTCATTGGTCCAGCAGACCACTTCGATCGGGCGGCGGGTGCGGATGTCCCGGTCGTTGAGCGTGCGGATCACTTCAAGCCCGGACAGCACGCCCAGGATGCCATCATAGCGGCCCCCGGCAATCTGGGTATCCAGATGGCTGCCCATTACAACCGGGGTGAGCTCAGGATCGCGCCCCTCCCGGCGGGCAAAGATATTGCCCACCGGATCGACTGTCACCGTGCAGCCCGCATCCTGACACCAGGTGACGAACTGATCTCGCATGGCCTTGTCGTCGTCGCTCAGCGTCAGGCGGCTCAACCCGCCCGCCTTGCCCGGGCCGATGCCGGCCGACACCTCCAGCGTGTGCCAAAGGCGCTCCGGGTCAATGGTCAGGGTGTTGGTGGGCCGCAAGTCGGTGGTCACGGCATCAGGCCTCGCGCTTGAGGGCTTGCGCCATGCAATGGATGCCACCACCGGTCTTGGAGATTTCGGCGGTGTCGACATCCGCCACCTCAAAGCCCCGTGCCCGCAACTGTTCGATAAGCGCCTTGGAGGAGGCTGGCGCGATGATCTTGTCATTGCCAAGCGACATCATATTGCAGCCCAGAGCCATCGTGTCCTGGAACGGGACATCGATGATTTCATGCCCTTTGGCTTTCAGCCACTCGACAATCGCAGGTTCGGTACAGGCGACACAGACCGCTGTCAGCTTGTCCGCGATGGGCACAACCATCAGGTCGATATGCACGTAATACTCGTCGATAAAGGCGATACGGACTTCCCAGCCCTCATCCTCGAACCAGCCCGCCACCTGCTTGGCGCCCGCCTCGTTCGTGCGCGCCTCGCCGCAGCCGATCAGCACACAGCCTTCTTCGATGACGTTGAAATCGCCGCCCTCGAACGTGCCAGCCGTGACCATGTCATAGATCGGGATGCCCAGCTTTTCATAGGCGCGGATGGCGGCGTAATTCTCGCCCCGGCGCCACCATTGCGACATCGCGGTGATGAAGGCGCCATAAGGGGTCATGCAGGAGCTGTCCCGGGAATAGACCTGCATGGTCAGTTCGGGCTCGGGGTCGAGCATGTGCACATTGACGTTGAAATGCTTGTAGGCATCGACCAGCTCGGCGTGTTGGGCTTGTGCTACCTGAATGTTGCACGGCGCCTCGCGCAGGTGTTTGCGCGACAGGCTGGAGGTCGCGCGGTGGAACAGATGCGCGGGCGAGCCCAGAAGAACGTCGGTCAGCGGGTCTGTTTCATTGCGAAACCCCCACGTGGTCAGCGCCGAGGTCCCGCCCCCTGCCACGCGGCGTTGCAGGCTGAAAGCGTCAGGTTTTGCATCAAGTGCCATTTGGTCATGTCCTCAAAGGTTGAAAGCAGATGTGTCAGGCGTCTGGCTGCGATGACGGGATCCACCAATCGCGACCGCGCGCGGTGGTGACATATTCGGGCCAGCGGAAATGGATCGGCGGGTCGTAATCGCATAGCGGCGCAACCCAGTCGGCGCCGCCGATGCCGCCCCCTGTTCGATCGCGGAACTCCGCCATTGCGGCGTCCCGCGCGGAAGCGTCTTCCAGAAGTCGCAGCGCCGAGAGCGCAAGCACTTTGGAAGCTGTGCGGATCATCGGGTCAATCGTCACGGGCATGCCGCCGAGCGCATTCATCACCCAGGGCGGATACGCGGCGCCGGTCACCGGCTTGAGCGCCGGGCGGGCGATGTAGAACCGCGCCGTGGGCGCATGCCACGACATGTCGGTGTAATCGTCAGAGGTGGAATTCAGCTGCGAGGGCGGCAAATCCTGCCGCAGGATGGCTTCGGCCTCTTGCGGGGCAATCAACTGCGACAGCTCATCGATAAAGGGGTCGTCCATCGGATCCAGCCCGAGATTGCCCTGGATCGCGCGCGCCGCCGCTTTTGCCGGTTCGTCCCAGATTGGCGCGCCAACCTCTTGCAACGCGTCCCAGACCACATCCGCCATCGCGTGATTGGCCAGCCCCGGGCGGGATTTGCAGACCCAGTGACGCTCAACCCGGCAGCCGGTCATCGCGGCGGCGGCGGCGGCGTTCCGGTCCAGAACGGCGGTGATCTGTTCGGCCATCTCGACCGTGGGCACCCGCATCATATACTGAATCTCGGCCAGCCCGGCGGGCAGATTGTCTGCCGTGGCCTGGCCCGCGGTCAGGATCGCCTCGGACACGGACCAGCCGCCCTGATGCGGCAGCATCGCCTCGCGCAACACCTTGGAAGACTGATACATCGTCATCAACGCATCATTCGCCCCAGGGGCGCGGACGGCGGAATGGGATTGCGGGATCGGTGCACCATCGGCACGGCCCCAGGCCTCCGGGGCATCGCAAATGAAACGGTAAATCATCGAATACGCGGCGCCGCAGTGGGTCTCCCAACGCACGGTGTTACACATCGGCAGCATGTAGAACGGATGGAAGGACAGCATCGCCGCCAGACCGTCATAATACCCTTTCGCGGCATGAATGGGCTTGGATCCGCGGACCTTTTCCGCCGGTTCCCCGGTGAACCGCAGCCCGCCTTTGATGCCGTGTTTCTCCATCGCGGCTTTGGTGGCCAGAAGCCCCCCCAGCGCGCTGATGCCCAGGCCCGAATGCGGGTCGGTGTGACCGCCTGCCTGATATCCCAGCCCCTCACGAGGTTCGCGCCGCGTGCTGGCCGCCTGACAATTTCCCGGCACCGCGTCGTATTCGGCATACATCCCAATGACGGGGCCGTCGCCGTTTGACCATTCGGCGCAGAAGGCCGTTGGCATGCCGCCTGACCCCTCCTCGACCGTGAACCCCTCGGCGCGGAGGCGTTCAACATACCAGGCAGCGGACTGATATTCCCGCCACGCGGTCTCGCCATATTCAAAGAGTGTTGCGCACCAGTCTGACAACTTCGGCATCCGGGCATCAACCTGGGACACGGCGTCAGACTGTGCATTCGAAATAGGCATTTTCGTCTCCTTGATGCCCAGTAAGGCACCGAAGACATGCACCGAAAAGTGAAACGTTTTCTCGGAAATGACAAAATTTGTTCACCTTTGCTATCACCTTGGATAGAAAAGACTGAACTCACACCAGCGAGAGCTCCGACGTGCAACGCATCCCCTCTACCCAGGCCCTGCGAGCTTTGGAAAGCTTTTCGCGGCATGGCGCGGTCTGGAAAGCGGCCGATGAACTTAACCTGACGCGGAGCGCGGTCAGTCACCAACTGCGACTGTTGGAGCGCGATCTGGGGTTTTCGTTGTTCCACCGGGTCGGGACCCGACTGGAGTTGACACGACAGGGCCGATCCTATGCCGCAGATGTCCGGAATGCGCTGGCCGCAATCAGCGGCTCCGCCGCACGCAATGCTGGGCGCGGCCTGTCGGGCAGCCTGACGGTCAGCTGCACGCCGGGCTTCGCGTCCAGCTGGCTCACCCCCAAAGTTTCCCGGTTTCGCGCGGTCTGCCCGGATATCACCCTTTCCGTTACGCTGCCGACCCAGTTGGATGATGTGACCAACCCGAATGCGGATGTATTTATCGTTTTTTCCGATCACAACATGGCTGGAGTCGAGACCGAACTTCTGCAATCCGTCGCCTTCACCCCAATGATCAGCCCGATCCTCTTGAACCGGCTAGGTGGCCTTCATAACCCTGAAGACGTCTTGCAAGCAGATCTTCTCCATCTCACCGATCACAGCGATTGGGTATCATGGCTTGCGGCGGCCGGCCAATCCAAAGACGCGGCGCACACCGGGGTCATCTTTGCTGATTTGAACCTCGTCTATACAGCAGCCCGGCATGCGCAGGGCATCGCGATGGGCGATGATTTTATCTGCCGCGAAGCGATGGAAACCGGCCAATTGCTCCGGCCATTCGACCTGTCGATCGAATCCTCGAAATCCTACTATCTGGCCATTCCGCCGGCCAAGGCAGATATCCCAAGCGTGGTCGCGTTTCGGCGCTGGATTCTGGATGAGCTGGTGGACGGCAAATCCTAACCCTCTCGCCTTTGGCAAATTTTGTTTGTCAAAAGTGAGAAAACAATTCGTTTGTCACTGAGCATTTCACCCTCCTAGGCTCTGCCCAACGGAGGCCAATATGTATGACAAGTC
Organism: Aestuariivita sp.; assembly: GCF_021404545.1. Lineage (GTDB taxonomy): Bacteria > Pseudomonadota > Alphaproteobacteria > Rhodobacterales > Rhodobacteraceae > Aestuariivita. The sequence continues at coordinate 13,591 of NZ_JAAWWD010000017.1, forward strand.
CCACGCAGCGGAAATACGCGCCCAAAACGTCTGCAAGATGTTTGGTACCTTTTCTGCACTGGATGATATCTCGCTCACGGTTGAACGTGGCGAGTTCCTGACGCTGCTCGGGCCGTCAGGATCGGGCAAGACAACCTTTCTGATGACGCTTGCCGGTTTTGAGGCACCCACTGCAGGGTCGATCACGCTTGATGGGCGCGATGTGACCAACCTCCCCCCCGAGAGCCGAGGGTTTGGAATGGTGTTTCAGGGCTATGCCTTGTTTCCACATATGACTGTCGAGCAGAACATCGCCTTTCCGTTGAAGGTGCAAAAGCGCAGCCGGACCGAAATCAAGGCCCGGGTCGCGGAGATGGTCGAAATGGTTGGCCTTGGCGGCCATGCGCACAAACGTCCCGACGCACTGTCGGGCGGACAACAGCAGCGCGTCGCGCTGGCGCGTGCACTCGCCTGTGAGCCGCCCGCGCTTTTGCTGGATGAGCCATTCTCGGCATTGGACAAGAATCTGCGCGGGCAAATGCAGGATGAAATGCGACGCCTGCACACGCAGACCGGAACAACCTTCATCTTCGTGACGCATGATCAGTCTGAGGCCTTGGCCCTCTCGACCCACATTGCCATTTTCGAAGCTGGCAAACTTCAGCAGGTGGATGCGCCTCAGGACATCTATGAACATCCGCAGAACCGCTTCGTGGCGGAATTTCTTGGCGATATCAATATTTTATCACTTGAGAAGGTATCGCCTGACGGCGACCTGGCCTCGGGTCTGTTCGAGGGGCAGCAATTGCGTGCGCCCATCGGCACCAAAGGATCGGCCAATGTCCTTGCCATCCGGCCCGAACACATGAGGCTTTCAGCCAAACGCCCAGAGGTGGGCAACTCGATATCAGCAACGGTGACCAATATCACCTATCTCGGGGCGCAAACGCGTCTGGATCTGGCTTCACAGGGTGGCACCGGACTGTCTCTGACACTCGACACGGCAAGCCTGCCCGATGGCACCATACCCGGTGCCGCGCTTTGCGTGAACTGGCCCGAGCAGCACGGGTACTTCCTGCACGATCAATAACCAAAGCCGCGAGAAGCGGAAAAGCGTCTTACAACACGGAGTTTATCAATGAACGACGAAATTCAGAACGACAACCTTGAGCGGCTCGCCGATCAGGCCCGCAGCGGGCAGATCACGCGCCGCCGTTTCACACAGCTGGCGATCGCCTTGCTCGGCACCACGGCTCTTGCCACAAAAGGCACCCCCGTTCTGGCCGATGATGGTCAGTTGGTGTTCGTCAACTGGGGTGGCGATGCCACAACAGCCTACGACTCCGCTTTTGGCCAGCCATTTGAGGCTGAAACCGGCGTCGCGATCCGGCAGGACGGTTCCGGCCCGACCGAAGGCGCCATACAGGCGCAGATCCAAAGCGGCAATCCGGCATGGGACATTGTGGACGCCGATCCGTTCTCCGCGGAGGCCCTTGGCAAACGCGGCATGATGGAACCGATCGACTATGATGTCGTCGACCGCGGCAAGATGCGCGACGGCTTCGGCTGGGACTATGCCGCATCCACCTACTTCTTCTCTTATGTGATTGCTTATGATGCCACGCGATTTGGCGACACCCCGCCAACCGGCATGGCAGACTTCTTTGACACCGAACGCTTCCCTGGAAAGCGCGCCATGTACAAATGGGGCGTCGGCATGTGGGAAGCCCTGTTGCTGGGCGACGGTGTTGCGCGGGCAGATCTCTATCCGCTCGACATTGACCGTGCCCATGAGAAGCTGCGCGCGTTCAAGGATGACGTCATCGCCTTCTGGGGTGGCGGCGCTGAAAGCCAGAGCCTGCTGCTGAATGGCGACGCCTCGATGGCGCTTGTCTGGTCGACCCGCGCCAAGCTGCTGGAACAGGATTCCGAGGGCGACATCCGCTTCATCTGGAACGATGGCATGATCTCTCCGGGCTCCATGGGCGTGCTCAAAGACAATCCCGGTGGCGCCGAAAACGCGATGCGGTTCATTGCCTCCGCGCAGGATCCGGAGCGCCAGAAGGTGCTGTTCGATCTGCTGGGTACAGGCCCCGCAAACCCGGCGGCAGATACCCTTATTCCCGAGGATCAGCGCCGCTTCAACCCGGTGGACCCGGCCAACTTTGCCCTTCAGGCGCCGCTCGATATGGCCTGGTATGAAGAGCATTACGGCGCGGCCCTCGACACCTATCTGGGTATCGTGTCGGCCTGATAACACCGCGTTTCCCTTGGCTTTCTCGGAGCCAAGGGGCCAACACCAAGGAACGGCATGCGCGCTCTCCCGACTACTCTTCTCCTGATAGGGCCGCTCATTCTCTTTCTGAGCGTCACCTATCTCATGCCGTTCTTTGGTGTCGTGGGCTGGAGTGTGACGCTGCCCGAACCGGGGTTTGGACAATACCAGACGGCGCTCAGCGATCCGTTGGTCCTTTCCGTCTTCTGGCGCACGTTGCGCATCTGTCTCATCGTCACCGCCATTTGCATCGTCGCAGGGTATGCGATCGCTCTGGTCTGGGTCCGGGGCGGGCCACTGGCGCGGACTTTGACCGAACCTTGCATCATCATTCCATTCTGGATTTCGGTGCTCAGCCGGGCGTTCGGATGGCTGGCCTTGCTGTCAAATCGCGGCATCATCAACGAATGGCTGATGGCCGTGGGCCTGATCGACGATCCCTTGCAACTGGTGCGCAATGAGATCGGCGTTGTGATCGGCATGGTGCATTTCCTGATCCCCTTTGCGGTGTTCCCCTTGGCCACGGCGATGCGCAATCTTGACGAACGGACGCTTATGGCGGCCCCCGGGGGGGGCGCGTCCCGGTTGCGGGTCTTTTGGCGGGGATTTGTACCAATGACACGGGCCGGCCGTTTGGCGCCGGGCCCGTTGGGGTTCAGGGTCTCATACCGGGTCTTCGTGACACCCGGCCATTCTGGGCGGTGGGCGGAGGGGCTGGGGGCCGGGCGTTCGGGTGGCTGGCCTTGCTGTCAAATCGCGGCATCATCAACGAATGGCTGATGGCCGTGGGCCTGATCGACGATCCCTTGCAACTGGTGCGCAATGAGATCGGCGTTGTGATCGGCATGGTGCATTTCCTGATCCCCTTTGCGGTGTTCCCCTTGGCCACGGCGATGCGCAATCTTGACGAACGGACGCTTATGGCGGCCCGCGGGATGGGCGCGTCCCGGTTGCGGATCTTCTGGCAGGTCTTTGTACCAATGACGCGGACCGGCCTTTTGGGCGCGGGCCTGTTGGTGTTCGTGTTCTCCATCGGGTTCTTCGTGACACCGGCCATTCTGGGCGGTGGGCGCAGTGTCATGGTGGCTGAGCTGATCTATCTGCGCATCTTCCAGAGCCCCAACTGGGGGCTGGCCGCCGCAATCAGCGTTGTTCTCATGGTGTCGATTGCGGGCCTTCTTGCCCTGCTGATGCGGCAACTCCAACCGAAAGCACCAAAAAAATGACGACCCTTCGCCCAAGCGTTATTGCGACATTGATCGCGGCCCTGGTCGGGGTCTTTCTGATGCTGCCGCTGCTGGCCGTTGTTCCGGTCTCGTTTACGCCGAAACGCTTTCTGTCTCTGCCCACAGACGAATGGTCCCTGCGCCACTACTGGGCCCTGATCGAAAACCCGGTTTGGGCCAGCGGCGTCTGGCTGTCGATCCGCATCGGTTTGATCAGTGCCAGCGTTGCAACCCTGTTGGGGCTGTTTTTCAGCCTAGGGATCTGGATGGTGCGGCCAAAGTTCAGCGGGGCGTTGATGGGCATCGCGCTTTTGCCCATGGTTGCACCGCCGGTGGTTTCGGCCCTGACGCTGTATTTCTTCCTCATCAAGCTCAGCGGATTCAACGATCTCGTGGCCTATGACACCTTGCTGGGTGTCGCGCTGGTTCATGCTGTGATGATCACACCCTTTGCTGTTGTTCTGACATCTGTCTCGCTCAGCCAGGTGGATCGCCGTATCGACCTGGCTGCGCGCGCCATGGGCGCAAGCCTGTTTGATCGGGTGTTCAAAGTCATCCTCCCGAACATTCGGTTTGGTATCGTGGTGTCCTTCCTGCTGACATTCATTCTGTCTTGGGAAGAAATTGCCGTGACGATCTTCGTGACCTCGGTCGAGGCGGTCACACTGCCCCGCCTGATGTGGATGGGTCTGCGCGACAATATCGATCCGGCCATTGCGGCACTCTCGGTCGTGCTGACGGTTCTGGTCGTCAGCATAGCACTTGTACGAACCCTCTATATGGCGTTTGCATCCAAATCCTGAAAAGCGGACCGGGTGCAAGACCCGGCCGGCGTCGGGGCGCTGGCCTTCTTGACAAGATCGGAAATTCCAATGATCGGCAAAGACATCTCTCTGCCGGTTTTGCTGCCAACCCGGCAGTACATCGGCGATATCGCCAAGGTCATTGCCCGACAGCAGACGCGGCTTGAGCAGAACCGAAACCTGCGTTGCCCGTGAGAATCGTCCGACCCTCACGGACAAACGGCAGCGGCGCGGAACTCGATCCCGTTTGACCGGGTTGCAGTTCCAGCAGTCCGGGAGCGCCTGCAAGAGGCCCATCTGAAACCAGGCGCGCGCAATCACGCGCGCCGCAGTAGTCTTCTATACAGCCGCAGGGTTCTCCACGTCGCGCCCCAAAGCCGCAAGATCGGAATAGCGATCCCCGATGCGGTGATGCGGGCGGCCACGGGTCGCAGCACCAAGGGCCACCACCAACTCATCCACCCCGGGCGCATCATAAATTGAGAATTGCGCCGTCAGATAATGTGAGCGACGCCCGGTATCATGCTTGTCCATTAACGGGATCTGGATTTGCGTGTTCGCAGGGCCCCGCGTGTTCGTGAACCCAAGATAGCTCTTGGCGCCCACGGCCTCGCGGTAGAAATTGCCGAATTGAAGCGTATGGATCAGCGCCGAAGCATGTTCCAGCTCGCAACTCGTGCCCGCAATGCAGGCCTTACCATACGCTTCGATGGCAGTGCCAGATCCCGCCAGGGCAATCAGCCGATCTGACAGCAGTTCCCCCAGCACCGGGGCCATGCGCTGAATTTCGGGTGACAGGTCTTCTACGAACCCCTGACCGGCCCACGGATTCGTCACCACGGCGGCCACGCCGATCATCCGCAAAACCGGGTCGGATGCGCGCCCGCCCTCGGTGTGGATGTCCTCATCGAAAGTGACGACCTTGCGCAATTCGGGAAGCATATATTCTCTCCTGTCAGATACGATATGTCCGGTGTCCGGCTAGGGTATGCACCACGCCTTCCACCTCTGTTCCATGATAAATGCCAAAGCTGCCATGCCGGTTTTCCTGCGCATAGCGGCGCAGCATGGCGCGTTCGGCCTCGTCCTCGACCCGGTCGAGCGGCAGCGCGTTCAGATCAAAAAACCGCAGGCCCTCGGGGGCTTCGCCCTGCACCGTGCCATGGTAAATGATCCGCTGCGTGCCCGTCGGTGTGATCTGGTAGACCGCATAAAGGTCCGTCAATTCCGGAAACAACCCGCGATCGCCCAAACCAATGATCAACCCATCAACGCTGTTGTCCGAGGCTGGCGCGGTTGGAACGGTGATCGCGCCACTTGGACCTTCTGCCAACAACAGCCGGTCTTCACATTCCAGCACTGCCCCAAGTGTTCCGCCACCAGACGCCGCCGCATCCGTGAGCGCGCGGTCCACGCCGACATCGAAATAGGCCCCTTTGTAGTAGCCAAGAGGTTGGCCCTCTCCGGTTTCGAAATCCAGAACACGACCAATCAGGATCAGATGATCACCTGCATCCACCAGCTTGTGCTGCGCGCAGCTGAAACTGGTGAGCGCCCCATCCAGCACTGCCATGCCTTGCGCATTTGGGTGCCAATCCGCGATCTCGAATTTGTCTGCGGATTGCGAGGCAAAGAGGCCTGAGATCTCTTTTTGGTCATCCGCCAGAATATTGACCACAAAGTGATCGCACGCGGCGAACGTATCGCAGGACAGGGCCCGCTTGCCGATACACACCAGCAGCAGCGGTGGGTCGAGCGATACAGACGTGAAGGAGTTCGCCGTGAACCCGCGCGGTGTGCCATCTGCCTGACAGGTCGTAACAACCGTGACGCCGGTGGCGAAACGGCCAAAGGCATCGCGCAAAGCGCGTATGTCTGCGGGGTCCATCGGGGCTGGCGGTGCAAGCCCGGTCAGCATCGCGTTATCCGCACCCAGCCGGGGCGGCGCGGCCAGAGCGCCGTGGCCATGCGCGGCAAAACGCAGTGGGTTGGCGGCAACCGTCCAGGGCGCCTGACCAGGCTCCGGCGACGGCACTTTCTCAAGCATACCGCGCGCCGCAACATGCGGATCGGCAAAAATGTCCGCGACTGTGTTCAGTGGCCCGAAAGGCACCTGCCCACCCAGAAGACCCGTCAGCTCTGCCTTGGTGCGCTCGGAGGTCCAGGCCGTGACCAAACGCTCCACTTGCTCTGCATTCTGTCCCCGCTGGGCGCGATTGGCAAACCGCGGGTCTTGCCCCAGCTCTGGCTTGCCCATGATGTCTACCAGTCGACGCCAGAACGCATCGTCAACAATCCCGAGGGCGATATGCCCGTCTGATGCCGGAAACAGACCGAACGGCGCCAGAAACGGATGCGCATTGCCCTCGGGCTCAGGGACTTCTCCGGTGAAGTCGTGCAGATAGATCATGCGTTCGCACAACGATATCATTGCATCGTACATGGAGACTTCGACGAATTGGCCCTTGCCCGTGGCGTCGGCCTCTCGCAGCGCCGCCATGATGCCGAATGCCATCGTCATCCCGGCAAAGATATCGCCAATGCCAGGTCCGGTTTTCGTCGGTGTTTCGGGATTTGGGCCGGTCATCGCAATCAGCCCCCCATGGCCTGGGCGACAACGTCATAAGAAGGCCACTGGGAATAGGGGCTTTCCCCCGTCCGGGGATCGCCAAAGCCGCGGATCGCGGCATAGACTAGGCGCGGATTCTGCGCGGCAAGGTCTTCGTAGGACAGGCCCAGACGCTCCATCACGCCGGGACGGAAATTCTCGACAATCACGTCAGCCGTCGCAGCAAGCGCCCGAAACTGCGCCCGCCCATCTTCCGATTTCAGATCCAGGGCGATGCTTTTCTTGCCGCGGTTCATGCTGACAAAGTACCCGGCCCAAACTTTCTCAGGGTCATCATCGCGAAACGGCCCGTTGCCCCTGCTGGTGTCGCCGGTGCCGCCTTCGATCTTGATTACCTCCGCGCCGTGATCAGCCAAATGCATGGTGCAATATGGGCCAGACAGCATGCGGCTGAGATCGAGAACGCGCAGCCCTTTCAGAATCCGTGTGCTCATCGTGCTATATCCTGACGATCAAGAAAGGCCCGGAGCGGGCCGTTGACGGCTGCGGGGTCTTCGGCCAGTGCCATGTGCCGCAGCCCTGACAGAACGATCGCCTCGGCCCCCTCGATATCGGCGGCGATGGCGTGGGTCATTTCCGGTCCGTTCCCGAAATCCTCATCGCCGGTGATCACCAAAGCGGGACAGCTGATCGGCGGATCAGGCGCCACGATTTCATCGATCCCATCGGCCAGAACGCGGTAGATGGTGTGATAGACCGCCTTGTCGTTGGCCATGACCCACCCGCGCACGAGGTCCATCATCTGCGCGTTCGATACACGGAAATCCGCGGTGAACCAGCGGTCCAGCGCCGCCTCAACCGTGGCTTGCGGACCATCGTGACGGGCCTGTTCAACGCGCTTTCGAATCGCGGCCTGCGCCGTTTCGTTGCGTTTATGGGGAGAGTGAAGAATGACAAGCGCGCTTACCCTGTCAGGTCTATCTTGCGCAAAGCGCCGGGCAATCATGCCACCTAGGGAAAAGCCCGCGATCGTCACGGACGCAATGCCACAATGATCCAGCAACCCGTTCAGTTGCTTGGAAAAAAGCAGCAGGCTGGGGGTTTCCGGTGGGATCGCGCTGTCGCCATGGCCATAAAGATCATAGCTCAGAACACGGTAGCGATCCTGCAGCGCAGGAATGGTCCATTGCCAGCACGCGCGGTTGAGTCCAAGACCATGTATCAGCACAATCACCGGTGTATCCACCGGACCAGTAAGCTCAAACGCGGTGCCATCCGGAGCTTGCGCCATCAGCTTTCGCCTCCCAGCGGGCAGTAGGCCACCACCTCGACCTCGACCCGGGCGTCAACCAAGAGATCACTGACCACCGCAGAGCGGGTTGGCGGTTCAACCGGAAAGTACTCACCATAAACAGCATCGAAACCGGGGAAATCACTGCGGTCGCGCAACCAGACCAGGGCCTTGATGACGTCATCACGGGTGCACCCGGCTTCCGCCAGCGTGTGGGTGATGTCATCCAGCACCGCGCGGGTCTGCTCTTCGACGGTACCGCTGGTCATGGGCACGCCGTCTTGCATCGGAATCTGCCCCGTGAGGTACACAAAATCGCCAGCACGAATCGCTCGTGACAGCGACAACACCCGCCCCCCGATCTCCAGCGGTTCACCAATAACTTGCTTCTTTCTGACCATTGCACAGGGCTCCTTCTATGCCGAACCTGCCGCGCGCAACCGTCCAAGGATTGGGATTTTTCGACAAGCGGTGTCGATTATTCCCAAACCCCGACCTTCAAAGCCGCCATGAATGGAGGTGTCTCAAAGGGGGAGGAACATGTGATGTCCGATATCACGAGCTACCAAATGCTGATCGACGGAGCGTGGGTGGATGCCCAGGACGGCGGCACCTTTGACAGCGTGAACCCGGCAACCGGTACGGTATGGAGCCGGGTGCCCGAAGCCACAGAGGGGGACGTCGACCGGGCTGTAAAAGCCGCGCACCGGGCGTTCACCACCGGCCCTTGGGCAGGGATGACCCCGACCGAGCGCGGCAAATGCCTGCGCAAACTGGGCGATCTGCTGGCGGATCAGTCAGAGGCGCTTGGCCGCACCGAATCGATCGATACCGGCAAACTGCTTGGCGAAACCCGCTGGCAGGCCAAATACATCGCCGAGTTCTTCCACTTCTTTGCCGGATGTGCCGACAAGGTCAGCGGCGAGACCCTGCCCATCGACAAACCCGACATGTTCGTCTTTACCAAGCGCGAACCACTGGGTGTCGTCGCAGCCGTGGTGCCGTGGAACAGCCAGCTGTTCCTTGTCGCGGTCAAGATCGGCCCGGCACTGGCGGCGGGAAATACGGTTGTGCTCAAGGCCTCGGAACACGCCAGCGCCGCGATGTTGGAATTCGGAAAACTGATCGATGCGGCAGGCATCCCGCCCGGTGTCGTCAACATCGTCACGGGCCATGGCGAACCCTGCGGCCGGGCGCTGACCGGGCACCCGTTGGTTGCGCGCGTGTCCTTTACCGGCGGTCCGAATGCGGCGCGCCATGTGCTGGAGAATGCCAAGCGCAACTTTGCGGAGATATCGCTGGAACTGGGCGGCAAATCGCCCTTCATCGTCTTTGATGACGCAAATATCGAAAGCGCGGTCAACGCATCTGTCGCGGGCATCTTCGCGGCGGCGGGGCAAAGCTGCGTCGCCGGATCGCGGCTTTATCTGCATGAAGACATCGCCGATGAGTTCCTTGAACGCATGACAGAAATCGCAGGCCGGATCGTGATCGGTGATCCGCTTGCCGACAACACCCAAATGGGCCCGCTATGCACCCAAGGGCAACTGGAACACATCCAGCGGGAGGTCGCCCATGCACAAACCGAAGGCGGCACGGTGCTGACCGGCGGCCGGCAGCCTGAGGGCATGTCAGGCCTGTTCTATGAACCCACGATCATCGACTGCCCCCGCCAGGATCTGCGCATCGTCGACACCGAACTTTTCGGCCCGGTCCTGTGCGTGCAACGCTTCAAGACTGAAGACGAGGTTCTGGCGCTGGCCAATGACACCGAACATGGGCTGGCAGCGGGTGTCTTCACCCGTGACAGCGCGCGGTCGCTGCGCATGGCGAGCGCGGTGCGCGCAGGCATTGTCTGGGTCAACACTTACCGCGTGGTGTCCCCTATCGCCGAGTTCGGCGGCAACAAGACCTCGGGCTATGGCCGCGAAAGCGGATTCCAGGCCATCTACGATTACACAAGACCAAAGACCGTCTGGGTCAACACCTCAGACGATCCAATCAGCAATCCCTTCGTGATGCGCTGAGCCCCGCCCCACACATCAGACCAACAGGAGCCCTGCCATGAAATTCCAACTGGCCGTAAACATGGAACGGATCGACGATAGCCTGGATATGCAGGATGTCGCACGCCATACGCTCGGGATGGTGCATATCGCCGAAGAAGGCGGTTTCGATATCGTCTGGTCCGCCGAGCATCACGCCCTGGAAATGACCATCGCGCCGAACCCGTTTCAGCTGTTGACCTGGTGGTCTACCGAGACCAGCCGCATCCGGCTTGGGACCGCGGTCGCGACCGCCGCCTACTGGCATCCGATCAACCTCGCAGGGGAAGCCGCCTTCACCGATCTGATCAGCGGTGGACGGCTGGAGTTCGGCATCGGCTCGGGCGCTTACCAGCGTGAATTCGATCGGATGAAACCCGGGTTGAAGCAATCAGACGCCTGGCGCTATATGCAGGAAATGCTGCCTGCCGTACGCGCGCTCTGGCAGGGTGACTACGCCCATGACGGCGAGTTCTGGCAGTTTCCGACCTCCACCTCGGTGCCCAAACCGCTGCAAAATGACTTGCCTGTCTGGGTCGCCGCACGCTCGCCGATCACCTATGATTTCGCGATCCGCAACAAGTGCAATGTCAACTGCTGGCCGCTGACCCGCCCCTTCGCCGAAGCCGAGCTTTACAAGCAGCATTTCGATGACGCCATCGCCAAGGCCGACAACGATTGGCAGCCCCGATTTGCACTGATGCGCCACGCCTGTGTCTATGACAACGAAACCGACCGGCAAACCGCACTGAACGCGATCCGCACTGTTCTGAGCCAGTTCGAGAACCTGTTTCGCAACGCAGGTGATGTCCACAACGGATTTCCCGCGTCAGTCCCGCTGGATCAGTTGGAAGGACGTGAACAATACGATCCCGCGATGCTGGAAGAGAACCTGATGTTCGGATCACCCGAGACCGTTATCGAGAAACTCAAGCGGTATCAGGCGTTGGGCGTGAATGAGTACATCTACTACGCCTCCATGGGTCTGGATCACGCCAGTCAGCAAAAATCACTGCGCATGTTCTGCAACGAAGTCATGCCGGAATTCAGTTAAGGAGACGCGGATGTCGGACGGGGTAAAGGTCCACCGCGAGGGCCATGTGATGGAAGTCACACTTGAACGCGGCAAAGTGAATGCAATCGACGTCGCGACCTCACATGCGCTGGCGGCGGCATTTCAGGAATTGCATGAGGACAAAGACCTGCGATGCGCGATCCTGACCGGTGGCGGAGACAAGATCTTCTCGGCCGGGTGGGATCTCAAGGCGCTCAACGACGGCGAGATGCAGTTGGACAACTGGTGGGAGTCGGATGATTACGGCTTTGGTGGTTTCACCGGTCTCACCGAGAACTGGGCCCTGAACAAGCCGGTCATTGCAGCAATCAATGGTCTGGCGATCGGCGGCGGGTTTGAGATGGCGCTGGGGTGCGATCTGTTGATTGCAGCGGATCACGTCGAATTCGGACTGCCCGAAATGCCACTTGGGATCGTGCCGGACGCCGGTGCGCTGCAACGCCTGCCGCGCCGCATCCCGCACAACATCGCGATGGAGATGTTCCTGTTGGGCCGCCGCATGACCGCAGCCGAGGCCGCGCAATACGGACTGGTCAACAAAGTGGTTCCGCGCGATCAGTTGATGGACGCTGCTCGGGAATGGGCCGCCTCGATTGCGTGGTCGGCGCCCCTGGCGATGCAGTCGGTCAAAGAGGTCCAGCGTGTGATCGAATGCGTGCCACTGGAACAGGCCTTCCACAAGATGCGCACCGATCCGATGCCCACTTATCGCAAAATGCTGAAATCCGAGGATGCCGCTGAAGGCGTGGCAGCCTTCGTGGAAAAACGCGAACCCAATTTCAAAGGCGAATGATGTATCCAGATCCTTCAAGTGTCACCCGCGTCACCAGTATTGGCGCGGGTCCGATTGGCGGCGGTTGGGCGGCGCATTTCCTTGCGCGCGGATATGACGTCACCGCCTATCTGCACAATGAGTCCGAGACGCCCGCGTTTCGCGCCATCCTCGATACCGCATGGGTCAGTCTGACCGAACTGGGCCTTGCCGAGGGCGCTTCGCGTGATCGGCTGCGCATCGTCACCGATCTTGAGCAAGCGCTGGAGGGCGAGCAATTCGTACAAGAAAGTGCGCCAGAGCGGCTGGAGATCAAACAGGCTTTGTATAAGCGGATGGGGGATATCCTACCACCCTCCGTGGTGATCGGATCCTCTACATCTGGCCTCACCATGACGGAAATCCAGACCAGCTGTGCCACGCCCGAACGCACCGTGATCGGGCATCCGTTCAATCCGCCATATCTGCTACCCCTGGTCGAGATCGTCGGCGGTGACGACACCGCGCCTGAAGCCGTCGCTTGGGCGGGCGCGTTCTACCGGATCGCGGGCAAAGCACCGCTATTGATGAAAAAGGAAATTCCAGGCTTCGTCGCCACCCGCCTGCAAGAGGCCCTGTGGCGCGAGGCGCTCCATATGGTCGCCAACGGCGAGGCAACACCTGACGACATCGACATCGCCCTGATGAACGGCCCCGCGCCGCGCATGGTGTCACAAGGTCAGTGTATGGCCTTTCACGTCGCTTGTGGTGCGGGCGGAATGGCGACCAACCTGGACCAGTTCGGCCCGGCGCTGAAGCTACCCTGGGCGCGGCTGGAGGCACCCGAACTGACAACCGAGTTGCGTGATCGCATGGTCGATGGCTGCAATGCCATCGCCGGGGAACGGCATTTTGAAGATATGGCCGCTCAGCGGGGCCGCGAAATCGTTGCGGTGCTCAACGCGGTGCGTCAGTCCCGCGAGGGCTGATCGCGCCAGCCGTGACATCGTCCAACGTTGCCAGGAAATCGGACAGCGACCCCGGCCAGCTTGGCGCAGTTTCATTGACAGGCCAGGCTTCGCGATATTCCGAGGGACGGCGGCCAAAGATCCGTCCGAAGGAATAGGCGAAATGTGACAGCGTGTTGAAGCCCGAGGCGGTAGCAATTTCGCGTACGCTTAGATTTGTCGAAATCAACAGCAACCGGGCGTTCTGCAATCGCAGCAGCAATCCGAACTGAACCACTGTGCAACCCACATGTTTCTTGAACTGTCGCTCCAGCTGGCGTTGCGAAACGTCGAGCAGCCGGGCAATTTCCGGAACCTTGAGCGGTTCTTCGATGTTTTCCTCGATCAGGGTCATGGCCTCGCGGACAATCGGCAACATTGTCTCGGTGCTGCGCCCCATGGTACTGCGCTGAGGCGAGCTGGCGTTGCGAATCGGATGGTGCAGCATCTGGTCCGCGATCTCGCCGGAAAAGCCGCTGCCTTCGGTGCGTTCGATCAGGCGCAGCATCAGGTCAACGCCCGCCAGACCGCCCGCACAGGTCATCATACGCCCGTCGATGGTAAACAGGCATTCCTGCACATCCAGCCGATTAAAGGTCTCTCGAAAACCGCTGAGCCAAGACCAATGGGTCGTTGCCGGTTTGTCATCCAGCAGGCCCGCCCGAGCGATAATGTAACACCCTAATTCTACGCCGCATACGATCTCGCCACTGCGGGCACGTTTGCGCAACCACGCAAGTAGCTGGCGGTTGTCGTAGTGCTCTGTCCCCCAGCTGCCCAGGACAAAGACGAAATCAGCAGAGGGCAGGCTGTCGTCAGCGATAGCGACCTGCGTCATCATACCATTGCTTGCAACCACGTCCGCACCGTCAAACGACACGATTTCCCACGAGAAGATCGGCTCGGAAGCCAGATAATTCGCGATTCGCATCGTTTCGATCATCGTGATCAACGTGGTGATATTGAACCGCGGGACCACCACGAAAACGGCGTGCTGGGATGCTCTTGGCATCTGCGTTGTCGTATTGATCTGCATGGGGCTGCTTTCATTTTGTTGGTGCGATTTTTCGTCACTCTACGCACATCTCTGTCGTATAATCGACAAATATTTAACCCCCTCCCGCGCCAAGCTTTGGAAAAAGGGGGAGGTTCCTGATGAACTATGACGTTGTGCTGACATGTGCCGTGACCGGTGCCGGGGACACTGTCGGCAAGAGTCCACATGTCCTCGTGACACCAAAGGCCATCGCGGAATCTGCGATAGAGGCCGCGCAGGCAAGAGCGTCCGTGGTTCATCTGCATGCACGCGATCCCGAGACGGGCCAAGGGTCGCGCGACCCGAAACTGTTCAAAGAGATCGTCGACCGCGTGCGCGACAGCGATACGGATGTCGTGATCAACATGACAGCCGGCATGGGTGGTGATTGGGTGCCGGACCCCAGAAATCCTGCGATGCCCGGCGCCGGTACGGATATGATCGGCCCCGAAGAACGGCTGGCCCATATCAAGGAGTGCCTACCCGATATCTGCTCGCTCGATTGCGGTACGTTGAACTTCTCTGACACCGACATGATCTATATCTCTACCCCGCCAACCCTGCGCCGGATGGCATCGTTGGTGCAGGAATGGGGCGTCAAACCAGAGCTGGAGGTCTTCGATCTCGGCCACATCCGCTTTGCCAAGGCGATGATTGATGAGGGATTGATCGACGCTCCGCCGATGTTCCAACTCTGCCTGGGCATCCCCTGGGGCGCGGATCAAACCGTTGAGACGATGGCCGCGATGAAAGCGCAACTGCCACCAGGCGCAAGCTGGGCAAGCTTCGGCATCGGGCGGGGCCAGATGCCAATGGCGGCGGCGGCTGTCGCGCTTGGCGGCAACATACGCGTGGGGCTGGAGGACAACATCTATCTCGAACGTGGTGTGATGGCGACAAATGCCCAGCTTGTCACCCGTGCCCGCGAGATCACCGAGCGGATGGGCGGCCGTCTGCTGACCCCGCAAGAGACACGCAACAAACTGCAGCTCCGGGGGGTCTAATGATTGATCGCACCGATACAGGTAGCTTGCAAATCCGCAACGTCTCAAAACTGTTCGGGTCTCTTAGGGCCGTCAACAATGTAACCTCGACATTCGTAAGGGCGAATTCCTGACCCTGCTCGGCCCGTCTGGTTCGGGCAAAACCACATTGCTGATGATGATCGCCGGGTTTCTCGACATCTCCGAAGGCGATATTGAACTGGATGGGCAAACCATCGCCAACGTTCCTGCGGAAAAGCGCAATTTCGGCATGGTCTTCCAAGGTTATGCGTTGTTCCCCCATATGTCGGTGCGCGACAACATTGGCTATGCATTGAGCGTACGCAAGCGTCCTGCAGCCGAGATCAAGGCGCGCGTTGATGAGATGCTTGAACTGGTGCGGTTGCAAAAGTTTGCGGATCGCAAACCGGGGCAATTGTCAGGCGGGCAACAACAGCGGGTCGCGCTGGCTCGGGCCTTGTGTTTTGCGCCACCGGTCTTGCTGCTGGACGAACCGCTGGGTGCGTTGGACAAGAAACTGCGGGTCGAGGTGCAAGAGCAACTCAAAGACATCCATCACCGGATCGGCACAACCTTCATTTACGTCACCCACGATCAAGAAGAAGCCCTGTCGATGTCGGATCGTATCGTGATCATGCACGACGGAGCGATAGAACAGGTCGGCACCCCCAACGAGCTTTACGAGCGCCCGGTCAATCAGTTTACGGCCAGCTTTCTGGGGAAGTCCAATTTCGTTCAACAGAACGGAAAAATATGCGCTCTGCGCCCCGAGAAAATCGACCTGCGCGTCGGCTCTGGCCACAAGGATGCACGGCTGAGCGGAACGGTGCGCTCGATCACATATTTTGGCTCCATGCAGCGGGTCATTGTGGACGCTGCAAATGGCACCGAGATCGAGGTCGATATCGACGTCTGGCGCAATCGCGAAACGCTGACCCAAGGCGACGTTGTTGATCTGCTTTGGACGGATGAAGCAGCCGTGGAACTCAAGACGGCCTGAGGCCCCATAACAGAACACCCAGAAGGTGTCATGACAAAGCAACCGGGCATTCCCGGACCCAATAGGAGGAACTAAAGAATGCTAGGCAGACAGTTTATGAAAGAGACGCTGCAAGACAGCGCACATGCCTACAAGGAAGGCCGCATGGACCGGCGCACATTCCTGGCGCTTTGTGGCGCCTCAGGTGTGGCCATGAGCGCGGTAATGGCAGGTGACGCCCAAGCAGCCGCCGATCATGTGGTGATGTGGAACTGGGGTGGCCAATCCGAAGAGTGCCACGGGTCGGCCATCGGCGATCCATTTACCGAAGCCACGGGCATGGGTCTGAGGTTCGACACGTCGGGCCCGCTGGAAGGCAAGATTAAGGAAATGGTCGACAGCGGAAATGTGACCGCAGACGTGGCCGATGCTGATCTTTTCAATGCCGTTTCATTGGGGGTGACAGGCCATCTTGAGCCAATCGACTATTCCGTTGTTTCCAAAGACAAAACGCTGCCCGGATTTGCGCTTGAGCATGGTGTGTCGGTGATCCTTTACGGCTACGCCTTCGTCTATGACACCGAAGCCTTTGGCGACAACCCGCCGCAGAACTGGGCGGATTTCTTCGACACCGAAAAATTCCCCGGGATGCGCTCGCTTTACAAATGGGCCAATGGCTCGCTCGAAGCGGCACTGATGGCCGATGGTGTACCGGGCGATGCGCTCTACCCGCTCGACATGGACCGCGCGCTGGCCAAGATCAAATCGATCAAGGATGACAGTCTTTACTGGGGCTCGGGCTCTGAGGCACATTCGATGGTGGTGAACGGCGAAGTGTCCCTGGGCATGGTCTGGCAAAACCGCGGTCGCAATATCGAGAACGACACTGACGGGCGTTTTAAACTGGTGAACAATCAGGCGATGGCGATGCCCGGCGCCTATATCGTGCCAAAGGGGAATCCGGCAGGCGCGGCGGCGATGCAGTTCATCGCAACAGCCCAAGAAGTGTCAGCGCAGCTGTCCCTGCTGGATTGTCTGGGTATGACCCCGTCCAACCCTGAGGCGTTCGATCAGATCCCCGAGGATCAGCAGCCCTATGCCATCACCTCGGCCATGAACATCGACAAGATTGTCTATAACGATCCGGTCTGGTGGGGTGAAAACGGCGGAGCCGCGGTGAACGCCTTCCTCGACGCGATCAGCTGAAGATCACGCCATGGCCGCGCGTAATGCCGGCGGCCATGGCCTTGTAACCGGATAAACCAATGCCATTGCTCACCCGCCATATCCATCCCGGATGGTTGATCATCGCGCCGCTATTGGTGTTGGTGGTGACGTTGTATCTGGGTCCGATCCTCAACATCCTGTGGCTCAGCGTGACCGATCCCGAGCCGGGTCTGGGCAATTACGCCCAACTGGGCGAAAGCGATGCGCTGATCCGCATCATCTGGACCACGGTGCGCATCTGTATCATCACCACAGTGTTCAGCGTTGTGCTGGGCTATTCCATCGCCTACGCCATGGTGCACTGTCACCAGCGCCAGAAGAACTACATGCTGACGCTGCTGCTGGTCGCCTTCTGGATTTCGATCCTTGTGCGCACATTTTCCTGGCTGATGTTGCTGGGTCGCCGCGGGTTGGTGAACGTAGCACTGGAAGATATTGGTCTGATCGTGGAACCGATTGCCTTCATGCGCAACGAACTGGGTGTGCTGATCGGCATGGTGCATTACATGATCCCGTATGCGGTGCTGCCGCTGCTGGTCTCTATGCAGTCTTTGGATACCCGCGTGATGGATGCCTCACGCAACCTAGGGGCGTCTGGTGTGCAAACATTCTGGCGCATCTACCTTCCGATGACCACACCGGGGCTGGTCGCCTCGACGCTTCTGGTTTTCATCCTCAGCCTCGGTTTCTATGTCACCCCGGCGATCCTTGGCGGTGGCAAGGTGCTGATGGTCGCGGAATACATCTCTGTTCAGCTTCTGGTCACCCTTCAATGGGGCACGGCGGCAATGCTGGCGGCTCTTATGCTGTTCGGCGTGCTCGCGATGCTCTGGATGATGTCCCGCTTTATGAAGCTGAGTACCGTCTTCGGGGGGTCCACGCGATGAAACCGGGCCTGTTTTCACATTTCAACCAGATCGGCGCATGGGTATTGCTGCTGTTTCTTGTCACGCCCGCGTTGATCGCCATCCCCGTATCGCTGACGCCGAAACGCTTCCTATCGATGCCCGAGGGCACGTTTTCGTTGCGGCACTTTCAGAAACTCTTCACCAGTGAGGAATGGCTGTCGAGCTTCTTTCAAAGCGGTGTGATCGCGGTCTCGACATCCTTGCTGGCCACTCTGCTTGGCACGCTCTGCGCCATCGGGCTCTGGCGCGTGTCGTCAAGATACAGCGAATTGGTGCGGGCGCTGCTGCTGCTGCCGTTGATCATCCCTCAGATCATTTCGGCGATGGCGTTCTATCGGCTTTGGATTCCGATGGGGTTGCTTGACAGCTATGCGGGCCTGATCCTGGCTCACACGATCCTGGCCGCGCCAATGGTGCTGATCACTGTCAGCGCATCACTTGCTACGTTTGACCCAAGGCTGGAACAGGCATCTAAGAACCTTGGTGCCTCGAACTGGACAACCATGCGTCGTGTGATCCTGCCGTCGATCAAACCGGGGGTCTTTGCCGGGGCACTCTTTGCTTTCATCCTCAGTTGGGATGAGATCGTGGTCACGCTCTTCATTTCGAAGTTCAACGTCTACACCCTGCCGCGCCGCATGTGGAACGGCATCCGCGAGAACACCGACCCGACGGTTGCAGCCGCAGCCGTGGTCCTGATTGCTATCACCCTGATTGCCTTTGTCATTTCCGCAATCCTGTCGCGCCGGAATGCCAAAGCCGAAGCTGAATGAGCGAGGCGCAGATGAATATCGAAACCAGCCATGAAACCGACCTTCTGGTCAGCACGGTCCGCCGCTTTGTCGAGACTGAAATGTACCCTCACGAAGAAGAGGTGGATCGTCTGGGCTATGTCCCCGAGGAGATCGGCCGCCAGATCGAAGCCAAAGCGCATGAGCTGGGTCTGTTCGCCTGCAACCTGCCCGAAGACGTTGGCGGGGGCGGTCTCGGCTATGGTCCGATGTCGCTGATTGAACGCGAGTATGGCAAGACGTCCCACGCTCTGCAAAGCTGGGCCGCGCGACCGACCGAGTTGCTGATGGCCTGTGACGGCGTGCAGCGCGAGGAGTATCTGCTGCCGGCCGTGCGCGGTGAAAAGCGCGAGCTTTTTGCCCTGACCGAACCCGATGCCGGGTCCGACGTTATGGGGATGAAAACCAATGCGCGGCGCGACGGCGACGACTGGATTCTCAACGGATCCAAGCATTTCATCTCTGGTCCCTGCATGCCCGATTTCGCTATCGTCTTCGCGGCCACCGGTGAGGACGAGACCCCGCGCGGGCCGCGCAAGCGGGTCACGGCCTTTCTTGTCGACATTGGGACCAAAGGCTTTGACTGTCGCGAAGGCACGAAATGCGTCAGCTATCGGGGCTATAAGACGTTTGAATTGCACTTCGACAACGTACGCCTGGGCGCGGGTCAACTCTTGGGCGAAGAAGGCCGGGGCCTCGAGCTGTCGGGCAAATGGCTGGGCATGGGGCGCATCTGGGTTGGGGCGACCTGCTGCGGGAAGGCAGAGCGTATCCTGGAGATGGCAACCGACTGGGCCGCGTCGCGCAAACAGTTCGGCAAACCCATCGGCAGCTTTCAGGCCACCGGGTTCCGTCTGGCCGATGGCGCAATCCAGCTGCGGGCTGCGGATCTGATGGTCAAAGATGCCGTCGCCCGCGCCGAACAGGGCATGATGCGCGATGCAGATGCAGCGATGATCAAGGTGTTCTGTTCGGAAATGCTGGGAAAGATCGCGGACGATGCGGTGCAGATCTATGGTGGCATGGGATTGATGGAAGAGATGCCGATCCAACGCTTCTGGCGCGATAGCCGCCTAGGGTCTGTTGAGATTCACTTTGAGTTGAGCAGTGCTGCGCAAGCGTTGATGATTGCTGCGAAGCTGAGGTCGGTTTTGTCGGTTCGCAAGGCGATCCGTCGGAAGTCTTTCAGATCGCAAAAGAAATTCTCGACCAGATGTCGCCATTTGTACATTTCCTCATAAATGTGCAACGGGCCCTTGGGCTGCGGCCCCTGGGAAATGCAGAGCGGGTA
>NZ_JAAWWD010000106.1 GCF_021404545.1 Aestuariivita sp.
TGCCCAAGCCCCGGCCGCACGCCCCGGCCTTTCCGTCCCCCCGTCATTCAACACGACGATCTCGTCGGCTAACGCGAGCCCCTCATCCTGGCCGTGGGTTACGTGCAGAAAGGTGATGCCCAACGCGCGCTGTAGTTTCTTCAACTCGCTGCGCATCCGAACGCGCAGGAACGGATCAAGCGCTGACAGCGGCTCATCCAGCAAGAGCACCTTGGGGTCAGTGATCAGCGCGCGTGCCAAAGCAACGCGCTGTTGTTGGCCCCCAGAAAGCTGTGCAGGTAGACGGTCAGCCAGATTTAGCATGTCTACAAGTTCCAGAAGCTCATTGGCGCGGGCGTGGCGCGTCGCCTTGTTCACCCCTTTCATGCGCAGCGAAAATGCCACGTTTTCGCGCACCGACAGATGCGGAAAGAGCGCATAGTTCTGAAACATCATGGCCGAACCGCCCTGCCCGGGGGGAAGCGGAGAACACGACGGCCCGCACACGATTAAAAGAGACACGTCCCTAACATCCAAATGCCCCTTCGCTGACGTCCTCATGCCCTGCGATCATGCCCAGTGTTGATGATTTCCCACAGCCGGACGGACCCAAAAGGCAGACATAGCTGCCTTTTACAAAGACATGATTCAAATCACGCACTGCAACCGTATCGCCATAGCGCTTGGTCAGGTGCACCAATTCAAGATCATACCCCGTTCGCATAAAGGCCCCCATACCGTCATCTGCAATGACCCTGCGCTTTGAATTGCGAGTGCGGCAGAGTTTTCGCGGGCGGGAGGGCGCAAAAACCGGCGCCGCCCGTTTTATGGGCCTCTGGCAGCGGGTGGCGCTTAAAAATCAGAACATTTTTGTATACAATATTGTCTCAAATCGCGAAACCCACTGTTCTACTTGTCCCTTTCCATGCGAATCGGAAAAAGACATACTCAGGGGCAAACAATCGGCGAAGGACCCATGACCAAGATCGAGATCACAAATTGGACCAGCCACGCGGACATCCTAGACCTTGAAATGGCGATCCACGAACATCGCATTCCCCCCGGACCCAACATTGGCGAAGAGGAAATGGGCGAGGCTTATGGATTCACCCACCCCA